>JALSKC010000018.1 GCA_026989055.1 Paracoccaceae bacterium
CCGGCGTCGATACGCTTCTGGGCCCCGAGATGCGCTCCACCGGCGAGGTCATGGGCTGGGATCGCAGCTTCCCCCGCGCCTTCCTCAAGGCCCAGCTGGGCGCCGGCACCCATCTGCCCGATTCCGGCACCGTTTTCCTTTCGATCAAGGAAGGCGACAAGAACGCACAGCTGCTGGAAACCGCCCGCATCCTTGCCGAGCTGGGGTTGAAGATCATCGCCACCCGGGGCACCGCCGCCTTCCTGCGTGAAAACGGCATCGAGGCGGAGGTGGTGAACAAGGTCTACGAAGGCCGGCCGCATATCGTGGACGCGATGAAGGACGGCGGCGTGCAGCTGGTGATGAACACCACCGAAGGGGCGCAGGCGGTGGAAGACAGCCGCTCGATGCGCAACGTGGCGCTGATGGACAGGATCCCCTATTTCACCACGCTTGCCGCCAGCCACGCCGCGGCGCTGGCGATGAAGGCGGCCCGCGAGGGCGAACTGTCGGTGCGCAGCCTGCAGGGCTGAAACGGTCTCCGGAGCGAAACAGGCGGCCCTGCCCCGTCGGCAGCCCCGGGCGGCGGAACCGGGCGGCGGAACCGGCGGAGGGGCGCAAGCGGCACCTGCCGGCCTTGCGGGCCGGGGCACGGCGCTTGCGAGCCGCCCCGGTTCCGCTCCCCGCCGGCTCAGGGTCGGGCGCGCGCCTCCAGGAAACGGCGCAGCCGCTCCTGCTGCCCGGGGCGCAGATGTGCCTGCGGGCATGTCCCCTGCCGACGCACCGCGCCCTGACGGCACGCCCGGCGGCTCCGGAAGAGCGGCCTGCAAGCGGTGCCGCTTTCTTCCAGATAGACATCCATCGCCTCCTCCAGACATGCCGCCAGACGCGGCAACCCCGCTTCGATGCTGCGGTCTGAAAGCGCCCACAATGCATCGAACAGCCAGTCATGCGGCGCGGCCTCCCCGGCCGGCGCACCCCTTTGCGTCATTGCATCCCCCACAACAGCCCGGCCGGCGGATCCCCCGGCCCCGCTCCCCGATAGCCGGGCGCGGGCAGGCACGGCAAGAGCGCGCGGCCGGTTCCGCCCGCACCGGCGACCGCAGGCGGAAAACCGCCGAGATCCGCCGCGCGGGCGGGACGGAACCCGCCCGCGGCAGGGCGGCGCGCCGCGCCGGTCACGGCGTTTCCGGCGGCACCCGGAAGGTCAGCGAGGCCCAGAGCGATTCCCACGCCGGCGCGGCCGGATCGCCCGCGTTTTCCAGCGGCAGCATCGTCACCGCATCCAGCAGGTATTCATGCCCGGGGCGGAGCGGGATCGTTGCGATCCCCGCAGCGTCGGTGCGCCGGGTGCTGACCGTCACCTGCCCGCCGGGAGCCTTCTCGAAGATCTCGATCTGCGCATCGGCGCGCGGGCGCCCGGCAAACAGCAGGAGTATGCGCAACCCGCCGGGCGGATCGTCCGCATAGGGGTTGTCCAGGGCCACGAGCTCCGTGCGCAGCCCCTGCGCCGAATCGCGGCCCTGCCCCGCGCCCACCGCGATCAGCGCCTTGGCGAAGCGGCGGTAGCGTTCGCGAAAGCCCTCCGGCGGCAGGCCGCGCGCGACATGGCGCTCCAGCGTATCGCCGAGATCCTTGTGCCGGACGAAGGCGGCGAAATCCTCCCAGCCGTCCCAGGTGAGGATGCTGTCGGCCGTCTCGTGCACCACGATCCACAGCCCCGGCTCCGGAAGGGTGGCCGACAATGCCGGATCGTCACCGAGCCGCCCCGCGACCGGCAGGATCCGCTCGCCGCGGACCAGATCGAAGCGCCGGAAGCGCGGCGGCAGATAGCTGACCGACGCCCCGGAGAAATTCTGCCCCACCCGCAGCGAGGCAAGCAGGGTTTCGCCCGGCGCGATCCGATATTTCTGCGGGGAAATCCAGAACTCGTGGCCAAGCGCGGCATTCGTGATAAGAGAGAGGCAAACTGCAAGACAGGCAAGAATTCTCATGATCGGGTGCACTCCTTACCGCCATATGCGGACATGGTCGAACCTGCTGTCAAGCATCCTGCCGGCATTTCTTGCCGCCCTTGTTGCTGCCCTTTCGGCCGGGCTGGCGCCGGCCACCGCCCACGAGATCCGCCCGGCGATCGCCGATCTGCGCATTTCCGGGGAGCGGGTCGAGATCGAGATCCGCCTGAGCCTGGAAACCCTGCTTGCCGGAATCGACGCAAGCGCGGTTGCCGACACCAATGATTCTCCGAACGCGGCCCGCTACGATGCGCTGCGCGCGCTGGAGCCGGCCGCGCTGCACGCCGCCTTCGAGACCGGCTGGCCCGGAATCGCCGGCGGCATCCGGCTGCGGGCCGGCGAAACCCCGCTGACGCCGGAACCGGCCGGGCTGGAAATCCCCCCTCCCGGCGACCTGACGCTGCCGCGCGACAGCCTGCTGCGCCTGCAGGCGCGCCTGCCCGACGACGGCACGCCCGTCGTCTTCGGCTGGGATGCCGCCTACGGGCCGCTGGTGGTGCGCCAGATCCTGGCTTCGGGCGACGGCTATTCCGGTTATCTGACCGGCGGCGACATGTCCGAACCGATGCCCCGCGAACGGCCCGCCCGACAGCCCTGGGCGCGCGTCTTCGCCGATTACGTGAAGATCGGCTTCGAACATATCGTTCCCAAGGGGCTCGATCACATCCTGTTCGTGCTCGGGCTGTTCTTCTTCTCGCTGAAGCTGCGCCCGCTGCTGTTCCAGGTGACCGCCTTCACCGCGGCACATACGGCGACGCTGGCGCTGGCTGCACTGGGAATCGTGCAGATACCCCCGGCGGTGGTCGAACCGCTGATCGCGGCCTCGATCGTCTATGTCGCGGTGGAAAACATCCTGCTGGGAGAGATGCGCCCCTGGCGGCCGGTGGTCGTCTTCGGCTTCGGGCTGCTGCACGGGCTGGGTTTTGCCGCCGTCCTGGGAGAAATCGGGCTGGACCCCGCCCGCTTCGCAACCGGGCTGATCGGTTTCAACATCGGGGTCGAGCTGGGGCAGCTGGGGGTGATCGGCGCCGCCTGGGCCCTGCTCGGATACCCGTTCGGGCGGAAGCCGTGGTATCGGCGCGCGATCGCCCGGCCTGCCTCGCTGGCAATCGCCCTCGTCGGGGCGTTCTGGTTCGTGGAGCGGGTGTTTCTCTGAGCGTCCCGGGGAGCGCCGGCGTCCGGGGGCGACGCCCCTCAGCCGCCGGCCGAGACCGCCTCTTCCTCGAGGTTCAGCTTCATGCTCAGCAGAACCTCCTGGATCGCGATCGTCTCGCGCAGGAGCCGGCGCGCCTCGGACAGGGTGATCACCCCGTCCTCTATCGACTGGTTGTACTCGGCCATCAGCACCGCGAAGCGCTGGCTGAGCGTGATCACGTCGGAATTCACCCCGCCGGTCGAGCAGTTCCTGGACGTGCCGTCATAGGAAAGCGTGATCCCGCGCAGCTCGGCAAGCGCGCCGGTCACATGCGGGTAGGAGGCCGCGGCCTCGAGCGTGGCGACCACATCGATCGGCATGAAGCGATCCCGGTGCTCCGGCGCCTCGGAATAGTAGCGCCCAAGCGTGGCCTTCGACCTGCCGGTGAGACGGCAGGCCGCCTCCAGCCCCATGTCCTTGACCAGACTCTCGGTATGGCGTTTCAGGTAATTCCGGTAATCAGACATCATGCACCACCCATACATTGCATGCCACACAGGGGAAAACGCCCCGCATTTTCCCATTACTGCCCCGGTGGGGAAATGTCATTCATAATCCGTCCCGGCACTCCCGGGGCGAGAGCCGGCTTCGTGCCGGTGAGCGGACAGGGGGGCGGCTTCGGTCGCTGGCGCTGCCTTGCGGATCCCGCAGGCAGCGGCAAATCCGGAAAATGCATGACTCGGGATCTGCTCCATCCCCAACGGGCTCAGGCCCGCGGTCCCGTGGGACATGTCGGATACCTCTGTTCGCTCGTTTTTCCTGCCCGCTCGTCTTTCCCGCCGCCGTCTCTCCGGTGCCGGGTGCGCCGGCTCCGCGCAGGCGCTTGCAGTCGGCCCGCGGCTCGGTTTAGCTGCCGCCATGGCAAAGCTGTATTTCCACTACTCGACGATGAACGCCGGCAAGTCCACGCTGCTGCTTCAGGCCGCGCACAACTACCGCGAGCGCGGCATGGAAACCTATCTGCTGACCGCCCGGCTCGACGATCGCGCCGGCGAAGGGCGGATCGAATCGCGGATCGGGATCGGCTGCGAAGCCGACACCTTCGAGACCGGCGAGGACCTGTTTGCCAAGATCGCGCGGCGGCTGGAAGCTGGGCCGGTTGCCTGCGTGTTCATCGACGAGGCGCAGTTTCTGAGCCGCGAGCAGGTCTGGCAGCTGGCCCGCGCGGTGGACGACCTGAACGTGCCGGTGATGTGCTACGGGCTGCGGGTGGATTTCCGGGGCGAGCTGTTTCCCGGCTCGGCCGCGCTCTTGGCGCTGGCCGACGAGATGCGCGAGGTGCGCACCATCTGCCACTGCGGCAAGAAGGCCACCATGGTGGTGCGGCTCGGCCCGGACGGAAAGGTGCTCAAGGACGGCGCCCAGGTGCAGATCGGCGGCAACGAAACCTATGTATCGCTCTGCCGCCGGCACTGGCGCGAGGAAATCGGCGACCGCAACACCAGCGCCTGACCGGCGCCGCCGTCCGCGCGGGCCGCCCGCAGGCGCGGTGCCGCCGGCCGGTCAGGCAACCCGGTTGGGCGGCTCCTCTCCCCGGGCCCAGGCCAGGAGATTGTCGAGCGCCATCATCCCCATGTTCTCGCGCACTTCCAGCGCATTGGTGCCCAGATGCGGCAGCAGGGCGACATTGGGCAGCGCCCGCAACGCCGGGGGGACTTCCGGCTCGTGCTCGTAGACATCGAGCCCGGCGCCGGCGATCCTTCCCTGCTCCAGAGCCGCGATCAGCGCCGCCTCCTCCACGATGTCGCCCCGGGCGATATTGACGAAAACCGCATGCGGCCGCATCGCCGCAAAGAACTCCGCACCGATCATGTGCCGGGTCTGCGGGCCGCCGGGCAGCGCCACCACCACCGCATCCGCCGCCGCTGCCAGTTCCGCCAGGCTGTCCAGCTGGCGGGCCGGCATGCCCGGCTCTTCCAGCCGCGAGCGGTTGAAGAATGCCACCTCCATTCCCAGGCCGAAATGGCAGCGCCGGGCGATCGCCCGCCCGATCCGCCCCATGCCGACCACCCCCAGCGTCCTGCCGCCAAGATGCATCCCCAGAAGCTGGGTCGGGGCCCAGCCCGTCCAGCGGCCCGAGCGCACCAGCGCCGCGCCCTCGCTGGCCCGGCGGGCCGCCATCAGCAGCAGCATCAACCCGATGTCGGCGGTGGCATCGGTCACCGCCCCCGGGGTGTTGGTGACAACCACCCCCGCTGCGCGGGCCGCCGCCACGTCGATGTGATTGTAGCCGACCCCGAAATTGGCGAGGATCCGGCAACGCGGCGCGCCGGCCGCGGCAAAGGCCCCGGCATCGAAACCGTCGCCCAGGGTCGGCAGGATCGCATCATGTTCCCGCAGCGCCGCGGCCGCCTCTTCCGGGCTCATCGGCGCATCCTTCTCGCGCAGGCGCACCGCAAAGGCTTCCCGCGCCCGGGCCATCACCGCCTCGGGCAGGCGGCGCGAAATCAGGAGCGTCTTCATCGCTGCATCCTCCCGGCTGTTTCCCTTCGCCGTTTTCCCAATACGCCCTGTTCAGTGCATCCTTTCGCCATCGGGGACCGGCCGGTCGGGGCCGATCAGCACGATGTCGCCGTTTTCGTCCGCCAGGCCCAGCACCAGCACTTCGGACATGAACGGCCCGATCTGGCGCGGCGGGAAATTCACCACTGCCATCACCTGGCGGCCGATCAGTGCATCAGGCTGATAATGCACGGTGATCTGGGCCGAACTTTTCCGTTCGCCGATCCCGGGCCCGAAATCGATCCAGAGCCTGAGCGCGGGCTTGCGGGCCTCGGGGAAGGGCGCGGCCCGGACAACCGTGCCCACGCGGATGTCCACCTTCAGGAAATCATCGAACGTGATCTCGCTCACCCGCCCAGCTCCCGCGAGCGCGCCGCCGCCGCCGCCACCGCCCGGCGCAGCAGGGCCGGAAAGCCGGTCTCGGCATCCATCAGCACCTCGAGCGCCGCCGCCGTGGTGCCGCCGGGGCTGGTGACATTGATGCGAAGCTGCTCCGGGCTTTCATCGGCCGTCCCGGCCAGCGCTCCGGCCCCGGCGACGGTGGCCCTGGCCAGCCTCATGGCCAGATCGGCGGGCAGCCCCTCGGCCGTGCCGGCGGCCGCGAGCGTCTCGATCAGGTGGAACACATAGGCCGGGCCGGAGCCGGAAACCGCCGTTACCGCATCCATCTGGGATTCGGAGTCCAGCCGCACCACCTCCCCGACCGCCGAAAGAAGGCTCTCGGCCATCTGCATCCGGGATTCGTCCACGGCACCGTTGCCGATCAGCGCCGTGATGCCCCTGCCGATGGCCGCCGGCGTGTTGGGCATCGCGCGGACGACCGGCGTTTTCCTGCCCAGAATCGCCTCGTATTTCCCGAGCGGGATCCCCGCCGCCACCGAAAGAAACAGCGTCTCCCCCGCGCCCAGATGCCGGAGCGCCGGCAGGGCCTCGTCCATCGTCTGCGGCTTGACCGCAACCAGCACGGCCGCCGGGCTGTCCGGCAACCCGGCATTCAGCCTGATGCCTTCAAGCCCGCGCAACCACTCGGAGGGCCCGGGCTCCAGCACCCAGACCGCACGCGCCGGCAGCCCCCGCTCCAGCCAGCCGGCCAGCATCGCCGAGCCCATCCGACCGCAGCCCAGCAGCACCAGACCGCGCTGCGCCAGTTCCGTCATCGCCATGAGATCCTCCGACAGCCAGCCATCCACGCCCGGAATTGCTACAGCTTTCAACATCCGGGGCAAGCCCGTCAGGCGTGCCCGTAGGCCTCGGCGATGGCCACCCGCATCGCATCCTGCGCCGAATTCTCCCCCCAGGTGACCATCTGGAACGCCGGGTAGAAGCGCTCGCAGGCGGCCACGGCGGCCCTGATCATCACGTCCACCTGCTCGGCGCCCGCCACCTGGCCGCCGCTCAGGATCAGCCCGTAGCGATAGACCATGAGCCGCTGCGCTTCCCAATAGGTGAAGGCCCCGCTCCAGCAGATGTCGTTGGTGCGGTTCAGCACCTCGTACAGCCCGTTCAGGGTGCCCTCGGGCGGATCCATCTCGAAGGTGCAGATCAGACGCAGGGTCTCGTCGCTGTCCGACCAGGCCAGGGTGATCGAATAGCCCCGCCACTGGCCCTCTACCGCCATCGCGATCTGGTCGTCGGCGACCCGGTCGAACTCCCAGCGGTGCAGCTCGGCGACATGCTCCACGATGTCGATCGGATGTGGATCCGCTGCAAGGAACTCCTGGGTGATGGATGCCATGATCCGCCTCGTCAAACCGCCCGCTCATGGACATGGCTCCGCAAACGCAGCCAGCTACCAGAGCTTGATGCCCAATCAAGAAGCAGCGTAACCGAGGCCGCTGCTTACCAGATATGGTGCAGGGAAAGGCCGCCCCTGTAAAGGGGCAATTTGCCGGTTCACGGTTTTCGCGCCCTCCGCCCCGGAATGCACAACCGCTGGGCGCGCGATGCCCGGGGCGATGCAGCGGACGGCGCGCCACGCATCGCCGGCCGGGCGTGTCCGGGAGCTTCTCTGCAGGGGCTTCTCTGCAGGGGATGGGGGATGAAGTCCGGCGGGGCGAACGCCCGGGCGGGCATGCCTCTGCGGCCGCTCAGCCGGCCTTCCCCGCCTTTCCGGCGGCGGCTTTCTTCGCCTTCGTCCGCGAAGCCGCTCGTGCCGTCTTCTTCCCGGCCGCCGCCTTCTCCGCCGGCGCATCCCCGCCGACCGTCGCTTCCAGCGCCGCGATTCGCCGGGCGAGGGCATCGTTTTCCTCCCGCGCGCGCACGGCCATGGCGCGCACCGCCTCGAATTCTTCCCTGGTCACGAATTCGTGTTCCGCCAGCCAGCGCTCGATCAGGCTCTTCATGGCGTTCTCGGCCTCCTGACGTGCGCCCTGGGCAACGCCCATTGCGTTCGTCATCAGCCTGGCGATGTCATCGAGGATCCGGCTGCTGCTCTGCATCTGCGCCTCCTGTAGCCTGCCCCCCCTGTATGCGCCGCCGGCGCGCCCGAGACAAGCCCGCCCGGCTTGACTTCACCCCACCCCGAGGCCATCCAGAGCCTCATGCAGAGCATGGCGATCCCCTTTCCGAACATCAGCCCCGAACTGTTCTCCATCGAAATCGGCGGATTCGAGCTGGCCCTGCGCTGGTATGCGCTGGCCTATATCGCCGGGATCGTCATCGGCTGGTGGCTGATCGCGCGCGCGCTGAAACGCCCCGCGCTCTGGCCCGACGACACGCCGCCGATGGACAAGGCGCAGCTCGACGACCTGATGACCTGGATCATCGTGGGCGTGATCGTCGGCGGCCGGCTCGGCTTCGTGCTGTTCTACCAGCCGGCCTATTACCTGGCCAATCCGCTGGACATCCCGAAGGTCTGGCAGGGGGGCATGTCGTTTCACGGCGGGTTCCTCGGGGTCGTGGCCGCGGTCTGGCTGTTTTCGCGCCGCCACGGGCTGCCGCTGGCCTCGATGGCCGACGCGCTGGCCTTCTCCGTGCCGCCGGGGCTGATGCTGGGACGGACCGCCAATTTCATCAATGCCGAGCTGTGGGGCAAACCCGCCGATCTTCCCTGGGCGGTGATCTTCCCCGGCGCGGCGGCCCAGGACTGCCCGGGCGTGGAAGGGCTGTGCGCGCGCCACCCGAGCCAGCTTTACGAGGCTGCGCTGGAAGGGGCGCTGCTGGGGGCGCTGCTGCTCTACCTCGTCTGGAAGCGCGGCTGGCTGAAGCGGCCGGGACAGACGGCGGGGCTGTTCTTCGCCGGCTACGGCAGCGCCCGCTTCCTCGTGGAGTTCTTCCGCCAGCCCGATGCGCAGTTCATCACCCCCGACAACCCGGCCGGCTGGGTGATCGGCGCCGGCGGCTGGGGGCTCAGCATGGGCCAGCTGCTGTCGCTGCCGATGATCCTGATCGGCATCGCCGCCATCATCATGGCACGCCGGCAGGAGCGCACCGGGCGATGAACCCGCTGGCCCGGCTGCTGGCCCGGCGGATCGCGGCAACCGGCCCGATCTGCCTGGCCGACTACATGGCCGACTGCCTGCTGCACCCCGAATACGGCTACTATACCAGCCGCGAGCCCTTCGGACGGCAGGGAGACTTCATCACCGCGCCGGAAATTTCCCAGATGTTCGGGGAACTCGTCGGTCTCGCCCTGGCGCAAAGCTGGCTGGAGCAGGGCAGCCCCGCCCCCTTCGCCCTGGTCGAACTGGGGCCGGGGCGCGGCACGCTGATGGCCGACATCCTGCGGGCCACCCGCATGGTGCCGGGCTTTCACCGGGCACTGCGCCTGCATCTGGTCGAGGCGGCGCCCAGGATGCGGGCCCTGCAGGCCGACGCCCTGCGCGGGCACGAGCCGACCTGGCACGACAGCCCCGCGACACTGCCCGAAATGCCGCTTCTTCTGGTCGCCAACGAATTCTTCGACGCGCTGCCTATCCGCCAGTTCCGGCGCCACGAAAGGGGCTGGCGCGAACTGCAGGTCACGCTCGATGCCGACGGCGCGCTGGCCTTCGCCCTGTCGGAGCCGGCGCCGCTGGCGCTGCTCGACCACCGCCTGAAGGACACCCGCCCGGGCGACATCGTGGAGCACCGCCCCGCCGCCGGCCCGCTGATCGAGGCGCTCGCCGGGAGCATCGCCCGCCACGGCGGCGTTGCGCTGCTGTTCGACTACGGCGGCTGGCGTTCGCTGGGCGACACGCTGCAGGCCCTCCACCGGCAGGCCCCCGACCACCCGCTGGCGCACCCGGGCCAGGCCGATCTGACGGCGCATGTGGATTTCGAGGCGCTGAGCCAGGCCGCCGCACCGCTGCTGACCGTCACCCCGATGATCACGCAGGGAACCTTCCTGCACCGGCTGGGGATCGGCGCGCGGGCGCGAAAGCTTGCCGAATCATTGCGGGGCGAAGCGCTGGAAAGCCATCTTGCGGCCTTTCACCGCTTGACCGACCCGTCCGAAATGGGAACCCTGTTCAAGACCATCGCCCTCCACCCGAAAGGCGCTCCCCCACCCCCGGGCCATGGTGGATGACCGAGACCGCATGACGCTGGAAATCATCACTGCACAATGCCTCGCCCCGCTGCGCCACGGATTCTTCACCCGCCGCGGCGGGGCCTCGTCGGGCATCTTCGAGGGGCTCAACTGCGGCACCGGCTCTTCCGATCAGGCCGAGGCGGTGGAACTCAACCGCCAGCGGGTCGCCGAAGCGCTGTGCCTGCCCGCCGCCGGCAAGCTGGCAACGCTGCATCAGGTACATTCGGCCGATGTGCTGACCGTGGGCGCCGAGGGGCCGGCCCCGGGGCAGCGGGCCGATGCGATGGTCACGAATGTGCCGGGCATCGCCCTGACGGTGCTGAGCGCCGACTGCCAGCCGGTGCTGCTGGCCGATCACGGTGCCGGGGTGATCGGCGCCGCCCACGCCGGCTGGAAGGGAGCGTTGAAGGGCATCCTGGAGGCGACCGTCGAGGCGATGGAGAAACTCGGCGCGCGGCGCGCCTCGATCCGCGCGGTGATCGGCCCGACGATCAGCCAGCGCGCCTACGAAGTGGGAGCGGAATTCCTGGAAAGGTTTCTCGATGCCGACCCGGAACATGGCCGCTTCTTCGCCGGTGGCGCGGACGGGCGCTACCTGTTCGACCTGCCCGGATTCGGGCTGCACCGGCTGCGCCGGGCCGGGGTCGGCCACGCGGAGTGGACCGGGCATTGCACCTACAGCGACCCGGCGCGGTTCTTCTCCTACCGCCGCAGCCGCCACCGTCAGGAAGCCGACTACGGGCGGCTGATCTCCGCGATCCGCCTGTAGCGCCGGCAGGCGCGGAAACCGGGGCCTGCAGGCCGGGCCGGCCTCCGGCGCGTCCGGTGCACCTGCCCCGCCCCGCTTGCGGCCGCATCGCCGCCGGCGCCGCCGCCCCGGAAGTGGCCCGGAAATGCTGCGATCCTGCCCGAAGGATGCCGGAATCATCCGCCAGGGTAATCGTGCCGGCCTGGAAGACCGGCGCGAAGACGACACGGACAAACAGCCTCGGACAGACCCGAACAGACACGAACAGACAGCGATGACCGCTGAGCAGAGGAGACGCAACATGAAACCCGAACGCCGCTGGCTGGCATCGGTTCTTGCCGCCGCCAGAACCGCCCCCGATCTCCCCTGGTCGCGCCGCGCCGGGCGCACCGGCTGGAATGCCCGTTGCCGATGCCGGGCGCTGACCGGAAGCGACTGAGGAACGCGGCAAGCGACCGGAGATCCCTGAAACCGGAAGATCCCTGAAGATGAATCCCCCGCGGCATATGTGCGCAGAACGCGAGGCGCCCGCTCTTTCCGGCAACAGACCCGCACCGGAATGCCGGATTGGCCACGCGCTTTGGACGCTACGCGCCGCTGGTTGACTTAACCTTCCGTTAAGCATCGAATGCCGCCATTCGTCCTTCTGCAGCCGGGTGGGGGCCATGTTGCAGATGCGGACAGCACAAGGACTGTTTGCATGAGTTATGTCGTTCGTTCACGAATCCACCTGCCCAAACCACCGGCCTGGACGGTGGAACACCCGGCCCGGAACATGTACCGGGCCAGACCGCTGGACATCGTGACCCGCCGTTACGAGATCTCCTGGCGCCAGCCCGAAGGAGGCATCGGCTGCAAAAGCAGCGTCGCCCCGGCCCTGCCGGTCTTCGAGCGCGCCTTCAGCGCCTTCGCCCAGGGCACCCTGATCCGGACCGCAGACGGCCCGGTCGCCGTGGAGGACCTGCAACCCGGAGACATGATCGCAACCGCCGACGGCGGTTTGCAGCCGCTGGAATGGATCGGCTCCATGACCGCCTATCCGAACCATGCCGAACTCGGCCTGCCCCCCTGCCGGCTGTTCCGGATCACCGACGGGCGCTACGGCCACGACCGCAACGCGCCCGACCTGATCCTGGGCAGCGCGGCCCGCATCCTGCCCGGCCATCTCGCCACCGACTCGAGCTCGCCCCTGCATGATCCGGCCACGCTGGTGGACGGGCAGTCGATCATCGCGATCATGCCGGTCTCGCAGATCCGGGTCTTCCACCTGGTGCTGCGCCGGCACAGCCTGCTGCATGCCAACGGGGTGCTGTGCGAGAGCTACCACCCCGGCTACCGGCCCGCATCGCAGATGGACGAGGAGCTGCGGGTCCATTTCGCCGCGCTGTTTCCGCAGGTGGAATCACTGGACACGGGCTTCGGTGCGCTGAACCACCAGCGCGCCGAGTGAACGCGCCCGCCTTTCCCTGTGCCCGGCTGTGCCCGGGCCGCCGCCTCCGGGGCCGCCTCAGGGCACGCGGCTCAGGCGCTCTTCCAGCACCTCGAAGGGCAGGCCCGGAGCATCCTTGGCGCATCTGATCACCAGCGAGGTCTTGACGCTGGCCACATTGTCGGCTGCGGTCAGCTCCCCGGTCAGGAACCTCTGGAAGGTGGAAAGATCCGGCGCCACGCATTTGAGGATGAAATCCACCTCGCCGTTGAGCATGTGGCATTCGCGCACCAGCGGCCAGTTCCGGCAACGCTCCTCGAAGGCGGCCAGATCGGCCTCTGCCTGGCTGATCAGCCCGACCATGGCGAAGACCTGCACCTCGAAGCCCAGCGCACGCGCATCCACATCGGCATGGTAGCCGCGGATGTAGCCTTCCTCTTCCAGGCTGCGCACCCGGCGCAGGCAGGGAGGGGCGCTGATCCCGACCCGGCGGGCCAGTTCGACATTGGTCATCCGCCCGTCGGCCTGAAGCTCGGCCAGGATCTTCCGGTCGATCGGATCGAGTTTGCTCATGCGCGCCGGCTCTCCTGAGACATTTTCCATGTTTTACGTTTGGCCGACAGAAGGCGCAATAAAATTTCGGAAAATCACGTCATTCCCGTTGCCCGCCCGGCCAGGCAACAATTGTCGCAGGGCTTTCGCCGGCCTGCCGCCATGTCTATATGCCTTGCGACAAGATGCAGGAAACGGGGGCAGCCATGCCACAGGAAAAACATGCGAAGGTTCTCATCATCGGCTCGGGGCCGGCCGGATACACCGCCGCCGTCTATGCCAGCCGCGCCATGCTGGAGCCGGTGCTCGTTCAGGGCATGCAGCCCGGCGGACAGCTGACCATCACCACCGAGGTCGAGAACTGGCCCGGCGACATCGAGGTGCAGGGCCCCGACCTGATGGCCCGCATGGAAGCGCACGCGCGCGCCGTCGGCACCGAGATCGTTTCGGACACCATCGTGAACGTCGATCTGGGCCGCCGCCCTTTCACGGCGAAGGGCGACAGCGGCACCTCCTATACCGCCGACGCGCTGATCCTGGCTACCGGCGCCCAGGCCCGCTGGCTGGGCCTTCCGAGCGAGGAGAAGTTCAAGGGCTTCGGGGTATCCGCCTGCGCCACCTGTGACGGCTTCTTCTACCGCGGCCAGGAAGTGGTGGTTGTCGGCGGCGGCAACACCGCGGTGGAGGAGGCGCTGTTTCTCACCAACTTCGCCTCGAAGGTCACGCTGATCCACCGCCGCGACGCGCTGCGCGCCGAGAAGATCCTGCAACATCGCCTGTTCAGGAACGAAAAGATCGAGGTCTTGTGGGATCACACCCTTGAAGAGGTGTTCGGCAGCGAAGATCCGCTCGCGGTCGAAGGGGTGCGGGCGAAGAACGTGAAAACCGGCAAGGTTTCCGAAATCCCCTGCAAGGGCGTGTTCATCGCCATCGGCCATGCTCCGGCCTCGGAGCTGGTGAAGGACCAGCTGGAAACCCACATGGGCGGCTATGTGGTGACGGCGCCCGACAGCACCGCCACCTCCATCCCCGGCGTCTTCGCGGCCGGCGACATCACCGACTGGAAATACCGCCAGGCGGTCACCAGCGCCGGCATGGGCTGCATGGCCGCGCTGGAGGCCGAGAAGTTCCTCGCCGAACAGGACGAAGGCTGAGCGGCGCACGAACCGGCCTGCCGGGGGCAGCCGCGGCGGGCCGGAAGCAGGAAATCCGCCTGCCTTTGCGGGCGCGGGCGAACCGTTCGCCCAGCTGCCTGCCGTTTCGCGCAACATGCGCCGCATTTCCCGAAATTTGCCCCGGCCTGCTTGAATCCTGCCGCAATGGCGCGCTAAAGCCCGGGCAATTCTCGTATTTTGCAGGCAGCCCGGAAGGTCCCGAAAGATGCAATTGCCCAATCTTGCCCCGATCCCGGAGCTTTACGTTTCCCACGAAAGCGCCCAGAAGCTGAAGCAGGAGGCCGGCGATCTGCCCAGCTGGGATCTGACCCCGCGCCAGATCTGCGATCTGGAGCTCTTGATGAACGGCGGCTTCAACCCGCTCAAGGGGTTCCTGTCGCAAGAGGATTACGAAAGCGTGGTCGAGAAGATGCGCCTTGCCGACTCCACGCTGTGGCCGATGCCGATCACGCTGGACGTTTCGGAAAGCTTCGCCGCCACGATAGAGACCGGCCAGGACATCGCCCTGCGCGATCAGGAAGGCGTGATCCTGGCGATCATGTCGGTCACCGACAAATGGATCCCGGACAAGCGCCGCGAGGCCGAGAAGGTCTTCGGCGCCGATGATGTCGCGCATCCGGCCGTCAACTACCTGCACCATACCGCCGGGCCGGTCTATCTGGGCGGGCCGGTCACCGGCATCCAGCCGCCCGTGCATTACGATTTCAAGGCCCGCCGCGACACGCCCAACGAGCTGCGCGCGCTGTTTCGCAAGCTCGGCTGGCGCCGGGTGGTGGCCTTCCAGACCCGCAACCCGCTGCACCGGGCGCATCAGGAGCTGACCTTCCGCGCCGCCCGCGAGGCCCAGGCCAACCTGCTGATCCACCCGGTGGTGGGCATGACCAAGCCGGGCGACGTCGATCACTTCACCCGCGTGCGCTGCTACGAGGCGGTGCTGGACAAATACCCCGCCGCCACCACCACCATGAGCCTGCTGAACCTCGCCATGCGCATGGCCGGCCCGCGCGAGGCGGTCTGGCACGGCATCATCCGGCGCAACCACGGCTGCACCCATTTCATCGTCGGGCGCGACCACGCCGGCCCGGGCAAGAACTCCGCCGGCGAGGATTTCTACGGCCCCTATGACGCGCAGGAACTGTTTGCCGAACACCAAAGCGAGATCGGCATCGAGATGGTGCCCTTCAAGCACATGGTCTATGTGCAGGAGCGTGCCCAGTACGAACCGGCCGACGAGGTCGAGGAGGGTGCCACCGTGCTCAACATCTCGGGCACCGAGCTGCGCCGGCGCCTCTCGGAGGGGCTGGAAATACCGGAGTGGTTCTCCTTCCCCGAGGTGGTGGAGCAGCTGCGCCGCCGCTACCCGGCCCGCCACAAGCAGGGGTTCACGGTGTTCTTCACCGGCTTTTCCGGTTCAGGCAAGTCCACCATCGCCAATGCGCTGATGGTCAAGCTGATGGAGATGGGCACCCGGCCGGTAACGCTGCTGGACGGCGACATCGTGCGCAAGAACCTCTCGTCCGAGCTGGGCTTTTCCAGGGAGCACCGCGATCTCAACATCCGCCGCATCGGCTTTGTCGCGGCCGAGATCACCAAGAACGGCGGCATCGCCATCTGCGCCCCGATCGCGCCCTATGCCGCCACCCGCCGCGCCGTGCGCGAGGAGATCGAGCAGTTCGGGGCCTTCGTCGAGGTCCATGTCGCCACTTCCCTGGAAGAGTGCGAACGGCGGGACCGAAAGGGCCTCTACAAGCTGGCCCGCGAAGGCAAGATCAAGGAGTTCACCGGGATCTCGGACCCCTACGACGTCCCCGAGAACCCCGAGCTGCGGCTGGACACCGAAGGCGTGGAGGTGGATCACTGCGCCCACCAGGTGCTGCTCAAGCTGGAAAGCATGGGGCTGGTCCGGGTCTGAGCGCCCCTGCGCCCCGCACGCCCCCAGCCCCGCACGCAGCGGGGTCCGGGCAAGGCTTCGGCTGGCGGGACGCTCCCCGCCGCCCCGCTCCGCCGTCCCGCGGGCTCCGGCAGAGCCCGGCGGGGATCGCGGCGACACGCCGGGCCGTTCCGGCAGCCCCTGCGCGGGTGCGCCCCGCCCTGCGCCCCTCAGTGCACGTTCACCTCAGTGCACGTTCACCGGCGTCATGTCATGCTGGCGCGCCAGCACGAAGGCCAGCGAACGCCCGTTGACCAGCGCCAGCCGGGCGCCGTTTTCGTCATGCACGGCATAGAGCCTGTCGATTCCGCCGGCCTCGACTTGGGCGCGGACATCCTCGGGCAGCTCTTCGGGCCGGACCGGGCGCACATAGACGATCGGCGCCCCGCCCTGCGGCAGGTTCGCATATTTCGTGTTCACGTGACGCTCTCCCTTCCCTTTCTCAACCCCTGTTGATGCGGATGGTCTGAACGCTCGGCTCGGGGCGCGCCTGGCGCAGATCCACATGCAGCAGGCCGTTTTCCAGCTTCGCGCCGGATACCTCGACGCCATCGGCCATCACGAAGCTGCGTTGGAACTGCCTGGCGGCGATCCCGCGGTGCAGGAACACCCGGGCCGCATCCGCCTCATCTTCCTCCTGACGGCCTCGGATCACCAGCTGGCGGTCCTCGACCGTGATCGAAAGGTCGCCTTCGGAAAAGCCGGCCACGGCAAGCGTGATCCGGTAGCTGTCTTCGCCGGTCTGCTCGATGTTGAAGGGCGGATAGCCCCCCGCCTCGGACCTGGCCGTTCTCTCGACCAGCCGTTCCAGCCGCTCAAACCCCAGAAGAAAGGGGTGCGTGCTCAGTGTCATCCTTGTCATGCCGTGTCCTCATCAAGCGACAATCCGTTGCGGCCCCGAAACCGGCGACCCTGCACAGGATATGGGAGACACGGGGCCTCCCTGCAAGGGTGCAGGCCGGCAAAGCCTTGGCAAGACGGCAGGAAACGCGTATCCTGTCGCCCGTGACGGGCACGGATCGTGCCGGGCGACCGGGGCCATGAGCGGAACCAGACAGCTTGATCACCAGGAGGTGCTGCGGGTGCGGCTCGCCGTGCTGCGGCGCGAGCACCGCGACCTGGACGAAGCGATCCACGCGCTGCAGGAGGCCCGCCACCCCGACCAGCTGCGCCTGCGGCGGTTGAAGAAGCAGAAGTTGCTGCTGAAGGACCGCATCGCGGCAATCGAGGACGAGCTGACGCCGGATATCATTGCCTAGGCGCGCAGGGCCGCTATAGTGCGCCTTCCATTCCTGGAGAGAGCCGGGGGGAGAGCCGGGCACATGTCTGATATCAAGGTCGGAATCGTCATGGGCAGCCAGTCCGACTGGGCCACGATGAAGGAAGCGGCCGCCATGCTGGAAGAACTGGGCGTGGGCCACGAAAGGCGGATCGTTTCGGCCCACCGCACCCCGGACCGGCTGTGGGACTACGGCAGGAGCGCTGCCGCGCGTGGCCTGCAGGTGATCATCGCCGGCGCCGGCGGGGCCGCGCACCTGCCCGGCATGATGGCCTCGAAAACCCGCCTGCCGGTGATCGGGGTGCCGGTGCAGACCCGCGCGCTTTCCGGTGTGGACAGTCTCTATTCCATCGTGCAGATGCCGCGCGGCTTCCCGGTCGCGACCATGGCGATCGGCGCGGCGGGGGCGGCCAATGCCGGGCTGATGGCAGCCGAAATCCTGGCGCTGGGCGATCCGGCGCTCGCCGCCCGGCTGGATGAGTGGCGCGCGGCGCTTTCGGCCTCTATCGCCGACGAGCCCCGCGATGAGTGACAGGCTCGCACCCGGTGCCCGGATCGGCATTCTCGGCGGCGGCCAGCTCGGGCGGATGCTGTCGGTGGCGGCCGCCCGGCTCGGTTTCACCTGCCACATCTTCGACCCCGGCCCGAACCCGCCCGCCGGGCAGGTGGCGGCCCGGGTCACGACCGCCCCCTATGACGACTCTGCAGCGCTCGAATCCTTTGCCCGCTCGGTGGATGTGATCACCTTCGAGTTCGAGAACATCCCCACCTCGGCGCTCGACACGATCGAGGCGATCGCGCCCGTTCGCCCCAACCGCCGGGCGCTGGCGGTCTCGCAGGACCGGCTGAGCGAAAAGACGTTCCTGAACGGGCTCGGCCTGGCAACCGCGCCCTTCGCGCCGGTGGAAGATGCCGCCACGCTCGATGCGGCGCTGGCGCAGATCGGCACGCCGGCGATCCTGAAAACCCGCCGTTTCGGCTATGACGGCAAGGGGCAGGCCCGGCTGGAGGCACCGGGCGATGCCGGCCCCGCGCTGGCGGCCATGAACGGCGCTCCGGCGATCCTCGAAGGCCTCGTCGATTTCGAACGCGAGATCTCGGTGATCGGAGCGCGCGGCGCCGACGGGCAGGTCGCCTGTTTCGACCCTGGCGAAAACGTGCACGAGAACGGCATCCTGCGCACCACCACCCTGCCCGCCCGCATCAGCCGCGCCCAGGCCACCGACGCGGTGCTGATCGCCGGTCGCGTCCTCAACGCGCTGGACTACGTGGGCGTGCTCGGGGTCGAGCTTTTCGTGACCCCGGCGGGCCTCCTCGTCAACGAGTTCGCCCCGCGCGTGCACAATTCCGGCCACTGGACGCAGGACGGCTGCCTGATCGACCAGTTCGAACAGCATATCCGCGCCATTGCCGGCTGGCCGCTGGGCGACGGCAAGCGGCACAGCGACATCGAGATGATCAACCTGATCGGCGCGGACATCGCCCGCGTGCCCGAACTGGCCCGCGATCCGGCCGTGGCGCTGCACCTATACGGCAAGGCCGAAACCCGCCCCGGCCGCAAGATGGGCCACGCCAACCGCCGGCTGGGCCCGGCCGGCTGAACCGGCCGCCGCCGCCCCGGCCCGGAGCAGACGGGCAGGAGCAGACGGGCAGGAGCAGACGGGCAGGAGCGAACCGGGCAGGAGACGGACGGGCGCGCCTGCATGCGGGCGCGCTCCGGGCTGAGCGAATGCCGTTGAACGCGACAGGCTCTGGCCGGCTCTGGCCGGCTCTAATCGGCCAGCCGCTGGCGGATTGCCTCGCCCAGGCTCAGCGCGTGATCGAAGCTGCCCTCGCGCAGAAAGTTCAGGACCTGCTCGATCACCAGCGGATTCATCATCATGAAGGTGTGGGTCACCGGCAGCACGATATGGTCGTCCATCCCCTGGATCCGGGTGCTCTCCACCGAAACCTTGCCGTCGTCCTCACCTTCGATCAGCGCCGAATAGATCGGGTTGAGCGAGCGGCTGCCGGCGATCACCCCCAGTTCGAACCGAGGCAGACCCAGCCGGTTGGGCAGCGATTCCGCGCCGGTGCCCAGTTCCAGCCCGGCCGGGCCGTTGAGCCACCTGAACGGCCCCAGATCGCCGAATTCGTCCACCAGCTGCGAGCCGTGGTTCGGCGGCCCCAGCATCACCACCCGCCCCATCCTTGCGGGGCGGTTGCTCTCCAGCCAGGCCCGCACCAGGATGCCGCCCATCGAATGGGTCACGAAATGCACCGTCCGGTCGCCGCAGGCGGCGACCGCCGTGGGGACGGTTTCCGCGACCAGCTCCTCGATCGGCTTTTCGGTGGACGGGTAACGCAGGTTGACAACCTGATAGCCCGCGTCCTTCAGGGCGCCGGCCATCACCAGCATCGATTTCTCGGTGCGTGCCAACCCGTGCAGCAGCACCACGCATTCGGCCCGGGCCAGCCCCGGCATCAGGCTGGCGAACACAACGATGGCGAGCAGCATGCGCATGTCGGCAAGATAGGGCGTGCGGTCCGGCAATACGAGCCGCCCGGTCCGGGAACGTCGCGTCACCCGGAATTCAGCCGCGCAGCGAAAGCAGCCCGACGGGGCCGGCCTCGACAGAGGTCACATGATCGGGCGTTCGCTGAAAATCGGCGTTCGCTGAAAGGCGCGGAACGGGGGCGGAAAGTGAATCGTGTCGATGTCAGGACCGGCGAGCCGCAGATCCCGACAGAAATCGGGGCCGCGCAAGGCGCAGCCCCGATCCATCAATCGCCTGTTCAGGCCGGCTTACATCATGCCGCCCATGCCGCCCATGTCGGGCATGCCGCCGCCGGCGCCGGCACCGGCGTTTTCCTTCTGCGGGGCGTCGGCCACCATCGCCTCGGTGGTGATCAGCAGGCTGGCCACCGATGCGGCATCCTCCAGCGCGGTGCGCACAACCTTGGCCGGGTCGATCACGCCGAACTTGAACATGTCGCCGTATTCCTCGGTCTGGGCGTTGAAGCCGAAGGCCGGATCGTCGCTTTCGCGGACCTTGCCGGCAACCACGGCACCGTCGACGCCTGCGTTCTCGGCGATCTGGCGCAGCGGAGCTTCGAGCGCCTTGCGCACGATGTTGATGCCCGCATCCTGATCGCTGTTCTTGCCCTTCAGATCGGCCAGCGCCTTGGCGCCCTGCACCAGCGCAACGCCACCGCCCACGACAATGCCTTCCTGAACCGCCGCGCGGGTCGCGTTCAGCGCGTCATCGACGCGGTCCTTGCGCTCCTTCACCTCGACCTCGGTCATGCCGCCGACGCGGATCACGGCAACGCCGCCGGCCAGCTTGGCCACGCGTTCCTGCAGCTTCTCGCGGTCGTAGTCGCTGGTGGTGTCCTCGATCTGCTGACGGATCTGGGCGACGCGCGCCTCGATCTCGGCCTTGTCGCCGGCACCGTCGACGATGGTGGTTTCGTCCTTGGTGATGGTCACCTTCTTGGCGGTGCCCAGCATGTCGATCGTGACGTTTTCCAGCTTCATGCCCAGCTCTTCGCTGATCACCTGGCCGCCGGTCAGGATGCCGATGTCCTGCAGCATCGCCTTGCGACGGTCACCGAAGCCCGGCGCCTTGACGGCGGCAACCTTCAGCCCGCCGCGCAGCTTGTTGACCACGAGCGTGGCCAGGGCTTCGCCTTCCACGTCCTCGGCGATGATCAGCAGCGGCTTGCCCGACTGGATCACGGTTTCCAGCAGCGGAACCATCGGCTGCAGGCTGGACAGCTTCTTCTCGTGCAGCAGGATCAGCGGATCCTCCAGCTCGGTGATCATCTTGTCGGGGTTGGTGACGAAGTAGGGCGAGAGATAGCCGCGGTCGAACTGCATGCCCTCGACCACTTCGGTTTCGGTCTCGAGCCCCTTGTTCTCCTCGACCGTGATCACGCCCTCATTGCCGACCTTCTGCATCGCATCGGCGATCTGGCGGCCGATTTCCTCTTCGCCGTTGGCCGAGATGGTGCCGACCTGGGCCACCTCGTCGCTGTCCTTCACCTCGCGGGCGGCGGCCTTGATCGCCTCGACCACTTTCGAGGTCGCCAGGTCGATGCCGCGCTTGAGATCCATCGGGTTCATGCCGGCGGCAACCGCCTTCATGCCCTCGCGCACGATCGCCTGGGCCAGGACGGTGGCGGTGGTGGTGCCGTCGCCGGCTTCGTCATTGGTGCGGCTGGCCACTTCCTTGACCATCTGCGCGCCCATGTTCTCGAACTTTTCTTCCAGTTCGATCTCCTTGGCAACCGTCACACCGTCCTTGGTGATGCGCGGCGCGCCGAAGGACTTGTCGATGACCACGTTGCGGCCCTTCGGACCGAGCGTGACCTTCACCGCATTGGCCAGGATGTTGACCCCGGTCAGCATCCGGTTGCGGGCATCGGTGTCGAACTTGACGTCTTTGGCAGCCATTGTGCTTGCTCCTTGTCGTCTGGATTTCGTTTACCTGCGGAAGAACCGGGCGATCAGGAAATGATCCCCATGATGTCGCTTTCCTTCATGATCAGCA
The DNA here is from genome assembly GCA_026989055.1 of Paracoccaceae bacterium. GTDB lineage: Bacteria > Pseudomonadota > Alphaproteobacteria > Rhodobacterales > Rhodobacteraceae > JAJRUE01. Next base: position 21,847 of record JALSKC010000018.1, read on the forward strand.
GTTCCTCGCCATCGAGGGTGACCTCGGTGCCCGACCATTTTCCGAAGAGGATCCTGTCACCTTCCTTGACGTCCATCGGGATGCGCTTACCGTCGTCGTCCCGCGCCCCCTCGCCAACGGCGATGACAACGCCCTCGGCAGGCTTCTCCTTGGCGGTATCCGGTATGATCAGGCCGCCGGCGGTCTTCTCCTCGCTTTCGACGCGGCGCACCACGACACGATCATGCAACGGTTTGAATGCCATCTCTGAACGCTCCTTCGTTCGAGGTTTTCATGTTGTTAGCACTCACCTCTGCCGAGTGCTAACGGCACGCATTTAGGGGCGGCACGCAGCGGTGTCAACAGCCGGACGACGATTTCGTCGCCTCCGCCCCCGGGGGCGGCTCCGGCGCGGAATGTCCCGCCTCCGCAGCGCGCCCCGCCGACAAGGCGCAAGGCGGCACCGGCCGTTGACGGCGGGCCGCCGGAGCGGCGGCGCGGTGGCGGGAATGTCGCGGCAGGCGGCCGGTTGTCCCTGCCGGGAGAACGGCGGCAGAGCGGATGATCACGCCCCCGGAAAATGCCGCGCCCCGGCAGGGGCGGCGGGCACCCGGGCGGACAGCCGGGCCTTCAGCAGCAGCTTTTCACCGGCTTTTCCGACCGCCCCGGCGCGCCTCACCCCCCGGCGCGGCGGAACAGCGCATCCAGCTGCATCAGGTAGTGATCGCTGCGATAAGCGAGATTGAAGAAGCCGAACAGCTCGAAGCCGCGTTCGTGCAGATACGCGAGATAGCGTTCGAGCGGCCACTGCTCCACATAGGTGGGCCCGGTGATGATCTCCATGTAGATCGCATCGATCCGCCCCTCGCCGAGCGCCCTTTCCGCCCCGGCCAGAACCCGGTATTCGGCCCCCTGGACATCCAGCTTGAGCAGGTCGATCCGCGCAATCCCCTGCGCCTCCATGAAGGCGTCGATGGTCTCGAAACGGCAGTTCACCTTCCGTTCGCCCAGAAGGCCGGGCATCTCCCAGGTCTCCGGCGCGCGGCTGTCCAGCTCCAGCAGAGAATTCGTCGGCGAGGCCCGGTTGGCGTGGAATTCCTGCGCGCCGGGGCGGTCGGAAAAGCCGATGTTGAAGGCCCGGCTGTCCGCCCGGTCGGCGACATTTTCCGCCAGGCGGGCAAAGGAGTCGGGAAACGGCTCGAAGCAGTAGATCCGGGCATCGGGGAAATTGCGGGCGAAGCCGGCATGGGTCTCGCCGAAATGCGCCCCGACATCGAACAGCACCGGCCGGACGCGACCGCGCAGGAGCCCCTTCAGTGCCTGTGTGCTGTCTCCATGCACCGGCTGCGTCGCCCGCCGCCGGCGCAGCCGGTGCAATGCCTTCCGCAACGACATGCCTCTCCCTTCAACCTCCCGAACCGATCAGGCTCCCGAACCGACCGGAGCATGCGCCCGGCATCGGTTCGCCTCCGCCGCCGCGCCACCACCCGTTCCCGCCGGCACCGGCAGCCGGCCCGGCGCCTTCCGGCAAGGCTATCCGGCGGCACCGGAAAAGGAAAGCCCGCCCCCTTAACTTCCGCGGCACCGCCGCATATAAGGCGCAAAATCATTCTCCAAACCCGGTGGGAACCCCATGACCATCAAGATCTTCGGCCACAAGGCACCCGATACCGACGCCACCTGCTCCGCCCTGATATGGGAGTGGTATCTGCGCGAGGTGCAGGGCAAGGAGGCCCGCGCCTGCGTGCAGGATCCCCCCAACAGCGAGGCCCGCTTCGTGCTGGAACGCTGGGGGGTCGGGATGCCGGAAACGCTCGGCCCGCTGCAGCCCGGCGACGAGGTGGTGATCGTTGACACCAACAACCCGGCCGAACTTCCCGACAACATCAACGAAGCCGAGATCGCCGAGGTGATCGATCACCACCTTCTGGCCGGCGGGCTGAAAACCCGCGCCCCGATCAAGATGACGCTCCGTCCCGTTGCCGCCACCGCCACCGTCATGCACTGGCTGATCGGGCGCGACATGGACAGGGCTCCGGATGCGATCCGGGGGCTGATGCTGTCCTGCATCCTGTCGGACACGCTCGAATTCCGCTCCCCGACCACGACCCCCACCGACCGGAAGGTTGCCGAAAGCCTGGCCGCGGCGCTGAAGATCGACATCCCGGCCTACGCAGCCGAGATGTTTGCCGCCAAGTCCGACGTGTCGGCCTTTTCCGATGCCGAGCTTCTGACCATGGACAGCAAGCTGTTCGAGATCGACGGCCACAGGCTGCGGGTCTCGGTGCTGGAAACCACCGCGCCCGCCGTGGTGCTCGAACGCAAGGCGGGGCTGATGGCGGCGATGGGAGAGGTTGCCGCACGCGACGGTGCCGAGCGGGTGCTTCTGTTCATCGTGGACATCCTGAACGAGGAAGCCACGCTCCTGGTGCCCGACGAGATGGTGAGGACGATCGCCGAGAAGTCCTTCGGAATCCCGGCATCCGGCGATACCGTGGTGCTGCCCGGAGTCATGAGCCGCAAGAAGCAGATCATTCCGAACCTCCGGGTCTGAACGCAGGCCCGCCCCCGCAGCCCCCGGCGCCGAGCGCCCCGGGGCGATCATGGTCGCGCAAGGATTCCCGCCCCATGCCCCAGCCCGCCGCCCTGCCCCGCCCCGTCGCCAGCCTGTCGGAGCTGTCGCCGCGCTACGATGCCCTGTTCGTCGATCTCTGGGGCTGCCTGCACGACGGCTACAGGCCATTCGAAGCGGCGGTGCGGGCGCTTCGAGCCTACCGCGCAGGCGGGGGCTGCGTGATGCTGCTCACCAACTCGCCGCGCCCGCGCCCGGCGGTGCAGGCGCAGCTCGACGCGATCGGCGTGCCGCGCGACTGCTACGACGCCATCACCTCGTCGGGAGATGCCTCGCGCGCCGCCCTGGCGGCCGGGCTGGTCGGCACCAGGGTCTGTCATCTGGGTCCGAAACGCGACGAACCCTTCTTCGACGACCTCGGCGACGGCATCGACGTGTCGCGGATCCGCCGCGTGCCGCTGGACGAAGCCGAAGGCATCGTCTGCACCGGGCTGTTCGACGATCATGCCGAAACCCCCGAGGACTACCGCGCCAGGCTGCTCTACGCCCGGACAAGGGGCATGAAGCTTCTGTGCACCAACCCCGACCTGATGGTGGACTACGGCAGCAGGCGGGTCTACTGCGCCGGGGCAATCGCCCGGCTCTACGAGGAAATGGGAGGCGAGAGCCTGTATTTCGGCAAGCCGCACCCGCCGATCTACGACCTGGCCCGCAACCGGCTGAGCGCGCTGCGCAACGTGCCCGATTCGCGCATGTTGTGCATCGGCGACGGGATCTCCACCGATATCCGGGGCGGACTGGCCGAAGGGCTGGACACGCTGTTCATAACCGGCGGCCTGGACGGGGCGCGCTTCGGCGAGGACCCGGAACACCCCGACCCCGGGGCTCTGGCCGCCTTCTTCGCCGAAAGGCAGATCAGCCCCACCTACACCGCCCCCGCCCTGCGCTGAGCCGGCGCCGCTCCGCCCCGCCGGCCGGGACCCCCGCGCGAGAGCCGCCGAGCCTGGGCCGCCGAGCCTGGAGCCTCCGAACCGGAAGCGCTGAACGGGCCGGCAGCAAGGCACGACGGGCGAGCAGCGGGGAGCAATATTGTTTCCATATTCGCGGCAATTCCGAAACAAACTGACTCCACCATTGCTCCGGCCCGGACTTCCGGCTATGCTGCAGCGCAACATGATCCGCACGGACACACCTGCCATGCTCGACAACATGCCCCGCGGCACGATCTGCATCGAAGACCTGGAAATCGGCATGCGCCGCCACCTGCGAAAGCAGATAACGGACCGGGACATAGAGCTTTTCGCCGAGGTCTCCACCGACCGCAACCCGGTGCATCTGGACGACGGCTATGCCCGCGACACGATCTTCCAGGGCCGCATCGCGCACGGGATGCTGACCGCCGGGCTGATCTCGGCGGTGATCGGCGAACAGCTCCCGGGCCACGGCACCGTCTATCTGGGGCAGACGCTGAAATTCCTTGCCCCCGTGCGCCCGGGCGATGCGGTCCTGGCCGAGGTCGAAGTGCGCGAAATCGACCATTCGAGACGCCGTGTCACCCTTGATTGTCGCTGCGCGGTGGGGGATACCGTCGTGCTGAAGGGCGAGGCGCTGGTTCTGGCGCCCAGCCGCAAGTTCGACTGACCGGCGGGGACCGCGCGCGCCCCGCAAAGGGGGCGCATGCGCAGGATAAGGTTCTGGACAGGCCTGAAAACCGACGATCGCGGCGCCAGCGTCGCCATCGGCAATTTCGACGGGGTGCACCTGGGCCATCAGCATGTGATCGACATCGCCCGCCGCCATGCCCGCGACAGTGGCGCGCCGCTGGGCATTGTCACCTTCGAACCCCACCCGCGCGAGTATTTCGCTCCGAAGGCGCCCCCGTTCCGGCTGATGAATGCCGAAACCCGCGCCCACAGGTTCGAAAAGCTGGGGGTGGATCTGCTCTACGAATTACCCTTCGACGCCATCCTGTCGTCGCTGAGCGCCGAGGAATTCGCCGGCGACGTGCTCGGCGCCGGGCTCGGCATCCGCCACGCGGTGGTGGGGGCCGATTTCCGCTTCGGCAGGGGGCGCGACGGCGATGTGGAAAAGCTGCGCAGCCTTGGCAGGAAGGCGGGATTCGAGGTGACGGTGGCCGATCTTCTGCATGTGGACGGTCTGGAAATCTCCTCGACCGCCATCCGCAAGGCGCTGTCCGATGGCCGCCCGCGCGAGGCGGCGGCGATGCTCGGCCACTGGCACCGGATCGACGGCGAGGTGCTGGGCGGCGACCGCCGCGGGCGCGAGCTCGGCTATCCGACCGCGAACATGTCGATCATGCGCCTGCACCCGCCGCGCTTCGGCATCTATGCGGTCAGGGTCGAGGTGCTGACCGGCCCCCACAGGGGCTGCTACGACGGCGCAGCCTCCATCGGGGTGCGCCCCACCTTCGGGGAGAACGCGCCCAATCTGGAAACCTTCCTGTTCGACTTTTCCGGCGAGCTGTATGGCGAACAGCTTTCGGTTGCCTTCATCGAATACCTGCGCCCGGAAATGAAGTTCGACAATCTGGGCGATCTGGTCGCGCAGATGGACGAGGACTGCGCGCGCGCGAGAGAGATCCTTGCCGGGCTGGAGCGCCCATGAGCACCCCGGGCCGGCGCGACCCTCTGCGCGCGCGCTTCTGGGAGCGGGTGCCGCTGGAGGAAATGACCCCCTGCGAATGGGAAGCGCTGTGCGATGGCTGCGGACGCTGCTGCCTGAACAAGCTGGAAGACCCGGACAGCGGCGAGGTGGCCCTGACCCGTGTCGCCTGCCGGCTGCTCGACAACGAAACCTGCCGCTGCGGCCAGTATGACATCCGCCACCAGCTGGTGCCAGAATGCATCGTGATGACACCGCAGACCATCGAAAAACACGCCTACTGGCTGCCGGAAAGCTGCGCCTACCGGCGGCTCTGGCTGGGGCAGCCCCTGCCCGACTGGCACCCGCTGATCTCCGGCACGCCGGAAACGGTGCACGCGGCCGGCGTCTCGGTGCGGGGCTGGACTGTGCCCGAATTCGAGATCGACGAGGACGACTGGGAAGATTTCATCATCGAGGACGGACCGCCATGATCTTTACCTCCGACAATGCTTCGCCGGCCCATCCCGCGGTGATGGCGGCCCTTCAGGCGACGAATGAAGGCTATGCCATGCCCTATGGCGCCGATCCGATCATGGACGGCGTGCGCGCCCGCCTGCGCGAGATCTTCGAAGCCCCCGAGGCCGCGGTCCATCTTGTGGCCACCGGGACCACCGCCAACGCGCTGTCGCTCGCCTGCCTGGTCGAACCCTGGCAGACGATCTATTGCCACCGGGACTCGCACATCCAGATGGACGAATGCGGCGCGCCCGAGTTCTACACCGGCGGCGCCAAGCTGGTGCTGCTCGACGGGGCGGACGCGAAGTTTGCGCCCGAGGCGCTGCGCGCGGCCGTCGAGGACACGCACCAGGGGTTCGTCCATTCGATGCAGCGCGGCGCGGTGTCGATCACCAACGCCAGCGAGGCCGGGGCGGTCTATTCGCCGGCCGAGGTGGCCGCCATCGGCGCGGTCGCGCGCGAATACGGTCTGCCGCTGCACATGGACGGGGCGCGTTTTGCCAATGCGCTGGTTGCAACCGGGGCGAGCCCGGCAGAGATGACCTGGAAGGCCGGCGTTGACGTGCTGTCCTTCGGCGGCACCAAGAACGGGCTGATCGGGGTCGAGGCGGTGGTGCTTTTCGATCCCGCGCTCGCCTGGGAATTCGAGCTGCGCCGCAAGCGCGGCGGGCATCTGTTTTCCAAGCATCGCTACCTGTCGGCGCAGATGGCGGCCTATCTGGACGGCGGGCTGTGGCTGGAAATGGCGCGCGCGGCGAATCGGGCGGCGGCACGGCTGAGCGCCGGAATCCTGGAAATCCCCGGCGCCGGGCTGCGCCACCCGACCGAGGCCAACGCGGTGTTCGCAAGCTGGCCGCGGGCCGGGCACCGGCGCGCGCAGGAGGCCGGGGCGGCCTATTACTTCTGGCCCGACATGAACGCCAGCCTCGACGGCCCCGACGAGGAGCCCCTGTCCGCCCGGCTGGTGTGCAGCTGGTGCACCAGCGACGAGGAGGTGGACCGGTTCCTGGATCTGCTGCGGGGCTGAAGCTGCGCTCAGCCGGTTGCGCGGGCCCAGAAGACCCGGATCGCCCCGGCCGTCTGCGCCGGATGCGTGACCGGCAGCATGTGCCCGGCACCCGCGATCTTCTCGCGCCGGAGGTCGGGGATGCGCCGCTCCAGCGCATCGCAGATGCGCGCCATGACCGGCGGGGATCTTTCGCCCTCGAGCAGCAGGGCCGGCATGTCGAGTTTGCCCAACCTCGGCACCAGGCCGGCCGTGTCATCGAACAGCAGCGCATCGGCCTGCGGCACCAGATGGATGCGTTCGCTCATGTAGGCCCGCTGCGCGGCGCTCAGCGTCTCCCACGGCTGGCCGGTCCCCCAGGTTTCGGCGAAGCGGCGGGTTGCAGTTTCGCGATCTCCTTCGGCCAATGCGCCCCCAGGGAGCGCATATTCATGCATTTTTTCAACAAAATGCTCCGGATCGTCGGCCCGTGCCGCCGCGAACAGAACCGGGTCGATCATGACCAGGCTGTTGACCCTCTCCGGCCGCTCCAGCGCCAGGGCCAGCGCCACCACCGCGCCGAAGGAATGGCCGACGACATCCATCGGGCGGTCAAGAAAATCGCCGGCGATGGCAAGCGCCTGCTCGTGCAGCGGCCCGGTGCTCGCCCAGTCGCCGCTGCGGCCGTGGCCGGGCAGGTCGAAACCCGTGAAGCGCCCCAGCCCTTCCAGTTCCGCGATCAGCCCTGCCCAGGCGCCCTGATGCGCCAGCGAACAGTGGATCAGCAGAACCTCGCGCGCCCCCTCGCCCCGCGTGCTCCAGTGCACGGGAAAGCCGCCGCGTTCCTCCAGGGGCATCAGAACCTGCCGGCCAGGCAGAGAGCGCCGGGCCGCTCGTGCCCCCGGACGCGCCACGGGCCAGCGGTGATGCCCGGGGAGGCGCCGAAGGCGCCGCGCGTGGCGGCCTCCTCAAGGCTGGCGGCACGGGGTCCGGCACCGCCGGGCAACCCGCTGTCGGACAGCGCCGGATCGCCCCCTGCGTTTCCGGGGCAGCCGCGGATCACCTCGCCCTTCGCGATGTTGCGTCCATCGCCCCGGCAGGCGCACGGGCAGCCATGCGCCTGCGCGCCCGGATCGCCGCCGGCGGCCTCCCGTGCGGCGACCGGCGCATGGGAGAAAAAGGCCCGGTTGAGCGGAAGGATCGTCGGGCACAGCTCGACCGGCAGGCCGGCGACCTTCGCCCGCCGCGCCCTCCCCCGCAGGGGGCATTCCCGCCGGCCGGGGGGGCGTTCGGGCACCGGAGCGCCACCGGCTGCGCCGCCAGCGCGCGCAAACGGCATGCGCCGATCCGGCTGCCTGCATGTCCGCGCGGCCCCGCGCTCTTGCGCAATCTCTTCCGGCCGGGCTCCGGCCGGGCAGGAAAAGGGCGGAACCGTCGCGAAAGGGTAATCGACACGGGCCATCTGCCGTTCTCCCCTTTCCCGCTGTTTGCAAGAGGGTAGCGGGGTGGTAAGCGGTGTCAACGCCACGATTCGGCCAGACGACGCGGGACCGGGGGAGCTGCCATGCCCAGGATTACCGAACCGAAACTGATTTCCGGAAACGCCAACCGACCGCTGGCCGAAGCGATGGCCAGGAGGATGTCGATCTACACCGGCCATTCGATAGATCTCGTTTCCGGGCGGGTCGAGCAGTTTGCCGATCAGGAAATCTTCGTCGAGGTCTACGACAACGTGCGCGGCGAGGACATGTTCATCATCCAGCCGACATCGAACCCGGCCAACGACAACCTGATGGAGCTCCTGATCATCACCGATGCGCTGCGCCGCTCATCGGCCCGCTCGATCACCGCGGTGATACCCTATTTCGGCTATGCCCGCCAGGATCGCCGCACCAAGGCCCGCACACCGATCTCGGCCAAGCTCGTCGCCAACCTGATCACCCAGGCCGGGGTCGAACGGGTGCTGACGGTGGACCTGCACGCCGCGCAGATTCAGGGCTTTTTCGACATCCCGGTGGACAACCTCTATGCCTCGCCGGTGTTCGCGCTGGACATCGAGCATCACTTCAACGGCCGGCGCGAGGATCTGATGATCGTATCGCCCGACGTGGGCGGCGTGGCCCGCGCCCGCGAACTGGCCAAGCGGATCGACCGGCCGCTGGCGATCGTGGACAAGCGCCGGGAAAAGCCGGGCGAAGTGGCGGAAATGACCGTGATAGGCGATGTCTCCGGCAAGACCTGCATCATCGTCGATGACATCGTGGACAGCGCCGGCACCCTGTGCAAGGCCGCCGAGGTTCTGGTGGAAAACGGCGCCCGCGAGGTGCATGCCTACATCACCCACGGGGTGATGTCCGGCCCGGCGGTGGAGCGGGTGCAGAAGTCGGTGATGAAAAGCCTGGTGATCACCGACACGATCGCGGCCAGAGAAGAGGTGAAGAAGGCCGACAACATCCGGGTGGTGCCCATGGCACCGCTTCTGGCACAGGCGCTGCTGAACATCTCCCGCGGGACAAGCGTGTCCTCGCTGTTCGATCACGAAACGCTCGCCCCGATCTACGACGGCCTCTTTGCGCGCAACTGATTCCGGGGCCCGGTTCCGGGACCCGGCCGTTCGGGGCCTGGGGTTTCCGAGGGCCATGTTTCCGGGGGGCCATGTTTCCGGGGCCTGCGCCCGCACGGCCTCCCTGTCGGGGCAGGAGCGCGGGCGAAGCGGGGCGCGAAACGGGCGGGGCGGGAAGGCGGGGCAGCGCCGTTGCCCGCATCCGCCTGCCCGCATCCGGGGGGGCGCTGCCGCGATCGGGCGCCCCTCTGCGTTCAGGCCGCACGCGAGGTCAGAACCTCGTCGATCTCGCGCTGGGCCTCCAGCTCGTCGGCACCGGAAACGGCGGCGAATTCGCGGGTCAGCCGCTCCAGCGCCGCTTCGTAGAGCTGACGTTCAGAATAGCTCTGTTCGCGCTGCTCATCGCTGCGGTGCAGGTCGCGCACCACCTCGGCGATGGCGATCAGGTCGCCCGAGTTGATCTTCTGTTCGTATTCCTGCGCCCGGCGCGACCACATGGCGCGCTTGACCCGCGCCCGGCCCCTGAGCGTCTTCATCGCCTGCGAGACGACCTCGGGCGTCGAGAGGGCGCGCATCCCGACCTCGATCGCCTTGTCGGTGGGCACCCGTAGCGTCATCTTGTCCTTCTCGAAGGAAATGACGAACATCTCCAGCCTGATGCCGGCGACTTCCTGCTCTTCGATCGAGACGACCTTGCCGACGCCATGCGCCGGATAGACCACGAACTCGTTCGGGCGAAAATCGTATTTCTTGGACTTGCTCATTCAGCCGCTTCCTTTGCCAGGCCCCTGACCTTCAACGACAAAACAGCCGCAAGGGACGAAATCCGCCCCCGGGCCAGATTCTCTCGGTCATGCAATTTCAGGCTTCCGACGCCCCCACGGGCCGGAAATCTCGGGATCCTCGATGATTCATTTCCATCCATCATAGCACGAAACCGGCGCCTTTCCAAGCGCTTGGGGCCGCTCAGCCCCCCTCGCCCGGCTTTTCCGAGAAGTATTTCTCCAGCTTGCCTTCCTCGCCGTCATGCGCCTCGGCATCGGGCAGCGGATCCTTCTTGGAAATGATCACCGGCCACAGCTCGGCATATTTGCGGTTGAACTCCACCCACCGTTCCGCGCCCGGCTCGGTATCGGGGCGGATCGCGTCGGCCGGGCATTCCGGTTCGCACACGCCGCAGTCGATGCACTCGTCGGGGTGGATCACCAGCATGTTCTCGCCTTCGTAGAAACAGTCCACCGGGCAGACCTCCACGCAGTCCGTGTATTTGCAGGCGATGCAGGCGTCGTTGACGATATAGGTCATGGGTTCACCCGAAAGTTTCCGGTCTGCGCCTAGCTAGTGCAGCCGGGCCGATCATTCAAGCACCTGTCGCCGCGTGCGCTCAAGCCGGCGGCGCTCCCGCTTGGTCGGGCGCGGGCCGCCCCCGGAACCGCCCCCGCCGGAGCCGTCCCCGGAACCGCTCCCGGGTGAGAGATCCTCGTAGAGCGCGCGCGCCTCCGGGGCCGGGCCGCGACGGGTGGAGGATGCCAGGATGCGCACGACCCGCACCCGCCCCCCGACAACGAAGGTCAGCCTGTCGCCCGTCCCGACGAGATGCGCCGGCTTGCCGATCCGCACGCCGTTCACCCGGACATGCCCGGCCGCGACCAGCCGCGCCGCCTGGCTGCGGGTTCTGGAGAAGCGGGCGAACCACAGCCAGCGGTCGATCCGGAGCCTGTCCGGAGAACCGCTCAATCCGCCTTGTCCCGCAACCCCATCAACGCGGCGGCAAAGGGGTTGTCCGGGTCGATCCGCTCCTTCTTCGGAGCTTTCGGCGGCCGGGCGGAAAAGCTCCGGGGGCCGCCTTTCGGCGCCGGAGCCGGAGAACGCCCCTTGCCCCTGCCCCGCGGGCGCGGGCTCTTGTCGCCGTCGCGGCGCGCCGCGCGGCGCATACCCCGGCGAAAGACATAGAAGATCTCGGTTTCCGGCCCGGCCGCGGCGGGCACGGCACCTGTCCGCGTCGCGGCGCCGGCCGCATCCCTGCCCCCCGTCCCGGCCTCCGGTCCCGCCGGCGCCTCCCCTGCCGGCTCCGGCCCTTCCGTCGCGGCGGAAGGCGCAGCCTGCGCACCACCGCCGGAATCCCCCCCTGACGCCCCGTCTCCGGCAGGTGGGCCCATCGCGGGGGCGCGCCGGCGCGGGCGCTCGCCCCTTTCGACCCGATAGCCGAGCCCGCTCATCAGATCGGCAAACTGCTCCAGCGTCATGCCGGTGATCGAGAGCATGTCGGCGCTGGCCTCGAAGCCGGCGCGGCTGTCCTGCGTGCGCAGCATGTCGGCGAGGCGCTCCAGCATGTCGATGCGAATCGCCCGGGCGCCGGCCCGCCGGTAGCCTGCCATCGCATGATAGCCTTCGGGCGCATCGGCACGCGCCGGGACGCTGACCAGCCCCGGCGGGGGGCTGTCCGGAAATTCGTCGAGCCCCGACCAGAGCCCCCAGAGCACCAGCCGCAGCCGGGTCGGCGCCGGTTTCAGCATCAGCGGCATGAAGATGGTGAACTGCCCGAATCGGACCCCGTGCCTGCGCAACCGGCCGCGGGCCTCCTGATCGAGCGCCTTCACCTCGTCGGCGACCGTCTCGCGCGGGAGGATCCCGAAACCTTCCACCAGCCGGAAGGCGATCCCCCTGGACAGCCCGCTCAACGCCGCATCATCGCGCAGCGCCAGCAGCGGCTCGAACAGCGCCGCCACCCGGCGGTCGATGAAATGCTGCAACCGGCGCCGGACCTTCTGCACGACATCCGCGCCGGCCTCCTCGTCAACGAAGGCCTCGACCCCGGGCCTGAGCGCATCGCCCCCCCTGATCAGCTTGCCGACGGCATGTTCGCCCCACATCAGCCCGCCCTGGTCGGTAAAGTCGATTTCCGTGTCCGGCGCATTGTAGAAACGGTCTGCCCGCAGCGAAAATACCGGCTTCAGCGCCGCCTGGGCCGCGGCGCGCAGGGTTCTGGCCTCGTCGGGGGCGGCCCGTGCATCCTGGCGGAAGCGGAACCCCTCGAGCCGCCCCACGAACTGCCCCTCGACGCTCACCTCGCCCTTGTCGTTCACCTCTGCCACCAGGGCCTCCTTCTGCTTCAACCGGCGCAGCAGAACGCTGGTGCGCCGATCGACGAACCGTTGCGTCAGCGCCCGGTGCAGGGCGTCCGACAGGCGGTCTTCTACCGCGCGGGTCCGCTCGCGCCAATGATTTTCATCATCCAGCCAGCCACGGCGCTGGGCCACATAGGTCCAGGTGCGGATTCCGGCCAGCCGGCTCGACAACGCGTCGATGCCGCCCCCGGTGCGATCGACGCGCGCCACCTGGGCGGCCAGCCAGTCATCCGGGATCCGCCCCCCGTCCTGGAGAAAGGTGAAGATCTTCTCCAGCAGCCCTGCGTGTTCGCCGCGGGAAATCCCGCGAAAGTCGGGGATCCGGCAGACTTCCCACAGAAGGCGCACGTCGTCCGCACCGCCCAGCCGGGAGGCCAGCGCCGGCCCCTCGGCCAGCGCCTTGAGTGCCAGAAGGTCGTCGCCGTCGCCGCTGCGGAGCAGCCAGGGATTGTCGGGGCGTGCCTCGAGCGTGCGGATCAGATGCGCGGCCGAGGTGAAATCCAGCTGCCGGTTGCGCCACTGCAGCCTGCGCACCGGGGCAAAGCGGTGTTCGGTGATGGCCCGCGCCACCTCCTCGGACAGGGCCGGAGCGGCGCCGGTGGTTCCGAAGCTGCCGTCGTTGCGGTAGCGCCCGGCGCGCCCGGCGATCTGCCCCAGCTCGTGCGGCATGAGCGGACGCATGCGCCGGCCGTCGAACTTGTCGAGCGCCGAAAAGGCCACATGATCGATGTCCAGGTTCAGCCCCATGCCGATGGCATCGGTGGCGACCAGATAATCCACCTCGCCGTTCTGATACATCGCCACCTGAGCATTGCGGGTGCGCGGGCTAAGCGCCCCCATCACCACCGCGACGCCCCCCTTCTGGCGCCGCAGCAGCTCGCCAATGGCATAGAGATTCTCGACCGAAAACCCGACGATTGCCGAGCGCGGGGGGATTCTGCTTGTCTTTTTCGAACCTGCGAAGGAAAGCTCGGACAGCCGGTCGAAGAACCGGAACCGGGCTTCCGGCACCAGCGCCGCAATCGCCGGGCGCATGCTGTCGGAGCCGAGAAACAGCGTTTCCCGGCGCCCGCGCGCATGCAGCAGCCGGTCGGTGAACACATGGCCGCGCTCGGCGTCGGCGCACAGCTGGATCTCGTCAACGGCCAGAAAGTCGGCGCCGATCCCGGCGGGCATCGCCTCGACCGTGGCCACCCAGTATTGCACCCGCGCCGGCACGATCCGCTCCTCGCCGGTGATCAGCGCCACCACCGACGGGCCGCGCAGGGCGACGATCCGGTCGTAGACCTCGCGCGCCAGCAGCCGCAGCGGCAGGCCGATGACGCCGCTCGAATGGGTCAGCATCCGGGTTATGGCGTAATGGGTCTTGCCCGTGTTCGTCGGGCCGAGAACCGCCGTGATGCAGGATTGTCCGTTCATGCGATGCCCCAGCCTGCCCGAACCCTTGCACCGGGCACCCGGAAGGCGGAGCCCGGCGGTGACGCTCAGAGGTCGGTTCCCTCCAGCAATCGTTCCAGCCGTTCGACGGCTTCCAGCGCGTCAGGCCGATTCGGATGTATGGCCAGCACCCGCCTGTAGGCCTCGAGGGCATCCTCGAGCAGGCCGGTTTCCTCGAGGATCATCCCCAGCCCGACCAGCGCCCCGAAATGGCGCGGGTTGAGCGCCAGCGTGCGCTCGATGTCGGCCAGCGACGGGCCGTAGAGCCCGGCATGGAAATAGGCGGTGGCGCGCGCATTCCAGCCTTCGGCGAAATCGGGCGCATGATCGACCAGCGCCGTGAAATGCGCGATCGCCGCCTCCAGGTCGCCCCCGGCCAGCGCCTCGCGGCCACGCTCCAGGAGCAGATCCATCGCATCCGAGCCCGAGCGCGACCATTCGGCCCAGATCTCCTCTTCCACGCGCTCCCAGTCGGGGTTGTCCGCCTCGGCGAGCCGCGCGAACAGCGCCTCCAGCCGCGCCGCCTGCTCCGCCGGCGGGGAATCGGCCCCGGCCGCCAAGGGCACGGGCTGTGCCAGCACCAGCAGGGCTGCCGCAACGGCCAAGGCTGCCGCAACGGCAGGTTTGAGAATTCGTGCCGCATTCGTCATAACGGGGCAAGTCTAACCCAATCACCGGCGGAATCGAGCCCCCGGTGATCACAATCGGAGGAACCTGCCGATGAACCGGACGAGCGAAGTGATCGAGGCTGCCGTGAAGGCGCTGACCGAAAGGCTGGGCGAGGGCTTCGACGGGGTGGCCAAGTTTGCGATCGAGGGCGAGGGAGCGATCATCATCGACGCCGACGGCGTGCGCGCCGACGACGCGGAAGCCGACGTGACGCTGAGCGCGGATGCCGAAACCTTCCGGGCGATTCTCGAAGGCGAGATCAACCCCACTGCCGCCTTCATGAGCGGCCGGCTGACCGTCGATGGCGACATGGGGCTGGCGATGAAGCTGGGGTCGATCCTGGCCTGACGATGGACGAGGCGCCGCTCCTTTCGGAAATCGCCCGGGGCCCGCGGGGCGGACGCGGGTTCTGGTGCCATGCGGCAGACGGGGTGCGCCTGCGGCTCGCCCTGTGGCCGGCGCCCGCGGGCGGGCGGGGCACGGTGTTCCTCTTTCCCGGGCGGACGGAATATGTCGAGAAATACGGCCTCGCCGCCGCCGATCTCGCTGCGCACGGCTACGGAACCTTCAGCATCGACTGGCGCGGGCAGGGCCTGTCGGAGCGCCTTGCCGCCAACCCGATGCTCGGCCATGTGGCGGAGTTCGCGCAATACCAGCTCGACGTGGCGGCGATGCTGGAAGCCGCCCGTGCGCTGGAACTCCCCCGGCCCTGGTTCCTGCTCGGCCATTCCATGGGGGGCTGCATCGGGCTGCGGGCGCTGCACCGGGAGATGCCGGTCGCGGCGGCGGCCTTCTCGGGGCCGATGTGGGGGATCGCGCTGTCGCCGCTGCTGCGCCCGCTGGCGGTCCTGCTGGCTGCGGCAGCCCATGCGCTCGGGCTGGGCGAGCGCTACGCGCCCGGCACCGACCGGACCGCCTATGTGCTTTCAGCCCCCTTCGAGGACAACCTGCTGACAACCGACCGGCAGATGTGGGACTACATGGCGCACCAGCTGCGCAGCCACCCCGAACTGATTCTCGCCGGCCCCAGCTTCGACTGGTTCAACGCCGCCCGGCGCGAATGCGCCGCGCTGATGGCGCTGCCCCCGCCCCGGCTGCCGGCTCTCGTCTTCCTGGGAGGCAACGAACGGATCGTCGATCCGCGCCCGGTGCACGCGCTGATGCGCCGCTGGGAGCAGGGCCGGCTCGAGGTGGTGCCCGGCGCCGAACACGAAATCATGATGGAACGGCCGCAGATCCGCTGCCGCTTCTTCGCCGCCGCTGCGCAGCTGTTCGCTTCCGCCGGCGCATGTGCCGCCACGGCCGCACGCCCTTGAACCCGCTCTCCGGATGCGCCACTGTCCCGCGCACCGACAACATGAGGTGTTTCATGCGCTCTTTCCCGCCCACTCCGGCCGATCGCCCCGCCCGCGCCCCCGGAGATGCCGCCGCCGACGCCGGCACCGTTGACCTCGGCGACCTGCCCGACTGGGACCTCAGCGACCTTTACGCCAGCCCCGAGGCCCCGGAACTGGAGCGCGACCTGGCCTGGCTGGAAACCGCCTGCGCCGATTTCGCCGCCGACTACGAGGGCAGGCTGGCCGATCTGGATGCCGCGGGCATGCTGGAGGCGGTGCAGCGCGACGAAAGGATTTCGGCAGTATCGGGGCGCATCATGTCCTACGCGGGCCTGCGCTACTACCAGAACACCACCGACGCCGAACGCGCCAAGTTCATGTCCGACATGCAGGACCGGATCACCAAGGCGACCATGGCGCTGGTGTTCTTCACTCTGGAGGTGAACCGGCTGGAGGACGACCACCTCGAGGCGCTGTTCGCGCAGAACGCCGACCTGGCGCGCTATCGGCCGGTGTTCCGCCGCATCCGCGCCATGCGGCCGCACCAGCTGTCGGACGAGCTGGAAAAATTCCTGCACGACATGTCGGTTGTCGGCGCCTCCGCCTGGAACAAGCTGTTCGACGAAACCGTCGCGGCGCTGGAATTCAGCGTGGACGGAGAAACCCTGAACCTCGAATCCACGCTGAACCTGCTCACCGAGCAGGACCGCGCCCGGCGCGAGGCGGCGGCGCGCGAACTGGCCCGCGTTTTCGGCGAAAACGTCCGGCTCTTCGCCCGGGTCCACAACACGCTGACCAAGGAAAAGGAAATCGAGGACCGCTGGCGCAAGATGCCCAGCCCGCAGCACGGCCGCCACCTGGCCAATGACGTGGAAGGCGAGGTGGTCGAGGCGCTGCGCAACGCGGTGGTCGCCGCCTACCCGCGGCTCAGCCACCGCTATTACGAGCTCAAGCGCAAATGGCTCGGGCTGGACAAGCTGCAGGTCTGGGACCGCAACGCGCCGCTGCCGATCGAGGACGAGCGCATCGTGCCCTGGGACGAGGCGCGCGAAACCGTGCTGGAGGCCTACCGCAGCTTCGATCCGCAAATGGCCGATATTGCCCGGCCTTTCTTCGACAAGGGCTGGATCGACGCCGGCGTGAAACCGGGCAAGGCCCCGGGCGCCTTCGCCCACCCGACGGTGACGGATGTGCACCCCTACGTGATGCTGAACTATCTCGGCAAGCCGCGCGACGTGATGACGCTGGCACACGAACTGGGCCACGGCGTGCACCAGGTGCTGGCCGCCGCTCAGGGCGAATGGCTGGCCTCGACCCCGCTGACGCTGGCCGAAACCGCCTCCGTTTTCGGCGAGATGCTGACCTTCCGCAAGCTGCTGGAGGGCGCGCAAACGCCCGAACAGCGCAAGGTGCTGCTGGCGGGCAAGGTCGAGGACATGATCAACACGGTCGTGCGCCAGATCGCCTTTTACGACTTCGAATGCAAGCTGCACGAGGCGCGCGCCGAAGGCGAACTGACCCCCGACGCCATCAACGCGCTGTGGATGAGCGTGCAGGGCGAAAGCCTCGGCCCCGCCTTCGAATTCATGGACGGCTACGAGGTGTTCTGGGCCTACATTCCGCATTTCGTGCACTCGCCGTTCTACGTCTATGCCTATGCCTTCGGCGACGGGCTGGTGAACGCGCTCTACGCGGTCTACGAAGAGGGAGACGCGGGTTTCCGGGAAAAATACTTCGAGATGCTGAAGGCCGGTGGATCGAAGCACCACAAGGAGCTGCTGGCGCCCTTCGGGCTGGATGCCTCGGACCCGGCGTTCTGGGACAAGGGGCTGTCGATGATCTCGGGCATGATCGACGAGCTGGAGGCGATGGAGGGCTGAGAGGCCGCCACCCGGCGGCATGGCCGGGCCGGCCACCCGCCGCGGCAAGACCCTCCACAAGCAGGGCCGCAACAGGGGAGAGCGGGAAATGCGCAAATTCGGCAGGTGGCTGGGGTGGCTGCTGGCGGGGCTGGCACTGGCGCTGGCCGCATTCTTCATCTTCGCTCCCGCCTGGGTGGAGAAAGGCCGCAACCGGGTGGTGCAGGAGGCGCCCTGGCCGGTCTCGGACAAGGCGCGTGCCCTGCACGAAAGCCTGCTGATCGGCGACTGGCACGCCGATTCGCTCCTG
This sequence comes from Paracoccaceae bacterium, assembly GCA_026989055.1. GTDB lineage: Bacteria > Pseudomonadota > Alphaproteobacteria > Rhodobacterales > Rhodobacteraceae > JAJRUE01. The sequence continues at coordinate 39,806 of JALSKC010000018.1, forward strand.
TGGAACCGCGACCTGAGCGAGCGCGGCAGCTACGGGCAGGTGGACATCCCCCGCCTGCAGGAGGGCAATGTCGCCATCCAGGTGTTCACCGCCGTCACCAAGAGCCCGAAAGGCCTCAACTACGAGCACAACGACCCGGACGCCTTCGACAACATCACCCTGCTTGCCTTCGGCCAGCTGTGGCCACCGCGCACCTGGACCAGCCTGCTGGAGCGAGCGCTCTACCAGGCAGAGAAGCTGCGCCGGGTGGAAGAGGAATCGCCCGACGCGCTGAAGGTGGTGCGCTCGCGCGCGGCGCTTGAAGAGGTGCTGGTGCGCCGCACACAGGGCGAGCAGGTGGTCGCCGCCATCCTGGGCCTGGAGGGCGCGCATCCGCTGGAGGGCCGGCTGGAAAATCTCGACCTGCTGGAAGCGGCCGGCTACCGGGTGGTCGGGCTGCAGCATTTCTTCGACAACGAACTGGGCGGCACGCTGCATTCGCGCGAAAACAACGGGCTGACGGAATTCGGCCGCCAGGTGGTGGCCGAGGTGGCGCGCCGGGGCATGGTGCTGGATCTGGCCCATTCCTCCACCAGGGTGGCGCGCGAGGTGCTGGAAATCACCGACATGCCGATCATCGTCAGCCACACCGGCATCTTCGGGAAATGTCCCACCAGGCGGAACTACCCCGACGAGCTGATGAAGCAGATCGCCGCCACCGGCGGGGTGATCGGGATCGGATACTGGGAAGAGGCGGTATGCGACGACAGCCCCGCCGGAATCGCCGCCACGATCAGGGCTGCCATCGAGCTTGTGGGCGAGGATGCGGTGAGCCTCGGCTCCGATTTCGACGGTTCGGTGACAACCAGCTTCGACACCTCCGGACTGGCCGCGCTCACCCAGGCGATGCTGGATGCAGGGCTGAGCGAGGCGCAGATCCGCAAGGTCATGGGCGAGAACATGCTGCGGGTGCTGCGGGCCCGGCTGAGGTAGGGGAATCCCTGCTCCGGGCCGGCTTGACGGCCTCGCCCCACGGCATATCCTGTTACCATGAAACGGATTTCTGCCCCGACCGCCACCACGGCGTTGCCGATGATCCTCGCCGCCTGCGCTGCCCCGCCCCCCGGCCCGGCGCCAGGTGACGTCAATACCCCGGCCGGATACGCCGACGGCACCAGGACCGTCGCCACCCCCTACCTGCAGTTCACCGCCACCGGCAAGGGCGTGGTCACCGACAGTTCCGGCAACATCTCGGCCGCCGATGTCACCGCCACCATCCGCACCCGCATCACCCGGGACGTGATCTGGGTGATGGAGCCCACCGGCATGTGGCAGAGCCAGTACTGGAATACCGGCACGAATTCATGGATCGGCTGGTCTGCCGACAGCTACCTGGTCAAGGAAACCGCCGACGGCCAGGCCCGGCTGATCGCCTATGTGATGGGGGCGCAGGGCACCTCTGCCGGCAATCAGGACAGCTACATCATCATGGGCCTGCCGACGCGCCCGAGCGCCGTCGGTGCCCTGAGCGGCAGCGCCAGCTACAGCGGCCCGGCACGGCTGGCGGTGCATTACGCCGACGGCGCGGGCGGCTACGGCAATGCCACCGGCACGGCGAACCTGAACGTGAGCTTCATGCCGGGCGGCACCTCGACGCTGCAGGGCACGATGACCTTCAACCCGGCCGGTGCCGACAGCCCGGCCCATGCGATCGCGCCGGGCACGACGATCACCATCGACCCGGCCACGATCAGCGGCAACGGATTTGCCACCACGCTTTCGCCGAACCCGGCCGACATCGGCCTGTCCTCGGTTGGCGCAACCGACATGAGCGGGCAGTTCTACGGCCCGACCGCCGGCATTGTCGGCGCCACCTTCAACGGCACCGGCACCGCCGCCGACGGCACCACGCCGGCGGTGTTCCACGGCGGGCTGCTGGCCGACTGATCAGGCCGCCCCGGCCACAACCGGGGGCGGCCGGGGGCGTTTGCTCAATCGTCCTTCCCGGCCGCCTCGCCCCATTTTCCCCAGGGGAACGGCCGTGCCTCGCTGGCGGCGGACTGGAACAGCGCCACATCATGCAGCCAGCGCCCCAGGCCGGTGCCGAATTCGGCCAGGCCGTCGTTCTTCCTGCCGGCAAGCAGCATCCACAGGAACTGCACCACCGCCACCAGCAGAAGCACGGTTTCGGCAATGGCGAAGAAAACCGCGAATGCCAGCATCCACAGCCCGCGCATCCAGACATCGCGCCGGCCGCGAAAGATGTTCTCGCCCGTTGCGGAGCCGTCGCCCCGTTCCGGCCCGACGGGCCGGCTGTCGCTGTTCATGGCTGATCTCCTCCGGTCTCGTTTCGCGCTCAGAATCCCGCTCAGAAAAGGATATGCTCCTCGAAATGCTTCGGCAGGGCCCGGAGCGGCACCTTCAGCAGATCCTTGTCCATCTCCACCTGCGCATGTGCGCGCATCGGCGCGGGCAGCAGAGCGCGGAGCAACCCGAGCAGCTTCGGCTCGGCGCTGATCACCAGCCGGTCGAAGCCGTGCCGGTTCCACAGCGATTCCGCCGTTTCCGCGACCTGCCGGGCGAAAAGCTCGCGCCGCCGCTCCTCTTCGCCGCTGCGCGGATCCATCGCGTGGCGCGCCATCCCCGGTGCCGCGCGCGAACGCCCCGGACCGTCGGCAAATTCCACCTCCGGCCCGACCAGACGTTCCGCTTCGAGCGTCCGCAGTTCCGTCAGCCCCTTGCCGATTCCCGAATTCCGCAGGAAACGCGCCTTCCCGTCATTGGCCAGGATCACCAGCGTCTGCTTCGGTTTCATCGCCGTTCTCCTTGTCCGCTCCCTTGCCGTTTGTCCGTTTCTGCCCGTTCTGCCTTGCCCGTTCTGCCCGCCGCGCCCGCTCCCGGGAGCAGGCTGCCACGGCGGGCCGCCCCTTTCCTTGATCTGGGGCAAGCGCGGCCGTTTTGAAGCCCCGGCCCGAGAAGACCGCAGGAAGTTCCGGCAGTTCCGGAAAAGAGCGGCCCCATGCCGCCGGTCCGTCAGGCGCCGGCCAGAAGCCCCTTCTTCGCGGCCAGCTCCTGCATCCGCTTCTGCAGCTTCTCGAAGGCGCGCACCTCGATCTGGCGGATCCGCTCGCGGCTGACACCATACTGCTCGGAGAGCGTTTCCAGCGTCACCGGCTGGTCCCTGAGCCGGCGCTGGGCGAGGATGTCCTTCTCGCGCTCGTTGAGCACCTCCATCGCCTCGGCCAGCAGCTCGCGGCGGGTTTCCAGCTCATCGCGCTCCTCGTAGCGGGCCGCCTGGTCGGCAGTTTCGTCTTCCAGCCAGTCCTGCCACTGGGTCGAGCTGTCGCCATCGGTACCGACCATCACGTTGAGCGAGGCATCGCCCCCCGAAAGGCGGCGGTTCATCGAGATCACCTCGTCCTCGCTCACCCCCAGATCGGTGGCGATCTGCTTCACCTTGTCGGGGTGCAGGTCGCCCTCTTCCAGCGCGCCGATGCGCGCCTTGGCCTTGCGCAGGTTGAAGAACAGCTTCTTCTGGGCGCTGGTGGTGCCCAGCTTGACCAGCGACCACGAGCGCAGGATGTATTCCTGGATCGCGGCGCGGATCCACCACATGGCATAGGTCGCCAGGCGGAACCCCTTTTCGGGATCGAACCGCTTGACCGCCTGCATCAGCCCGACATTGGCCTCCGAGATCACCTCGGCCTGGGGCAGGCCGTAGCCGCGATAGCCCATGGCGATCTTGGCCGCCAGCCGCAGGTGGCTGGTGACAAGCTTGTGCGCGGCCGAGGTATCGCCGTGATCGACCCATCGCTTGGCCAGCATGTATTCTTCCTCCGGCTCCAGCATCGGAAACTTGCGGATCTCCTGCAGATACCGGTTGAGACCCTGTTCCGGGCTTGGCGCCGGAAGGTTGCTGAAATTGCCCACGAAAGCTTTATCCCTCTCCTCGCCTCGACATATCGGGGCCGGTATCCGATATGGCAGTCGGAATCCGGTTTTCAAGCCCGGCTAGCGGCAATATCTTACCATAATGATAAGAAATTGCCACGACCGGCGGGGAATTGCTTCAGTTCACCGCGCCGGGGGCAGCGCCACCAGCCTGCACCCCGCCGTCCGGCAACCGGTCCAGCCCCCGACCGGGAAACACCGGGAACACCCCCGGCCAGAAACATCAGCCCGCCGCCACGGCCCGCCTGCCCGACCGCCAGCCGAAAAACACCAGCAGGGGCACGGCGAAAAACACCGCCCATTGCGGCATCTGGCTCAGGTTGTCCAGCCGGCTCAGCCCGTAAAAGACGAACAGCACCGCGAAACTGAAATACTGCACCCCCACGATCAGCGCTCCGGCCTCCCCCCGCGGGCGTCCCAGCCCGGCCCCCAGCAGAACCAGGCTGTTGATGATCAGAATGGCGCTGATGGCATGCCAGATCACCGAAAAGATCGCCTTGAAATAATCCGACAGCCCGCTTTGCAGCACCGGGGCATGAACCTCCGGCCCGCCGCCGAACACATGGGCCAGCACCGTCAGCCCCGACAACCCCGCCGCCCCAAGGTACCAGTAATTCATCCCTGTCCTCCGAATCCGCTTTCCATACGCCAGCGTATGTAAACCCGTCGGTTGCACATGTCCATACGCTATCGTATGGTCTGGCCATGAAGAAGCCCCGCCTCAGCAAGACCGACTGGATCACCGCCGCCTTCCGCGCCCTGACCCGGGGCGGCCCCCAGGCGATCCGGGCCGAGCCCATCGCCCGGGACCTGGGGGTCTCCAAGGGCTCGTTCTACTGGCATTTCAAGGACGTGGCAGACCTGAAACGGGCCATGATCGACCATTGGCAAAGCGCCGCCACCGACATGGTGATCCGGGGGCTGGAAGAACGCGACGCGGCGCCGCGGGCGCGGCTGGAACAACTCCTGCAGCTGGCCGCCTCGGACCGGGACCGGGCCTATGGCGGCGACCTGGCCGAGGCGGCGATCCGCGACTGGGCCCGCTACGACCCCCCGGTCAAGGCGGCGCTGCGCCGGATCGACCGGCGGCGGCTGGACTATGTGGCCGCCCTGCTGCGCGATTGCGGACAGGGGCCCGAACAGGCCCGGACCAACGCCGACATTCTCTACGGGGCCCTGGGCGGGCTGAAACAGCTGTCCTATCTCGAACAGGTGAACCCGCCGGCGGCGCTGCAACAGCTGCTGGACATGATGTTGCCCCCGGAAACGGAGGATGAGGATATCGGATGATCAGCCCTCCAGCGCCTCGATCAGGGCGGCCATGTCTGCGGGCATCGGGGTCTCGAAGCGCAGCTCCGCACCGCCGACCGGGTGCCTGAACCCCAGAACGCCGGCATGCAGCGCCTGGCGCGCAAAGCCGTTCAGCGCGGCCTGCCCCGCCGCCGAAAGCGCCCCGGCCCGCACCCGCCGCCGCCCGCCATAGACCGGATCTCCGACAAGGGCGTGCCCGGCATGGGCCATGTGCACCCTGATCTGATGCGTGCGCCCGGTTTCCAGCCGGCATTCCACCAGCGCCAGCGCTTCCGGCATGCCGAAACGCCGGAGCACCCGCACCCGCGTCAGCGCGTGGCGGCCACCGGAGAACAGCACCGCCTGGCGCTGGCGGTCATGCTTGTGGCGGGCCAGATGCGTGGTGATCCTGATCACCCCTCCGCCCTCGAAGCTCACGCCCCGCACCCCGCGCAGACGCGGATCAGCCGCATCGGGCACCCCGTGCACCAGCGCCAGATATCTGCGCTCGACCGTGTGGCGCTCGAACTGCGCCGCCAGCCCGTGATGCGCCGCATCCGACTTGGCGACCACCAGCAGGCCGCTGGTATCCTTGTCGATCCGGTGCACGATTCCCGGGCGCGCCTGCCCGCCCACTCCGGAAAGTGCGTCACCGCAATGGTGCAGCAGCGCGTTCACCAGCGTGCCCGAAGGCGTTCCGGGCGCCGGGTGCACCACCATGCCGGCAGGCTTGTTCACCACCAGAAGATCCGCATCTTCCCAGATCACGTCCAGCGCGATCTCCTCGGGGCCGATCCTGCTTTCGGCCGGCGGCGGCACGCGGATCACGTAAACCTCGCCGGCGGCAACGCGCGCCTTCCGGTCCGTGACCGGCACACCCTCGCGCAGCACCGCGCCTTCGGCGATCAGCCGGGCAAGGCGCGCACGCGACAGCGCCGCTGCCTCTGGCACGTCGCGCGCCAGTGCCTTATCAAGGCGCGCGGGCGGATCCTCCCCGATCGTGACCACAAGCTCCGAGGCCGGCATGGGCGATACTCCGACAGACGAACCGGCAGGAAGCGCGACCCTGCGCGGCGACCTGCGCTTCCTGCGCATTCTCGTCACCGTTCTGACGGCGACGATGATCATCGGCCTTCTAGCGATCGTCGCGATGCTTGTCATCCGTTTCACCGCCGAGCCGGCGCCGCCCGGCCTGCCCGACAGCATCGCCCTGCCGGAGGGGACCAGCGCCATCGCCTTCACCCGCGGCCCGGGCTGGTATGCGGTCGTCACCGGCGACAACCGGATCCTGATCTTTGATGCCGGCAGCGGAACGCTGCGCCAGACCATCGCCCTCGACCTGCCGGAGTGAGCGGGATCAGAGCGGACGGGAAGCGGAGCGCGCGGGGATCAAAGCGCGCGGAGAGCCGATGCGAAGGGGCCGATGCGAAGGGCGGGCCACGCCGCCCCGATGGCCCGCCGCCGGACAGACGCCGCCGGACCGGCCTCGCCAGGTGAAATCGCCAGGTGAGATCGCCAGGTGAGGTGGTACCGCCTCCCCGGCTCGAACGGGGGACCTCTGGATCCACAATCCAGCGCTCTGACCAGCTGAGCTAAGGCGGCACTGGGGCGGGATTTACCCCCCGCCCCGACCGATTGCAAGAGCACCGGCCCGGGAGGCGGGAAAATTCCGCCGCCACGGCAATGGCTGCCAGCGCACGAAAGCCGCCTGCCTCCCTGCCCGTGCCCCCGGCCTCCCCTTGCCTGTCCGCTCCCGAAAGGCTAGGTCGGCCGGGAAGGAGGCGGAAAAGGACACATGGGTATCGACAAGGAAAGCGATATCGCGGCGAACCTTCAGATCGGGCCGACGACGCTGGGCATGGTGCGTATCTACATCGAGGGCGGCGGCGTCGAACTGCCGCTCGACTTCGAGCCCGACGAGGCCCGCGAGATCGCAGAGGAAATCCTGGCCGCCGCGGCGCGCGCCGAGACGATCGCCCGCCGATGAGTTCGCCGGCGGCGGCGCACCGCACCCGGCACCTCCCGCCCCCTCTCCCCGCCCGCCACCTTCCGCGGGGCCGGCAACGCATTGCCGCAAAGGCAGGAGCGAAGCGCGGGCAGAGGCGGACGCAGGAAGACGGGCAGTGGAAAGGCGGTTTTCCCGAAAGGCCGCGGCACCCTTCTCCGCAGCCTCGCCCCGCACCCTCTTGCCCCGGCCTCTTGCCCCGGAACGACGGGCGCACTACCTAGGGGAGCGGCGGGCACTGCCCTTTCCGTGGCCCGGGGCGTATTCCGGTGGCCTTACACAATTCCGAGGGAGCCGGCTCTGTCCGGATCGTGGTCCGGTTACCTGGCGCCCACCTGTTCAGACAGGTCCTCGGGAATCAGACACCCGCACGATCGCGGCGGTCCCGCCGCCCCGCCACGGCCGGCACCGCAACCGGCACCGCAGCCGGCGTCGAAGGCGCAACCGGCGGCACGGGCGCGCGCCGCCCGCCGGCGGGCGGCTCCTCCGGTTCCTGCATCCGCATCACCGAAATGGCGAACTGCGCACCGGCAAAAACGATCCCGTTGGCCAGAAACAGCATCCAGACGGCGATCCAGCCCTTGTCGGAAGCGCCGATCAGATGCCCCAGATTCGCCACGTCGAACCACAGGAGCAGCGCCACGAAAACTGCCGAAAGCGCAAATCCGATGGCAACCTGCAGCATGTAAAGGCGAACCAGCTTCGGCATCGCTCTTCCCCCGTGCCGTTTCCCTCGTGCCGTTCCTCCGTTTCCAGGATAGCGCCGGGCGCGCGAATGTGAAGGGGTGCGGCCGAACCCGCGACCGGACGGCCGGCAGGATCCCGCCGGCAGGATCCCCCCGCCACGAAGCGGCCGGCTCCTTCCCGGCCTTACAGCTTCGAGGAAATGACCCCGGTGTTGAACCCGCCCATGCGCAGCTCGCCGAACAGGCGCTGATACTCGATCTTCGGGCAGCGGTTCTGGATCACCGTGATCCCCGCCGCCTCGGCCCGCGCCGCCGCTTCCGGGTGTTCCACCCCGATCTGCATCCAGACCGTGCGCAGATCCGGCAGCGCCTCCAGCGCCTCGTCAACGATCGCCGGAACCGCCTCGGGGCGGCGGAAGATGTCCACCATGTCCACCCGGGCATCCTTCGGAATGTCGGAAAGAGATGCCCGGATCTCCCGGCCGAACAGCTTCCTGCCGGCATGGCCCGGGTTCACCGGAATCACCGTGAAGCCCTTGAGGCTCAGGTAGCGCGCCACGAAATGGCTCGGCCGCACCGGGTTGGTGGACACCCCGACACAGGCGATCACCCGGGTCGATTGCAGGATCTTCTTCAGATGCGCATCAGCATATCTCATGCTGCCTGCCTAACAGGACCGCCGGCGGGAAAAAAGCGCCCGGAGATGAATCCGGGCGCCAGTCACGGAACGAGGGACAGTGAAAATGGTGCCGGGTGTTCCGCGCCCGGCCCCATATCACACATGTAGGATGCCCCGGCCCGCCGGAAAGGCGCGGTAAGCAGGTTGTGAACGGCACCCCGGGACGCTTCCGGCCTCCTGCCCCTTGCGCCACCCCTTCCGCCCGCTCCCGGTGTCGCGCACCTAGCCTTCGAGCACCTGCGGCCAGTTCGCATCGGCGCGGGCGATGTAGCCGGGGATGTCGCGCCGCCAGAGCAGGCGCACCGCTCTGGAATAGTTCAGATACAGCCTTCCTTCATGGATCGTCCAGGCTTCGGGCACGGTCGAGGCGGTATATCCCTTCGCCACCGCATAGGCGCAGTAGCCACCGTATTGCGGGGCGTAAGCGACCGGATCCATCTCGAAGGCCGCCATGTTTTCGGCCGAGGCGAAATGCCATGCGGCCCCCCGCCAGGCGAGCGCATGCCCGGAGCTTCCGGGACGCGCCCGACCCTCCCGGAAATAGGCCACCACATCGGTGCCGCGCACGGCGATACCGCCTGGCGCGAATACTTCGGGGGCAGCCGCGACCACGCGGCTGGTGGCGATCAGCGCCGGAGCGGCCAGGGCAAAGGTCAGCAGGTTTCGTCGCGTGGTTTTCATCCGATCCTCCATCAGGGTTGCCGGCAGGGTTGCCGGCCGGCACGGGCGTCGCCCGCTCCCGGGATCGCAGCCCGCGACGATTCGCAGAACCCCTCTTCCCGCAATCGTGACCCTTCGTCAGGAACGCCGCGCCGCCGCATAGAGCGCCACCGCCGCCGCGTTGGAGACATTGAGCGAGCCGAAGCCGGAGAACGCCGGGATGCGTATCAGCGCGTCGCATGTCTCGCGACTCTTGCGGCGCAGCCCCGGCCCCTCGGCCCCCAGCACCAGCCCCACCGGCCGCCCGGCGGCACCGGCGAGCCCCTCCTCCAGGGTCTGCCCGGCCTCGCCGTCAAGGCCGAGCAGCACATAGCCCATGTCACGCAACCGCCCCATCGCCTCGGCCAGGTTCCCGACCCGCAGGTAGGGCTGGCGCTCCAGCGCGCCCGAAGCGGCCTTGGCCAGCGCCCCGGTCTCGGGGGCCGAGTGGCGGGCCGGCGCGATCACCGCACGCGCCCCGAACACCTCGGCCGAGCGCAGGATGGCCCCCACGTTGTGCGGATCACTCACCCGGTCGAGCAGCACCACCACCGGAGCACGGCCCACCGCGGCCTGCTCCACCGCGGCCCGTCCCTCGGTGCCGGCGCAGCGCTCTTCCAGCGAACCCCAGTTCAGGGGCTTCACCTCCAGCGCCGCGCCCTGGTGCACCGAGGCCGGGTCGATCGGCGCCGGGAAGCGGCGCGCGTCCACCACCTCCGGTTCCAGCCCCGAAGCCGCCACCGCCCCGCCCAGCCGGTCGAGGGCGTTTTTCGTCACCACCAGGCGCAGCTTCTCGCGCGCCGGGTTGGCCAGCGCATCGCGCACGGCGTGCAGCCCGAACAGCCAGAGCGTTGCCGCCGCGGCGGCCCGCTTCGCCCGTTCCTTCTCGATCGCCCACTTCGGCTTCTTCATCTCTGCCACCCGCATCGCTCAGGGCCCGGACAATGCGATGCTCCGCCCCCCGCCGCAAGGGATTTTCCGGTTGACGGCCCAGAGGCCCGGCGCTATCCACCCCTCGCGCCGGGCCGCAAGCGGCCGGGCCGCGGGCGACGTGCTGCAAGGTGCGGCAGCGGACTGTAACTCCGCCGGGGAGACCCATGCCTGGTTCGATTCCAGGGTCGCCCACCACCCGCCCCGCCCGCGCCTGCACGCCGCCTCGCACGCCAGTTCCCGCCTGCAGGCGCCTGTCCGCCCGCCATTCCTCCGGAGTGCGGAATCGGCAACGAGCCCCACTCCGACGCCGGCCGCAGGGAACGCCCCGGCCTCTGCCCGCTTCCTCCGGCCCAGTCCGGCACCCGGACGGCGCACCCCGGATGCCGGCGGGCAGGTGCCTGCCTGCCATCCGGCGAATGCCGCATCCGGCCAGGGGAACCCAGGGGAACAGGGCCAGAGGAGGCGGGGGCGTCAGTGGGAACGCGCGCGGAAGGAGACGGGCGGCCGGTGCCGGCAGAGGGACTCGAACCCCCGACATCGTGATTACAAATCACGCGCTCTACCAGCTGAGCTATGCCGGCCCCGGTGCCGTCGGTGCCTGCCATGCGCCCGGCCCCGGTGCCCCACGCCGGAAGGTCCGGCCTTCCGCAGGCATGTTCCGGCCGGCCCGCAGGAGGGGCACGAGGCGCGTCTTTACGATGTTGCGCCTCCCCGCGCAAGCCCCGGGGGGCGCTGCGCAAGGCCGCCGCCCTCCGGCCCGTCCCGGCGCGCATGCGCCCGCGCGAGCAGCCCTACCGCCAGCAGGCCCACCGCGATCACCAGCAGCGCGGCCGGGGAGGCCTCGCCGATCTGCTCCAGAGAGGCCTTCTCGTAGACCCGGGTCGAGAGCGTGTTGAAATTGAACGGCCGCAGCAGGAGCGTCGCCGGAAGCTCCTTCACGCTGTCCACGAAGACCAGCAACAGCGCGGTTCCCACCGAACCGCGGATCAGCGGCAGGTGAACCCGGCGCAACGCCCCCCCCGGCCCTTCTCCCAGCGAACGGGCCGCCATCCCCAGCGAAGGCGAGATCCGCCCGAAGGCGGCATCGGCAGCCCCCTGCGCAATGGCGAAGAAGCGCACGAAATAGGCAAAGATCACGGCCGCGGCCGATCCGGTGAAAAGCAGCCCCACCTCGCGCCCGGACAGCGCTTCCAGCACATTGGCCAGCATGTGATCCAGCCCGGCCAGCGGGAACAGGATGCCGACCCCCAGCACCGCGCCCGGCGCGGCATAGCCGATCGTGGTCAGCGGCAGCAGCAGCGCCGGCAGCCGGCGCCCCGTCATCCGCACACCGTAGACCATGAACAGCGCCGCCGCCACGGTGAGCGCGGCCGCGCTGCCGGCAACGGCAAGCGTGTTGATCAGCGCCCGCAGCAGCCCCGGGTCCAGCCACGGCCGCGCATTACCCAGCGCATGCGACAGGAACACCCCGACCGGCAGCAGGAAACCGGCGGCGAACGGCAGGAAGCACAGCACCGCGGCCAGCGCCCCGCGCCAGCCCGCAAGCGGCTGCGCAACCACCGGCCGGTGGTTGCGCGACAGGTGATAGAACCGCACCCTGCTCCGGCTGCGCTTTTCCAGCGCCACCAGAACGAAGGCCGCCACCAGCACCACCGAGGCGATCTGCGCCGCCCCGCTGCGGTTGCCGCCTTCCAGCCAGACGCTGAAGATCCCGGTGGTCAGCGTCTGCACCGAAAAGAAGGAAACGGCACCGAAATCGCTCACGGTCTCCATCATCACGATCGCGCTCGCCGCGGCGATCGCCGGGCGCGACATCGGCAGGCCGACCCGCCAGAACCGCTTGAACGGACCGGCGCCCAGCGCACGCGCCACCTCGTAGGTGGCACCGGACTGCTCGCGCAGCGAGGCACGCACCAGCAGGAATACATAAGGGTAGAGGGCTGCCGAAAGCACCGCCACCGCCCCGCCCATCGAGCGGATTTCCGGAAACCGGTAATCGCGGGCGTCGCGCCAGCCGAAAATCTCGCGCAGCAGCGTCTGCACCGGCCCGGCATATTCGAGGAAATCGACCAGCGCATAGGCCCCCACATAGGCGGGAATGGCCAGCGGCAGCAGCAGCGCCCAGCTCAGCAGGCGCGCGCCGGGGAAACGGTACATCGTCACCATCCACGCGGTTCCGGTTCCGATCAGCGCGCTCAGCAGGCCGACCCAGAACACCAGGACCGCGGTGTTGGCAGCATAGCGGGGCAGCGTCGTCGCCAGGAGATGCTGCCAGATGTCCCCGCTCGGGGCAAAGGCCATCCACAGCACCGAAACGATCGGCGCCAGAACCAGCAGCGCAATCAGCAGCGCCCCGAGAGACCACGGCTCCGGCCGCGGCAGGCGGCGGTGCGGCCGCGCTTCCTGCGCTCTCCTTTGCCGGCCTTGCTGAGCATTTTCCCCGGTCATTCCGCTCCGCTTAGCCAAAAGCTGTTCAACTGTCCAGAAAGCCGCCTATACTCGCCGTGCCGCAACGCGGCGGCCGGGCAGGAACGGGCGAAGGGAGCAAATGCGGATTGCCATCCACCTCGGGGCGCATTGCACCGACGAAGACCGCCTGCTGAAGACCCTGTTGCAGAACAAGGGGCTGCTGGCGGAACGGGGAATCAGCGTTCCCGGCCCGGGGCGCTACCGGCAGACCGTGGTGCGCGCGGCGCAGAAGCTGCGCGGGCAGGAAGCCAGCCCGGACTCGCGCGACATGCTGCTCGATGCGATCATCGACGACGACAGTGCCGAGCGCGTCATCCTGAGCAACGAACACTTCATGTGCGTGCCCGGGAGGATCTTCGAAAACGGGCTGCTCTACGACAAGGCCGGCTTCAAGCCGCTCTGGCTGCGCAACGTCTTCGCCGGGCTCGAGGTGGAATTCTTCCTCGCCATCCGCAACCCGGCCACCTTCATCCCTGCCGCCTTCGGACACCGCGAACAGAACCTGGGCGACTTCTCCGACTTCCTGAACGGCGTCAACCTGGAGCAGGTGCGCTGGTCGGACGTGATCGTGTCGATCCGGGAATGCACCCCCGACTGTCCGCTGACCGTCTGGTGCAACGAGGATACGCCGCTGATCTGGCCGGAGGTGCTGCACGCGGTGACCGCCACCGATACCGGGCTGAAGCTGCGCGGCGGCTTCAACATCCTGGCGCCGATCATGAAGCGCGAGGGGATGCGCCGCCTGCGCGCCTATCTGGAGCGCCATCCGCCGGCCAACGAAACCCAGCGCCGGCGCGTGCTGCTCGCCTTCCTGGACAAATACGCCATCGAGGAGGCGATCGAGGAGGAACTCGCCGTGCCCGGCTGGACCGAGGAGCTGGTGGAACGGATGAGCGCCGACTACGAGGAAGACCTGCTGGAAATCGCCCGCCTGCCGGGGGTGCGCTTCATCGCTCCCTGAGGCGGCGCCGCGCGGGCTCCTGCCCACACCGGCCCGCCCGGCCCGCACCCGCGGCGCTGCATGCCCTGCATGACGCCCCTACATGCCCAGCGCCTGACGATACAACTCCAGAACCGCCTCTTCCTCGGCCAGGTCATCGCGGTCGCGCTTGCGCATGGCGATCAGCTTGCGCATCACCCGGGTGTCGTAACCACGCGCCTTCGCCTCGGCCATCACCTCCTTCTGCTGGTCGGCGATGTCCTTCTTTTCCGCCTCCAGGCGCTCGTAGCGCTCCACGAACTGGCGCAGCTCCTGCGCGCTGACCCGATAGGATTCCCCGCTTCCGCTCATGCCGGCCCCTTTCCGTTGTCCACCGGCGGCGTCCTAGCCGGCCCGGCAGGCGGAAGCAAGCGGAAGCGGGGCGCCATGCTTGAGCCCCCCGCCCGCTTCGGCTAGAGCCTGCGCAGCGTCCGGCCGCCGCCCCCCGAAACGGGGAAGGCGGCAGAACCCGACACGACCCGGCCGGCGGAACGGAGGAAGGCGCATGGAATGGATGATATGGCCCGGCGCGGGGGTCACGCTGCTCGGGCTGGCCTGGCTGGGATACTGCATCGTCGCCGCGGCCCGCGCGCGCAGCCGGAAACTGCCGCCCGAGGCAATGAGACGACGCCTGCAGCAGCTCGTCGCCATGAACATGGCCGCGCTCGGACTCAGCGCGATCGGGCTGATGATGGTGGTTGTCGGCATCCTGCTGGGCTGAAGACCGGCCGGGCCGAAAGAGCGGCCCCCGCCGCCCCCGGAGCACTGGCCCCCGGAGCACGCTGGCCCTCAGAGCACAAGCCTGGCGGCCAGCCCGGCCAGTTCCGGGATCGCCGCGCCGTAACGCCGCCCGGTCTCGGGGTTGGAGGCGTTGCCCTCCTCGGCCCGGCGCACCACCCCTTCCAGGATGGCGGCGAAGCGGAACAGCGAGAACGCAAGGTAGAAAGACCAGCAGGGGATCTCGCCGAGACCGTGCCGGGCGCACCATGCGGCGACATATTCCTCTTCCGAGGGCAGCCCCAGCGCCGCCCGATCCAGCCCGCCGAGCCCGCGCAACGGCCCGTCATGGGACATCCGCCACTGCGCGCACTGATAGGCGAGATCCGCCAGCGGGTGGCCGATCGTGGACAGTTCCCAGTCGAGCAGCGCCACCACCCGCGGATGCTCCGGGTGGAAGATCATGTTGTCCAGCCGGAAATCGCCATGCACCAGGGCACACCGGCCATCATCCTCCGGAATGTTGGCCTCCAGCCAGCGCATCACCGCCAGAAGATCCTCGCGCGGGGTGCGGGCCGCCGCCAGATACTGCCGGCTCCAGAGCTTCACCTGCCGGGCGAAGTAGTTGCCGGGGCGGCCGAAATCGCCCAGCCCCACAGCCTGCACATCCACCGAGTGCAGCGCTGCCAGGGTGGCGTTCATGGCATCATAGATCGCCGCCCGGCGCACGCGCGGCAACTCCGGCAGCGCCGGATCCCAGAAGATCCGCCCCGGCACATGCTCCATCACGAAGAACGCCCGCCCGATGGGCGAATCGGCATCCTCGGCCAGCGCCAGCATCCGCGGCACCGGCACCGCACTGCCGGCCAGTGCCGCCATCACGCGGAACTCGCGTTCCACCAGATGCGCCGACTTCAGCAGCCGCCCGGGCGGCTTGGCGCGCAACACGTAATCCCCGCTCTCGGCGCGGAGGCGCCAGGTGGGGTTCGACTGGCCGGTGGCGAATTTCTCCACCCCCCGCAATCCGGCGAACCCGGGCACATGCGCCTTCAGCCAGCGCTCCAGCGCCGCGGCGCGCATCCCCAGCCCCTCGATCACCTCCTGCCCGTCCATGCCCCGACTGTGCAGAAAGCCCCGCCCCCGCGCAATGGCCGATTGACAGCGGCGGGCAGGCGCGCTTCCCTCGACCGGCAGGAAGGGGAGGAAGGCCATGCCCGCCATGAACCTGGGGATGAGCGATCGGCTGCGACCGATCCACGCCGCGCTGGTCGAGATGATCCGCGACGAGATCGCGCCGCTCGATGACGAATTCCTGGCCGAGGTCGACAAGGGGAACCGCTGGCGGTTCACCCCGCGCCAGCGCGAGATCCTGGAGGGACTGAAGAGCCGCGCCCGCGAACGCGGGCTGTGGAACCTGTTCCTGACCGATCACCCAGAGGGGGCCGGGCTGAGCACCGTCGAATACGCCTGGCTGGCCGAGGAGATGGGCAAGTCGCACCTGGCCCCCGAGGTCTTCAACTGCAACGCCCCCGACAGCGGCAACATGGAAGTCCTCGCCCGCTACGGCTCGCCGGCGCAGCAGGCCCGCTGGCTGCGCCCCCTGCTCGACGGGAAGATCCGCTCCGCCTATCTGATGACCGAACCGGATGTCGCCTCTTCCGATGCCACCAACATCTCGATGTCCTGCACCCGCGACGGCGACGACTACCTGCTGAACGGCGAAAAGTGGTGGGCCACAGGGGCCGGCGACCCGCGCTGCGCACTCCATGTCGTGATGGTGCGAACCGCCGGCGAGGAGGCCCCGAAGCACCGGCGGCACTCCATGCTCCTGGTGCCGGCCGACAGCCCCGGAATCGAGATTGTGCGGGCGATGGAGGTCTACGGCCACGACGACGCGCCCCACGGCCACATGCACCTGCGCTTCACCGATGTGCGGGTGCCGGCGGAAAACCTGCTGCTGGGCGAGGGGCGCGGCTTCGAGATCGCCCAGGGGCGGCTGGGGCCGGGGCGCATCCACCACTGCATGCGAGCGATCGGCATGGCGGAAAAGGCGCTGGACATGCTCTGCCGCCGCGCGCTCGCCCGCGAGGCCTTCGGCCGCAAGCTCGCCCAGCTCGGCGAAAACCACGACATCATCGCCCGCGCCCGGATCCGGATCGAGCAGGCTCGCCTGCTGTGCCTGAAGGCGGCCTGGATGATGGACCGGGGCGATGCGCGCGCGGCGGCGCCGTGGATTTCCATGATCAAGGTAGAGGCGCCACGGATCGCGCTGGAGGTGACCGATCAGGCGGTGCAGATGTTCGGCGCCCAGGGGCTCAGCCAGGACACGCCGCTGGCGCGCCAGTGGACGGCCCTGCGCACCCTGCGGCTGGCCGACGGGCCGGATGCGGTGCACCGTCGGCAGGTGGCCCGCGCCGAGCTGAAACGCCACGCGCAGGAACCGCTCTGAGCCGGCCCCGCGCACCCGGGGCCCGGCCCCCCGGGCCCACCGGCATCAGCGGTTTCGCCGTCGCCTTCTCCTGACAGCCCGGCGCGGCGCGGTTCAGGCCGGGGCCGGAACCGCCGGGCTGGCGGCGGCGGAACCGGCGGCGGCCTCCGCATCCGGCGCCGGTGCCGCCGTTCCGGGGCCGGAAGCCGCATCCGCCCCGCCGCCCGGAGCGGGCGGCGCCCCCTGCCCCGCGCTCGAGCGCGGGGCGGCAAGCGCCGGGCCGGCCGGGGCCTCCCGCACACCCTCGCCCTGCAGTCGCACGGCGCGGAAGGCGCCGAGCCGCCCCAGCTTGCCGAACATGATCCGGCGCCTGTCCACCCCCTCGATCGAAACCCTTTCCAGTGCCTGCCGCGGCAGGGTGATGACATCGCCCGCCCGCAGCGCCGCGACCTGTTCCAGCGGCATCCGGACCCGGTGCAGCACCGCATCCAGCGTCACGCTGGCGGATTTCACCACCGCCTGCCATTCGCGCTGCCAGCGCCGGGCAGCGGCGGCGCCACGCAGCGCGCTTGCCGGAGAGCACCAGGGGAATACGAGCCTCAGCTCGCCGTGCTTGGCCCCGTTTGCGAAGTCGATCCTGATCCGATACTGTCGATATTCCATGTCCTCCAGCGCCATGGAAACCGCGCGCCCGTCCTCCATGATCGAAGCGGCCCGGAACCCGGCAACCGGCGGCCGCTCCTCCGCTTCTTCCAGGAACTCGTCGAACCTGGTCATGATGCGGTCGAACATCTCCACCAGCACCGCCGCATCGGTCGGGGTGGGGCTGCGCTCCTCGGGAGGGGCGGGCACGACCCGGCCGGTGATCAGATGTTCGATCACCGCCGCGACCGAGGCGAGGTCCCAGACGCCAAGACCGATCGCCCCCTCCGGTCCCCGCGTCATGAAGATCAGCAGCGGGCCGGACAGGCTCTCGACGACATCGGCCAGCCCCAGCCGGTCCTCGCCGAAGCCGGAAACCGAAGCCTCCAGCCCGGCGCAACCGTCCAGGGCCCGCGTGAGCGCCCGGCGCATGGCCTTGGCCGGAGTCATCCCGGGGCGCTCCAGCGGGTCCGGCCGCGCGGCCAGCTTGCGTGCAAGAAGCGGTGAATCGGGTTCCGTTCCGGGCATGCGGCCTCCTCCGGTTGCGGCCGCGTCAGAATGGCCGTTCGCGGTTACCAAAACATTGAAGCCGGCCGCCCCGGCGGCGCCCGGAATGCCCGCCGGCGCTCAGCGCCCGGCCGCTGCCCTCGAGCCGCCTGCCCCTTGCGAGGCCGCTTCCGCCCCGCCGCCCTGCGACGCAACCAGCGGAATGCTGACCCGGAAGGCGGTGCCGCCCTGCCCCGGCAGGTAGGAGATTCGCCCGCCAAGCTTGAGCATGATCTCGTGGCAGATCGCCAGCCCCAGCCCGGCGCCGCCGGCCCGGGCCTGATCCGACAGGCGTATGAATTTCTCGAAGATCACCTCCTGGTCGCACTTGGCGATGCCGCTGCCGTTGTCCACGAAATCGACATCCAGCCGATCGCCGCGCCGGCGGGCCCGGATCACGAGTTCCGGCCGTTCGGCGTCGCAGTATTTCCCCGCGTTCGAGATCAGGTTGATGAAGACCTGCGCCAGCCGGTCGGCATCGGTGCGCAGCGTGACTCCGAAGCCGGAATCCTCCAGCCGGATCCGCAGCCGGCGCGCCTGCCGGCCCGAGCCCGCGGCCGTCACCGCGCGCTGCACGATCGTGCCCAGCTGCACCGGCGCGATGTTGAGCGTAACCCGGCCGGCCTCGAGCACGCTCAGATCCAGAAGGTCGTCGAGCAGCCGGGTCAGGCGGATCGTCTCCTCGTGGATGATTCCGGCATATCGGCGCAGCTCCGCGCCGCTCATCTCGTCCGCCCCTTCGAGCAGGATTTCCGAAAAGGCGCGGATCGAACTCATCGGGGTGCGCAACTCGTGGCTGATCTGGGACAGGAAGGCATCCTTCTGCCGCGACAGCGCGGTCAGCTTCTCGTTGGCGTCGCGCAGCTGCCGCGCGGTGCGGGCCAGCTCGCGCGACTTGGCTTCCAGCCGGCTGGAATATTCCAGCATCTGCGCCGTCTCGTCGGCCACCGCCATCAGATCCTGCACCGAAACCGCCGAACCGCCGACGGTCTGCGCCAGCATCGCATGCGCCGTCGCCGCACCGACCGAGCCGGTGAGCTCGCGCTCCAGGCGCTCTATGAAGTCCGGCGTGACATCGGGAAGGTAGCCCTCGCGCCCCTGGCGACGGCTCTCGGCCTGGAACATCTCCTGGGCCTCCTGCGCGCCCAGGATCCGCTGGGCCATCACCAGCAGGTCTTCGGCCTCGGCCACACCGCCCGACCAGCCGCGCGCCGCGCCGGAGTGGCCGAACACGTTCACGAACTGGGCGCCCTGCAGCCGCTCCAGCGGGGCGGGGAAACTGAACAGGGAGCCGAGCACGAAGGCGAAGCTGTTCAGCGTCATCGACCAGAACATCGCATGCACCAGCGGATCCAGCCCCTCGATTCCGAACAGGGCCTGCGGACGCAGCCAGCCGATCCCGAACGGACCCTCGGCCAGCAGCCGGGCGCTCATCGGCCCGCTGTCGCCGAAGGAGGGCAGGAACATCGTGTACCCCCAGATCGCAAAGCCGGTCAGCAGCCCGGCGGCGGCACCGACGCGCGTGGCGCCGCGCCAGAACAGCCCGCCCAGCAGCGCCGGGAACACCTGCGCCACCCCGGCAAAGGAGATCAGCCCGATCGCCGCCAGCGCCGCACCGCCGCCGGAAAACACGTAGTAGAGATAGCCGAGTGCCAGGATCGCCCCGATCGAGACCCGACGCGCCCGCAGAACGATGTTGCGCACATCACCCGACATGCTCGCCCCGCCGCCGCGAAGCGCCAGCCAGAGCGGCATCACCACATGGTTGGAAACCATCGTCGAAAGCGCGATCGCGGCCACGATCACCATCGAGGTGGCCGAGGAGAACCCGCCCAGGAAGGCAACCATCGCCAACCCCTCGGCATCGAAGGCCAGCGGCAGGGTCAGCACGAACAGGTCCGGGTTGGCGCCGGCCGGCAGCTCGGCCAGGCCGAATACCGCGATCGGCACCACGAACAGGCTGATCAGCAGCAGATACAGCGGGAAGGCCCAGCTTGCGATGGCCAGGTGGCGTTCGTCGGAGTTTTCCACCACCAGCACCTGGAACATCCGCGGCAGGCTGACGAAGGCCACCGCCGACAGGAAGATCAGCGTCACCCAGCGCCCGCTGTCCAGAGGCTGCCGGGCCACCGCCGAGGAGTCGATCCGCGCCAGCATCTCCGGGACGCCCCCGACCAGCCCCCAGACCACGAACACCCCGACCGCCAGCAGGGCCGCCAGCTTGACGACCGCCTCCAGCGCGATCGCCATCACCACGCCGTGGTGGCGTTCGTTCGCATCCAGGTTGCGGGTGCCGAACAGGATGGTGAACAGCGCCAGCCCCACCGCCACCCAGAACGCGGTCGCGGCGGGTTCGCCCCGGCCCCAGCCCGCAGGCCCGGGCCCGGCGAACACGGCGAAGGAAAGCGTGACGGACTGCAGCTGCAAGGCGATATAGGGCGTGGTGCCGATCACCGCCATCAGCGTCACCAGCACCCCCAGCGCGTTCGACTTGCCGTAGCGCGAGGAAATCAGGTCGGCGATCGAGGTCACCCTCTGGCTGCGCCCCACCCGCACCAGCTTGCGCAGGAACCACCACCAGCCCACCATCGCCAGGGTCGGCCCGAGGTAGATGGTCACGAATTCCAGCCCCGAACGCGCCGCATAGCCGACGGCGCCGTAAAAGGTCCAGGCGGTGCAGTAGATCGACAGCGACAGCGTATAGACCAGCGGCGAGCGCAGCCAGCCCAGGCGCCCGGCCGCGGCCCGCCGCTCTGCGGCATAGGCCACCAGAAACAGCAGGGCCACGTAAAGCAGGCAGACCAGGACGAGCAGGTTAAACGACACCGCCGCCCCCCTCCGGGCCCTCTCCCGGCTCCGGTGCGCGCGCGCCTTCCCCCTCTCCCTGGGGGATTTCCGGATCCGGCGCACCCGCCAGCGGCCCGGCCAGAACCGCGGCAACCGCGATCAGCCCGGCCCAGATCCCGAAGACGAACAGGATCCCGCCGCCGGTCGTTCCCCCGCCCCACAGGAGCGGCATCAGGAACAGGAACGCCCCGAGCGCCGGCAGCACCCGGGCCGCGTCCATCATCCGCCGCAGCCGGTAGCCCCTGCGGGCCAGAAAGAGCGGCGCCGGGCGCTTCATCGCGCCAGCAGCTCGCGCACCGTGGCGAGAACCTCGGCGTTGGAAAACGGCTTGGTCATGAACCGGCTCGCGCCGTAGCGGGTGGCCAGGTCCCGGTCCTTGTCCTGGCCGCGAGCGGTCAGGATCATCACCGGCAGATCCGCATGCGTCGGCTCGGCACGCAGATCTCGCAGGATGTCGTAGCCGGAGCGGTGCGGCAGCATCACGTCCAGGATCACCATGTCGGGGCGACGCTCCCGAATCGTCTCGAGCGCGCTCGCCCCGTCGGAATGCGTGTCCACCCGATAGCCCTCGCGCTGCAGGATGTATCGGAGCGCCTCGGTGATGTTCGGCTCATCCTCGATCAGGAGGATATGACTGCCCATGCCCGCTCCCTCCCCGGTGCTGCCGCTCATGGCGGCGACTATCGCCGGGAATTGCCCCCCTGTCAAAACCGGACTCGGGCAGCACCGCCCGGGCGGCCGGCCACGCCGCCGGAGCCCACCGCAGACGCCCGCCGCTCAGTCGGCGCCGGGCAGGATCGAGGGTTCGCGCCGGGCCGGGCAGCGCTGGCGCGGGCAGGCCCGGCAGCCGGGGCCGACGGGAAGGACTTCCCCCCACGCGCCAGGCAGCGCGCGCCCGTCCGCCTGGCCATCTTCGGGCAGCAGCAGCATGACGGCATGGAACACCTGCGGTTCTCCCAGCCGCCCGACCGGCACCGGCTGGGCGATGGCGACCGCCATGAAGCGCAGCGGCCGCGCCCCGGCCGGTTCCAGCAGCGCGTGCACCGGCGCCATCGGCCGCGAGAGCGCCTGGAACAGCGGCCACAGCGGGCAGCCGGCCCCGAAGCGGGGCAGGTCGAACCCCTCGACCGGCCGGCGGAAGGTCAGCATCCCGGCGCTGTCGCAGCACAGCAGGCCCACCCCCGCCTGCCCCGGCCGGGAAGGCCGGCTGGCCAGCCGGCGCAGAACCAGGGCCAGATCGCAGCCGATGCGCGCGGCAATCGCCACCGGATCACCGGCGCAGGCATCGGCCGCGGCGCGCAACCGGCCGAGCGGCAGCCGGCGCGCATCGTCACGATAGCCACGCAGCCACTGCAGCGCCAGACTGCGCAGCGAAGGGCTGGCGTTCAGTTCCGGCGCCCCGTGCAGCACCTCCTCCGGCGTCGCCCCCCCGGCGCCTTCCAGCTCTGGCAGATGCCAGCCGCGCCGATCAAGCCAGGCCTCCAGTGCCTCGTGGGGCAGCGCCGGCCCCTCGCTGCCCGGAGCGGGGCCGGTTTCGAAATAGGCGACCAGCGCCTGCGCGCTTTCGGCCAGACGCTGCGAATCCTCGCGCAGGTTGCGCAGGAAACGGGCCTGCCATTCCGGCTCCGGGGCCCTGCCGCCGGTCAGGATTCCCGCAGTGGATCGGATCGCCGTCACCACCGACAGGATCTCATGCAGCGCGGCAGCAAGCTTCGGATCGTGGGTCAGCCGGTCGCCGAGTGCCTGCACCGTCTGCGCCAGGACGCGCAACCGCCGCTGCTGGAGCGCCAGCAGCTCGGCCCAGCCGGGAAACCGGGCCACGAGCTGGCCGGCGGAGGCCGGATCCGCGCCGCTTTGGGGATGCGCGCCGGCGGCCTCGGCAAGAATCGCGACCAGCGCCTCGCCCGCCCCCCGGCTCAGCATCTCCGGAGTGGTATCGAGCCTGCGGGCGATGGCCAGAAGAAGCCGGCCGCCGATCGGGCGCCGGTTGTGCTCGATCAGGTTGAGGTAGGAGGGAGATATTCCCACCTCGCGCGCCAGCTGGCGCTGGCGCAGGCCCAGGTCCAGCCGGCGCTGGCGGATCCGGCTGCCCGTCAACGCCGCATCCGGCAGCGGCGCGCTCCCGACGGAGCGGGAGCGCGCCGGCTGTCGGGGATCGGGTTCTTCCGGCGTCATTTTCAGCGCCGGCTTCCGGTATCGGCTTCTGGCATCAATCTCCCCCGCCACCCCTTATGTCAACCTTTTTGAATGTCAACTTTTTTACAGGTATTTCGCGCCATTTGTCTATATCTTTACAAACAAGTTTCCATGTTCTGAAGCGGATATTGAGAATCCTGTTTACAGGCCGCAATATCGGGCCAGCCCTGCGCAAGGGTCAGCGGCGCCGCGGGAGGAGACAGGACGGCGTCGTGCATTTTCGAAACGGGAGGATATCCATGTCCAAGTCAAACTTCACGCGCCGCGGCCTGCTCCGGACCGGCGCGGCCGCCGGCGCCGGCCTTGCCATGCCGACGATCTTCACCGGCGCCGCCTGGTCCGGTTCGCATGGCGGCTTCACCAACGCGCCGACCGGCTCCACCGTCACGCTGGGATTCAACGTCCCGCAATCGGGCCCCTATGCCGACGAGGGCGCCGACGAGCTGCGCGCCTACATGCTCGCGGTCGAGCACCTCAACGGCGAGGGCGACGGCGGGATGCTGAACACCTTTTCCTCCAAGACGCTCGACGGCACCGGCATCCTGGGCAAGAAGGTGGAATACGTCACCGGCGACACCCAGACCAAATCCGATGCCGCGCGTGCCTCGGCCCGTTCGATGATCGAGAAGGACGGCGCGATCATGATCACCGGCGGATCGAGTTCGGGCGTGGCGGTGGCCGTGCAGGGGCTGTGCCAGGAGGCCGGGATCATCTTCATGGCCGGCCTGACCCATTCCAACGACACCACCGGCAAGGACAGGAAGGCCAACGGCTTCCGCCACTTCTTCAACTCCTACATGTCGGGCGCGGCGCTGGCGCCGGTGCTGGCCAAGGCCTACGGCACCGACCGCAAGGCCTATCACCTGACCGCCGACTACAACTGGGGCTACACCACCGAAGAGGCGATCCGCGCCGCCACCGAGGCCATGGGCTGGGAGACGGTGAACACCGTCAAGACGCCGCTGACGCAGACCGACTTCAGCTCCTACATCGCGCCGGTGCTGCAATCAGATGCCGACGTTCTGGTGCTGAACCACTACGGCGGCAACATGGTCAACTCGCTGACCAACGCGGTGCAGTTCGGCCTGCGTGACCGGATCGTGAACGGCAAGCAGTTCGAGATCGTGGTGCCGCTCTATTCGCGCCTGATGGCGAAGGGCGCGGGCGCCAACGTCAAGGGCATCTTCGGCTCCACCAACTGGCACTGGTCGCTGCAGGACGAAGGCTCCAAGGCCTTCGTGAAATCCTTCGGCACCAAATACGGCTTCCCGCCCAGCCAGGCGGCCCATACCTGCTACGTGCAGACGCTGCTTTACGCCGATGCGGTGCAGCGGGCCGGTTCCTTCAACCCCTGCGCCGTGGTCGAGGCGCTGGAAGGCTTCGAGTTCGACGGGCTGGGCAACGGCCCGACGCTCTATCGCGCCGACGATCACCAGTGCTTCAAGGACGTGCTGGTGGTGAAGGGCAAGGAGAACCCGAGCTCGGAGTTCGACCTGCTGGAGATCGTCGAGATCACCCCGGTCGAGCAGGTCACCTACCCGCCCGATCATCCGCAGTTCGCCGGCGGCGACCTGGGCACCTGCAACCCGGGCGCCTGAGCGCACGGCACATGACGGCCGGTCGCGCCATCCGGGCGCGGCCGGCGACCTGCCGCGCGGCGCCCCCGCTCGCCGGCGGCTTTCGGCGGGCCGGTCGTTCCGGCGGCAAACGGGTTGGGGTAACATGGACGCGATCCTCCTTCAGATTCTCAACGGGCTCGACAAGGGCTCGGCCTATGCGCTGATCGCGCTGGGGCTGACGCTGATCTTCGGCACGCTCGGGGTGGTCAACTTCGCCCACGGGGCGATGTTCATGATCGGCGCCTTCTGCGCGGTGACGCTGCAGCGGCTGCTGTCGCTGAGCTATGTCACCATCGACGAGAGCAGGACAGACTTTCTCGGCAATCCGCTCAAGATCAGGACGCCCTATGTCGAAAGCTGGTTCGGCCCGGAGGCCGGACAGGCGATCATCGACTGGTCGGTGCCGCTGGCGATCGTCTTCGCCATTCCGGTGATGGTCGGGCTCGGCTTCCTGATGGAGCGCGGGCTGATCAGGCATTTCTACAAGCGCCCGCACGCCGACCAGATTCTCGTGACCTTCGGCCTGGCCATCGTGCTGCAGGAGATCGTCAAGTTCTTCTTCGGCGCCAACCCGATTCCCACCCCCGCCCCCGAGGCCTTTTCCGGCTCGTTCGACTTCGGGGTGCTTCTGGGCTTCGAGCCGAACTCGATCATCTACCCCTACTGGCGGATGATCTATTTCGTCTTCGCGCTGATCATCATCGGCGCGGTCTTCGCCTTCCTGCGCTTCACCACCTTCGGCATGGTGGTGCGCGCCGGCATGGTCGACCGCGAGACCGTGGGCCTGCTGGGGATCGACATCGACCGCCGCTTCACCGTGATGTTCGGCATCGCCGCCGCCGTGGCCGGGCTGGCCGGGGTGATGTACACGCCGATCAACGCCCCCAACTTCCACATGGGGATGGATTTCCTGGTGCTCAGCTTCGTCGTCGTGGTGGTGGGCGGCATGGGCAGCCTGCCCGGGGGCGTGCTGGCCGGCTTCCTGCTGGGGATTCTCGAAAGCTTCGCCTCGATGTCACAGGTGATCGACCTGCTGCCGGGGATCAACCAGATCATCATCTTCCTGGTGGCGATCGTGGTGCTTCTCGTCCGTCCGCGCGGGCTGATGGGGCGCAAGGGCGTGATGGAGGAATAGGACATGTTCGGCCTCAACAGACGCGACACCCGCTTCCTGCTGATCGTCATTGCGCTGACGCTGCTGACCCCGTTCATCCTGCAGCCCTTTCCCGAGGGCTCGGCGCTGGCCCAGTTCAACGCCGGCTACCCGGACCTGATGCAGCGCATCGCCATCTTCGGGATCTTCGCCATCGGCTTCAACATCCTGTTCGGACTGACCGGCTATCTCAGCTTCGGGCACGCCGCCTTCCTGGGCGTGGGCAGCTATGCGGTGGTCTGGATGTACAAGCTGCTCGACTACAACGTGCTGCCGGGGCTGGTGCTGGCGATCGTCACCTCGGGGCTGTTCGCCCTGGCGATCGGCTACCTGTCGCTGCGTCGCTCGGGGATCTACTTCTCGATCCTGACGCTGGCCTTCGCGCAGATGAGCTTCAACCTTGCCTATTCGGTGCTCACCCCGATCACCAACGGCGAGACCGGGCTGCAGGTCTATACATCCGATCCGCAGATCCTTCTGGGCGAGAACGAACCCAATGTCCCGCATCTGTTCGGGCTGGCGATGAACGAGAGCTACAAGCTCGAACTCGGCGGCTGGGTCTTCACCTTCAACGTCGGCTACTACTTCACCGCGGTGATCGCGATCCTGGCCTTCTACCTCAGCCTGCGCATCTTCCGCTCGCCCTTCGGGATGATGCTGCGGGCGGTGAAGTCGAACCAGACGCGGCTCCACTATACCGGGGTGAACCCCCGCCCCTACACGCTTGCGGCCTTCGTGATCTCGGGCATGTATGCGGGGCTGGCCGGCGGGCTGCTGGCCGCGATGGACCCGCTGGCAGGTGCCGAGCGCATGCAGTGGACGGAAAGCGGCGCGGTGGTGATCATGACCATCCTCGGCGGGGCCGGCACGCTGATGGGGCCGGTGCTGGGCGCGGGCTTCATCAAGTATCTGGAAAAGATCTTTTCCAAGATCAACGAGAACATCCTGGAAGGCTGGTTCGCCTTCCTGCCGGAGGGGATGCGCGAGGTGGTTGTCTGGGTGCTGTCGCGCTTCACCGGCGAGGGCTGGGCGCTGACTCTGGGGCTGATGTTCATGCTGGTGGTGATCTTCCTGCCCGGGGGGCTGATGGAGGGCGGGCGGCGGATCGCCGCCCTGTTCCGCCGCCGCCCGGAAACCGGCAAGGACGACAGCGCGCCCGGCGGCGCGCCGGCCGAATAGCGCCGCGCGGGGAGGAGGAACGATGGGCATCCTGGAAGTCAAGAACGTCAACAAGCATTTCGGCGGGCTGCATGCGCTGAAGGACGTGAACCTGAGCGTGCAGGAAAACAGCCTGCATGCGATCATCGGCCCCAACGGGGCCGGCAAGTCCACGCTGCTGAACGTGCTGGTGGGCAAGCTGGTGCCCGACACCGGGTCGGTGATGTTCGACGGCCAGTCCGTTCTCGGGCGCAAGCCGCACGAGATCAACCAGATGGGCATTGCCCGCGTGTTCCAGACGCCGGAGATCTTCGGCGATCTGTCGGTGCTGGAAAACGTGCTGATCCCCTGTTTCGCAAAGCGTGACGGCGCCTTCCGAATGCATGCCTTCGAGACGGTGGAGAACGAGGCCGGGCTGCGCGAGCATGCAGAGGAGGTGCTGGCCGACGTCAACATGCTCGACAAGCGCCACCACAGCGCCGCCTCGCTGTCGCGCGGCGACAAGCGGCGGCTGGAAATGGCCATGTGCCTGGTGCAGAACCCGCGGCTCCTGCTGCTCGACGAGCCCACCGCCGGCATGGCCCGGGCCAACACCAACCGCACCATCGACCTGCTGAAGGACATCCACGCCCGGCGCGACATCACCATGGTGATCATCGAGCACGACATGCACGTGGTGTTCAGCCTCGCCCAGCGCATCACCGTGCTGGCCCAGGGCACGCCGCTGGTCGAGGATACGCCCGAGAACATCAAGGGCCATCCGAAGGTGAAGGAAGCCTATCTCGGCGAAACGCAGCAGGTCTGAGGAATGAGCCCCATGAACGAAAAACCGGACTTCAGCAGGCACGCCAACCAGGCGGCCACCGCGCCGGCCTATCTGTCGGTCTGGGACATCCACGCCTATTACGGCGAGAGCTATATCGTGCAGGGGGTCAGCTTCAACCTGCACGAAGGCGAGATTCTCGCGCTTCTCGGGCGCAACGGCGCCGGCAAGACCTCGACCCTGCGCGCCATCGCCCGCCTGGCCAGCCCCGAGCTGCGCCACGGCGAGATCTGGCTCGACCACCAGCCGCTGCACGGGCTGGCCTCCTGGCAGGCGGCGCAGGCCGGGATCGGGCTGGTGCCCGAGGACCGGCGCATCATCCAGGGGCTCACGGTGGAGGAAAACCTCCAGCTGGCCCGGATAGCCCCGCCCGTCGGCTGGTCGCTGGAACGCATCTACGATCTGTTCCCGCGTCTGAAGGAACGCCGACGCCAGGAGGGCACCACGCTTTCGGGAGGCGAACAGCAGATGCTGGCGATCGCCCGCGCGCTGGCCCGCGATGTCAAGGTGCTGCTGCTGGACGAACCCTACGAGGGCCTGGCCCCGGTGATCGTGGACGAGATCGAGAAGACGCTGAACATGATCAAGGAACAGGGGATAACCACGATCATCGTCGAGCAGAACGTGCAGCGCGCCCTTGCGCTGGCCGATCGCTCGGTGATCCTGGACACCGGCAACGTGGTGTTCGACGGCACCGCGCAGGAGGTTCTGGACAACGAGGAGCTGCGGCACGAATATCTGGCCATCTGATCTCCGCCCCGGTCCCGCCGGGCAAGACCAGAGCGGCAGGAAGCACAACCAACCAGCGGGAAGAATCGGCACATGAGCGCACAGAAGATCTATCCACCCAGCCCGGATTTCGTGGCCAACGCCCATGCGGACCGCGCGAAATACGATGCGATGTATGCGGAATCGGTAACCGACCCGGATGCCTTCTGGGGCCGCGAAGGCAAGCGGCTGGACTGGATCAGGCCCTACAGCAAGGTCAAGAACACCAGCTTTGCCTACCCCGATGTCTCGATCCGCTGGTTCGAGGACGGGGTGCTGAACGTCGCCGCCAACTGCATCGACCGCCACCTCGCCAGGCGCGCCGAGCAGGTGGCGATCCTGTGGGAACCGGACGATCCGCAGGCCGAGGTGCGCCGCATCACCTATGCCGAGCTGTCCGGGCAGGTGAACAGGCTGGCCAATGTCTACAGGTCGCTCGGCGTCTCCAAGGGCGACCGGATCGTGCTCTACATGCCGATGATCCCCGAAGCGGCCTATGCGATGCTGGCCTGCGCGCGGATCGGGGCGATCCATTCGGTGGTGTTCGCGGGCTTCTCGCCCGAGGCGCTGGCCGCCCGCATCGAGGGCTGCGACGCCTCGCTGGTGATCACCGCCGACGAGGCCCCCCGCGGCGGGCGCAACACGCCGCTGAAAACCAACGTGGACAAGGCGCTGGACATCTGCGGCGACGTGAAGACCCTAGTGGTCGAGCGCACCGGCGCAGAGGTGCCGATGAAGGAAGGCCGCGACCATGCCTACGGCCCGCTGATGGCCGCGGCCAGCCCCGAGTGCGCGCCCGAGCCGATGAACGCCGAGGATCCGCTGTTCATCCTCTACACCTCGGGCTCGACCGGCAAGCCCAAGGGGGTGGTGCATACCACCGGCGGCTACCTGGTCTATGCCTCGATGACCCACCAGTATACCTTCGACTACCACGACGGCGACATCTTCTGGTGCACCGCGGACGTGGGCTGGGTGACGGGCCACAGCTATATCGTCTACGGCCCGCTGGCCAACGGCGCCACCACGCTGATGTTCGAGGGCGTGCCCACATACCCCGACGCCGGACGTTTCTGGGCGGTCTGCGAAAAGCACAAGGTGAACCAGTTCTACACCGCCCCCACCGCGATCCGCGCGCTGATGGCCCATGGCGAAGGCCCGGTCGAAAAGCACGACCTGTCCTCGATCAAGGTGCTGGGCACCGTGGGCGAGCCGATCAACCCCGAGGCCTGGGAGTGGTACAACCGGGTCGTGGGCAAGGGCCGTGCGCCGATCGTGGACACCTGGTGGCAGACGGAAACCGGCGGCCACATGCTCACCCCGCTGCCCGGCGCCATTCCCACCAAGCCCGGCTCGGCCACCCTGCCGTTCTTCGGGGTACAGCCGGTGGTGCTTGAGCCCCAGTCCGGCGCCGAGATCGACACGACCGAGGCCGAGGGCGTGCTGGCGATCAAGGACAGCTGGCCGGGGCAGATGCGCACCGTCTGGGGCGATCACGACCGTTTCGTGAAAACCTACTTCGCCGATTACAAGGGCTATTATTTCTCCGGCGACGGGGTGCGGCGCGACGCCGACGGCTACTACTGGATCACCGGGCGCGTCGACGACGTGCTGAACGTGTCGGGCCACCGCATGGGCACGGCGGAAATCGAAAGCGCGCTGGTGGCGCACCCGAAGGTCTCCGAGGCCGCGGTGGTGGGCTTCCCGCACGAGATCAAGGGCCAGGGCATCTACTGCTACGTGACGCTGATGGAGGGCGAGGAATATACCGACGCGCTGAAGGACGAGCTGGTCGCCTGGGTGCGAAAGGAAATCGGGCCCATCGCCAAGCCCGACCACATCCAGTGGGCACCGGGCCTGCCCAAGACGCGCTCGGGCAAGATCATGCGCCGCATCCTGCGCAAGATCGCCGAGGACGACTATGGCAACCTGGGCGATACCTCGACGCTGGCCGATCCGGCGGTGGTCGACGACCTGATCGCCAACCGGATGAAATGACCTTCCGGACAGGCCGCTTTCGGGGCGGCCATCGCCTTTCCAGAGGCCGGTGCTCCGCACCGGCCTTTTTTGCGCCTCCGTGCGCGCCTCCGTTCGCGCCTCCGGCGAAAGCCGCTCTCTTGCAGGGAGAACGGACCGATGCCCCCGTAAAGGTGCCCCCGCAAAGGGTTCGCCGCCCCGGCTCGGCCACGGAAGCCGGCCAACGGAAAGGGCGCGGCACCAACGGCGCCGCGCCCCGGCTTCGTTCGGAAGATACCCCCTGTTTCAGGGCTCCCTGTTTCAGGGCCCCTCTACTTCAGCGCCTTGTCCGTGATCGCATGGGTCCAGGCGCCTTCCGGCTCCTTCGTGATCACCGGGTCCGAGCCGCCGGCCAGCAGGATGTCCACCGTGCGCTGGTAGTCGGCCGGATCGAGCGTGCCGTCGGAACCCGCCGTCAGCTTGGCGATCTCGCCCATCATCCGTTTCTGGTGCTTCTCGGTCTGGGCGCCGGTCTCGTCATATTCGAGCACGATCATCGCCGCCTCGTCCGGGTTTTCCTCGGCCCATTTCCAGCCCTTCATGGATGCCCGCACGAAGCGCACCAGCTGATCCTCGAAGGCCGGGTCGCTCAGCCGGTCCTCCAGCACATAGAGCCCGTCTTCCAGCGTGGCCACGCCCTGGTCCTCGTACTTGAAGGTCACCAGATCCTCCGGCGCGATGCCGGCATCGATCACCTGCCAGTATTCGTTGTAGGTCATGGTGCTGATGCAGTCGGCCTGGCCCTGCAGCAGCGGATCGACGTTGAAGCCCTGCTTGAGCACCGTCACCCCCCCTTCGGAGCCGTCGGTGGGAATGCCCAGCTGGCTCATCCAGCTGAGGAACGGGTATTCATTGCCGAAGAACCACACGCCCAGGGTCTTGCCGGGGAAGTCGGCCGGCGACTTGATGCCGGTATCGGCGCGGCAGGTCAGCATCATGCCCGAACGCTTGAAGGGCTGGGCGATGTTGACCAGCGGCAGCCCCTTCTCGCGGGCCGCCAGCGCGCTGGGCATCCAGTCGATCACCACATCGGCGCCGCCTCCGGCCAGCACCTGGGTGGGCGCGATGTCGGGGCCGCCGGGCTTGATGGTGACATCCAGCCCCTCTTCCTCGTAGAAACCCTTTTCCAGCGCCACGTAATATCCGGCAAATTGCGCCTGGGTGACCCACTTGAGCTGCAGCGTCAGGTCTTCGCCCGCCTGCGCGCCCGCGCCAGCCAGGCCCAGCGCCGCTGCGGCGCTCATCAGCAGTTTCTTCATCTTTCCTCCTCCCGGTTTTTCAGTTCAGTTCCAGATTCCTGGTTCCAGCTTCGCTACCTCTGGCTTCTCTGCGACGGGTGCCAGAAGGTGACGATCCTTTCCATGAGCGCTACCGCCCCATAGAAGACCGATCCGGCCAGGGCGGCAACGGCAATCTCCGCCCAGACCATGTCCATCGACAGCCGGCCGGCCTCGGACTGGATGCGAAACCCCATGCCATAGATGGGCGAGCCGAAATATTCGGCCACGATGGCGCCGATCAGCGCCAGGGTGGTGCTGATCTTCAACCCGTTGAAGACGAACGGCATCGCCGCCGGCAGGCGCAGCTTCAGCAGGGTCGTCCAGTAGCCGGCGGCATAGGTGCGCATCAGGTCGCGCTGCATCGCGGAAGTCTCGCCCAGCCCCGAAACCGTGTTGATCAGCATCGGAAAGAACACCATCACCACCACCACCGCCGCCTTGCTTTCCCAGCCGAAACCGTACCACTTGACCAGTATCGGCGCGATGCCGACGATCGGCAGGGCGGCCACGAAATTGCCCACCGGCAACAGCCCGCGGCGCAGGAAATCCCGCCGATCCACCAGGATCGCGGTGAGAAAGGCGGCAGCGCAGCCGATCACATAGCCGCTCAGCGCCCCCTTGACGGCAGTCTGCACGAAATCCTGCCACAGGATCTCGCCGGAGCTGGCGAAGCGCGCGGCGATCGCACTGGGGGCGGGCAGCAGCACCGGGCTGATCCCGAGCCCGCGCACCAGGCATTCCCAGACCACGAGGATCGTGATCCCGAACAGTGCCGGCACGAAGACGCGGGCCCAGCGCCGTGCGCTGTGGCGCGAGCGTGCGACGGCCACATTGACGGCGAAGGCCGCGGCCCAGAACAGGGCGCCGGACAGAAGCCAGATCATTGCGCCATCCCCATGCGCTTCAGGGTGATCCGCTGGATCAGCCCCACCGTGGCGACCAGGGCGGCGGCCAGGATCGAGGCGGCCAGAAGCGCGCTCCAGATCCGGATCGGCGGGCCGAACTGGTCTCCGACCAGGATCCGCGCCCCCAGCCCGCGCAGCGCGCCGGTGGGCAGTTCGCCCACGATGGTGCCCACGAGCGCCGCGGCGATACCGACCTTGGCCGAAGCGAACAGATAGGGCAGCGAAGCCGGCAGGCGCAGCTTGAAGAAGCTCTGCAGGGCGCTGGCATTGTAGGTCCGCATCAGGTCGAGCTGTGCGCTCTCCGGCGCGCGCAGCCCCTTCACCATGCCTACCAGGATCGGGAAGAAGCACAGATAGGCGGAAATGACCGCCTTGGGCACCAACCGTTCCTCGATGCCGATCAGCGACATCACCACGATGATCATCGGCGCGATCGCCACGATCGGGATGGTCTGGCTGATGATCGCCCAGGGCATCACGCTCATGTCCATCACCTTCGAATAGACGATCGCGATGGCCAGCCCCACCCCGACCACCACCCCGAGCGCAAAGCCCCAGAGCGTTGCCTGAAGGGTGATCCAGCCATGAAACACCAGGCTGCGCTTGGAGGTGACGCGCTTGTTCACCGTGCTGTCCCACAACTCGGCCAGCACCTGATGCGGCGCCGGCAGCAGGGCGCGTTCCTGGTTCATGGTCTCGACAACCAGCGCGGTCAGGCTCAGCTCCGTCCCGCTGCGCGCGGCCTGCTCCCGGGCCCATTTCGCGTTCAGCGCAAGGGCCCCGGCATACCAGAGGGCAATGATCGCCGCGATCACGGCCAGCACCGGCAGAACCGACCTCATGCTCCCTCCTCCCCGCTCCGGCCATGCCCGGCCCGCAGCCCCTCGCGCACCCGGTGTGCCACTTCGAGGAAGGCCGGCGTCTCGCGGATGTCCAGCGGGCGTTCGCGCGGCAGCGGGCTTTCGATGACATCGTGAATCCGCCCCGGTCGCGGGCTCATGACCACGATCTTCGTGGACAGATAGACCGCCTCGGGGATCGAATGGGTCACGAAGCAGATGGTCTTGCCGGTTTCCTCCCAGAGCTGCAGAAGCTGCTCGTTGAGGTGGTCGCGCACGATCTCGTCGAGCGCGCCGAAGGGCTCGTCCATCAAGAGGATATCGGCATCAAACGCCAGTGCCCGGGCGATCGAGGCGCGCTGCTGCATGCCGCCCGAAAGCTGCCAGGGATATTTCCTGCCGAAACCGGAAAGCTCCACCAGCTCCAGCACCTTTCGGACCCGTTCTTCCTGCTCCGCCCGCGAAAATCCCATGATTTCCAGCGGCAGTTTCACGTTGCCCGCGATCGTGCGCCACGGGTAAAGCCCGGCGGCCTGAAAGACATAGCCATAGGCCCGCGCCCGACGGGCCTCGTCGGGACGCATCCCGTTGACGGTGATGCTGCCGGCCGTGGGCTCCTCGAGCGCAGCGATGACCCGCAGGAAGGTCGTCTTGCCGCACCCCGACGGCCCGATGAAGGAGACGAACTCGCCGGCCCCGATGTCCAGGTTCACGTCCTTGAGCGCGTGCACCGGCCCGTCGTTCGTCTGGAATGTCAGGCTCAGGTTCCGAGCCAGGATCACCGGCGTCCTATCGGAAGCGTTATCCCGCATCACACCCCGCTCGCCGGAATGCCCGTACGGACCACCGGGCGCGGGGAGGTCAGCTCCTTCCAGGTGGAAAGCGCCCGGTTGACCGGCGCATTGGCCTCGCGGGCGACGAACTGCCCGTGCCCCTCCCGGGTGCGGATCTCGCCGTCATGCACCGCCACCTGCCCGCGCGTCAGGGTAAAGCGCGGCAGCCCCTTCACCTTGTGCCCCTCGAACACGTTGTAGTCGATGGCCGACTGCTGGGTGGCGGCGCTGATCACCTTCTCCTTCCCGGGATCCCAGACCACGATATCGGCATCCGCACCAACCATGATCGCACCCTTTTTCGGATAGCAGTTCAATATCTTGGCGATGTTTGTTGATGTAACGGCGACAAACTCGTTCATGGTCAGCCGCCCCGTGTTCACCCCGTGCGTCCACAGCATCGGCATCCGGTCCTCCAGCCCGCCGGTGCCGTTGGGAATCTTCGAGAAATCACCCACGCCGAAACGCTTCTGCTCGGTGGTGAAGGCACAGTGATCGGTGGCCACCACGCTCAGGCTGCCCGACTGCAACCCCGCCCACAGGCTGTCCTGATGCCGCTTGTTGCGGAACGGCGGGCTCATCACCCGGCGCGCGGCATGGTCCCAGTCCTTGTTGAAATACTCGCTCTCGTCCAGGGTCAGATGCTGGATCAGCGGCTCGCCCCACACGCGCTTGCCCTGCATCCGCGCCCGGCGAATCGCTTCATGCGCCTCTTCGCAGGAAACATGCACGATATAGAGCGGCACCCCGGCCATGTCGGCGATCATGATCGCGCGGTTGGCGGCCTCGCCCTCCACCTGCGGCGGGCGCGAATAGGCGTGCGCCTCGGGGCCGGTGTTGCCCTCGGCCAGCAGCTTGGCCGTCAGTTCGGCCACCACGTCACCGTTCTCGGCATGGACCAGCGCGATCGCCCCCAGCTCCGCAAGCCGCTTGAAGGAGGCGAACATCTCGTCGTCATTGACCATCAGCGCGCCCTTGTAGGCCATGAAATGCTTGAAGGTGGTGATGCCGCGCTTCACCACCTCGGGCATGTCGTCGAACACCTGCTCGCCCCACCATGTCACCGCCATGTGGAAGGAGTAGTCGCAGTTCGCGCGGGTGGACTTGTTGTCCCACCGCTTGAGCGCATCGAGCAGGCTTTCCCCCTGATTGGGCAGCGCGAAATCCACCACCATGGTGGTACCGCCGGCCAGCGCCGCGCGGGTGCCGCTTTCGAAATCGTCCGAGGAATAGGTGCCCATGAAGGGCATCTCCAGATGCGTGTGCGGGTCGATCCCGCCCGGCATCACGTAGCAGCTGGTAGCGTCAAGCTCCTGATCTCCTTTCAGATTCTCCCCGATCTCGACGATCCTGCCACCGTCAACAGCCACATCCGCCCTGTAGGTCAGATCTGCCGTGACGATGGTGCCGTTCCTGATGACTGTGCTCATTTCCATCTCCTCCCCGGGCGGATACCGGTCCGTCCTTCTTCATCTTGCCCGCAATACTCCGGGGGTCCGGGGGCAGCGCCCCCGGCCCTTTCCGGCTCATTCCACGATCTCCGCCGTTTCCACCACCGCATGCAACAGGACATCGGCCCCCGCGGTGGCCCATTCCTTGCTGATCTCTTCGGCTTCGTTGTGGCTGAGGCCATCGACACAGGGGCACATCACCATCGCCGTGGGCGCCACCCGGTTGATCCAGCACGCATCGTGCCCCGCCCCCGAGATGATGTCGCGGTGGCTGTAGCCCAGCCGCTCGGCCGCACGGCGCACTGCGGCCACACAGCCCTCGTCGAACTTCACCGGATCGAAGCCGCCCACCTTCTCGAAGCTCACCTCGAGCCCCATGTCGGCGGCGATCTTCCGTGCGCCCTCGCGGAAGCGGTTTTCCATGTCCGTGATCACATCGAGTTCGGGGCTGCGGAAATCCACCGTGAACACCGCCCTGCCGGGAATCACGTTGCGCGAATTGGGGTAAACGTCGATATGCCCCGCCGCGCCCACCGCATGCGGCTTGTGGCTCCAGGCGATCTCGTCCACCAGCTCCAGCATCCGCGCCATGCCGAGGCCCGCATTGCGCCGCATCGGCATCGGGGTCGAGCCGGTATGCGCCTCCTTGCCGGTCACCGTCACCTGCGTCCAGCTCAACCCCTGGCCGTGGGTGACGACGCCGATATCCTTCCCCTCGGCCTCCAGAATCGGCCCCTGCTCGATGTGCAGCTCGAAGAAGGCATGCATCTTCCGCGCGCCCACCTCCTCGTCGCCCTTCCAGCCGATGCGCTCCAGCTCGTCGCCGAAGCGCTTGCCCTCGGCATCCTCGCGCGCATAGGCCCATTCCTGCGTGTGCACCCCGGCAAAGACGCCCGAGGCCAGCATCGCCGGGGCAAAGCGCGTGCCCTCCTCGTTGGTCCAGTTCACTACCACGATCGGGTGCTTCGTGCGAATGTCGAGATCGTTGAGCGTGCGGATGATCTCCAGCCCGCCCAGCACCCCCAGCACCCCGTCATACTTGCCCCCCGTGGGCTGGGTGTCCAGATGCGAGCCCACATAGACCGGCAGCGCATCCGGGTCGGTGCCCTCGCGCCGGGCGAACATGTTGCCCATCTGGTCCACGCCCATCTCCAGGCCGGCCTCCTCGCACCACCGGCGAAACAGCGCCCGCCCTTCGGCATCTTCGTCGGTCAGCGTCTGACGGTTGTTGCCGCCGGCCACGCCGGGACCGATCTTCGCCATCTCCATCAGGCTGTCCCACAGCCTGTCGGCGTTGATCTTCAGGTTTTCTCCGGGTGCTGCCATGCCGTTTCCTCCCTGACCCGTTTCCGACCGGGCTGCCCCGGCCGCACCGGTTTGACCATTTGGTCAATGACACGCTAGCAAAGGCGCCGTGCCAGTCAAGGAAGCGGCCGGGTTTTTTCGCGAAATCCCGCCTCGGGGCGGGCATTGCACGTCAACGCCCGCCCCGAGACGACAGACGCGCGCATTGGGGCAACCCGCGCGCTCGGTCGCGCATTGTTGTGCGGATGGGAAAAAGCCCTACTATGGCCGCATGAACAGGATGCGCCCGCAGACCCGTATCCAGCGCAGGAATACCGAAGCGATTCTCGATGCCGCGCTGGCAGTGTTCTCGCGCGCCGGCTTTCGCGGCGCGACGCTGGATCAGATCGCGGCCGAGGCCGGGCTGTCCAAGCCGAACCTTCTCTACTACTTCCCCTCCAAGGAGGCGATTCACGTGGAGCTCCTGTCGGGGCTGATGGATGTCTGGCTGGCGCCGCTGCGCAAGCTCGACCCCGACGGCGACCCGGTCGAGGAAATCGTTGCCTATGTGCTGCGCAAGCTGGAAATGTCACGCGACCTGCCGCGCGAGAGCCGGCTGTTCGCCAACGAGATCATCCAGGGCGCGCCGCGGATCCTCGACCAGATCCGTGGCGAGCTGCGCGAACTGGTTGAGGAAAAGGCCGCGCTCATCAAGTGCTGGGCCGAAGCGGGAAAGATCGCCCCGCTCGACCCGCATCACCTGATCTTCTCGATCTGGGCGACCACCCAGCATTATGCCGATTTCGACGTCCAGGTGCGCGGAATCCTGCGCCCGAAGGGCAAGGAACACATGGATTCCGCAGCAATATTCCTGGAAGACTTCTACCGCCGCGCCCTGAAGCCGGGCTGAACCATCCGGCATTTACGGTTTTGCAACCTGTCCCCGCTACCCTCGGCAACGTGGGGGTGTATCGAGGGGAACACGAAATGTCCGATCTGTCGGTCCAGATGCTCCGGCCGGTGCCCGCGACCAGGCCCGCGCAGGAAACAGCCATGCCGTCCGTTCCGCCTGCCGCGACCCGCGACAGCGCCGCCCCGCCCGGACCGCACGCGCCCGAAACGGACGCGGCCGGGCCGGCCACGCTTCGCGCGGAAACCGCGCGCGGCGGCGCGGAAGCCGTGGGCAGCGCCACCGAAACCGAAAGGCCCCGCACGCCGGTCATCGACGAAAGCCTCGCCGGGCCGCCGCCGGCTTTCGAGACCAGCCTGCTGGACCTGACCCACGACATCGACACGCTGATCCGCGACATCCGCAGCGCCCGCCAGGCGGCGCTCGAAGGATACGGGCTGCTCGGCGCCGCCGCCGAACCGCGCAGCAGCGCGGCCTGAGACGCGACCGCCCCTGCCGCCCCGCCGCCCTCCGCCCGAGGGGCGGGCCGGACCTATTGCGCCGCCCGCGCCGCCGGGTTGTTGGGATGCACCGTCCAGTCGGCGGGCTCGGCCGGCACCACCTGACCGGTGCGCGGATCCACCTCGCCCGGCGCCAGCCGGCGCATGGTAATGCACCCCTCGACCGGGCAGACATTGACGCACAGGTTGCAGGCGACGCATTCCTCGTCCTTCACCGTGAACACCCGCTCTTCGCTCATCGCGATGGCCTGATGGCTGGTGTCCTCGCAGGCCGCATAGCAGCGCCCGCACTTGATGCAGAGCTCCTGATCTATTTCCGCCTTGGTGATGTAGTTCAGGTTCAGATACTGCCAGTCGGTCACGTTCGGCACCGCACGACCGACGACATCGCCGACCGAGGCATAGCCCTTCTCGTCCATCCAGGCCGAAAGCCCGGCGATCATTTCCTGCACGATGTGGAAACCATAGGTCATCGCCGCGGTGCAGACCTGCGCATTTCCTGCCCCGAGCGCCATGAATTCGGCCGCGTCCTTCCAGGTGGTAATGCCGCCGATGGCCGAGATCGGCTTGCCGGCGGTTTCCGGGTCGCGGGCGATTTCCGCCACCATGTTGAGCGCGATCGGCTTCACCGCCGGGCCGCAATAGCCGCCGTGGGTGCCCTTGCCGTCAATCGTGGGTTCGGGGGCCATGGTGTCGAGATCGACGGCGGTGATGGAGTTGATCGTGTTGATCAGGCTCACCGCATCGGCCCCGCCCCTGAAGGCGGCGCGGGCCGGCTGGCGGATATCGGTGATGTTGGGGGTAAGCTTCACGATCACCGGCATGCGGGTATTCGCCTTGCACCAGCGCGCCACCATTTCCACATATTCGGGCACCTGCCCCACGGCCGATCCCATGCCGCGTTCGCTCATCCCGTGCGGGCAGCCGAAGTTGAGTTCGATTCCGTCGGCGCCGGTATCCTCGACCAGCGGCAGGATCGCCTTCCAGGCCTCTTCCTCGCAGGGAACCATCAGCGAAACCACCAGCGCGCGATCCGGCCAGTCGCGCTTGACCGCCTTGATCTCGCGCAGGTTCACGTCCAGCGGACGATCGGTGATCAGTTCGATGTTGTTGAGCCCGAGCAGACGGCGGTCGGCCCCCCAGATCGCACCGTAGCGCGGCCCGTTCACATTGACCACCGGAGGCCCGGCCTCGCCCAGGGTTTTCCACACCACACCACCCCAGCCGGCCTCGAAGGCACGGCGCACGTTGTATTCCTTGTCGGTGGGCGGGGCGGATGCCAGCCAGAACGGATTCGGGGACTTGATCCCCACGAATTCGGTTGCCAGATCAGCCATTTGTCAGCCTCCCTTGCGCATAAGCGCCGCGTGAATGTCCTCGGCCGCGTCGCGGCCCTCGGCCACGGCGGTAACCGTCAGATCGTCGCCGCCCGAGGCACAGTCGCCCCCGGCCCAGACCCCTTCGAGGCTCGTGCGCCCCGCCCCCGTCACCGCGATCTTGCCGCCTTCTGTCTTCAGCCCTTCGGGCGCGCCCTCCAGCCGCTGGCCGATCGCCTTGAACAGCTGGTCGGCCTTCAGGCGGAAGGTCTCTCCGGTGCCCTTCAGCGCGCCGCCCTCCTCCACGGTGTATTCGAACTCCACCTCGCGCACCGCACCATTGCCGTGCACCGCCACCGGGCGCGCATTGGTGACGATATGCACGCCCTTCGCGGCAGCCAGCTCCTGTTCGTATGCCGAGGCCGCCATCCGTTCGCGCCCGCGCCGGTAGACCAGGGTCACGTTCAGCGCGCCCAGCAGCTTCGCCTGCACCGCCGCGTCGATCGCCGTCATGCCGCCGCCGATCACCACCACGTCGCGCCCTATGGGCAGTTGCGAAAGGTCGGACGCCTGGCGAAGCTCGGCGATGAAATCGACCGCATTCAGCACGTTGCCCATGTCCTCGCCGGGCGCGCCCAGCGCGTTCACCCCGGCCAGGCCGAGGGCGAGGAACACCGCGTCGAATTCTTCGCGCAGGCCCTCCAGCGACAACTCGCGCCCGAGCGCCTTGCCGCAGTCCAGCGTGATGCCGCCGATCTGCAACAGCCAGTCCACCTCGGCCCCGGCAAAGCCCCCTGGCGTCTTGTAGGCGGCGATGCCGTATTCGTTCAGCCCGCCGGGGCGGGGGCGCGCGTCGTAAACCACCACCTCGTGCCCCTTCATCGCCAGCCGGTGCGCGCAGGCCAGCCCCGCCGGCCCGGCGCCCACCACGGCGATGCGCCTGCCGGTAGGGGCGGCGCGGGTGAACGGGTGCTCGTTGGCGGCCATCGCGTGGTCGGTGGCGAAGCGCTGAAGCCGGCCGATCTCGACCGGCCTGCCCTCGGCTGCCTCGCGCACGCAGGCCTGTTCGCACAGGGTCTCGGTCGGGCAGACCCGGGCGCACATGCCGCCAAGGATGTTCTGCGAAAATATGGTGCGCGCCGCCGCATCCGGCCGGCCGGCCTGGATCTCGCGGATGAACAGCGGAATGTCGATCGCGGTCGGGCAGGCCGCGATGCAGGGCGCATCATGGCAGAAGTAGCAGCGGTCGGCGGCCACCGCGGCCTCGTGCGCATCCAGCGGCGGGTGCAGGTCGGAAAAGTTTTCGGCCAGCCGTTCGACCGGCAGGCGCTGGGCAGCAACACCCGGTGTCATCGGACTGTTCGGCATCTGGCACTCCCTGTTCCGGTTGTCCTTGGTGACAAGTCTGCCACAACCTGAAATTTTATCAATCGGTAAAATTCATTTTCCGGCCGGCGGCCGCAAGCCGCCTCCCGGTCGCGGATTTTGCGCCCCGGCAATCTTTTCCTGCCCGGTTCCCTCGCGTATAAGCGGCGGAGACGCAGGCAGACCCGGCCGGACCGGGCCGGAACGAGCGAGGAGCGCATGGCGAAGCAGAACAACAAGGCGGACGTGGAATTCATCCGGGCGCTGGCCGCATTGCTGAACGAAAACGACCTGACCGAACTGGAGGTTGACCGGGAATACGGAGAATCGGACCGCCTGAGCGTAAGGGTCAGCCGCGCCGCCCCGCCTCCCGCAGCCCCGCTTGCCGC
Source organism: Paracoccaceae bacterium (assembly GCA_026989055.1). Taxonomy (GTDB): domain Bacteria; phylum Pseudomonadota; class Alphaproteobacteria; order Rhodobacterales; family Rhodobacteraceae; genus JAJRUE01. The sequence goes on from JALSKC010000018.1 coordinate 81,461, forward strand.
ACCGGCGCCGCTGGCGCCCGCGGCCCTTGCGCCGGCCGCCCCCCTCGCCCCGGCAGCCTCCGCCGCCCCGCCGGCCCCCGATGGAGCCGCCGGCAACGCCGGCGAAGAAGCCGACGCAGCCGATCCGGCAAACCACCCCGGTGCCGTCACCTCGCCGATGGTGGGCACCGTCTATCTTGCTCCCGAACCCGGCGCGGCCCCCTTCGTCACCCTCGGCGACAAGGTCAGCGAGGGCGATACGCTGCTGATCGTCGAGGCGATGAAGACGATGAACCACATCCCGGCCCCGAAGTCCGGCACCGTCAAGCGCATCCTGGTGGCCGATGGCGACCCGGTGGAGTTCGGCGCGCCGCTGATGATCGTCGAATAGGGGCGCGCGGCCATGTTCGACAAGATCCTGATCGCCAACCGCGGCGAGATCGCGCTTCGCGTGGTGCGCGCCTGCCGCGAGATGGGCATAAAGTCGGTGGCGGTGCATTCCACCGCCGATGCCGATGCGATGCATGTGCGCATGGCCGACGAAGCCATCTGCATCGGCCCGCCACCGGGCACCGACAGCTACCTGTCGATCCCGGCGATCGTCGCCGCCTGCGAGGTCACCGGCGCCCAGGCGATCCACCCGGGCTATGGCTTCCTTTCCGAAAATGCCCGCTTCGTGCAGATCCTCGAGGACCACGGCATCACCTTCATCGGCCCCACCGCCGAACATATCCGCATCATGGGCGACAAGATCACCGCGATCGACACCATGAAGGCGCTGGGGGTGCCCTGCGTGCCCGGCTCGAACGGCCCGGTGCCCGATGTGGCCGCGGCCAGACGCATCGCCGCCGAGATCGGCTATCCGGTGATCGTCAAGGCCACCGCCGGCGGCGGCGGGCGCGGCATGAAGGTGGCGCTGGGCGAAAGCGAGATCGAAAGCGCCTTTCAGACCGCGCGCTCCGAAGCGCAGGCCGCCTTCGGCAACGGCGAATGCTACATCGAGAAATACCTGCAGAAACCGCGCCACATCGAGATCCAGGTATTCGGCGACGGCAAGGGCAACGCGGTGCACCTGGGCGAGCGCGACTGTTCGCTGCAGCGCCGCCACCAGAAGGTGTTCGAAGAAGCCCCGGGCCCGGTGATCGACGCCCGAACCCGCGCCCGTATCGGCAGGATCTGCGCCGACGCGGTGGCCCGCATCAATTATGTCGGCGCCGGCACCATCGAGTTCCTCTACGAGGACGGCGAATTCTACTTCATCGAGATGAACACGCGGCTGCAGGTGGAACACCCGGTGACCGAGGCGATCTTCGGCGTCGACCTGGTGCGCGAACAGATCCGCGTCGCCGAAGGGCTGGGGATGTCGTTCACGCAAGAGGACCTCGAGGTGAACGGCCACGCGATCGAGGTGCGCATCAACGCCGAGAAGCTGCCGGACTTCGCCCCCCGCCCGGGGCGGATCACCCAGTTCCACGCCCCCGGCGGGCTCGGCGTGCGGATGGACAGCGCGATCTACGACGGCTACGTGATCCCGCCCTATTACGACAGCCTGATCGGCAAGCTGATCGTGCACGGGCGCGACCGGCCCGAGGCGCTGGCCAGGCTGGGAAGGGCGCTCAACGAACTGATCATAGACGGCATCGACACCACGCTGCCGCTGTTCGAAATGCTGCTGCAGGAGCCGGACATACAGGCGGGACGCTACGACATCCACTGGCTGGAAAGATGGCTGGAGAACAATCTTGCCCGGGATGGCGGTGGATGACGGGCTGACACCCGAGCTGCTCCTGCGGGCCTACGGTGCGGGGATCTTCCCCATGGCCGAGACCCGCGACAGCCCCGAACTGCACTGGGTCGATCCGCATGCGCGCGGCATCTTTCCGCTGGACGGCTTCCGGATCTCGCGCTCGCTGCGCCGCACCCTGCGCCGGGGCGGCTACGAGGCACGTTTCAACACCGATTTCACCGCCGTCATCGACGGCTGCGCGGCGCGCGAAACCACCTGGATCAGCCACCGGATCCGCGACCTCTACTGCGCCCTGCACGAGATGGGACATGCCCACAGCCAGGAAATCTGGCAGGATGGGCAGCTTGTCGGCGGGGTCTACGGGGTCACCCTGGGGGCCGCCTTCTTCGGAGAAAGCATGTTCTCGCGCCGGCGCGACGGCTCGAAGATCGCCCTGGCCTGGTTGATCGACCGGCTGCGCCTGACCGGGTTTTCCCTGTTCGACACCCAGTTCATCACCCCGCATCTGGCCAGCCTGGGCGCGATCGAGATCAGCCGGAGCGACTACCACCGCCGCCTGCAGGTGGCGCTGGCGCGCCGCGCCGACATCACCGCCCTGCCCTGCCCGCAGGATGCTCACTCGGTGATACAGCGCAACAGCCAGACATCGTAGCGGCGGTGATCCAGCGCGTTCAGCGCCGGGCTCGAAGCCAGCATCCAGCCCCGGAAGATCACCTGCCCGTCGGCCGCGATGCGCACGGTCAGAAACCCGGCGGCATCGCCGGCAGGGTCGTCCAGCGGGTAGCGGCATTCGCCCAGGCTCACCTGGATCCGGCCGAGCTGCTTGGTCTGCCCCGGCGCCAGGTCGAATTCGACCACCTCGCCCGACAGCTTGTCGAGCGCGCGCAGCATGGCCCCCGCCTCGGCGGTTCCCGCCGGCTGGGCGAGCGCCTCCTCCACGAGCGCATCGAGGTCGAATTCCGGGAGCATCTCCTCCGCCCCTTCCGCGACCGCCTCACCCCCCCCGCCGGCGGCACCGGCGGCAGGAGAGGTGCCGCTTTCCGCCCGCTGCTGGGCAAGGCCGGCCCCGGCCGCAAGAAGGGCGGCGAGAAGCCCCCCGCCCAGCGCAAGCGTCACACCCCGCAGTGCGCTCATCCGTCCCCGCCGTCACCGCTGACGAATTTCAGCAGAAGCTCCACCAGCCCGATCGAGCTCTGGGTATCCTCGATTTCCGCTCCCGGCTCGAGGTTGAACATGGAGCCGCCGGGCAGGAGCTCCATGAAATACCCCCCCAGAAGCCCCTCGGAGGAAATCACGACCGCGGTATCATCGGGCAGCAGGATGTCGCTCGAAACCGTGAAGCGCGCATCGGCCCGGAAAGTTTCCGGGTTCAGGCGCAGGTCGGTCACCGTGCCGACCTTGACCCCGGCCATGCGCACGTCGGTGCCCACAGAAACCCCCTGCACGGAGCGGAAGGAGGCAAAATACTCATGCGCCTGCGACGGCGCGCCGGAAAGGCCGGTGATCTGGCCGGCATAGAGCAGGAAGCCGGTGGCCGCGGCCAGAACCGCCCCGCCGACGAGAACCTCGATGGTGTTTTCCGACATGCCCCTACTCCGGCTGCCAGGCCTCGTAGTCGCGCCGCTCCAGAGGTTGCGGGCGCAGGATCGACCCCTCGGGGCGGTAGGCGCGCTCGGTCCCGGTCAGGTTTTCGTGATGCGGCCGCTGCCAGGGCCGGCGCGGCAGCGGGCTCCGGGTGGGCGGGGAATCATAGGTGTGGTGCAGCCAGCCGTGCCAGTCGGGGGAAACCCGGCTGGCCTCGGCCTCGCCGTTGTAGATCACCCAGCGCCGCCGGCCGTCGCGGCTCTGGTAGAAGCGGTTTCCCTGTTCGTCCTCGCCCACCAGCTCACCCTTGAGCCAGGTATGGATCTGGGTGTTGAGCGTCTGGCCGTTCCACCAGGTGACGGCGCGCACAAGGGTGTTGAAGATGCCCATTCGAACCCTCCGGTCTCGTTCTCCCATCATATGGCGGATCGCCGCGCGAAGGTCCAGCGGCTTCGGCGCTTCCCGTTCCCGCTGCCGCCGCCTTCGCCGCCGGAAGATCTCGGGCCGTGCCCCCGGCCGAAACCGGGGACCGCCGGGGACCGCCCCGGAATCGGGAGCGAGCCGCGCGGCATCCGGGCCGGTGCATCGGCAAGAGCGCATCGGCAAGGCAGGCACCAAACGCCGGCCCCCGCCTCAGCCCGGATCCGGCAGGCGAGCCGTCACCTCGATCTCGATCTTCATGGCCGGGTCGATCAGCCCGGCTTCGATCATGGTCGCCGCCGGCGGAGAATCGCCGAAGGCTTCGCGCAGGAGCGGCCAGCAGGGGGCGAAATCTTCCCGGTCGGGCAGGATGTAGCGCACCCGCACCACGTCGCGCAGGGTCGCCCCCGCCTGCCGCAACGCCGCGGCGATATGGGCGAGCGCCAGGCGGCACTGCGCCACCACGTCATCGGGGATGGCCATCGTGGCGTGATCCTGCCCGGCGGTTCCCGACACGAACACCCAGCCGTCGGCGACAACGGCGCGACAATAGGCGGCCTTCGGTTCCCAGACGGCGCCGGAGGCGATGCGCCGGATCGCCGCCTCAGCGGGCGCCCCTGGCTTCCTTGGGGGCATCGGCATGGATCATCAGCGGCGCGGCATCGGAGGTAACGGCCTCCTCGTTCACCACCACCTCGGTCACGCTGTCCAGCCCCGGCAGTTCGAACATGGTATCCAGCAGGATGTCCTCCATGATCGAGCGCAGCCCGCGGGCGCCGGTCTTGCGTTCGATGGCCCGCCTTGCGATGGCCCGCAGCGCCTCGTCGGTAAAGGTCAGCCTGGTGTTTTCCAGCTCGAACAGACGCTCGTACTGCTTGACCAGCGCGTTCTTGGGCTTGGTCAGGATCGCCACCAGGGCGTCCTCGTCCAGGTCGGTGAGGGTGGCGATCACCGGCAGGCGGCCGACGAATTCCGGGATCAGGCCGAACTTCAGGAGATCCTCGGGCTCCAGATCCTGGAACACCTCGCCGATGTTGCGTTCGTCATTGTCCTTCACGTCGGCGCCGAAGCCGATGGCGGAGCCCTTGCCGCGCTGGGAAATGATCTTGTCGAGCCCGGCGAAGGCGCCGCCGCAGATGAACAGGATGTTGGTGGTGTCCACCTGCAGGAATTCCTGCTGGGGATGCTTGCGCCCGCCCTGCGGCGGCACCGAGGCAACCGTGCCTTCCATGATCTTCAGAAGCGCCTGCTGCACCCCCTCGCCCGACACGTCGCGGGTGATCGAGGGGTTGTCCGACTTGCGGGTGATCTTGTCCACCTCGTCGATATAGACGATGCCGCGCTGGGCCCGTTCCACGTTGTATTCGCTGGCCTGAAGCAGCTTGAGGATGATGTTCTCCACATCCTCGCCCACGTAGCCCGCTTCGGTCAGCGTGGTGGCGTCGGCCATGGTGAAGGGCACGTCGATGATGCGCGCCAGCGTCTGCGCCAGCAGCGTCTTGCCGCAGCCCGTCGGGCCGATCAGCAGGATGTTGGATTTCGCCAGCTCGATATCGCCGGATTTCGCGGCATGGTTCAGCCGCTTGTAATGATTGTGCACCGCAACCGAAAGCACCCGCTTGGCGTGCTCCTGCCCGATCACGTAATCATCCAGGACGTCGCAGATCTCCTTCGGCGTGGGCACGCCGTCGGCCGTCTTCAGCCCCGAGCCCCTCGCCTCTTCGCGGATGATGTCCATGCACAGCTCGACGCATTCGTCGCAGATGAACACCGTCGGCCCCGCGATCAGCTTGCGCACCTCGTGCTGGCTCTTGCCGCAGAAGGAGCAGTAGAGCGTGTTCTTGCTGTCGCCGGAGTTGTTCGCCATCAGTCTTCCCCAAGGGCCGCCAGAAGGGCCGTTATCCTGCACCCGCCGCGCCCTGCCCCGCAGCGAGGCGAACGCGGCCTGAAGCGGAGTCTAGGTCAGGCCGTTTTCGGGCACAACGGCAAAATTCCCCCCGCATCGCCGTCTCCGCCCGCTGTTGCCGGATCACCCTTTCTCATCCTCCTGCCCGGCGCGACTGTCCACGATCTCGTCGATCAGGCCCCAGTCCCGGGCTTCTTCGGGCGACATGAAGTTATCGCGCTCGAGCGCCGTTTCCACGGTTTCCAGGGGCTGGCCGGTATGCCTCACATAGATTTCGTTCAGCCGGCGCTTGAGCTTGAGCGTCTCCTCGGCGTGGATCATGATGTCGGTCGCCTGCCCCTGGTAGCCGCCCGAGGGCTGGTGCACCATGATCCGGCTGTTGGGCAGCGAATAGCGCATCCCCTTTTCGCCGGCCGCCAGCAGCAGCGAGCCCATCGAGGCGGCCTGCCCGATGCAGACGGTGGAAATCTTCGGCCGGATGTACTGCATCGTGTCGTAGATCGACAGCCCCGAGGTCACCACCCCGCCGGGGCTGTTGATGTACATGGCGATTTCCTTTTTCGGGTTCTCGGCCTCGAGAAACAGCAGCTGGGCGACGACGATGGTCGCCATCTCGTCATGTACCGGGCCCGAAACGAAGATGATCCGCTCCTTCAGCAGGCGGGAGAAGATGTCATAGCGGATCGACCCGCGAGACGTGGTTTCCTCAACCGTGGGGATGATGAATCCGGTAAGCTGGGCGATTGGGTCTCTCATGTCCGTCCTTCAGGCTGCCGCGAACAGGGTTAGCGGATGAGTGGTTTCAGATGTCTTAGTGTCGCGTGCGCCCCGCCGCAAGGGGCTGGGACAATGCGCGCGCACCGGGGCGGGCGGGAAACCGGGGCGGGCGGGAAGCGGATGCCCCGGCCGGGCAGGCGCCGGCGGGCAGGCCTCGGCCGCGCAGCGCGGGCGGAGGGAGACTGCGGAGAGGGCGTCGGCGGAGCGTCGGCCGCGCGCCCGGAGCCCCCTCCGGGAAGGCCGGAAGCCCCGAAGCGATCGGAACCCGACACGATCACAAACGCGGCCACAGGATCACAAACGCGGCCACAGGCCATGAACACGGCCATGACGGTGCGGTCGTGGCGGTGCGATTCGTGACGGCCGGGGCCCCGGTGCGGCGGAAACGCGCGTCACCTGGACCCGGGGCAAGCGCGGGAACAGCTTGCCGTTCCTATTCCGCGGCCACGGCGAGCGCGGAGGCCTTCCCCTTGCGGTCGAGCTGGAACTCCTCGTGGTAGGAGCGCTCGATGTTCACGTCCCAGATGTTGTGGTTCTCGCCCAGGATGTTGCGCGCGGCATACATCGCCGACAGCATCGAGTGATCCTGGTTGTTGTAGCGGTGCAGCCCGTTGCGCCCCACGGTCTGGAAGTTTTCCAGCCCCTTCAGCCAGGCCTCGATCACATCCAGCGCGGCGCGGTATTCGCCGTCATAGACCGGGTAGGCCTTGGGCTGACGGATGATGGCGGCGTCGATCACGTCGCTGGCCTTCGCCAGGCCCAGCTGTTCCAGTTCGCGGCTGGCCAGCGCACGCAGATCCTCGTCGCTCATGGTCCAGAGGCCGTCGCCCTTCTGGCAGAAATATTCCATGCCGATCGAGGCGGTGTCCGGGTCGGGCAGCATTTCCGGCGACCAGGCGCGGAAGTTCTGGATTCGGCCCACCTTGACCCTGGGGCTGTGGATGTAGATCCAGTTGTCCGGGAACGGGTCGGCATGGTCCAGCACCAGGGTCACGATCAGGAAATCGCGGTATTTCAGCCTGTCGGCGGCGGCGACCACCTCGGGCGGCGGCGGCGGGTCGAAGGCGTGAATCAGGTCGCGCAGCGCCATCGAGTTGATGAAATGCTCGCCCTCGACGCGCTCGGTGCCCAGGTCTCCCTTTTCGGGGTCCCACTTGCGCACATCAACCGATGTCACCCGGCGGCCCGCGCGGTTGACCCTCACCACCTCCGAGCGCATGCGCACCTCGCCGCCCCGCTCGCGCACGATGTCGCGGGTCCTTTCCCACATCATGCCGGGGCCGAGACGCGGATACCGGAACTCCTCGATCAGGCTGGCGGTGTCGTTGGCGCCGGTCAGCGCGTTCCAGACCACCTTCCACAGCGACATGTTCTTGATCCGCTGCGCGGCCCAGTCGGCGCGGATTTCCTTGCCGGAAATGCCCCAGACCTTTTCGGTGTAGCTGCGGAAGAAATGCATGTACAGCCGGCCGCCGAAACGGTTGATCACCCATTCCTCGAAGCTCTGTTCGTCCTTGTAGGGGCGCAGCTGCCACTTGATGTAGCTGATGATGATGCGGAACGCCTCGTAGGGGCCGATCGAGGTCAGCGCGTTGATCGGCTTCAGCGGGTAGTCGAAGAACTTGTCGCGGTAGTAGATCCGGCTGAGACGGGGCACGGTGATGAAATCGTCGCCCAGCACCTCGTGCCACATGGCCTCCACCTCCTTCACCTTGGTGAAGAACCGGTGCCCGCCGATGTCGAAGCGGTAGCCGTTGTTGGTTTCGGTGCGCGAAATGCCGCCCACCATGTCGGATGCCTCGAGCACGATCGGCCTGTGCGCGTCGCTGTGCTTCTGAAGCTCGTAGGCGGCCGTCAGCCCCGCCGGTCCGGCCCCGATCACGACAACCGGACTCTTCCCTGCCTTGCCTGCCTTGTTGCTCATCTCAAATCCACCGTTCCCGCAATAACCAAACCAGCCTTTCGCGAGCCGGAGACTACCCGCAGGGGCGCCGCCCGCCAAAAATCCGCGCCGAGGTCAGGCTGTTCGTTTCGCGGGCGGAACCAATCGCCCGATCCGCGAGGCTTTTTCCACCGAAACCGGCGGCCCCGAAGCCGGTTGCTTCTGCGAAGTCACCCGTCACCCGGCCGGCCTTCCACCCCGGCTGGTGCAGCGAATCGACGCATGCCGCGCCGACAGCCCTCCCCGACGCCCGAACCCTAGCAGGATCGCGCCATCCTGCCAAGCTGTGACGCGCATCCGCGCGGCGCGCCCGCCATGTGCCCGGGGCTCCGGCCCGCCGGCCCGGCCGGACTTGCCCGCGCGGCACTGGACTTGCCCGCGCGGCAGGGGAATACTGGCAGAAGATGCCGGCAGGGAACGCTGTCGGCCGGGAGCGCCGGGCAGACGGTCTTGCGGCCGGACCCTTCGGAAGGACAGCCCGAAAAAAGATGCGCGCGGGAGCGGCAGGATGAGCGATCTTCCGGATTTTCTGATCATCGGCGCGGCACGTTCCGGAACCACGGCGCTGCACGACTATCTGCGCCAGCACCCGGGGATCTTCATGCCCGCCCTGAAGGAGCCGAACTTCTTCGCCTACGAGGGCACCACGCCGCGCTGCCGCGGGCCGGGAGCCGAATTCATCAACAATTCGCTCACCGACCAGGCCGCCTACCGGGCGCTGTTCGCCCCCGCCCCGCCGGGGGCGGTCTGCGGCGAGGCCTCGCCGCTCTACCTGTATTCGCCCCGCGCCCCCGGGCGAATCGCCCGCCGCCTGCCCCGGGCTCGGCTGATCGCGATCCTGCGCAACCCGGTCGAACAGGCATTTTCCCACTTCACCTATGCCACCAGGCTGGCGATCGAGCCGGAAACCGACTTCCTGCGCGCCCTGGAACTGGAGCAGGAGCGGCTGGCAGCCGGCTGGCAGCCGCTGTTCGGCTACTCCTCCTTCCCGCGTTACGGAGAGCAGCTGGAACGCTACTTCGCCCTTTTCCCGCGCTCCCAGATCCTCATCCGGACCTACGAGGAGTTCCGCGACCGCCCGCAGCAGCTCATGCGCGAGATATTCGCCTTTCTCGGGGTCGATGCCGGTTTCCGGCCGGACATGTCGCGCCGGCCCAATGCCGGCGGCGTGCCGCGCAACCGCGCGCTGCAGGATTTCCTGATGCGCCCGAACCCGGTAACCGGCGCCATCGCCCGCCTGCTGCCGCAGAAGCTGAGCCGGACGATCCGCGACCGTCTCGCGGCCGCCAACACGCGCCCGGCGCCGCAGATGCCGCCCGACGCGCGCGCGATCCTGGCCGAACGGCTGCGCGACGACATCGAACGGCTGCAGGCGCTGCTGAGGCGCGACCTGAGCCACTGGCTGGCCCCGCCCGCAAGCTGATCACCGCAGGCTGATCGCGCAGGCCGCCCCGCCGCCTGCCCGTCCCTGAGCGCACGCCCTGAGCGCACGCCCTGAGCGCACGGACGCCCGGGCCGGCACGGCCCCGATACGGCTCCGACTCCGGCCGGAGATGGAAGGTTCACTGCAAGGTTTGCTGACAAAGAAGCAGCAAAGAAGGTTTGCAGTTTGCACATTGTTTCAGATTTCCCTGCCGCCGCCGCCAATCGTGATTGGCGCCGACGCCCGATTCGCCCGATCATGGGGGCGGGAACCTGCGCGAACAGGATTTCCGGCACAGGACAGAAAGAACAGGAAGCGATGAGGCAGCGCCTGCCGGGCCTGGCGGCGGCGCTCCGACATCTTCCGGGGGATTGTCGTTGCGACACCTCCGGCAGGCAAGGCCGGCCCCTGTCGGATCCGGGCCTGATCGCGACCGCCAACAGCGCACGGGAGGAATGAACATGGCGAATCTTTTGTGGCTGCAGGGGGGGGCTTGCTCGGGCAACACCATGTCCTTCCTGAACGCCGAGGAACCCAGCGCCTGCGACCTGGTCACCGATTTCGGCATCAACGTGCTGTGGCAGCCCTCGCTCGGGCTGGAGCTGGGCGACGAGGTGAAGGCCATCGTCGAAAAATGCGTCTCCGGTGAAATCAAGCTCGACATCTTCGTGTTCGAAGGCACGGTGATCAACGCCCCCAACGGCACCGGCGAGTGGAACCGCTTCTGCGGCCGGCCGATGAAGGACTGGGTGAAGGAGCTTGCCGCGGCGGCCGATTTCGTGGTCGCCATCGGCGACTGCGCCACCTGGGGCGGCATCCCGGCCACCGCGCCGAACCCCTCCGAAAGCGAGGGGCTCCAGTTCCTCAAGCGCGAAAAGGGCGGCGCGCTGGGTGCGGGCTTTACCGCGAAATCCGGCCTGCCGGTGATCAACATTCCCGGCTGCCCCGCGCATCCCGACTGGGTGACGCAGATCCTGGTCGCCGTGGCCACGGGCCGCGCCGGCGACCTGACGCTGGACGAATTCCAGCGCCCCAGGACCTTCTTCTCGTCCTTCACCCAGACCGGCTGCACGCGCAACATGCACTTTGCCTACAAGGTGTCGACCACGGCCTTCGGCCAGCGCAAGGGCTGCCTGTTCTATGACCTGGGCTGCCGCGGGCCGATGACCCACAGCCCCTGCAACCGGATCCTGTGGAACCGCCATTCCTCCAAGACCCGTGCCGGCATGCCCTGCCTGGGCTGCACCGAGCCGGAATTCCCCTTCTACGATCTGGCGCCGGGAACGGTGTTCAAGACCCAGACCATGATGGGCGTGCCCAGGGACATGCCCGAAGGCGTGGACAAGAAGGGCTACATCAAGCTTACCGCGGCCGCCAAGGGCGCCGCCCCGGCCTGGGCCGAAGAAGACATCTTCGTCGTCTGACGAACGCGAACAGGAGAAAACAACCATGTCTGCAGCAGTGGAAACACTCGACATCTCGCCGGTGGGGCGCGTC
>JALSKC010000019.1 GCA_026989055.1 Paracoccaceae bacterium
AGACTGCGATCCGGGCCCCGAACCGCACATGCCTCGCCTGATGCTCCATGATGCGACGATCGAACGCGTTGCCATGATCCTTTCCCGCCAGTCCCGCGACATCCTTCAGGTCCGGGATGAGCTGGCCGGATGGCTCGAAGGGATGGCGCGGTATTCGGCGGCATCCGATCGGCCCTTCTGGATCGAAAGCTATGGCGGGCGGTCCTATGTGGTGGAGCGCCTCGGCCGTGATCCCGTGGACATCGAGCACCTCAGCGTGGCGGTTATCGGCGGCATCCAGCCCGACCGGCTGCGCGACGTGTTGCGAAAGGCGGCGGATGATGGCCTGTTTTCGCGTTTCCTGCCGTTCTGGCCGGATCCCGTGCCCTTGCAGCGCCCCAGGCACACCGTCGATTTCACCGCGCTTGCCGGCCTGTTCAGCCGCCTTCATGGCCTGTTGATGCCCCTCGGCGAAGACGGCCGGCCCAGGCCGTGGTTCGTGCCCTTCGACGAAGACGCAAGGGCGCTTCTGGATGATTTCCGCAGGGATGCCAGGAAATGGGAAGGTGATGCGGATGGGCTGCTGCTGTCATGGATCGGCAAGACCCCCGGTTTCGTGGTCCGCCTGGCGCTGATTCTTGCCTGCCTCGATGCGGCGGCAATCGAGAGCGAAACCGGCCCCGAAACGATCGGGATCGAGCACGTTGCCAGGGCCGCGCATTTCATCGAAACCTATGCCCTGCCCATGGCCCGGCGCGTCTATGGCGAGGCCTCGATGCCGCGAAGGATGCGCCTTGCGCTGGAGATCGTGCGCATGATCGCCGATCGCGGCTGGGAACGCTTCACGGTGCGGGACATCCTGCGCATGAACCGGTCGCAGCTGCGGCACCGGGAAGAGATCGAGGCAGCCCTGTGCACCCTCGAAGATGCCGATGCGGTGCGTGTGGCACCAGAAGGCCGGGTGCGCAGCGGCGGCAGACCGACGGTTGTTTACACGGCCAACCCGGCATTGCGGAGGGGGGGCGGATGAGCAAGTGGCTGCAAGCGGCCCGGATGGATGCACCGCCGCTTCCGCAGGCTGCGCCGGTTTCGCCGGTTTCGTCAGTTTCGTCAGTTTTGTCACCTCATGTAGAGGCAATAGCCCTGGACCGGTTCGAGGAAAGGGCGGCAATCCGCGAAGAGGCCGGGCAGCCGAGGGAAGAGGCCGAGACGGCGGCGCTCGAAGAGGCAGCCAGGGCGGCGGGAACAACCCCGAACGTGCTTCGGAGGGCGTGGGCCATGGAACCGGATGCAAGGGTGCTTGCGGGCTGGCTGCGGGCGTGTCAGGGCGGCACCATATGGCAGGCAGCCGAAGCGATGGGCTGGGGCACGGGGCGCACATGGGCCGCAGGCATGCGCATCCATGCGGCAGGGCTGGCCAGGCTGGACGGAAAGGGCCGCATTCGCCCGAACGACCGTGACCCTGCAAACCGTCACGCATGGCAGGGGGATGGCGGCACTTGATGATGGACATCTGTCGCCAGATCCGCATCGCGCGCCACGATATGTTGCCGCCGTAAACCACACGACCGGAAAGGGAAGGAACCATGGCGCGCAAGGCACGAAACGGGGCGAAGGACATGATCGAGCACAAGCGGAAGATCGAACGGGAAATGGAAGAGCTGCGCGCGGCCATTCCCGAACTTCGCGAAGCGGCACGCATGGCAAAGGAAGAATACCGCGAAATGCGTGATGCCGTTGGTATGGCAAATCTCCAGAGCAGCCCGGAATGCGTGCGCCTGCACGGGGTATGATCCGAGGCCGAGGATGCCCTGCGAACGGCGACCGACCGGTTGAGCGTTCTTGAAGAACGACTCACCGAAATCTCGCTTCCGGCAACGCTTCTGGAGCGCCGAGACATGACGCGGAAGCGCCTCGAAGATGCCTGCGCGAAGAAGGACAGGGCAAGAGCTGCAATCGACAGGATCGAGGCCCGCCTGAATGATCTGGAAAAGGAAACGCGTGAAACCGAAAGGCGCATGATGACGGCGGAACGGGAGGCCAGGATCGCCACGATCGAGGGCAGGGAGCGGGATCTTGAAGGGATCATGTCCGCCAGATCCGGCCTCGAACGGCTCAAGGTGGAAAGGAAGACCCACGAAGAAGCGCTCGAAGAGGCCCGGCGCATGTATGACACCGCCACCAGCGCCGCGATGAATGCCGCTTCCGCTCTGCGCCATGTCGAGGGCGATCTTGCGCTGATCGAATTGCGGGACCTGTTTCGTGAGAATGCTGACATCGTTCAGCGCATTGTCGCATCGCCCGGCGTGAGCGAAGACCGGATCATGCGGGTGTTCAACGAAGTGGCACGGGAGGAGGCCGACAATGCCCAGGCTTCCGCGTGAGACATGGGAAGAGACACGCGCGCGGCGTGGAATCCGGGGAGAGCTTCGGCGCTCTTGCAAGGGAATACGGGGTTTCCAAGACGGCCGTGTTGAAGAAGGCGAAGGCCGAGGGCTGGGCCGATGGCGGCGACGTATCGTCCCTTGTCCGCACCCGCGCAATCGCCATGGTTACCGGCGTGGTTTCCGGTGACCGGACAAAAAAGGCCAAGGCCATGGAACGGGCGGTCGAGAGTGCTGCGACCGTCATTCAGCGCCAGCGCAGCGACTGGGAGGCCCATCGCGAGCGCTTCGGTGCCGTGCCGGACAGCTTCGAGGCAGGCAAGCAGGCCAAGATCTCGGCCGAGATTCTGCGCATCCGTCACCAGGGCGAGCGGCTTGCCTGGGGGCTCGAAGAGGCCAACCCGGCCCCGCAGATCACCATCACGCGGGAGTGGTGATGCGGGAATGGCAATCAGGGCGATATCAAGGATCATTCTGGAAGACCATCTCGGCAAGAAGACGACCGAGGCGCTGATCCGTGCGATGGGCGGGATGGAGATCCTGATTCCGGTCAGGCCGGAAGGGAAGAATTGGCAACGCATCCTGGAGGCAACAGGCCGGGAGATGGCGCTAGAGATTGTCCGGCAATTTCGAGGCGAGAGGATCTATATCCCTCTTGATGCAGCCACCCAGAGAGAGGCGAAACATGAGTGGGTGCTTCGCCAGAGAGCCGCGGGTCGCAGCATCGATGAAATTGCCGCCGATGCCGTCTTTGTCGAGCGTCGCACCGCCCGCTGGGTTCGCAGGGTGTTGCAGCAGGCAAAACGTCTCGACATCCGGCATGAGTGAGGGCTGGCAAGGCCAGCTTCCGCTTCCGATTCCATGCGCGAACTTCTGCGAATTGAGGGGACGATCTTCAAGCCCCCCGCGCAAGACATTGATATTGCCGTGATTTGCGGAATGGTATGGCGGAGACGATGGGATTCGAACCCACGAGACCCTTTTGGGGCCTACTCCCTTAGCAGGGGAGCGCCTTCGACCACTCGGCCACGTCTCCGCCGGCGTGTTTACTGGCAGGTCGCGGCAGGAGCAAGGGAGAATGCGCATCTCCGTCACCACGACGCCCCGGAAGGGCCGGCCGGGATGCCGCTGTTTTCCGCAAGCCCGGCGCAAGAAACCGATGCCGGGCCGGAACGGCGGCTTCGGTTCGCGCGGAGCTGTTTCAAGGATGCTGTTTCAAGGATATCGACCGGCCGGCCGGATACCCCGCCGCGCAACCCGCGATCGCCCGGGCGCATCGGAGGAACTGCCGTTTCGGAGCCGCTCGCCGACAGCAAGCTTGCCGCAGGCGGAGATGCATCAGGGCCCGGGGCCGCGCGCGGCCGGCGATGCGATGCCGGCGCGGCTAGGCGGCAAAGTTCCTCTGCGCGCTGCCGGCCATGAACTCGGCCATCGAGATGTCATAAGTGGAAAAGACCTCGTCCAGATCGAATTCGCCTAGCCGGTTCTCGCGGGCCAGCCTTTCGCCCCGGGCGCACAACTCGCTCAGCGCCTTGAAACCGAGGTTGAGCGCACTGCCCTTCAGGAAGTGGAGCTCCGATTCGAGGTTCTCTGCCCCTCCGCCCTGGCGCAACCGCTCGATGACTTCATCAACCTCCTCGAGGAAGATATCGACGACCTCCAGAAAATCCTCCGCGCCGACCTCCTCGCGCAGCCTGCCCACCCTGTCCCAGCATATCATCATGTTTCTCACCACTCATCGGCATGTTCCGCCAGCGGACATGCACCCCACCTCATCGCATGTAGCGGGGAAAGCTTAACAAGCGGTGTTCCGGGGCGGGACCGGCACGGTTAAGCCGTTGTGAACGAAAATGCGCCAGAGAGAAAGGCAGGCGAAACGGCAGAAGGCGGCTCAGGTGCCGGGCAGGGCTGGGACATCGCGAAAGGCAGCGCGCAGGGCCGGGTCGAGCATCCGGCGGGTTCTGGTCGTGGATGACAGCAAGGCCCAGAGGCGCATCCTGCGGGCCTATCTGACACGCTGGGGCTTCCATGTCCTGGAAGCGGCCAGCGGCGAGGATGCGCTCGAGATATGCCGGAGCCATGACATCGATCTCGTGCTCAGCGACTGGATGATGCCCGGCATGAACGGGCTGGAATTCTGTGCCGCCTTCCGCAGGGCAACACCGGATCGCTACGGGTATTTCATCCTCCTGACCTCCAAGAGCGAGAAGGGAGAGGTCGCCCACGGGCTCGAAATGGGGGCCGACGACTTCCTGACCAAGCCGGTATCGGCAACCGAGCTGCGCGCCCGCATCACGGCGGGAGAACGGATCCTGCGCATGGAGCGCGAGCTGACGAAGAAGAACATCCTCATCAGGGAAGCGCTGGAGGAGATCAGCACGCTTTACGATTCCCTTGACCGGGATCTTGCAGAGGCACGCAACCTGCAGACGGCCCTGGTTCAGGAAACCTCCAGGGATTACGGCGGCGCGCATGTCAGCCTGCTGCTGCGTCCCAGCGGCCATGTGGGGGGCGATCTGGTGGGCGTCTTCGATATCGCTCCCGGCCGGTTCGGGGTTTTTGCGATCGACGTGTCCGGCCACGGGGTGGCCTCGGCGCTGATGACGGCACGGATCGCGGCCTATCTTTCGGGAGGCTCGCCGGATCAGAACATCGCCCTGCGGCAGATGCCCGACGGCTCGGTCGCCCCGCGTGCACCTGCCGATGTGGCGCGCCGGCTCGACCGGCTGATCCGAGAAAGCATACAGACCGAGCTGTATTTCACGATGATGCTCGGCCATTTCGAGATCGCTACCGGGCGCGGTGTCTTCGCCCAGTGCGGCCACCCGCATGCCTGCCTGCAGCGTGCGCGCGGCAAGGTCGAATTCATCGGCCGGGGCGGGCTGCCGATCGGACTCGTTCCGAGAGGAAGCTGGGAGAACTTCGAACTCCGCCTCGCCCCGGGAGAGCGCCTGCTGCTGGCCTCCGACGGGATCACCGAATGCACGGACAGCCGGGGGCGACAGCTCGGGGAACAGGGGCTTGCCAGGCTGATGCGGCGCAACCGGCGCCTGAAGGGCGAGACCTTCCTGGACGCGCTGATGTGGGATCTTTCCAACTGCGTGGAAGACGGGAACTTTCCCGACGACATATCCGCCGTGCTGCTGGAATATGACGGCCCGGACGCCGCCGCCCCGGCCGGGGGCAGCCCCCGGGCCGGACCGCAGGCCACGGCATAGGCGCATACGGGGCGGGCGCGCCGGAGCAGCGCCCGCCCGGAGCGGCGCATCCCGCCGGTCGCCGCCACGCTCCCCGGAGGGTCCACGCTTCCCGGCAGATCGCATCCGGAGGAATCTTCCGCTATACTCGCCGCATCCGCCACGGACACCGGACCGGAAGGCAGGGCAGACGCGGCGCGCGGGCGCCCCGCCTCCCGCGCCGCGCCGGAAACGAAAGGATGAAACGAAAGGATGAAAGGTGCGGGAAAGCGCATTCGCAGAGAGGATCCGGCGGGCGCTGGCAACCCCGGCGCCGGCTTCCTCCGATCTCGACCTCACCCCCGGCACCCGCCCCGCACCTGCCCGAAGGTTGCGCCCGGCCGGGGTTGTCATCCCGATCCAGCAGCAGGCAGCGCTGCCGCAGGTCATCATGACCAGGCGCTCCCCGACCCTGCGCCACCACCCCGGTCAGATCGCCTTTCCCGGTGGCAAGGTGGACAGGCATGATTCCGGCCCGGTCCAGGCGGCGCTGCGCGAGGCGGCCGAAGAGATCGGGCTGCCGCGCGAACGGCTGGAGATCCTGGGCACGCTCGGAGAGCACGACACCGTGACCGGCTTCCGGGTAACCCCGGTCGTGGTCCATGTGGAGCCGGATTTCGAACCTGTTGCCGAAGCCGGGGAAGTCGCCGAGATCTTCCGGGTGCCGCTGGCGCATCTGCTCGACCTCGCCCGCTACCGGGTCGAATCCCGCCGCTGGCGCGGGCAGCGCCGCCGTTATTACGTGCTTCCCTACGGGCCCCACTACATCTGGGGGGCGACGGCGCGAATGCTGCATGCGCTTGCCGAACGGATCCGCGGAGCATGACCCGGATCACGGGAGAATGGTTGCGCGCGCCGGCGACGGCCCGGATCATGGCAATGCTGCTCGACGCTGGCCACGCGGCGCATTTCGTGGGCGGATGCGTGCGCAACGCGCTGCTCGGCCAGCCGGTTGACGATATCGACATCGCCACCGATGCCCGCCCCGGGACGGTCATGGAACTGGCCGCGCGCGCCGGCCTGAAGGCCGTTGCCACCGGGCTCCGGCATGGCACGGTGACGGTGATCGCACAGGGGCGGGCGCACGAGATCACCACCTACCGGCAGGATGTCGAAACCGACGGGCGCCACGCCCAGGTGCGCTTTGCCGACAGCCTGCAGGAGGACGCCCGGCGGCGCGACTTCACCATGAATGCCCTCTACGCCGAACCGGACGGGCGGGTGATCGACCCGCTTGGCGGGCTCGCCGACCTGCGCGCGCGCCGGGTGCGTTTCATCGGCGATGCGGCGGCGCGGATCCGCGAGGATCATCTGCGCATCCTGCGCTTCTTTCGCTTTCACGCCTGGTACGGCGACCCGCGGCGCAAGCCGGACGCGGAGGCCCTGGCAGCGATCGCCGCCGGCCTCGACGGGCTGGCGCGGCTGTCGCGCGAGCGTGTCGGCGCGGAAACCAGGAAGCTCCTGGCCGCCCCCGATCCGGCCTCCGCCTGCGCCACCATGCAGCGGGTGGGGGTTCTGGCCCGGATCATGCCCGGCGCCGACAGTCGCGCCCTGGCCCCGCTCGTGCAGCTGGAAACCGCCATCCCGCCGGAGCCCATCCCGCCGGAGCCGATCCGCCGGCTGGCAGCGCTGGGCGGGCAGGATCTGCCCCGGGCGCTGCGCCTGAGTCGGACCGAGGCACGCCGCCTGAGGCTGCTGCAGGAGCTGACCGACGCCGGCACGCGCCCCGAGGAGATCGCCTATCGCCACGGCGCGCAGAGTGCCATCGACGTGGCCCTGCTGCGCGCCGCCCTTCACGGCCAGCCGCTGCCGGACGGGCTGGCGCGGCACGCGAAACGGGCCGCCGGGCAGGTCTTTCCGCTGCGTGCCTCCGATCTTGCCGACCGTTACCGGGGCCCCGCCCTGGGCCGCGCGCTCAGGGAGGCCGAGCAGCGCTGGATCGATTCCGGCTTCCGCCTGAGCCGCGACGCGCTTCTCGCGGAATCCTGACCGCCGGCCGCCGGAGCGGCGCGCAGGCCCCGGCCCGTCATGCCCGTGCCCCGGCCCGACGTGCCGCCCTGCCGCAGCGGGCATTGCAATCCCCCGCCGCTCGTCTACGATCGCCACGACCGGCCCGCCGCCGGAGCGCGGGTGGCGATGGTGAACGGAAACGGGCGCGCACCTCCAGCGACGAAGCTCCGCTCCGGCGGCTTGTCCGCCCGGGCGGGAACATCGCGCCGGGAATGCGCCGGGAGCGGAATACCCGGGAATGGCAGGCATGAAACTGGCTGAAATGATCGACCCGTATGCCCCGGCCCAGGGCCCGCCTCCGCGCAGCCTGGGAGGCTTCTTCCTCTGGGCGCTCCGCGGCAGCTTTCCGGTGGTGGGTGCCGGGATTCTGTTCAGCGGGGCCGTCGGCACGCTCGAGGCGTTCACCGCCAGGCTCCTGGGGCTGGTGATCGACCGGGTGAGCACCGCCGGCCCGGCCGGGCTTGCCGAACACGGGCCGTGGATGTTCGGGCTGCTGTTCGGCTTCTTCGTCGTGCTCCGGCCGCTCTGCATCGGGCTGAGCGCCGCCTTCACCCAATATCTCCTGGCGCCCAATCTTTCGGCAGCGGTGCTCTCGCGCATCAGCCGCTGGACGCTGGGCCATTCGGTGGACTTCTTCGACAACGACTTTGCCGGGCGGATCGCGCAGAAGCAGCTTCAGGTGGCCAATTCGCTGACCGAAGTCACGGTGGAAAGCGTCAACACGCTGGTCTTCGCGCTGCTTTCGGCCGCCGCCTCGCTGCTTCTGGTGAGCACGATCCACACCTCCCTGGCCGCGGCGATGCTGCTCTGGCTGGCGGCCTATGTCGCCCTGGTGCGCTGGTTCCTGCCGCGCGCGCGCCGCCGCGCCGGCGCCCGGGCCAGCGCCCGCGCCCTGGTCAGCGGCCGGCTCGTGGATACCATCACCAACATCAAGACGGTCAAGCTGTTCGCCCATGACGCCCACGAGGATGCCGCGGCACATGCCGCGATCGAAGACTACCGTCGCAAGGCGCAGGCCTGGGGCGGGCTTGCCGCAGGCTTCCGTCTTGCGCTGATGGTTCTGGCCGGGATGCTGCCGAGCGTGCTGATCGGCGGCACCGCGCTGCTCTGGGCGCGGGGGGAAGCCAGCACCGGCGATATCGCCGCTGCCGGGGCGGTTTCGATCCGGCTGGCGCAGATGAGCGGCTGGGTCAGCTTCACCCTGATGCAGATCTATTCGCATCTGGGCGAACTCGAGGACGGCATCGCCACCCTGACCCGACCGCACGGCATGGAAGATGCCCCGGACGCGGCCCCGCTGGTGGTGCGCGAAGCCGGGATCCGCTTCGATGAGGTGAGCTTCGCCTACGGTCGCGACCGCGGCGGGATCAGCCGGCTGAGCCTGACCGTCCGCCCCGGAGAACGGATCGGCATCGTCGGCGCTTCGGGGGCGGGGAAATCGACCCTGGTTTCGCTGCTGCTGCGGCTCCACGATCCCGAAGGCGGCCGCATCCTGATCGACGGGCAGGACATCTCGCGCGTGAGCCAGGCCTCCCTGCGCCGGGCGATCAGCATGGTCACCCAGGAAACCGCGATGTTCAACCGCTCGGCGATGGACAACATCCGCTACGGAAACCCCGATGCCGACGATGCCCGGGTCATCGAGGCCGCCCGGCGCGCCCGGGCGCATGAATTCGTCCTCGGGCTCGAGGATCATCGGGGGCGCCGGGGCTACGATGCCCACCTCGGCGAACGCGGGGTCAGGCTTTCGGGCGGGCAACGCCAGCGCATCGCTCTGGCGCGCGCCATCCTGAAGGACGCGCCGATCCTGGTGCTGGACGAGGCGACAAGTGCGCTGGACAGCGAAGTGGAAGCCTCGATCCAGAAAGCGCTGACCAAGGTGATGGAGGGCAAGACCGTGCTGGCGATTGCGCACCGGCTTTCGACCATCGTCAGCATGGACCGGATCATCGTGCTGGACCAGGGCCGCATCGTCGAGGAAGGCACGCATGAGGAACTGCTGAAAGGAAACGGCGTTTACGCGCGGTTCTGGAACCGGCAGTCGGGGGGCTTCCTCGGGGTGGCGGAGGCCGCCGAATGAAGGGCATGGATTTCGAGACGGTGCCGGCGGATGAGTTCGGGCGCACCCTGACCGGGCTTGGCGTGAACCTGCTGAGCCCGGATGTGCGGGCGCTGGCCGGGTTTCCGGAGCAGGTCCTTGGCCTGGCGATTCACCGGCTGAGCGACGATTTCGCCATTGTCACCCACGGTGCCGCGCTGTTTCAGCTGCATTTTGATGCAACCTGTGGCGCGCATCCGCTGCACGGGCTGATCCCCGAGACCCCGCCGCGCGGGGGCGGCGTGCAGCTTTACCTGTTCGGGGTCGATCCCGACACTTCAGTGGCGCGGGCCGAACAGGCTGGCCAGATGGTGGTCGAGCCGCCCGCCGACAAGCCGCACGGTTTGCGCGAGGCGACGATCCTGTCACCCGGGGGCTACGCCTTCAGCCCGGCGGTGGCGCTGAAATGAAACGGGTGCTGGTGCTGGGGCAGGCCGGGGCGGGCAAGTCGCATTTCGCCGTGGCGCTGGGCGCGATCACAGGCTTGCCGGTGTTTCACATGGACCGCGTGCACTGGCGGCCGGGCGGGCAGGAGCGGGACAGGGAGGAAAGGAACCGGCTGGTGCACGAGATCATGTCCGGCGACGAATGGATACTCGAAGGCGGGCTTTCGGCAACCTCTCCTGAACCGATGGCGCGGGCCGATACGGCCATATGGCTGGACCTGCCGCTGGGGGCGCGCATCCGGCGGATCCTGGGGCGGCGATGGCGGCTTCGAGGCGCGCGCATCCGTCCCGGCGTGGCGGACATCTGCCCGGAACGGCCGAATCCGGGCTTCCTGTGCTTTCTCTGGCGCACCCGCCGCTCGGCCCGCGAAAGGATCGCCGCCGCGCTGGCCGCGGCGCCGCATCTGACGGTGCACCGCATCCGCACGCGGGCGGGCGCCGACACGTTTCTGGAGTGGCTGCGCGATGACGTTCAGGACCACGGTTGAGCGCCTCGGCCACCTGGGCGACGGGATCGCCCCGGGGCCGCTTTTCGTGCCCGGCGCCCTGCCCGGCGAGATCGTCACCGGCAGGCCCGAGGGCGACCGGCTGCGCGAGGTGAAGATCCTCACGCCTTCGGCCGCGCGCGTCCGCCCGCCCTGCCGGCACTACGGGGCCTGCGGCGGCTGCGCGCTGCAACATGCCTCGGAAGCCTTTCTTGCCGACTGGAAGGTGCAGGTGGTGCGCAACGCGCTTGCCGCGCAGGGGCTGGAGGCGGAGGTGCGGATGCTGTCGGTCTCGCCCCCGGCCTCGCGCCGACGGGCCGGGCTTTCCGGGCGACGCACCAGGGGCGGGGCTATTGTCGGCTTTCACGACCGGGCATCGGACACGATCACGGAAATCGCGGACTGCCGACTCCTGCACCCGGGCCTCACGGCCGCATTGCCGGCGCTGCGGGAGCTGACCCTTGCCGGCGCCTCGCGCCGGGCCGAGATCGCCCTGCATGCCACCCTGTCGGAATCCGGCATCGACGTGGCGGTGCGCGGCGGCAGGGAAGCCGATGCACGGCTGCGCCAGAGCCTCGCGGAACTGGCCGAGCGGCACGATCTCGCCCGGCTGTCCTGGGAAGGCCAGATCCTGGCCGCCCGGCGGCCGCCCTGGCAGCGCATGGGCCGGGCCCGGGTCGTGCCGCCGCCCGGCGCCTTCCTGCAGGCCACGGAGGAAGGCGCGGCGGCGCTGGTGCGCGCGGTGCTGGCGCTCTGCCGGCACGCCGGGCGCGTGGCCGACCTGTTCTCCGGCTGCGGCACCTTCGCGCTGCCACTGGCCGGGATCTGCCCGGTTCACGCCGTCGAATCCGATGCCGGAATGCTGGAAGCTCTCGAGGCCGGCTGGCGGCAGGCGCCGGGGCTGAAGCGGCTCACCACCGAAAGGCGCGACCTCTTCCGGCGGCCGCTGACGGCAGACGAGCTTTCCCGCTTCGATACGGTGGTGCTCGACCCCCCGCGCGCCGGCGCCCGGGCGCAGGTGGAGCAGATCGCCGCCGCGCCGCTGCGGCAGGTGGTCTCGGTTTCCTGCAATCCGGCGAGTTTTGCCCGCGATGCGAAGCGGCTTGTCGCGGCGGGCTTCGCCCTCGGCCTGGTCGGGGTGGTCGATCAGTTCCTGTGGTCGCCGCATGTGGAGCTGGTCGCCGGACTGCATCGTCCGGCTGGAGGAGCCCCGCCGCGGCGAGGCCAGGGGCGCGCCGCGGCAAAGCGGGAATGAATACGCTGGCGCAGCGGCGGGCACGCCCGGCGTGCCCCGGAGCACCGTGCTGCTACACAGCCGGCACGCACAAGCGCCGCACCCCGCTCAACCGCCCGGCAGACCGCGCCGGAGGTCGCTCATCATGGCCGGTCGTCGTGCATGAGCCCGAGCGCCACCAGCTGGCGCCAGCCCCGGTAGCGGATGGAATCGGCGTTCCACAGCACCGGGTCGTCGATCAGCGCCTCGTAATAGGCCTGAAACAGGGCTCCGTTCTCGAAATGCTGGCGGCGTATCCTGTCCTCGCGCGACTTGCCGATCACCATGTGCAAGAACTTCGTGTGCAGGAGCACCCCCGACGGCGGGTGCGGCGGGTGCCGGCTGCGCACGTGGTTGAGCCGCGGCGGCAGGAGCGAATGGGTGGAGCTCACATAGGCGTGGCGCCGGTTCCAGAAGACCAGCGGCGTCTTGCTCAGGGTCGGCGCGCGGGCCGGATCCTCGGCAAAGAACATCCGGCTGCGCACCCCGCCCCGGATCAGCAGGTTCTGCAGGTCGGGCTGGTATCTGAACTCGTAATTCCCCGCATCGAACCACTGCAGGATGTCGCAGGGATCCTGCCCCGCCCGGTATGGATGCGCGCTCAGCCGGCCACGCGGGTACAGGTCGAGCATGAGGGCGCCGTAGCTGCGCCGACCGACGGCCTCCAGCCCGGCCACCAGCCCGGCCAGGGAGCGGTTTTCCCAGTCCGGGTAGATGAATATCTCGTCGGCATCCACCGTCAGGCACCAGTGGCCGTGACCGTATCGCGCCTGCAGCCAGGTCAGCCAGTCCATCCCGAAGCGGGCCAGCTTGTAGCTTGCATCCGTGCGCCACAGCGAAACGTCCGGCTGCCCGGCGAGCAGCTCTCCGGTACCGTCATCGCTGGCATTGTCCACGATCAGGAAATGATCCACCCCGATCTTCCGGTAGTGCTCGAGAAAGAACGGAAGGCGGAGCGCCTCGTTGCGCATTGTGGAAAACAGCAGGATCTGCCCCTTGCGAAGCTGCGCGCTCCGGTCCGCCACCGCCGCAAGCTGGCGCCGCTTGCGCAACGCGCGAAACAGAAGCCGCCGGCGCTTCCAGCGCATCCTGTAGGCCCTGATCGGGTTGCGCATCTCGGCGACGGTTCCCCTCATGCGCCCGGCGCCGTGCGCGCGGGTTTCCTTCCGGGCGCAGACAACCACCTTTGTCGCCGCCAGGCAATGCCCCTGCGGCCGGCCTCCGCCCGGGGCTCAGCCCGCCTCGCCCGCGCGGATGCGCCGACCGTCGGCGTCGAAGCGATAGACCGCCCCGGGCGGGAAGTTCAGCCGCACCGTGGCGCCGACGGCGAAGTTCTCCTGCCCGAGGATGCGCACCGTCACCAGCCTGTCACCCACGTGGACATAGACGTTGGTATCGGCGCCCAGGTGTTCAAGATGGCTGACCGTGCCCTCGATCCTGCCTTCGGCCCCGAGCGAGATGGCCTCGGGGCGCAGGCCGATGGTGGCCACTTCGGGGGGCTCGTCAAGCAGCCGCGCATCGAGGAAGTTCATCGCCGGGCTGCCGATGAAGCCGGCCACGAAGATGTTGTCCGGGTCGTTGTAAAGCTCCATCGGGGCGCCGATCTGTTCCACCTTTCCGTCCTGCAGCACCACGATCTTGTCGGCCAGCGTCATCGCCTCCACCTGGTCGTGGGTGACATAGATGATCGTCGAACCCAGCCGGCGGTGCAGCTCGGCAATCTCGATCCGGGTGTTGACGCGCAGCGCCGCATCGAGGTTGGACAGCGGTTCGTCGAACAAAAACAGCTCGGGCTCGCGCACCACCGCCCGCCCGATCGCCACCCGCTGGCGCTGGCCGCCCGAAAGCTCGGCCGGGCGGCGCTCCAGATAGGGTTCCAGTTCCAGCATCGCCGCCGCCTTCTCCACCCGCTCGGCGATCACCGCGGGGCTTTCGCCGGCCTGCTTCAGCCCCAGCGACATGTTCTTCCTGACCGTCAGATGCGGATACAGCGCATAGGTCTGGAACACCATCGCGATGCCGCGCTTGCTGGGGGGCAGGTGGTTGACCCGCCGCCCGGCGATTTCCACATCGCCCGAGGTGGCATCCTCCAGCCCGGCGATGATGCGCAAGAGCGTGGACTTTCCGCAGCCCGAGGGGCCGACGAAGATCACGAATTCCCCGTCCTCCACCGCAAGGTTGATGTCATGCAGCACCTCGACCTTGCCGAAGGACTTGCTGACATTCCTGAGCGTCAAGGATCCCATTCACCCTTCCCCCTGCTGCAGTTTCACCGCCTGCCCGGTGCGCACGCTTTCATCGGCCGCCAGGCATACGGCCAGCGAATTCAGCGCATCCCGCATGTGGCGGCTCAGGTCGCGGTCCTCGCGGATCGCGGCGGCCATCTGCGCCATTTCGGCCGCGCACAGTGCCTGGTGGCCGGGCTCGTCGGGCATTTCGACGACCCGATCGCCGTGACCCGCGCGATGCAGCCGCAGCGCGCCCACCCGCGTGTGGCCCTCGATCTCGGCCGAGCCGCCGGGCTCGGAGCCGACGATCGACACCGCGCCCCCGGGTGCGATCACGTCCTTCACGAAGAAGGCGGTTTCCGAGATCATCGGCCCCCAGCCGGCCTCGTACCAGCCCACCGATCCGTCGGCGAACAGCACCTGGAAATGGCCGTAGTTGTACATGTCTTCGGCGATCTCGCCGGAAAGGCGCAGCCCCATGCCGCGCACCTCGCGCGGTGGCGCGTCGGTGATCTGGCACATGACATCCACGTAATGCACCCCGCAATCGACGATCGGGGATGTGGAGCGCATCAGCGCCTTGTGCACCTCCCATTGCGCGCCCGTGCTCTGCTGGTTCAGGTTGAGCCGGAACACGTAGGGCCCGCCGAGCGCGCGCGCCTCGGCGATCAGCCGCTGCCAGCTCGGGTGCACCCGCAGGATGTATCCCACCATCAGCTTGCGCCCGGTGCGCCGGGCGGTTTCCACCACCCGGGTGGCATCGGCCATGTTCGCCGCCAGCGGCTTTTCCACGAACACATGCGCACCGGCTTCCATCGCCGCGATGGCGTATCCGGCGTGGCTTTCGGTATAGGTGGCGATCACCGCCAGATCGGGTTTCGTCTGCGCCAGGGCGGTTTCGAAATCCCCGAAGAAGGGGTAGCCGGCCAGCGGCCCGGGCAGATCGGGGCGCGAACGGTTGGCCAGCCCGACGATCTGCAAGGCCGGATTTTCGTGGCAGGCCATTGCATGGGACAGGCCCATGTTGCCGAGCCCTGCCAGCAGAACCCTGAGCGGCGCGCTCATTTCACTGCCCCCGAGGTGATGCCGCGGATCAGCTGCTTCGAGAAGATCACGTAGAGGATCACCACCGGCAGGATGGCCATGGACAGCCCCGAGAGCACCGCGTTCCAGTCGGTCACGAACTGACCGATGAAGACCTGGCTGCCGAGCGTCAGCGTCTTGGTTTCCTCGCTGTTGGCCAGGACCAGCGGGAACCACAGGTCGTTCCAGATCGGGATCATGTTGAACACCGCCACCGTGGCCAGCGCCGGGCGCACCAGCGGCAGCACGAGGCGGAAGAAGATGCGGTATTCGGAAAGGCCGTCGATACGGCCCGCATCCTTGAGGTCGGCCGAGACCTGGCGCATGAATTCCGACAGGATGAACACCGCGATCGGCAGCCCCGAGGCGGTATAGACGAGGATCAGCGCCCACAGCGTGTTGACCAGCCCGGTGGCCACCATGAATTCCAGGATCGCCACCGTGCCCAGCCGGATCGGGATCATGATGCCGAGCGCCAGGTAAAGGCCCATCAGCGTGTTGCCGCGAAAGCGGTATTCCGAAAGGGCGAAGGCCGCCATCGCCCCGAACAGCAGGATGAAGAACAGCGAGCCCAGGGTGACGATCAGCGAGTTCTGGAAATAGAGGAAATAGTCGCCCTGCTTCAGAACGGTCTCGTAGCCGACCAGCGAGAAGGTTTCGGATGTCGGCAGGGCAAGCGGTTCGCGGAAGATCGCCTTGCGGGTCTTGAAGCTGTTGATGAGAATCACCACCACCGGAAACAGCGCGATGATGGTGTAGGCGATCAGCGCCAGATGCATCAGCCCCAGGTTCAGCCAGTTGTGTTTCACGCGCTGCATGGCCGTCTCCTCAGAACTGGTAGCGCCGCATGCGCGTCTGGATCAGGAACAGGTAGACGGTGACGCCGGCCAGGATGATCAGGAACATCATCATCGCGATCGCCGAGCCCATGTTCGGATCGCCCGGCTGGGTCTGGTGTCCGAAGAAGGTGCGGAACATCAGCGTGCCCATGACCTCGGTGCTGAAATTGGGCGCCGCCATCGCGCCCTCGATGGTATAGACCAGATCGAAGGCGTTGAAATTGCCCACGAATGTCAGGATCGAGATGATCCCGATCGAAGGCAGGATCAGCGGCAGCTTGATCTTCCAGAACGCCTTCATGCCGGTGATGCCGTCGATCTCTCCGGCTTCCAGCACCTCGTCGGGGATCGACAGCAGCGCCGCATAGATCAGCATCATCGGAATGCCCACATACTGCCAGACCGAGATCAGCGCGATGGTGGTGAGCGCGTAATCCTCGAGCCCCAGCCAGGGCTTGAACAGGTGCTTCAGCCCCACCGCATCGAGCAGCCCCGGCGCGATGCCCCACAGCGGCGAGAGGATCAGCTTCCAGGCGAAGCCGACGATCACGAAGGACAGGATGGTGGGAATGAAGATCGCGGTGCGGTAGAAGGCCTTGAAGCGCAGCGCCGGCACGGACAGCATGGCCGCCAGCGCGATCCCGATCGGGTTCTGCACCGCCATGTGGATGAAGAAGAACCAGAAGTTGTTCTTCAGCCCGCGCCAGAAGGCTTCCGACCAGTTCGGATCGCCGAACAGGGTGGCGAAATTCCCGAAGCCGACGAAGACCTGCTGCTGATCGACGTTCTGGTAAAGCGAAAGCTTCAGCGTGCCGAACAGCGGCAGGATCATCAGCGCGGTATAGACCAGCACCGCCGGCGCCAGAAAGACGGCAATGTGCCAGCGCCGTTTCGGGCCTGCCTCGCTGCTCATCGCTCCCTCCCTGTCTGCGGGCCGTCTGCGCGCGACCTTTGCGGGCTGGCCGGGCCGCAAGGGCGGCGGCCCGGCCGGTTCGATGCAATGCGCGGTTACTGGGCGCGGTTACTGGGCCGGCGGGGTGTACCAGCTGTCAAGCGCGTCCTGCATGTGCTGGCCGGCTTCTTCCGGGGTCATGGTGCCACGGATCACGTTGGCCGAGGTCACCCAGTATTCGGTGTGCAGGTTCGGCGTGCCGCGTCCCAGGATCTGCGCATAGGGGCGGATCGAGGAGTTGCAGCTCTTGCGCCAGCCCACCATGGTCTGGGCCAGCGGATCTTCCAGCGTGATGTCGGCATTCGACAGCGAGAAGAAGCCCGGCAGCGCGTTGGAATAGAGGCTGGCGAACTCGGGCGAGCCGACCCATTCCAGGAAGGTGCGGGCGGCTTCCTTGTTCGGGCTGGCCGGGTTCAGCCCCATGGCGATGTCCACATGGTCCGAGATGTAGCACTCGCCCCCCGGCAGCACCGGCGGCGGGAAGGCGCCCATCTCGAAATCGGCCTGGGCGTTGAAGCCCGAGATCTCCCAGCTGCCGGCCGGATAGATCGCGGCGCGCCCGAGCGTGAACAGGTTCTGGCTGTCCGGGTAGGACTGGGCCTCGAAGCCGTCGCCCAGATACTGCCCCCAGCGGGAAAGCTCGCGATAGGGCTCGACCCATTCGGGATCGGTCAGTTTCGACTTGCCGGCGATCAGCGCCTTGCGGCCCTCCTCACCCTTCCAGTACTTGGTGCCGATATTGGCATAGCCCATGGTGGCCGCTTCCCATTCGTCGGCGGTGCCCATGGCCATCGGGATGTAGCTGCCGTCTTCCTTGATCCTGTCGAGCAGGGCGTAGAATTCGTCCACGGTCTTCGGCTCTTCGAGGCCCAGTTCCTCGAAGGCATCCTTGTTGTAGATGAAGCCGTGGATCACCGAGGCCATCGGGATGCAGTAGGTGGCCGAACCGTCGTCGGTGCTCCAGCCGGATTTGGCGACCGGGCCGAAGTTGTTCAGCACCTCCATGTCGCTGAGATCCTCCAGATAGCCCTTCTGGAACATCTGCAGCGAGCCGTCGAAGGGCCGGCAGGTGATGAGATCGCCCGCGGTTCCGGCTTCCAGCTTGGCGTTGAGCGCCGAGTTGTATTGCGCCGGCGCGGTCGGGGCGAACACCACCTTGATGCCGGGGTGGCTGGCCTCGAACGCCGGGATGATCTTCTCCTGCCAGAT
Organism: Paracoccaceae bacterium; assembly: GCA_026989055.1. Classification (GTDB taxonomy): domain Bacteria; phylum Pseudomonadota; class Alphaproteobacteria; order Rhodobacterales; family Rhodobacteraceae; genus JAJRUE01. Next base: position 18,223 of record JALSKC010000019.1, read on the forward strand.
CTTCAGGTCGTCGTTGCGCCAGCTTTCGATGGTCAGCGTGACCTCCTGCGCCCACACCGCCCCGCCAAGGGCAGCGGTTGCCGCGAACGCCGCGGCCAGTCCTGTTGCTCTCATCTGTCTTCTCCCAGTTGTCGCGTGAACACGCATTGTCACTCCGGGGCCTCCCCCGTTCTCAGCCCGGCAAGCGCAGAACGCAGGTTCTGGTCCGCCGCATCCAGGTGCCGCCTGGCCGCGGCGAGGTCTTTCGCCCCGCTTGCGATCAGGACGGCCTCCTTCACCGCCCATTGCGCCGCCTCCAGGCAGCGCCGGGCCGTGTCTTCATCGCAGCCGGCGATGTCGCGGACGATCTTCGCCGCCCGCCCGCGCAGCTTGACGTTGCTGGTCGCCACGTTCACCATCCGCCCGTCCATCACATGGCCCAGACGGACACCCAGAAGCGTGGACATCAGGTTCAGCGCGATCTTCTGCGCCGTGCCCGCCCCCAGCCGGGTGGAGCCGGCGATGACCTCGGGCGGGGTGGGCAGCAGCACGGGTATGTCCGCCTCCAGCAGCCGGGTGCCCGGATTGTTGGCGATGCCGATGGTGACGGCGCCGCGGGCACGGGCGATTTCCATGATCTTGACCGCATAGACGGTGTTGCCCGAGGCCGCCAGGCAGATCACGCAGTCTCCGGCCCGGATGACCTCGGCATCGGCGGCGGCCGCCTCGGCGTCATCCTCGGCCCCTTCCCTGGGAACGGTCATGTTCTCGAAGCCGCCGGCGCGCAGAATCTCGATCCGCTCGGTCGGGATGCCGAAGGTCGGCGGAATCTCCAGCCCGTCAGCCAGCGCCTGCAAACCGGAGCTCCCGGCCGCGGCATAGACGAGCCGGCCGCCCCCGCGCAGCGCCCCCTCCATCGCCGCCGCGCCGCGTTCCAGCGCCCCCAGCGCCTCCCCGACGGCGCGCGCCGCCGCAACCTGCGCCTCGAGCAGGATCGAGAGAATCTCGCCCCCCGGCAGCGTATCGAGCCCCCGGGCGCGCGGATGGAGCCGTTCCGTCTGCGGAACATGCGGGGACGCGGCGGCAGTGGTCATGCGGATCTCCCGGTGGCTGATACTGTCAAATATGATGCCAATTTAATACCGAATGTCCAGACAATTCTTGCCGCCGATACCCGATCTCGATACGCCAGACGATATCATGTTGTTTTCTCATATGTTTAAGAAGCGACCGCCGAAAGACACGTGGCGCTTCCGACCACATGGTTCGAAAAGCACTTCCCCTGCGGAAAATGGTATTGTATGGGTATTACATGCGCCCGAATCCCGAGCATATCGTCGGCATCGACGGCGGCGGCACCGGCTGCCGGGTCCGCCTCGTGACCGCCAGGGGCGGGCGGGTGCTGGCCACGGCAACCGGCGGGCCGGCCAATGTCAATTCCGATTTCCGCTCCGCCTGCGACAACATCCTGCGCGCCATTGCCGGCGCCTATGCTGCCGCCGGGCTGGACTTCGCGCAGCGCAGCCGCGACATTGCCTGGCTGGGGCTGGCCGGTGCCGGCGTCGGAGATCTGGCCGAACGCATGGAACGGGCGCTGGGGTTTGCCCGCGCCACGGTCTCGACCGACCGGGAAACCACGCTCGAAGGGGCGCTCGGGCCGGGCGAGGGAGCGGTGGCGATGCTCGGCACCGGCTCGTTCTTCATGCGCCGCGCACAGGGGCGCGAACGGTGCATCGGCGGCTGGGGATATCAGCTGGGCGACGAATGCGGCGGCGCCTGGCTGGGGCGCGAGCTCCTGCGCGCCGTCCTCCATGCCGAGGACGGGCTGTGCCGCCACAGCCCGCTCACCCGCGCCATCCTGGAACGCCACTCTGCCCGCCCCGACGAGATCGTGCGCTTCGCCCATGCGGTCAGCCCCGGCGAGATCGCCCGCCTCGCCCCCGAGATCGCCGCCGCCGCCCGCAACGGCGACGCGGTGGCGACGGAGATCCTGAATCGGGGGAGCGAACTGCTGTGCCGGCGGCTCGACGCGCTGGGCGCGCAGGAAGGGCCGGTGCTCTGCCTGCTGGGCGGGCTGGCCCCGGTCTACGAACCGCGCCTGCCCGACCGCTACCGCCGCCTGCTCGCCCCGGCGCGCGGCGATGCCCTGGACGGGACCATCGCCCTGGCCCGGCGCCACCACCTGCCCTGTCCGCAGGCGGAGGCCGGCTGATGGACGTGCGCGAGATCCTCGACCCGCGCGGCTGGCTGCTGCCCCACGGCGGGCCGCGCTACATGCAGCTGCGCCGCCGGCTGGAAAGCGCGATCGAGAGCGGGCAGATCGCCCCCGGCACCCCGCTGCCGCCGGAGCGCGAGATCGCCGAGATGACGACGCTTTCGAGGGTCACGGTGCGCAAGGCGATCCAGCCGCTGGTGGCAGCCGGGCTGGTGGAGCAGCGGCGCGGTTCGGGCACCATCGTCGCGCCGCGGGTGGCGAAGGTGGAGCAGTCGCTTTCCATCCTGACTTCCTTCACCGAGGACATGGCCCGGCGCGGGCGGAAATCCGCCTCGGTCTGGCTGGCGCGCGGCATCTTCCTGCCCTCGCCCGAGGAGATGATCGCGCTCGGCCTGGCCGCCGGCGATTCGGTTTCCCGCATCACCCGGCTGCGCCTCGCCGACGACGACCCGATGGCGATCGAGCGCGCCGCGCTGCCCTGCGACATCCTGCCCGATCCGCTGACGGTGGAACGCTCGCTCTACGAGGTTCTGGAGCGTGACGGCAACCGCCCGGTGCGGGCGCTGCAGCGGATCTCGGCGATCAACCTGAACGAGGAGGATGCCGCGCTGCTGGGCGTTCCCGAAGGGGATGCCGGGCTGCGGATCGAGCGCACCTCCTACCTGCCGGAGGGCCGGGTGGTGGAGTTCACCCGCTCGGTCTATCGCGGCGATGCCTATGACTTCGTGGCCGAACTGCGCCTTGCCGAAGAAGGAACCAGAACATGACTCCCCCCGACACGACCCGCATGCGTCGCGAGATCGACGAGATTCCCGATGCCGTGGAGCGGCTCCTGTCGCAGGGCGGGGCGGCCTGCGCCGAAGCGGCGGCGACGGCGCGCGGCTTCGATCCGGCGTTCCTGATCAGCGTGGCGCGCGGCTCTTCCGATCATGTCTGCACCTATCTGAAATATGTCAGCGAGCTGGTCCTGGGCCTGCCCGTGGCCTCGGTCGGACCTTCGGTGGCCTCGGTCTATGGCGGACGGCTGCGCCTGTCGCGCGCGCTGTGCCTCGCCGTGTCGCAATCGGGCCGCAGCCCCGACCTCGTGGCCCTGACCCGCAGCGTCGGGCACAACGGAGCGCTGACGGTTGCCATCACCAACGATCCGGCCTCGCCGCTGGCGCGGGCCGCCGGACGGGTGCTCGACATCCACGCCGGCCCCGAGCGCAGCGTCGCCGCCACCAAGACATTCGTCACCTCGGCGGTGGCCGGGCTGGCCTTCATCGCCGCATGGGCCGGCAACGATGATCTGCGCGCCGCACTGCACACGCTGCCGGAGCGGCTGCGCCTTGCGGTCGGAATCGACTGGCCCGAGCTGCGCGCGGAGATCGGCACCCGCCCCTCGCTGTTCACCATCGGCCGCGGCCCGGCCTGGGCGATCTCCGCGGAAGCCGCGCTGAAGTTCAAGGAGACCTGCCGCCTGCACGCCGAAAGCCATTCCTCGGCCGAAATCCTGCACGGGCCGGTCTCGATCGTGGAAGAAGGTTTCCCGGTGCTGGGTTTCGCCGCCGCCGATGCCGCCGAGGAAGGCTTGGCCGAGGTGGCCGACCGGATCGCGGAAATGGGGGCGAAGGTATTCGTCACTTCCGGCAGGTGCCGACGCGCGGAGCGGCTGGAACATGTGCGCACGGGCCACCCGCTGACCGACCCGCTGGCGCTGATCGTCTCCTTCTACGCGATGGTGGAACGGCTGGCGCGCCAGCGCGGCATCAACCCCGACCTGCCGCGCAACCTGCGCAAGGTGACGGAAACCGTATGAGCGGCGCGCCTGCGGCATATCTCGGCGCTGACGTCTTCGACGGCGAAAGGCTGCTCGAAGACCATGCGCTGGTGGTGGAAGGAGGGCGGATCGGGGCGATCCTGCCGGCGGCGGAGTGCCCGGCGCAGGCCAGGAGGGTCACGCTGGAAGGCGGGGTGCTGGCGCCGCTGTTCGTCGATCTGCAGGTCAACGGCGGCGGCGGGGTCATGTTCAACGACGATCCGAGCCCGGCCACGCTGCGCAAGATCGTCCGCGCCCATGCCCGGCTGGGCACCGGCGCGCTGCTGCCCACGCTGATCACGGATACCCCCGAACGCACCCGCGCCGCGATCGAGGCGGTAGCGGCAGCCATCGACGAGGGGCTCGCCGGCATCGCCGGGCTCCATCTGGAAGGCCCGCACCTGTCGGTGGCCCGCAAGGGGGCGCATGATCCGGCCCTGATCAGGCCGATGGAAGCGGCCGATCTGGAGATGCTGCTCAGTGCGGCGCGCCGGCTGCCGGCGCTGATGGTCACCCTGGCACCGGAAAGCACGACCCCGGCGCAGGTGCGCGCCCTGGCCGCGGCCGGGGTTGTCGTCTCGCTGGGGCACAGCGATGCCGACCACGACGCCTGCCTCGCCCATGTCCGCGCCGGGGCACGCTGCGCGACCCACCTCTTCAACGCCATGAGCCAGCTGACGAACCGCGCCCCCGGGCTTGTCGGCGCCGTGCTGGAGAGCGGCGCGGTTTCGGCCGGCATCATCGCCGATGGCATCCACGTGCACCCGGCCACCCTTGGAACCGCCCTGCGCGCAAAACGCGGCCCCGGGACGCTGTTTCTGGTGACCGACGCGATGGCGGTGGCCGGAACCGGGCTCGACCGCTTCAGCCTGAACGGGCGCGAGGTCCGCCGCCGCGACGGCCGGCTGACCCTGGCCGACGGAACTCTGGCCGGGGCAGACCTGGAGATGAGCGCCGCGCTGCGGCTGCTGACCGGCAGGCTCGACCTGCCGCTGGCCGAGGCCCTGGCGATGGCCACCTCGCGCCCGGCCCGGATCATCGGCGCCGAAGGGCGGCTGGGCCGGCTGGCACCGGGAATGGCGGCGGATTTCCTGCACCTCGATGCCGGGCTCAGGCTCGGGAGGGTCTGGCGCGCCGGGGATGGCGGGGGGGGCGCGGCCGATCCGGCGCATATCGGCGCAGCCGACGGCTGACGCGGCAGGCCGTCCCGCCGCCCGGACGCGCCCCTGCCGGGGCAGCACCTTCCGCAGAGCACCCGCAGAGCACCGGGCACGGGCGGGGCGGAGATGGACGCGGGAACCTCCGGCCCCGTCGGCCCGGGGCATGCGGCGGCAGGCGATGCGAAACGGGGCGGCCGCAAGCGACCGCCCCGCTGTCGTGGCACCGGGCCTGCCGGCTTACTTGTCCGATTTCTTCCCGGTCCTGTTTTCCACCGCCCTGGCCTCGATCGTCTCACCTCTGGTGATCTCGATCTTGCGCGGCTTCAGCGCTTCGGGCACCTCGCGCCGCAGGTCGATATGCAGCATCCCGTTCACATGAGTCGCGCCGATCACGCGCACATGGTCGGCGAGGTGGAAACGCCGCTCGAAGGCGCGGGTGGCGATACCGCGGTGCAGGAACACGCGGCCCTCATCCTCGTCGACCTTCTTCTTGGCGGTCACGATCAGGGCGTTCTCCCGCACTTCGACGTTGAGCTCGTCCTCGCCGAAGCCGGCCACGGCGATCGAGATCCGCCAGGCATCGTCACCGAGTTTCTCGATATTGTAGGGGGGATAGCTCGGCTGGCTGACCTCGTTGGTCAGAAGCCGGTCCATCAGGTCGGCGATCTGATCGAAGCCGACGGTCGCACGATAGAGCGGGGCAAAATCGAATCCACGCATCTGGTCATCCTCCTTTGAGCGATAACGTCTGTTGCCTTCCGAACCGGAACGGCGGTTTCGCGGGCCCGCTTCCGGCACCCGCACCGGAACAGATAGGAAGGCAGCAGCGGCATTTCAAGGCCTCCACGCCCTGCCGCCCCCGCCCGGAGCGCGCTCCCCGGCGACCGGCAGAAGCTCCGGCCGGCCCCGGCGCGCCATCCATCCGTCAGCCCCGCTCCGGCGGCAGCCCTCCACGCCGGCCGGGGAGGGCACCCCGGCTCACGGCTTCAGGAACCGCGCCCCGCTGCTGGCGCGCCCCTCGCCTGCGCGCAGCCTTCTGAATCCGGCGCCGCCGCCATTCTCGCCCGCGCGCAACCGCCGGGCGGCGGCCGGAGCCTCCGGGAACACTCCGCGCCCGGAGCGCAGATCCTCCAGGAGCTCTTCGAGCGGGCCGGAGATGTCCATCCCGAAGGACAGCCGCCCGCCGTCGATCTCCCCGGCCGAGGAAATCAGCGACACGATCCACGCCCGCCCCTGGCGGAGCGCAAACACCGGCGCACCGGAAGAGCCGCGCACCACATCGCAGCTCAGCGCCAACAGGCCGCTCCCGGAATCGAGCACGCGGCAGCTGCGCTGGCGCACCGGCGCATCCCTGCGCCCCTCCCCGTAGGAAACGACGCTCACCGTCTCTCCGGCCCGCACCGCGCCGCCGGCGCGGAAGGCCCCGGCATGGGAGGGCGGAATCGGGCTTTCCAGCCGCAGCAGCGCCACATCGTGGCGGACCGCCCGCGCCGACGGCCCGGCAGAGGCATCGAATTCCGGGTGCACCACCGCCTGCCGGCCCCGGCGCCGCGCCACCGCGCGCCCGTGCCGCCAGCCGGCGAGGAACTCCACCCGGCGCGGGTCGGCCCGCCTGCCGGTTGCAGGATCCAGCAGGCAATGGGCCGCCGTCAGAACCAGATCGGCACGGATCAGAACCCCGGTGCAGCTGGCCCGCCCCTCGATGTCGAGCAGACCGACGCCTTCCCAGCCGCGCCCGCGCGCCCAGCTGTCCAGGCGCTGCAACCCGCTGTCGGCCCCGCCGGAGACTGCCGGCTGCGCCGCGGCGTCATGCGCCCCCGGCAGCCCGAGAAGGCCGACCAGCGTCAGAACGGCGGCAAGAACCGGAAAGGCAGCTTCGGACCCTCTGGCGCGCATCCCGGAAACTCCGCGTTCCGCCGGCCCTCAGGGGCGCAGGAACCTGGCCCCCGGAGGCGCATCCGGAGGTTCCGAGCCGCCGCCGAGGGTGAAGACCCTGACCGCATCGCCCGGTTCCGGCGGTGCCGGTTCGGTATTGGCCAGCAATGTCATGAGCACCTCGAGCGGCCGGTCCAGAATCGCCCCCAGAGCCACTTCGCGCGCACCGCTGCGCGCCCTGGCCGAGATCACCGAGACGATCCGCGCCCCCCCGGTTTCATCCCGCACGAAGACCGGCGCCCCGGAAGCGCCGAAATCCACGGCGCAATCCATCACCAGCACGCCCGAGCGGCGCGCCAGCACCCGGCAGGATTCCTGGAGCGAGGGGCTGTCGGCACGCTCGCGGGCATAGGAGACCACCGCCACCTCGTCTCCCCTGGCCGGGCGGGGGGCCGTGGCGAAGGGGCGAATCGATGTCTTCCTGACCGGCGACTGCAACCGCAGCAGGGCCAGATCCACCCCCACCCGGGAGACCTCGCCGCCCTGCCCCGGCACGAACTCCGGATGCACGACCACCTGAACCACCCGAGCAACGGCCGTTGCACGCCGGTTGCGCCACCCGGCCCGAAAGACGATTTCCTCCGGAGCGAAACGGGTGCCGCTTGCGCGCTCGAACAGGCAGTGGGCCGCCGTCAGCACCAGATCCGGCGCCACCATCGCCCCGGTGCAGAAGGCGCGCCGATCGAACTCGAGCCGACCGACGGCCTCCCAGCCGCGGCTGTCGGCACCGCTCAGCAGCCGGCGCAGGCCGCTCTCCTGCCCGACCGCGACACCCGCCGCAAGCAGGGTCGAAACCGTGGCAATGAACAAACCGATCCGCATGGCGTACCCAGAGTTTCCGCCGCCGTTGCTAGCGCCTCCGTTTGGCGAAAATATGGCCCTCCGGGGCGGGACGCGGACCCTTCCGCTCCTTTCCCCGGAGCCGGGCCGCCCGGGCGACCCGGTGCCGCGGCCATGGCGGTTCCAGAGCCTGTCGCCTTCCCGGTCCCTGCCCGGAACGCGCGACCGCCCTGCCCCGGGCGACGACCCCGCACCGCCGGCGGCGCCCGGTTCACGGCCCGGCGCCCAGCGCCCGCGGCTTCGGCCCGCCGGTGGCCCAGTCGAGCAGCTCCACCGTATGGACCACCGGAATGTCGCTGCCCGAACCGATCTGCACCATGCAGCCGATGTTGCCCGCCGCGATCACCTGCGGCGCCGTGGCTTCCAGCGTGGCCACCTTGCGCGCCTTCAGTTCGGCCGAGATCTCGGGCTGCATCAGGTTGTAGGTGCCCGCCGAACCGCAGCACAGATGCGCGTCGCGCGGCTCCACCACCTCGAAACCGGCGCGTTTCAACAGCGTCTTGGGATGGGTCCTGATCTGCTGGCCATGTTGCAGTGAGCAGGCAGCGTGATAGGCCACGCGCAGCCCCGCGCCCTGGCCTGCGGGCATCTCCAGCTTCATCAGCAGTTCGCTGACATCCAGCGCCAGTTCCGAGACCCTGGCGGCATCGGCGGCACGCGCATGCTCGCGCAGCATGAAACCGTAGTCCTTGACCGTGGTGCCGCAACCCGAGGTGTTGATGACGATCGCATCCAGCCCCGCGCCGCGCACCTCGGCCATCCAGGCGTCGATGTTCTTCAGCGCGGCGGCGTGGCTCTCCTCCTCGCGCCCCATGTGATGCACCAGCGCCCCGCAGCAGCCCATACCGCGCGCGATCACCACCTCGCAGCCCAGCCGACGCAGCAGGCGGATGGTGGCGTCGTTGATGTCGGTGTTCAGCGCCCGCTGTGCGCAGCCGGTCATCAGCGCGACACGCATCTTTCGTTCGCCGATCGCCGGAAACACCTGGGGGTCGTCGTTGCGGCTGACCGGCGGGATGCGTTTCGGTGCCATCTCCAGCATCGCCCGCAGCCGGGCGTCCGGCACCAGGCGGCGGAAGGGGCGGGCGATCTTCGCCCCCAGCATCGCCAGGCGAAACCGGCCCGGATGGGGCAGCACGAAGGCCAGCACCCGGCGCAGCAGCCGGTCCATCAGCGGCCGGCGGTAGGTCTTTTCGATATGCGCGCGGGCCAGATCGACCAGGTGCATGTAATGCACCCCCGAGGGGCAGGTCGTCATGCAGGCCAGGCAGGACAGGCAGCGGTCGATGTGCCTGACGGTCCTTTCGTCGGCCGGGCGGTCGTTTTCCAGCATCTCCTTGATCAGGTAGATGCGTCCGCGCGGGCTGTCGAGCTCGTCGCCCAGCACCTGGTAGGTGGGGCAGGTGGCGGTGCAGAAACCGCAATGCACGCAGCTGCGCAGAATGTCGTTGGCCACCCGGATCTCGGGGCGCTCAAGCTGCTCTTCGGTGAATTCGGTGCGCATCGCCTATCCCATCAGCCCGGGGTTGAGAATGCCGCGCGGGTCGAAGCGCGCGCGGATGCCCGCTTCGATCTCCGCCAGCCGGGCCGGGCGCGGCTGGAACACCGGCACC
>JALSKC010000020.1 GCA_026989055.1 Paracoccaceae bacterium
TATGCAGCCCGGCGATCTTCACCGCCAGCGCCTCGGCGCGCAGCCGGTGGCCGCCGCAGGCCCCGCAGGGGCGGTTGTTCTGGTAGCGTTCGAACTCCTCGCGCACCCAGGCGCTGTCGGTCTCGCGGTAGCGCCGCTCCATGTTGGGAATGACGCCCTCGAAGGCGCGCGTCACCTCGTAGACCCGGCCGCCATCGTCATAGCGGAAGCGGATCTCCTCGCCGCCCGAACCGTAAAGGAACAGCTGCCGCACCGATTCGGGCAGATCCTTCCAGCGGGTATCGGGCGCAAAGCCGTAATGGCGGGCCAGCCCCTCGATCGTCTGGCGGAAATAGGGAGACTTGCCCTTGCGCCACGGCGCAATCGCCCCCTCCGTCACCGGCAGCGTCGCATCCGGCACCACGAGGCGCTCGTCAAAGAACAGCTCGACCCCCAGCCCCCCGCATTCCGGGCAGGCACCGAAGGGGGCGTTGAAGGAAAACAGCCGCGGTTCGATCTCCGGGATGGTGAAGCCCGAGACCGGGCAGGCGAAGTTCTCGCTGAAGATGAGGCGCTCGGGCTCTCCCTCGCCCTCGCGCGGGGCGGTTTCGAGGATCGCGATCCCGTCGGCCAGGTCCAGCGCCGTGCGCAGGCTGTCGGCCAGCCGCGTTTCCATGCCGGGGCGGGTGATGATGCGATCCACCACCACGTCGATGTCGTGGCGGAGCTTCTTGTCCAGCGCCGGCGGCTCGTCGAGCTCGAAGAACCGCCCGTCCACCTTGACCCGCTGGAAGCCCTGCTTGCGCAGCTCCAGCATCTCCTTGCGGTATTCGCCCTTGCGGTCGCGCACGATCGGGGCCAGCAGATAGGCGCGCGTGCCCTCGGGCAGGGCCATGATCCGGTCCACCATGTCCTGCACCTGGCTGGCCTCGATCGGCAGCCCGGTGGCGGGGCTGTAGGGCGTGCCGGCACGCGCGAACAGCAGCCGCAGGTAATCGTAGATCTCGGTCACCGTGCCGACGGTGGAGCGCGGGTTCTTCGAGGTGGTCTTCTGCTCGATGGAAATCGCCGGGGAAAGGCCCGAGATATGGTCCACGTCCGGCTTTTCCATCATGTCGAGGAACTGGCGCGCATAGGCCGAGAGGCTCTCCACGTAGCGCCGCTGCCCCTCGGCATAGATGGTGTCGAAGGCGAGGCTCGACTTGCCCGAGCCCGACAGGCCGGTGATCACCACCAGCCGGTCGCGCGGGATGTCCACGTCGATGCCCTTGAGGTTGTGCTCGCGCGCGCCGCGCACCTCGATTTTCTTCGTCTCTGCCATGGGCGCCCCCGCTGGAACGCCTGACAGATAGTGCATGGGGCGGCACTCGCCAACCGGAAAGTGAGAACGAAAAGAGAACCGGCAGCCCCGGCCCTCTGATCCACCGTCGCCGGCGCGGATCCTAACTGAAGGTCCAGTCGGCCGGATCCACGTAAAGACCGAACCAGATGGACCACAGCCCCAGCAGCACGAAAACCGCGCCGAGAATCCAGCGCATCCCGGAAAGGCGGTGTCTCACCCTCTCCAGCCAGGCGGTCATCCGCGGCCAGGCGGCGAAGAGGGCCAGCGGGGCCGACAGGGCCAGCCCGAAGAGAAACATCATCACGAATCCAGAGGCCATCGTGCCCGAAGTGGCGGCCAGCCCCAGCAGGCCGAACAGGATCGGCGCGGCGCAGGCGGGGATGTTGAGACCGAAGGCCAGCCCCAGCACCACCGGATGGCGCGCCTGGCGCCAGCGCTCGGGCGCAAGGCGTATGCGGTGCTTCACCAGGCCGGCATGGCCGGCGAGAAAGGCAAGACCGATTCCGAGGTAAATGGTGCCGAAGACCAGCCACAACCCCGTCTGCACCCCGATCAGCCGCTGCCCGGCCAGGACGATCAAGGCCCCGAACAGCCCTGCCACGAGGGCCCGCGCGAGGATGAAGATGCCCAGCGCTTCGATCTTCTCGGCACGGCTGCGCGCCTCCTGGCTGCGCAGGAAGATCAGGTGCCCGCCGATGGTGCAGGGCTCGACGAAACCCAGCAGGCCGAGAGCCGCGGGCAGGACGATCAGGGTGGCGAGGCTGTATTCCATCGTTCGAGGCACCACCGACTGCTGCGGGTCGGGCCCCGCCACCTGCGAACCGGCAGAGTAACGAAAGCCTCCCGGCAAGGCAAATCTCCGCGAGCCCCGGCATGCCGCGCGCCCTGCGCCCCTGCGGCTGACTGGCAGTTTCATCACCTTTTTTCGATTCCGCCTTCACATTCAAAATCTGGAATATTATATCCTGCCCGCATGACATGAATCGCACCAAACGCGTGAACAACTGAAAGGAACCACCGATGTTTGCATTTTCCGGATTCGGCGCCCGCGCCGCGCAGGGCCAGCCCCGGCCGATCGCCGCCGCCGATGCCATCGCCCGGGCCGCTGCCGGCGAGCTGACCGTGATCGACGTGCGCGACATCAGCGAGGTCGCCCAGAGCGGCAAGGCGAAGGGCGCGCTGCACATCCCGCTGATGATGCTCCGCTTCCAGGCCGACCCCAGCAATCCGGATTTCCACCCCGAGCTGGACCCGCAACGCCCGGTGGCGCTCTACTGCGCCTCCGGCGGGCGCTCGCAGGCAGCCGGCCAGCAGCTGATTCAGCTGGGTTTCAAGGAAGTCTACAACATCGGCGGTCTCGGCCACTGGGTGGCCGCGGGCGGGGAAACAGAGCGCTGAACCGCACCCTGGCCCTGCCGCATCTTCTCGAGCACACCGCACCGACCCCGGCCAGACGGCCGGGGTCTTTCATCCCGGGGCTTCCGGCTCTGCCGCCACGGCCCGGGCAGCGCCCCCGGGAAGCGCTGCTCAGGAAAACGCCTGCAACCCGGTCTGCGCGCGCCCGAGGATCAGCGCATGCACGTCATGGGTGCCCTCATAGGTGTTCACGGTTTCCATGTTCAGCATGTGCCGCATCACCGGGAACTCGTCGGAAATCCCGTTGCCGCCATGCATGTCGCGGCTCATGCGCGCGATCTCCAGCGCCTTGCCGCAGTTGTTGCGCTTGATCAGGCTGATCATCTCGGGGGCGGCGCGGCCCGCATCGAACAGCCGTCCCACCCGGAGTGCCGCCTGCAGCCCCAGCGCGATCTCTGTCTGCATGTCGGCCAGCTTCTTCTGGAACAGCTGGGTCTGGGCCAGCGGCCTGCCGAACTGCCTGCGCTCCAGCCCGTAATCGCGCGCCGCATGCCAGCAGGCTTCCGCCACCCCCATCGCGCCCCAGGCAATGCCGTAACGCGCCCGGTTCAGGCAGCCGAACGGCCCGCCCAGCCCCTCGGCGCCGGGCAGCAGCGCATCTTCCGGCACCTCCACATCCTCCATCACGATCTCGCCGGTGACGGAGGTGCGCAGCGAAAGCTTGCCCTCGATCTTCGGCGCGCTCAGCCCCTTCATGCCCTTTTCCAGCACGAAGCCGCGGATCCTGCCGCCGTGGGCCTCGGATTTCGCCCAGACCACGAAGACATCGGCGATCGGCGCATTGGAAATCCACATCTTGGTGCCGTTCAGCCGGTAGCCGCCGTCGGTTTTCACCGCTTTCGTGCGCATCGAACCCGGGTCCGAGCCGGCATCGGGCTCGGTCAGCCCGAAACAGCCGATCAACTCGCCCCGGGCCAGCCCCGGCAGATACCTGCGCCGCTGCTCCTCGGAGCCATAGGCATGGATCGGATACATCACCAGCGACGACTGCACGCTCATCATCGAGCGATAGCCGCTGTCGATGCGGTCGATTTCGCGGGCAACCAGCCCGTAAGCCACATAGGAAGCCCCGGCCCCGCCGTATTCCTCGGGGACGGTCAGCCCCAGCAGCCCCATTTCGCCCATCTCCGGAAAGATCTCGGGCGCCACGGTCTCGTTGCGGAACGCCTCGCGCACCCGCGGCGCCAGCCTGTCCCGGGCAAAGGCGCGCGCGCCATCGCGGATCATGCGTTCTTCTTCGCTCAACTGATCGTCCAGCAGGAACGGATCGTCCCAGACAAACTGCGCCTTCGCCATGTTGCACCTTCCCTTTCTGTCAACGGTCGCGGCATGTTGTGCCAACGGTCGCGGCATGTTGTGCCAGTTTTTGCACTGCGGCAAGGCGATCCTGCACCAGCACACGGGGACCGGCATACGGCCTTCCGGGAAGCCGGGAATCAGACACGGAAAAGGCGAACTGCCGCAAAGGCGGGCCGCTGCCGTGGCCGGCAGGCCGGATCCGGAGGCGGGCCGGCCCGGCGCTTCACCGCCGCGCCGGCCGCGTCTGCGGCATCGTCGGCACGCCGGGCGCACCCGCCCGCCTTCCGGCCACCCGGCGCACGAGTTCGGCAATCTCGCCCAGCTGCACCCCCAGAGGGCTGCTCCGCCGCCAGATCATGCCCACGGTGCGGCCGGGCTCGGGGGCCGGAAAGCGGGCGACCGAGACCGTGGCCGAGCGGGTTTCCACCGGCACCGCCATTTCCGGGATCAGCGTCACCCCGAGGCCGGCGGCAACCATCTGCACCAGCGTCGAAAGCGCGCTCGCATCCAGCGTCTCGCGCGGCAGGGCGGCCCCGGCGTTGCAGAAGGAAAGCGCCTGATCGCGGAAACAGTGCCCTTCTTCCAGCAGCAGAAGCCGCATCTGGCGCAGCCCCGCCCCGTCGGGAACCGGCCGGTCGGCCTCGGACAGGGGGCGCACCAGCATGAAGGGCTCGCTGAACAGGGCGGTCTCGCTCAGCGATGGCTCGGAGACCGGCAGCGCGACGATGGCCGCATCGAGCCGGCCGTCCTTCAACTCGTCGATCAGGTTCATCGTCATGGTCTCGCGCAGGCGGATGTCCAGCCCCGGCCAGGACCGCCCGAGCGCCGCCACCACCGCCGGCAGCAGATAGGGGGCGATGGTCGGGATGATCCCCAGCCGCAGGATCCCGGCCAGACCGCCGCGGGCGCTGCGCGCGAGCTCTCCCAGCTCGTCCACCGCCCGCAGGATCTCCCGCACCCGCCCGGCGAAGGCTTCGCCGAATCCGGTCAGCCGGACCTCGCGCGCGCCGCGCTCGAACAGCTTCAGCCCCAGGGTTTCTTCCAGTTCGCGGATCTGGACCGACAGCGCCGGCTGGGTGACCGCACAGGCCTGCGCCGCCCGGCCGAAGTGGGCGTGACGGGCCAGAGCCTCGAAATAGCGCAGCTGGCGCAGGGTCAGGCTGCCGATGTTTATCATAAGAAAACATTATTCCCACAATCGGAAAATGCAACTTAATCCTATCCGATATCCCTGTTACCCTGCACAGCGGGAGGAGGCACCCGCAACACCCGCCGGCCTGGGCCGGCCTGGGCTGGCGGGCGTGGGTGTCGCCCGGAACATGTCTGCGATCGGAGAAGCAAATGGACGGAAACAGCATCGGCAAGTGCCCGGTTGTTCACGGAGCAACCAACCTCGGATACCGCTCGAACCGCGACTGGTGGCCCAACCAGCTCAACCTGCGGATCCTGCATCAGAATTCCGAACTCTCCAACCCGATGAGCAGGGGCTTCGACTATGCCGAGGCCTTCAGCAGGCTCGATCTGGAAGCGCTCAAGCAGGATCTCCGGGCGCTGATGACCGACAGCCAGGACTGGTGGCCGGCCGATTACGGCCATTACGGGCCGCTGTTCATCCGCATGGCCTGGCACAGCGCGGGCACCTACCGCACCGGCGACGGCCGCGGCGGCGCCGCCACCGGCAACCAGCGCTTCGCGCCGGTCAACAGCTGGCCCGACAACGTCAACCTCGACAAGGCCCGCCGTCTCCTCTGGCCGATCAAGCGGAAATACGGCAACGCCATCTCCTGGGCCGACCTGATGATCCTGGCCGGCAATGTCGCCATCGAGTCCATGGGCGGGCCGGTATTCGGCTTCGGCGGCGGACGCGAGGACATCTGGGAGCCCGAGGAAGACATCTACTGGGGCAACGAGAGCGAATGGCTGGACGACAAGCGCCACAGTGGCGCCCGCGAGCTGGAAAGCCCGCTCGCTGCGGTGCAGATGGGTCTGATCTACGTCAACCCCGAGGGCCCGAACGGCGAGCCTGACATCCTTGCCGCCGGGCGCGACATCCGCGAGACCTTCGCCCGCATGGCGATGAACGACGAGGAGACCGTCGCCCTGGTGGCCGGCGGCCATACCTTCGGCAAGTGCCACGGCGCCGGAGATGCGTCCCTGGTCGGCCCCGAACCGGAGGCCGCCCCGATCGCGCAGCAGGGGCTGGGCTGGAAGAGCAGCCACGGCAGCGGCCACGGCCCCGACACCATTTCCAGCGGCATCGAGGGGTCCTGGACGGCCAACCCGGTGAAATGGGACAACGGCTATTTCGACATCCTGTTCGGCTATGACTGGAACCTGGTCAAGAGCCCGGCCGGCGCCTGGCAATGGGTGCCCGTCTCGCCCAGGGAGGAAGACCTCGCCCCGACCGTGGACGGCAAGGGGCCCAAGGTCACCACGATCATGACCACCGCCGACATGGCGATGCGGATGGATCCGATCTACGGCCCGATCTCGAAGCGCTTTCACGAGAACCCGGACCAGTTCGCCGATGCCTTTGCCCGGGCCTGGTTCAAGCTCACGCACCGCGACATGGGCCCGAAGCTGCGCTACCTCGGCCCCGACGTCCCCGAGGAAGACCTGATCTGGCAGGATCCGGTCCCGCCGGTGGATCACGAGCTGATCGACGATGCCGACATCGCCGCCCTGAAGGCGCAGCTGCTGGACAGCGGGCTGAGCATTGCCGATCTGGTCTCGACCGCCTGGGCCTCGGCCTCCACCTTCCGCAACTCCGACAAGCGCGGCGGGGCCAACGGCGCCCGGATCCGCCTTGCCCCGCAGAAGGACTGGGAGGTCAACCAGCCGCTGGAGCTGGCCCGCGTGCTGAAGACCCTGGAGGAGATCCAGGCCGGCTTCAACAGCGCGCAGAGCGGCAACAAGCGCGTCTCCCTGGCCGACCTGATCGTGCTGGGCGGCTGCGCGGCGATCGAGAAGGCCGCCGCCGCCGCCGGCCACGACATCAGCGTGCCCTTCGCCCCCGGGCGCACCGACGCCAGCCAGGAGCAGACCGATGCGGCGAGCTTCGACGTGCTGGAGCCGGTCGCCGACGGGTTCCGCAACTTCCAGAAATGCGCCTTCGACGTGCCGGTGGAAGAGCTGCTGATCGACCGGGCCCAGCTGCTCACCCTCACGGCGCCGGAAATGACGGTTCTGGTGGGCGGCCTGCGGGTGCTCGGCGCCAACAGCGGCGGTGTGCAGCACGGCGTGTTCACCGATCGCCCCGGCGTGCTGAGCAACGACTTCTTCACCAACCTGCTGGACATGAACGTCGAGTGGCAGCCGGTTTCGGAAGAGGAGGAACTGTTCGAGGGACGTGAGCGCAAGAGCGGCAAGCTCCGCTGGACGGCGACCCGGGTCGATCTGGTGTTCGGCGCCAATTCGCAGCTGCGGGCGCTATCCGAGGTCTATGCCCAGGAGGATGCGGCGGAGAAGTTCGTCAGCGACTTCGTGGCCGCCTGGACCAAGGTCATGAACGCCGACCGCTTCGACCTGCATCGCTGAGGCGCGGAAAGGGGAGCGCGGAAAGGAGAAAAGGGGCGGCGGCGGCCCTGTCGCCGGCGCCGCCCGCATGCCTCTGCCCAGGCGCCCCCGCCGATGCCCCGCCGATGCCCGCCGGGCGCCCCCGGCGGACCCGCGCGGCCGCCCCGGGCTGCGCCTTTTCTCCCCGCGCCGCCTGCCGATTCCGGCGCCCGCTCAGTCGCCCCCCTCGATGCCGCGCGCGCGCATCCGTGTCCTGAGCCTCCGGTAGCCGGGCAGCAGCACCAGCACCGCGGCCAGCACCAGCAGCCCCGCCGTCATCGGCCGCTCCCAGATGAAGGACACGCCGTCATACAGCTGCATCGAGCGGGCGAAGTTGTCCTCCAGCATCGCCCCCAGGATGAACCCGATCAGCAGCGGCGCCAGCGGGTAGTCGGCCAGGCGCAGCGCCGTTGCCGCCACTCCGAGCCCCACCAGCAGCAGCAGTTCGGTGGCGTTGTTCTGGCCGATATAGGCTCCCATCAGGGTGAAGAACAGGATGAACGGGATCAGGAAGCTGCGCGGCACCGCCAGCACCCGGGCGATATAGGGGATCAGCGGCAGGTTCAGGATCAGCAGCACCACGTTGCCCAGATACATGGAAATGATCACCGCCCAGAAGATCTCCGGCTCGTCTACCATCAGCCGCGGCCCCGGGCTGACATTGAGCGCGATCAGCGCCCCCAGCAGGATCGCGGTGGTGCCCGAGCCCGGGATGCCCAGCGTCAGGAGCGGCACGAAGGAGCCGGTGCAGGCGGCGTTGTTGGCGCTCTCGGGCGCCGCCAGCCCCTTGAGCGAGCCCTTGCCGAATTCCTTCTGCTCCTCCCTGGGAGCGATGTTGCGCTCCACCGCATAGCCCAGGAACGAGGCGATGGTCGCCCCCGCCCCGGGCAGCACCCCGATCAGGAAGCCCTGGATCGACTGGCGTCCGATCACCGGCGCGATCTGGCGCGCTTCGGCGCGACTGATGCGCAGGTCCTTGATTTCATTGCCGCCACCACCGCCGGCGTTGGAGCGGCCGGGATCGAGCACCAGGTAGATCGCCTCGGGCAGCGCGAACATCGCCATCGCCAGGGTGATGAAGCCGAAGCCCGACTGCAGGTCCATGATCCCCATGGTGAAGCGCGGCAGGTTGAACAGCGCCCCCTCGCCCACCGTGGCCATGATCAGCCCCAGGAGCGTCATCAGCACCGCCTTCAGCACCTGCCCGCTGCCGGCAAAGGCGGCGATGGCGGAAAGCCCCACCACCATCAGCGCGAAATACTCGGCCGAATGGAACAGGAGCGCCACCGAAGCCAGCATCGGCGCAAAGATCATCAGCAGCACCGCCCCGATCGAGCCGCCGGCGAAGGAGGCGATCGCCGCCACCGTCAGCGCCTTGCCCGCCTTGCCCTGGCGCGCCAGCGGGTAGCCGTCGAAACTGGTGGCCACGGTCGAGGCCACGCCCGGCGCATTGATCAGGATCGACGAGGTGGACCCGCCGAAGATCGCCCCGTAATAGACGCCGGCCAGCAGGATCAGCGCCGCGGACGGGTCTCCGATGCCGATGGCAATGGGGATCATGATGGCGATGATCGACATCGGCCCCAGCCCCGGAAGCATGCCGATGAAGGTGCCGATCAGGCAACCGCCGACGACCATCAGGACGTTGGTGACGGAAAAGGCCGTGCTCAGGCCGATGAGAATACCTTCGAGCATGTCAGGCTCCGTTTCCGAGAAAGAATGGCCAGGGGCGCAGGTAGATGCCCAGCACCTGCTGCACCAGGTACCAGATGCCGACGGCGGCGATCAGCACTACCGGCACCAGGATGTGGAAGCGCCGTTCGCCCAGCACTGCCGCACCGATTGCCAGAAAGCCGGTGGTCGAAAGCAGGAAGCCCGCCGGACGCAGCAGCAGAGCATAGGCCACCATCAGCCCCAGCAGCGCCAGCGCCTGGCCGAGCCGGTATTCGTGCAGCCTGCGCCAGTCGATCTCGGCGGGGCCGACCCTGCCGGGTTTTTCGAGCCCGAGCACTATGGCCAGCGCGACGAGAACCGCCATCGCGGCCAGGATCTTGGGAAAGGTCGAAGGCCAGACCGGGCTGCGCCGCATGAAGGGCGGCAAGCCCGCGTCCATGGTGAAAAAGGCGGTGTAGCCGTAGATCAGGCAGATCGCGAGGATCGCCAGGGCCAGCCAGCGGTCGAGAGCCATGTCGGGTCTCCTTTCGGGAAAGATGCCGTGGGACGCCATGAACCGGACGGGCAAGGGAGGGGGCTCTGCCCCCGTCCGCCTGCGGCGGACTCCCCCGAGGTATTTCCGGCAAGAGGAAAGACCGTGTACGGAAAGAATGTCTTAACCATTTCCGGTCCACCCTGCAGATGCGGTACAGGCTGAGGAGCCGATGGCCGTGCAAGGGGAAGGCGTTCGACCTTCCGGGAAGGGGGGCGCGCTCGTCCCCCCTTCCTCTTGCGCCAAATACCTCGGGGAGCGCGAGGGGCTGGCCCCTCGCACCGGTCGCCGGGCTTACAGGAAGCCGAGCTTGCGCATCAGGTCGCCGATGATCTGTTCCTGCTCTTCCAGGAAGACACGGAAATCGTCGCCCGAGTTGTGGATGTTGACCCAGCCGTTGCGGGCCCGCACCTCTTCCCATTCTGGGGTGTCATACATCTTGGCCAGGACTTCCTGGAACCTGGCCAGCTTGTCGGCGGGCAGACCGGGGGCGGCAAAGAAGCCGCGCCAGTTGACGAAGGTCATGTCGATCCCCTGTTCCTTCATGGTCGGGGCGTCGGGGAAGGCATCGACGCGCGCATCCGCGGTCACGCCGATGATCCTGACCTCGCCGGCGCGGGCCAGTTCCACCGCTTCGGAAAAGCCGGTGGACAGCGCCTTGATCTCGCCCGAGAGCAGCGCCGCCATCGCCTTGCCGCCGGCGTCATAGGGGATGTATTTCACCGCCGTCGGGTCTTCGCCCGCCGCCTGCATCACCATCGCCGCCACCAGGTGGTCCATGCCGCCGGGGACCGAGCCGCCGCCGATCGCGGTGCCGCCCATGTCGGCCTTGTAGGCCGCCACCAGGTCGGACATCGAGTTGATCGGGCTGTCCTTGTTCACCACGATCGCCGCGTAGTCGCCGATGATCGAGGCCACCAGCGTGAGGTCGCGGAAGTTGTAGGGGAACACGCCGGTCAGCGAGCGGATCACGATCGGGGTGGAGTTCACCATCAGCGTGTCCTGCTGGCTGGCGGCGTTCTCGATCAGGAAGCCGATCGCCTTGCCGCCGCCGCCGCCGGACATGTTTTCATAGGTGGCCGAGCCGATCAGCCCGGACCTGGTCAGCGCCTCGCCGGTACCGCGCGCGGTGCCGTCCCAGCCGCCGCCGGCGCCGCCGGGGATCAGGAAGTGGATGCGCTCGAGCACCTGGTGGCTGCCGGCGCTGGCCGCCCCGCCAAGGCCCAGCGTGGCGACGGCCGCCGCCATCATCACCCGCCGGGTCATGCTGAATTTCGTCATGGTATCCTCCCGTTTGACTTTTGCGCCTCCTGGCGCCCATGACTGGAAAAGGAACATCCCAAGCTGACACCAGCCTGTCACGACCCGCCCCGGGCAGGCGAGAGCTCGCGGCAGGGAGGCTGGATGCGGAGGCCGGAAAGGAGCAGGAAAGGAGCAGGAAAGGATGCGCTTTCTGCTGATCGAGGACAACGCCCGCCTGGCCGGAGCCGTCTCCGACGGGTTGCGCCTGGACGGGCATGTGGTCGATGTCGCCCCAGACCTGTCCACCGCCGATGAATTCATGAAAACAGGTGATTACGACCTGATCCTGCTGGACATAATGCTGCCGGACGGCGACGGGCGCAGCTTTCTGAAGGCCCATCGCGAACGGCAGGACGACACCCCGGTGATCGTGCTGACAGCGCGCAGCGAAGTGTCCGACCGGGTCGGGATGCTCGACCTCGGCGCCGACGACTATCTCATGAAGCCCTTCGACTTCTCCGAGCTCGAGGCGCGCTGCCGGGCGGTGCTGCGCCGACGCGCCGGCGCCGCCGACAACCGGCGGCGATTCGGCAATCTCTCCTTCGATCCGCTGGCCGGAACGCTGCAGGTAGCCGACCGCCGGATCAGGCTGCGCAACCGGGAACTGCGCCTGCTGGAAGTGCTGCTGGCCGCGCCCGGGCGGATCCACTCCAAGGCCCGGCTGGCGGATCGGCTGTTCGCCTATGACGAAGACGTGTCTGAAAATGCGATCGAAGTCTACGTGGCGCGGCTGCGCAAGCATCTTGCCGGCGCCGACGTGACGATCGAGACCGTGCGCGGGCTCGGCTACCGGCTGGTGGGGCCATGAGCGAACAGGGCGAACCGTCGCTCGTCGTGTCCGGCTCGATCAGGCGCCGCCTGGCGCTGCTGCTGGTGGGCAGCGCATCCGTGCTCACCGCCGTGCTGTTCGCCCTGGTGCACGGTTTCGCCCGCCAGCTGGCCCAGGAATCCCAGGACAGCATCCTCACCGCCTCGGCCACCTCGATTCTCGACAGCGCAGCGGTGGAGAACGGCGAAATCACCGTGGACATCCCCTATGCCGCCCTGTCGATGCTGGGCAATGTCAGCGATGACAGGGTCTTCTACCGGGTTGCCGCGGGCGGCTCCTTCCTGACCGGCTATGCGGATCTTCCGGCCCCTCCGCCACAGGGAAGGCCGATCGGTTTCGCCACCGCCCCCTACAAGGGGGAGCCGGTGCGCATGGCCACCGCCCGGCGCAGCCTGACACTGGCGGGAAGGCCGGTGGAAATCGTCGTGTCGGTCGCCCAGACGCTCACCGGAAGGGCCCGCACGCTGGCCCGCATCAGCCGGGTCACGCTCGGGCTCGGGGTGGGCTTCTTCCTGGCCTCGGCGGCGCTGGCGCTTCTGGCCGCCCGTGCCTCGGTGCGCCCGCTCGACCGGCTGGCCGGGGCCGTGTCGCGCCGGGGGCCGAAGGATCTGCGCCCGGTGAGCGCCCCGGTGCCCTCCGAGATGGTGCCGCTGGTGCGCGCGCTCAACCGCTTCATCGAGAGGCTGCGGATTTCGCTGACCCGCTCGGAAGAGCTGATCGCCGAGGCCGCGCATCGGGTCCGCACCCCGCTGGCCGCGGTGCGTTCGCAGGCCGAGTTGGTGCTGCGCCGCGTCGAACGGCCGGAAAACCGCCGCGCACTGCGCGAGATGATCCGCGCGCTGGACGAAAGCTCGCGTGCCGCGGGGCAACTGCTTGATCACGCCATGGTCAGCTTCCGCACCGATCACCTGGAACGCAGCCGGATCGACCTGGCCGCGCTGCTGGGCGAAACCGTGGCGCGGCTGCGCCCGCTGGCGGATCTGAAGGATATCACCCTGGAACTGGAACTGCGGGACCGCCCGCAGCTGTCGGGCGATTCCATCCTGCTGCAGAGCGCCCTGCACAACCTCCTCGACAACGCGATAAAGTATTCCCCGCCCGAATCCACGATCCGGATTGCGCTGGAGCAGGCCGGCGCGCAGACCCGGATCATCCTGCGCGACGAGGGGCCGGGTTTCCCCGCCCGCAACGCCGAACGCCTGACCCGGCGCTTCGCGCGCGGCGAGAATGCCGCCGACACCGTGGGCTCAGGTCTCGGGCTGACCATTGCCCGCGAAGTCGTCCAGGCCCACGGCGGGCGGCTGCTGCTGGCCAACAGACGCGAAAGGAGCGGCGCATGCGTCACCTTGCTGCTGCCATCATAGGCCTGTGGAGCGCCCTGGCCGGGCTGACCGGCCCGGGAACGGCCCCCGCCTTCGAGATCGAATCACTCACCCGCTTTCCCGCCCCCGGCGGCCGGCCCGCGCACAGCCTGCGCGTGATCTCGAATGCCGATACCGCATTGTTCAGCCCGATCGTCCTGGCCTTCCAGGAACGTCACCCCTCGGTCGAGGTGATCTATACCACCGCCAGCAGCACCCAGCTGATGCAGGCCCTGGCCGAAGAGGGGGCGGAATTCGACGTGGCGATTTCCTCGGCGATGGACCTGCAGATCAAGCTGGCCAACGACGGATTCACCCGACCCCATCGCTCTGCCCTGACTGCGCGCCTGCCCTCCTGGGCCCGGTGGCGGGATCATGTATTCGCCTTCACCCAGGAGCCGGCGACGGTGGTGATCTCGCGCGCCGCCTTCGCCGGGCTGGAAGTGCCGCGCAACCGCGAGGACATCATCACGCTGCTGCGCGCTCACCCGGAACGCTTTCGCGGCCGGCTCGGCACCTATGACGTGCGCACGAGCGGGCTCGGCTACCTGTTCGCGACCCAGGATTCGCGCCAGTCCGAGACCTTCTGGCGGCTGATCGAGGTGATGGGCGGGCTCGGGGCCCGGCTCTACTGCTGTTCCTCCGACATGATCGAGGATGTCGCCGCCGGGCAGCTCGCCCTTGCCTACAACGTCCTGGGCTCCTATGCGGCGGCCCGGAGCGACCTGGCCGACCGGATCATCGTGATCGAACCCGAGGACTTCACCACGGTGATGCTGCGCTCGGCCCTGATCCCGGCGCGGGCGCGCAACCCGGAGTTGGCCGGGAAGTTCATCGATCACCTGATCCGCCTGTCCTGGGAGCGGGCCGATCCGCAATCCTACCCCTTCCCCCCGATCGGCGACGGCGACCGGCAGGCCGGCAGCGGCAACCCGGCGCTGCGCCCGATCCGGCTGGGCCCGGGCATGCTCGTCTACCTGGACCGGCTGAAGCGGCGCCGTTTCCTGCGCGCCTGGGAGGCGGCGATGCTGCGCGAGTGAATGCGGCGCGCGTGCCCCGGCGGAGCGGATGCAGCCGATGGCGGCATCTGTGCGCCCGCCGCCGGACGCCGACGCTCAGCGCCAGCTCATGCCCTGCGCCTTCAGCCGGTGCTGCACCCGCCCCGGAAAATCGGTGATGATCCCGTCCACCCCGAGCGCGATCATCCGGTCGATATCTTGCGGGCGGTTCACCGTCCAGACATTGACGATCAGCCCCAGGGCGCGGGCACGGGCCAGATCCTCCGCCGTGAGGTCACCGAAATGCGGGCTCCAGGCCTGCCCGCCGGCCGCCGCCACCAGCGCCGGCAGCGAACCGCCGTGGGCGGCCAGCGACAGCCCCGCCATCCAGGGAGATCCGTCGTGGATATTGGCCTCGGGCGTCGCCCCCTCCCCGGAAAGCTCGCTGAGAAAGGAACGCGGAATCGACGGCCGCTGCCGGCGCAGCTCCGCCAGAACCCGCCAGTCGAAGCTCTGCACCAGCGTGCGCCCGGCCAGCCCGTAATCATCCAGCACCGCAAGCACCGCGGCAACCTGCTCCGGCGGCGGCGGCCCGTGTTCCGGGTGCAGCGGCGAGGACTTTATTTCCAGATTCAGCCAGACGCGCCCGTGCCCGGGGCGGGCCAGCAGCGCCGCAAGCTCGTCCAGGCAGGGCACCGGAACGCCGCTCAGGAAGGCCTGGTCGGGCCAGCGGGCGGCATAGGCGCTGCCGCTGCGCAGCCCGCCGGCATCGAAGCGCCGCAGTTCCTCCAGCGACAGCGCCCGCACCAGCGGCCCCGGCGCGGCAACCCAGCCGCCTTCGGCATCGCGGGTCATGTCCGGCGACAGGCGCGGGTTGTGGGTAACGACGGGGGTTCCCTCGCGCGAGAACAGCACGTCGCATTCCAGGATCTCGACCCCGCATGCCAGCGCGAAGGCGAATCCCGGCAGGGTGTTTTCCGGCATCAGCCCGCGCGCGCCGCGGTGGCCGTGCAGGCGGATCACGCCGGGCCGACCGCGCAGCGGTTCCAGATCCGGAGCGGCGGTCATCAGCCGATCCGCCTGCCTTCCCCGTCGAACAGGTGCATCTGCGCAGGTGCGACGGAAAAGCCCAGCACCTCGCCCTCGGTGACGGCGCGGGTGCCGGGAAGCGCGGCCACCAGCGCGCTGTCGGTACCTTCCAGGGTGCCGTGCACCAGCGTGCTGGCGCCCAGCTGCTCGGCCAGGATCGCCTGCAGTCTGATCGGCCCGCCGTCATCGGCCAGAAGATGTTCGGGCCGCAACCCGAGCCTCACCCGCCCCGCGCCCGTCCCCCCCGGCAGGCGGGCGCCGTTTTCCAGCACCACCTCGCCGCCCTCCGCCGTCGCGGGCAGGAAATTCATCGCCGGAGAGCCGATGAAGCCGGCGACGAATGTGGTCTGCGGACGTTCGTAAAGCTCGATCGGGGTGCCGAACTGCTCGGAGCGCCCGCCGTTGAGCACCATCAGCCGGTCGCCGAGCGTCATCGCCTCCACCTGATCGTGGGTCACATAGACCGCCGTCACGCCGAGCCGTTTCTGCAGGCGGCGGATCTCCAGCCGCATCTGCACCCGCAGCTTGGCATCGAGGTTGGAAAGCGGCTCGTCGAACAGGAAAACCTGCGGCTTGCGCACGATGGCGCGCCCCATCGCCACCCGCTGGCGCTGGCCGCCGGAAAGCTGGCGCGGCTTGCGCTCGAGGTAGTCGCGGATCTCGAGAATGTCCGCCGCCTCTTCCACGCGCCTGTCGATCTCCTCCTTCGGCAGGCCGCGGATCTTCAGCCCGTAGGCCATGTTCTGGCGCACGCTCATGTGCGGATAGAGCGCGTAGTTCTGGAACACCATCGCGATGTCGCGCTGGGCCGGCTCGAGCCCGTTGACCACCCGCTCGCCGATACGGATCTCGCCCTCGGTCACGCTCTCCAGCCCCGCGATCATGCGCAAGAGCGTGGACTTGCCGCAACCCGAAGGCCCCACGATCACCACGAACTCGCCATCGGCGATCTCGGCGTTCACCCCGTGCAGCACCTCGGTGCCGCCGTAGGACTTCTTCAGCTTGTCGAGGACGATCCCGGCCATTTCCCTGCCTATTTCTCGGTTTCCGTAAGCCCCTTGACGAAGAGCTTCTGCATGAAGATCACCACCAGAACCGGCGGCAGCATCGCCAGCAGCGCCGTCATCATGATGATGTTCCACTGCGGGCTCTGCTCGGCCGCCTCCAGCATCTGCTTGATGCTCATCACGATGGTGGTCATGTCCTGATCGGTGGTGATCAGGAGCGGCCACAGATACTGGTTCCAGCCGTAGATGAACAGGATCACGAACAGCGCCGCGATGTTGGTGCGGCTGAGCGGCAGCAGGATGTCGAAGAAGAAGCGCATCGGCCCGGCCCCGTCGATGCGCGCACTTTCCAGCATCTCGTCGGGGATGGTGAGGAACACCTGGCGGAACATGAAGGTGGCGGTGGCCGAGGCGATCAGAGGGATCGTCAGCCCCGCGTAGCTGTTGAGCATCCCCAGCTGGGCGACCACCTCGAAGGTGGGCAGGATGCGCACCTCGACGGGCAGCATGAGCGTGATGAAGATCATCCAGAAGAAGCCCATGCGGAAGGGAAAGCGGAAATAGACGATGGCGAAGGCCGACAGCAGCGAGATCGCGATCTTGCCCAGCGCGATCGCCATGGCCATGACCAGGGAGTTGAACAGCATCCGCCACACCGGCGCGGTTTCGGTCCCCGAGAGGCCGCGGCCGAACAGGGTGGCCTTGAGGTTGGCCCAGAACTGATCGCCCGGCAGCAGCGGCAGCGGCACCTGGGTCATGCGGATCTCGTCATGGGTGGCGGCCACGAAGGTGATCCAGATCGGCAGCGCGATGACGGCGATGCCGATCAGCAGCACCACATGGGTGAAGAAGGCCAGCCAGGGGCGGTTCTCGACCATCACCGTTCCTCCTTCAGTATTCCACCTTGCGCTCGATGAAGCGGAACTGCACCACCGTCAGGGCGATCACCAGCACCATCAGGATCACCGACTGCGCCGCCGAACCGCCCAGGTCGAGCCCCACGAACCCGTCGTTGTAGACCTTGTAGACAAGGATCGTGGTGGCGTTGGCCGGCCCGCCCTGGGTGACCGCGTGGATGATGCCGAAAGTGTCGAAGAAGGCATAGACGAGGTTGATCACCAGCAGAAAGAACGTGGTCGGCGAAACCAGCGGAAAGACGATCGTCCGGAAACGCCGGATCGGCCCGGCCCCGTCGATCGCCGCCGCCTCGATCACCGAGCGCGGGATCGCCTGCATCGCGGCAAGGTAGAACAGGAAGTTGTAGGCCACCTGCTTCCACGAGGCGGCCATGATCACCAGCGCCATCGCCTGCCCGCCGCGCAGCTGGTGGTTCCACTCGTAGCCGAGCAGCTCCAGCCCGTAGGCGACGATCCCCAGCGTCGGGTTGAACATGAACACCCACAGCGCCCCGGCCAGGACCGGGGCGATGGCATAGGGCCAGATCAGCAGCGTGCGGTAGGTCGTGGCGCCGCGGATCACCCGATCGGCAAAACCGGCCAGGACCAGCGAGAACGACATCGACAGGAAGGCCACCGCCAGCGAGAAGAAGGCGGTCCGCCTGAAGGAGCCGAGATACTGATCATCCTCGAACAGGGCCTGGAAATTCTCGAACCAGACGAATTCGGTGGACAGGCCGAAAGCGTCCTCGATCAGCATCGACTGCCACAGCGCCTGGCTGGCCGGCCAGATGAAGAACACCAGCGTGATCGCCACCTGCGGCGCCACCAGCAGATAGGGCAGCGCGGAAGCGGGAAAGTGAACGCGTTTGAGCACGGTCGGCCTCGGGGAAATCCGTTCGCGCCGCCCGGCGGTTCCGGGCGGCGCGGGTCGGTCTGTTGCGCCGGATGCCTATTTCACCGAGCGCTCGAACTTGCGCAGCAGCGCATTGCCCCGCTCGACGGCCGAGTCCATGGCCTCCTTCGCCGTCTTGTCGCCGGCCCACAGCGCCTCCATCTCCTCGTTGATGATGTCGCGGATCTGCACGAAGTTGCCGAAGCGCAGCCCCTTGGAATTGGGCGTCGGCGTGTTCAGGCTGAGCTGCTTGATCGCCGTGTCGGTGCCCGGGTTGCTTTCATAGAATCCCTGCTCGCGCGACAGCTCGTAGGCGGCCGTGGTGATCGGAACATAGCCGGTTTCCTGGTGCCACCAGGCCTGCACCTCGGGCGAGGACAGGTAGTTCAGGAACATGGCCGTTCCCTTGTATTCCTCCTCCGGCCGGCCCGAAAGCACCCACAGCGTGGCGCCGCCGATGATCGAGTTCTGCGGCTTGTCCGCCACCGCGGTATCGAGCGGCAGCATGGTCTGGCCGAAGTTGAACTCGGCCTGGGACTTGATCGAGCCGTAATAGGCCGAGGAGTTCATCCACATGCCGCATTCGCCGCCGGTGAACATCGGCAGGCTGTCGCCGCGCCGCCCGCCGTAGACGAACAGGTTGTCCTTCTGCCAGTCGGCGATCTGCTGCAGGCGGTTTTCAACCGCGTCGTTGTTGAAGGTCAGCTCGGTATCGAAGCCGGCAAAGCCGTTTTCCCTGGTGCCGATGGGCAGGTTGTGCCAGGCGGAATAGTTCTCGATCATCACCCAGGACTGCCAGCCGAAGGAAAAGCCGCATTTCATGCCGTTGGCGACCAGCTTCTCCGAGGCCGTCCTGACCTCGTCCCAGGTGGTGGGCACCTCGGCGCCGGCGGCATCCAGCGCGTCCTTGTTGTACCACAGCACCGGGGTCGAGCTGTTGAACGGCATCGACAGCAGCTTGCCCTCCGGGGTCTGGTAGTAGGAGATCACCGCCGGCAGGAAGGCGTTCTTGTCAAAGGGCTGGCCGGTGTCGGCCATCAGGTCTTCCACCGGGTAGACCGCGCCCTTGGCGGCCATCATGGTGGCGGTGCCGACCTCGAACACCTGCACGATCGCGGGCTGTTCCTTGGCCCGGAAGGCGGCGATCGCGGCGGTCATGGTTTCGGTGTAGTTGCCCTTGTAGACGGGCACGATCCTGTAGTCGGACTGGGTGGCGTTGAAATCGGCGGCGATCTTGTCCACCCGCTCGCCGTTCACCCCGCCCATGGCATGCCACCACTGGATCTCCACCTGCGCGAAGGCGGCTCCCGCAAGCGAAAGGGCGGCGCCGGCGACGATCGAACCCATGACTGAATGTTTCATTTCCGATTTCTCCCAGATGTTGAACGAGCAAAGAAGACCCCCGCAGGCAGAACCGGCTGCTGCCGCATGGCGCCATGCCTTTCCCGGGAACAAGCAAAACACGCCCGCAAACATAATTCAAATGAAAGTTTCATGACAGTTTTTATAATGTCATGTTATACATATGGAGGAAGCCAACCTCCGAAAGGATTCGCACTTGGCCATCCGGCTGCGCCAGCTCGAAGCCTTCCGCGCCGTGGCCCGCACCGGGCTCATCACCCGCGCAGCGCGGCAGATGGGAATCTCGCAACCGGCGACAAGCCGCCTGCTGCGCGACTTTTCCCGAACGATGGGCTTCGAGCTCTTCCGCCGCCGCGGCGGGCGGCTGGAGCCGACCCGCGAGGCGCGCTATCTTCTGGGCGAGGTCGAACGCCTGCTCGACAGCGTGTCCCACCTGGAAGAGCTCTCCAAGGACCTGACCGAACGCCGGGCCGGGCACCTGCGAATCGCCTGCCTGCCCGGCTTCGCCACCAGTCACCTGCCCGGGCTCGTGGCCCGCTTCCTCGATCAGCGCCCCGGCGTCACCGTCACCATCGAGCCGGACCGACCCGAGCGGATCCTCGAATGGATCATCGGCGAGCAGTACGATTTCGGCATCACCGACGGATTCGCCGGCCACCCGGCCGTCAGCGGCGAGACCCTCGCCATGCGCACGGTCTGCATCCTGCCGCGCGGCCACCGGCTGGCCCGGGCCAGCCTGATCCGCCCCGAGGATCTGGCCGGCGAGGGGCTGATCCACACTCGCCGCGACAGCGCCTTCTACCGCGCCCTCGAACAGACCTTCGCCCGCTGCGGCGCGCCGCTGAACTCGCTGGTCGAGGTGCGCCAGTTCACCGCCGCCTGCATGCTGGTGGCCGAGGGCGTGGGAGTTTCCGTGGTCAGCGAGCTGGACGCATGCGAATACGAACGGCGCGGGCTGGTGCTGCGCCCCTTCCTGCCGGCCGTGCCGCACCGGATCACCCTGCTGCACCCGACCCATACGCCGCTGTCGATGCTGACGCTCGAATTCATCGAGATGTTCCGGGCCAGCCTGCGCCCGCATGTGCTGGAGGAGCCGCCGCCGGAATAGCCGCGCCGCTCCCGCCCCGGATCATCGCGGGAACATCGTTGGGGCCGGGAAAGGGAAAAGCCGGAGCGCGCCGCCCGCCCTGCCGCCCGCCCTTCTGTCGCCCCGCCCGGACAGGGCCGCGGTGGCCGCCGCCGGAAGCCCTGCCCGCCCGGCGCGCCGGCGCGCCCGCAGCGCACGGGCAGGCTGCGCATGCGCCTGCCCCGGCGGCAGGCTCCCCTGCCGGAAGCGCGGCCGTTTCCGATCCGCCGCGACGAGCCTAGCCGAAACTGCCGAGCGCCTCGGCGTCGATCACGATCGCCATGTCCCAGAAAGCCGCAAGCTCGGCCTCGCAGGCGGCAAGCTCGCGCTCGCTGCGCCCGGCCAGCCGCTCGACCCGGAAGCCGAATTGCTCGAGTCCGCAGACGGCGGGGCGCGACAGGATCACCGGCTCCGCATCGCGCTCGGCCGCCATCGCCAGCAACCGGGCGGCAAGACCCGCCGGATCCGCCGGGCGCACGCCCACGCGCACCCCGATCGCCGCACCGCCCGTGCGCCGGGCTGCCCACGCTGCCGCCGCCGGCGGCCGTTCCGGCAGGATGTCGCGCCCAAGCCACCCCCCCGCCCGACGCCGGGGCCCCGCCGCCGGCAGCAGCGTGCCATCGCCGTCCAGATCCGCCGGCGCGACCGGAGACAGCCGCGCCGCGATCACCTGCCAGTCATCCTCCGCCATTTCGGGCCACCTCCGAAATCAGCCG
Organism: Paracoccaceae bacterium; assembly: GCA_026989055.1. Lineage (GTDB taxonomy): Bacteria > Pseudomonadota > Alphaproteobacteria > Rhodobacterales > Rhodobacteraceae > JAJRUE01. Next base: position 21,379 of record JALSKC010000020.1, read on the forward strand.
CGCCGCCTCTGCCGTTCCGCGCGGCGGCAGTTCCGCCTTCTCCAGCGCGGCACGGATCTCTCCGGCCTTTCCGCCGTGCAGGAAGGCATCCACCTCCCGCCCGAGCTGCAGCAGCTCCTGCGGCTGCAGCGTCACCGCCAGGCCGCGCTCGGACATCGCCCGGGCCCGGCGTTCCTGATCATCCGTGAAAGCCGCCATCTGCGGAATGAAGATGCAGGGGATTGCATGATACAGCATCTCGTGCACCGAGTTGTAGCCCGCCGCCGAGATCACCAGATCGGCGGCACGGCTGAGCGCCAGCGCCCTGCCCGTGGCCACGGGATGCGAATTGGGCCAGCCGGCGAGCCCCGGCGCCAGGCGCGCATTCGGCCAGACCACCATCAGATGCAGGACATCCTCCTCGGCGGCGAATCGGGCACACAGGAACTGGAGCTGGGCCGCGCGTTCCGCGGCCACGCCGCTTCCCAGCATCGACACCACCAGATGCCGGAACTGCCGGCCGAAACGGCGCGCCAGGCGCGCGCGCAGTTCCTGTGGCGCGTTCTCCGCCTTTCCGGCCGGCTGCACGATCGGGCCGACCCGGCGGATATCGGGGCCGAAATCATGCCCGGCGTTCAGCTCCTCGAAAGCCTCGGCTGGGACGATCACCCGAGAGAAGAACCCCTGCCGCTCCAGCGGCGTGCGCCGGCGCTGGCCCGGCTGCCACAGCCCGCGCCGGATCCAGACCGCCCGGGCCTGCGTTTCGAGCACCGTGCGGATCACCGAATCGAAGGGATAGCCGCCATCGAAGACCAGGGTGTCGCCGGCGGCCAGCACGCTGCGCAGACGCAGGTAGTTCACCAGATCGTTGTCCTGCGGGGCCGTGTGGCGGCCGCTGCGCGCCACCAGCGGCAGGCAGTCGAAACCTCTTTCCTGCAGCAGCGGAATGCAGCTCGGGAAGGCGGCAAAGCCGACCTTTTCCTGCACCCCGCTCTCCGCGGCCACCAGCTCCGCGGCCACCAGGGCGGCGCGCTGGGCATGCCCCAGCCCGACCCCGTTGGTCGGCAGGAACAGGATCCGCGCCGCGCGCCGCCGGCGCGCCCCCCCGGCCCGGGCACCGGCATGACGCTCCGGCGCAGGCAGCTCCAGCGCCTGCTCCAGCACCGCAAGGCAGTTCGCCCGCAGCCAGGGCTGGCGCGCCGCCTCGGCACCGATCGCCTTCAGGTTCGGCAGCACTGCCGCCTCCAGCCAGGAAACGAAGGCGGCGGGCCGGCGCGGGCCGCGCAACACGGGGGCGCCGCTGCCCAGAAGCGATTCCCCCTCGGTGCAGTCGGCAACCGCACCTCCCCTGCCCAGCACTTCCAGGCACAGCGCCGCCACCTGCTCCCCCGGCACGGAAGGGCCGAAAACCGCCACCATCCGTGCCGTCCGCGCCAGAATCGCCGGGGCGAACTCGGCAAGACCGAAGGCGATCGGCAGCCCCGGTCCCTGCCGGCGCAGCAGGGCCCGCCCCTGCCCCGATGTGATGACGGCCGCCTCCAGGTCGGGCCGGTTCGCCAGCGCTTCCAGCGCCGTCAGCGTCGCCTCGTCTTCCAGCATCTCCCCGGGCAGGGCCATCAGCAGGCGCGGCCGGCGGAGCGGAGCCGCCGCCGCCACCTCCGCCGCCCCCACCTCTGCCGCCCCGCTCGCGAACAGCGGCGCCAGAGAAGGCACCCGGATCGGCCGGGGCTGCAACCGTCCCAGATCGACCGGCTCGACCGCGCGCCCCAGCGCATCGGACAACCGCAGCCGGGCCCCGATCAGCGCCTGGCGGCTGTCAAACCGCCCGATAGCCTGCACCCGGCACGACTCTGCCAGCGGCGTCTCGCGCAACCGGACCAGCACCTCCTCCGACAGGTTTTCCGCCCCGATCACCAGCAGCCTGGACGGCGCCACCTTCGCCGGCTCCGCCAGCAGAAGCGCCGCATCGTAAAGCCGCCCCCCGCCCATGCCCTCGGGCAGGCTGGCGGCATCGAGCATCACCCGATGCCCCCGCAGCTGAAGCTGGCGGGCGAAGAGGGCCATGGCCTCGAACCCCCGCTCGCCACCAATGCCGGATTCCACCAGGATCATCTCCCGCACCCTTCCAGTTTGAGAACCTGCCGGCGAAAGAACGCCCGGAAGCGGCCGGGAGAATAGGCCGCCAGCCCGCGCTGTGCCAAGCGGACCCGGGCCGCGTAGCGTTGCGGGGCGGCGATGAACCCGGCGATCAGCGCATCCACCTCCCGCGGGCTGGCTCCCACCACGCCGGGGCCGAAGGATTCCGCCGTCTCCGGCGGGCAGATCGCCAGCTTTCCGGCCGCCGTCGCCTCGGCAAGAACCCGCCCGAAGCTCTCGCGCAGGCCCGGCGCGGTGAAATGAACGAGAAAGTCGATCGCGGTGAAGAATTCCTCCACCGGCATCGCCCGAAAGGGCAGGATCTCCCAATGCGGATGCCGCCCGGCGGATGCTGTCAGGATCTCGGCCCCCAGCAGCAGATTGCGCTCGGCATGGGGCGGGAAACAGGCCTCCAGAACTTCGGTGGAGGGGAACTTCTCCAGCCCCGGACGCGACAGGCGGCCGCGCCGGTCGCGCGGCGCGGAAGGGGGCGGGCGCAGCGGGAAATCGCAGATGTTGAACCAGTTCTCCCCGAGCAGGCGCCAGCGCTCACCCGCCCTGCCCGCGCGCTCCAGCCAGGCGGCGGCCATGCGCCGATTCCAGGGAGAAACCGGCGCGATCGTCCTGTCGAATGCCAGGCTGGCCCGCTCGATCAGCCCGAGGCAATGGGCCACATCGAAGCTCTCGCTGCCGTCCGGGCGCAGGAAGTTCTCGTGGCAGACCACATGCAGCCTGCGGGTGACGATACGCAGCTCCAGAGCCGCGTCGAACTTGAGAAAGGCAGGATTGTGCAGGATCACCACATCGGCGGCGATCCGCCGCGGGGCGTGAACCGGCGCCAGCCCCAGCTCGGCGAAGGCTTCGGCCAGAACCGGCGCGACCTCGCGCCCGCGGAACATCTTCGAATCAACGAAGAACACCTGCGGACGCAGCAGCGGGGCGACCGCCCGAAGCTCCTGTGCGAGCGCAGCCGAGGTGCCACCCGGAAAGCGCGGCTCGATCAGCCAGGCGACGCGGGGCGCGGCAGCGGGGCGGGCCGGGCTGCGGGGCGGGCGGCTCATCCGTTCCCGGCCCGCTCCAGCGGCCGGGTCGCGAGCCTCCGCGCGCCCCCCGACACGCCGGCTTCGCCCCGCCCGGTCAATAGGCCGCCCCGGCCGGCTCCGGCGCCACGGCTGCCTGCTCCCGGTTCAGGGACAGGCAGGATATCAGCCCGCTGCTGGCTCCGGCCAGAAAATTGCGCAACTCGACCGCAAGCGGGTCGTCGCCCTCGGCAAGGCCCGGGTTCTCGATCAGATAGGCCCAGAGACCGGCACAGTCACGGGCCGCGATCAGCCGTTCTATCTCGCGCAGCTGGGCAAGCGTATAGGCTGCCCCGGCCGGCTGCGTGCCGGCCACGAGCACAAGCGCCGTCACGACGGCCATCAACCGCGGCCCCGGCACCCTTGCCCCCCTGCTCCACCGATCATGTGCCCCCCTGCCGGCTCCCTGGTGCCGACCCTGCTGGTGCCGGCGTTCCCCTGCCGGCCATCGCCCGCTCCCGTCATCTGCTCCGCTCACCCGGCTTGCGGAACGTCGGCAGGCCCGGCGAGGATCCTAACCCCGACGACCGGGCGTTTCAACCGATGCCGCAACACCGGCGCCCGGCGCGGCGCCCCGGTTTCCGCGCCCCGGTTTCCGCGCCCCGGTTTCCGCGCCTCAGTTTCCGCGCCTCGGCAGATACTCCCGGTTGCGCAGCTGGCGGATCAGCCGGTTGCGCAACGCCTCCAACGCATCCGTCTCGCCATTGCCGCGCCCGCCCCGCGCCCGGAGGCGGGCTGCGCCCCGGCCCGGCGCACCGCGCAGCCAGACTTCGATCGTGCCTTCGGGAGGCTGCGGCCGGAAGGAGGTGAAATCGCGCAGCTGTGCCCCGATCGCCTCGGCCAGCCGCGCCGCCGCCGCCCGGTCTGCGGGGTGGAAATAGCGCACGTTGCTCCGCGAGATCCTGAAACCGACACGCCGGGGCTTTCCCGGCCCGAGGCCAGTCGCACGCAGGGCTGCCATGTCCCGCTCCACCCGCGCCCTTTCGACCCCGGCCGGCGCATGCACCAGAACCGTGTAGCGCCCGGGCGGCGGTGCGACAGGAGAACGGCGTCCCGACCCCGGCGCCGGAGCCGGCCCGGCAACCGGCGCCGGATCCGGGGCGAAATCTTCTCCGGGCAGCGGGGAGGCAGAGCGCGCAGCCTGCCGCGGCGGCCCCGGGTTCGCCGGCGGGATCTCCGGCAGGACCTCCGGCAGACGGCCTGCCAGCGGCAGCCGGGGCGCAGCGCTTCCGAAGCGGGATTCTTCCGCCGCGGGTGGAGGCAGAGGCAGCAGCGGCGACCCGCCTCCCTCTCTCCCGTCTCCCGCCCGTCCGGCCGGGCTCTCGGCCACCCTTTCGGGCGACCCGATCCTCCAGCCATGCGGCAGCGCCCGGACCGGGGGCGGAGAAACCGCCGCCAGCTCCGCACCGGCAGAGGGCGCGCCCGGCGCGGGTTCCGACAGGAGCGGCAAGGCCGCTGCGCTCCCCCGCCGCTCCGGCACCGCGGGCGGCGGCACCGATTCGACCGGCAACGGATAGGCCCCGGCAGCCACCGCCGGCAGGCCGTCCCCCGCAACCGGGCGGGCGGCCGGTGGCGGCTTCCTCTCCCCGTCGACACGCGCGCCCGCCGCCACGCTCTCTGCCGCGCTCTCTGTCACGCCCGCCGCCGGTGGCAGCGGAACCCCGATCCGCGGCACGGCGCCCGGAAAATCCGCCGGAACCGGCCGGGCCGGAGCGACGGCCGCCCCGGAACCGGGCCGCTCCCGGAGGCCCGCGCCGGCACCCTCTCCGGGATGCGCCGGCTGTGGCCGCGGCCGTGCGGGGGCTCCGGGTGATCCGGCCGGCGAAGCGGGCAGCGGCGCTGCGGCGCTCCCCGCGCGCGCGGCTTCTGTCGCTTCTGTCGCTTCCGCCGGTAGCCCGCCCGTCGTTGCCGGCCGGGCTGCGAGCGGGGCAGCGGCATCGACGGGACCCGGCACGGGGCCGGTGCCGGGCCGGACACCCCCCTGTTCCAGCCAGCCGGCGTCCCGGAAGAACAGGACCGCCGGATAGAGTCCCGCCAGGAGCAGGACAGCCAGCGCCGGAATCCGCCATTTCCGCCACGCGGCCGGAGGCCGGCGCAGAACCGTCCCGCCCTGCCCTTCCGCCGGCGCGGAGCGCGCTCGCGCTTCGGGCGCGCCTCCCCTGCCGGCCAGCGCGGCGAGAACCGTTTTCCTTGCCTCCCGCATCGCCCGGGCCGGCTGCGCCTTGCCTCCCTCTCCGGCAACGCGGCTGCGCCGGGCCCGCAGACGTTCACGACGCAGACGGGCCAGCTCGAAACGCTCGTTCAGATTGGGGGTCGCGAAGATCTCTTCGAGGCTGGGGACATCCTCCGCACCGGCTCCCGGAATCTCCGCGCGCTCTCTCCCGCGCACAACGGCGCTCTCCCGCTCCCCCGACTCCCCCCCCGAACGCCCGCCGGCCGGGCCTCGGCCTTCCTCCACCGGCCCCGCCGGCGCCTCCGCCCTCAGGCGGGCAAGCGCCTGCGCGCGCAGGCGGCGCGCCTCCTGCAGGCGCTGCTCCCAGCCGCCGCCGAAAACCCCGCTCCCGCCGCGCCCGGCGGCGGCTTCCTGCGCGGGCTCCCGCTGCGTGTCCGGCGGCGTGCCCGTCTGCCCTCCCGTCGCCGCGCCGGCCCGGAGATCGGCCCGGCGTTTCATCGCCGCGCCTCGCGCATCCGGCACACGCAGCCCGCCCGGAGGCAATGCCCCCGGCTGCCGGCCGCATCCCGGTGACGGAAATACCCTGACGCCCCCAGCAAGAACTTTCCCGCAACAGAACCACCACATGCCCGGAAGACCCGAGTCGTCCGGCGCGTGGCCGACTATAGCACGACTCGTCCATGATGCCTCGTCATGTGCGCCTGACACGCCAGACCAGCCCGGAATGCGGTCGCCACCGACACTGTCCCCGTCGGAGCGATGGCGCGCGCGGAAACGATGCAGCTTCGCTTCCGGCTCCGGGCGGAAACCGGAAACGCCCCCTCCGGAAAGGCCGCACACAGCCTCGCAGATGTCCCGGAACGTCTGTTCAACGCCTCGGCGTTGCCGTATCGGCCTGGTTTCGGTGCGGCGGGAGGGGGCTCGCCCTGATCCGGCGGTCCGATCCGCCATTCCCCCTGCCACAGGCCGATTTCGGACGG
>JALSKC010000021.1 GCA_026989055.1 Paracoccaceae bacterium
GTTCCGGCCGATATTCCGGTCAGGCGTCTGCCGAAACCCACCTATGACGGGGACAACCCCTATAACGGTTTCACCGGAGCCGAGCGGCGAAGGGGCGAGCAGGTGCTCCAGGTCTTGCGGCGGGAGGAGATCATCGAGAAACCGGCAGCTTGTGACATTTGCGGCAAGACCGGGCGGATCGGGTATCACGGGGAGGATTATTATGATCCGTTTTCCATGGCGCGCCTCTGCTTTCCTTGCCATATGGCGCTGCACCGGCGTTTCAGATCGCCTGACAAATGGCAGGCCCTGCTGGAGCGCAACGCCGCCAGCCCCTATATCGACGAATTCCACGCGCTTCCAATGCAGGAGGTCGATTTCGCCGCCTGGCTGCGCGTCAACACGCCGGGGCCGCATGATGTGGTGCGCCGCGTCTGGCCGGATCGCGAGGTGCCGGATTATCAGTCACGGCAGGTTGCACGCTGCAAGCGGGCTATCGAGGCGGCACAGCCAACGGAAACCGAATGGAAGCGGTTGCAGGTGCTGCGGGACAATCCGGGGGCGACATCGGAAGCATTGAGCGCTGCGATGGGGTGGCAGGGGCAGGCGTGGCATTTGCAGTTCGGCCGGTTCTGCCGCCGTCTGGAAGGCGACCTTGGCCTGGCTCCGCTGGCCGATACGCGCAAGGATGATGCGGGCGACCCCGCGCGGTTCTACATCGGCTTGCTGGCCATATTTGATGCGGATACCCGGGGTTTCACCCTGCGCCCGGATGCGGTCAGGGCGCTTGATCTGCTCGGGGTGTAGCCGGAAGTCATTCCTCGCGTTGCATCCCGTTGCAAGAAATCGCTGCGGCAGGGGCTGTGCCGGAAGAAAATAACAAAAAAACCGGAAAAGGGGGTATCAGCTCTGCCGGAGCGCAGGGAAGCCTTCGTAGAAGGCGGAGTGATCCCCGTCGTGGTTGTCCATCCCCGGCCTTGTCAGGATGCCTCTGGGCTTGATGTAGCTGGAAATCCGCCGCTCGGGGTTTTCGTGCCAGGTGATGTTGAATGCCGCCATTTTGGGAAAGAAGAACAGCGCCGAATAGGGCAGGTGGTCATGTATCCACCAGGCGAGGCTGCGCCAGTCCTGCCCCTGCTCATGGCGGTTGGCAAACCACGGGATCACGATGCAGGCGGTGGCCCCCATGCAGCCCTGCGCATCGCGCCGGTCCCAGATGTGGCCTGCATAACTGGCCTCGTTCGAAGCGCAGCTGTAACCTTTCTTCCCGGCCTTCTGCTGTTCGTTGCAGAACCGGTTGAGCGCGCAGGAGCGATAGGCCGAGCGGATGACCACCTTGCCAAAGGTGGCCTGCAAGGGCTCCAGCAGGTTTTCGCACAAGCCCCGCCCGGCGGCGATGGCAAGCTCCGGGTCGTCGGGGATGTTCGCGATGCCGTGAAGGGCGGCGACTTCGCTGTAGAGAAATTCGCGCATGAAAAAGGATTGCGACAGGCGCACCCGCCCGAGATCATCCAGTGCGGCAACGGTTGCGGGTTTCCTCATGCCTGCCTTTCAACCTGGTTGCGAAAATTGCCTGCCCCGGAGCCTACTGTTGTGCCGAAAGAACTTGCAACCCGTTGCAACGCGGGATTTTCGGGCGGCGGCCTCCAGTTTTCACGGGGTCATCCTTCACGGGGTCATCCGCCCGGCAGCGGCCGCGGGCATGCGCACGGGGCCGCTGCGGAACCTGCCGTGCCCTGCCGGGCTGGCGCCTCGCGCCGCGTCGGCGCCGGCCAGCCCCCGGAAGTCAGCCCCCGGAACCGGCAATCTCGGCGACCGCCTCGATTTCCACAAGCGCCTCGTCCTCGATCAGCCCGGCCACGACCACCATCGTCATGGCCGGGAAATGGCGGCCGAGCACCTGCCGGTAGGCCTCCCCGACTTCCTTCTGCCGGGCGAGATATTCGTGCTTGTCGGTCACATACCAGTTCAGCCGGGTGATGTCTTCCACCTCGCCCCCCGCGGCACGCACCACGGCAACGACATTGCGCAGCGCCTGGCGCATCTGGCCGACGAAATCCCGGGCCTCGAAGACCTGCTGCGCATTCCAGCCGATCTGCCCCCCGGTATAGAGCACGCCGCCCCGGGTCAGCACGCCATTCGCATAGCCTCTGGCAGGCGCCCAGCCTTCGGGGTGGATGATCCTGTGTTTCATGGCTCCGCTTCCTCGAGATATGGTTGCAGGGCATCGCGGACAGGAGCGGGCCAGGGGGCGGGCCTTCCTCCTCCGTCCACATGAACCAGCGTTGCCCGCGCCTGCAGACGGGTCTGCCCCGCGCAGCCTGCCCGCAGCAGAAGCGACAGGCTGCTGCGGCCGATCCGGCGGCAGGAAAGGGTGAAATCGAGCATGTCGCCGTGGTGCGAGGGGGCCGGGAAGACGGCCTCTATCCTTGCCGTGGGCACCGCCGCCGCCGGATGAACGGCCTCGAACGGCCAGCCGATCGCCTCGGCAAAGAAGCATTCCACGCAGTCGTTTATCATCTCGAAATAGCGCGGATAGAACACCCTCCCCGCCGGGTCGCAATCCCTGAACATGACCTTGCGGCGCAGCGAAAAGTGCATCGTCAGACCCCCAGGTAGCGGCCGGTCACTTCCGGGTCCAGCTCGGCCACGGAACCGGCCCAGACGGAACGCCCCTTCTCCAGGATCACCGCCCTGTCGGCCACCTGCGAAAGCTCGTGAAGGGACTTGTCCACCACCAGGATGCTCAGCCCGACTTCGCGCTTGAGAGCGCCGATCGCGGCCCAGATCTCCTGGCGGACCACCGGCGCAAGCCCTTCGGTTGCCTCGTCCAGCAACAGCAGCCTCGGATTGGTCATCAGCGCCCGACCGATCGCCAGCATCTGCTGTTCGCCGCCGGAAAGCGTGGCCGCGGACTGCCCGCGGCGCTCGGCCAGCCGCGGAAAAAGCGCCTCGACGCGCGCCATGTCCCAGTAGCCGGGGCGGGCGGCGGCGAGCAGGTTCTCGGCAACCGTCAGGGAGGCAAAACAGCGCCGCCCCTCGGGCACCAGGCCGAGCCCGAGCCGCGCGGCACGATGCGGCGCAAGCGCGCCGATGTCGCGCCCGCCAAGGCGGACGCTGCCCGCCGACTGGCGCAGCAGGCGGCAGATCACCCGGATGGTGGTGCTCTTGCCCATGCCGTTACGCCCCATGAGCGCCACCACCTCGCCCTCGGCCAGCGCCAGATCGACGTCGAACAGGACCTGCGAGGCCCCGTATCCGGCGTGGATCCCTTCCAGTTCGAGCAGCTTCATGCGCCATCTCCCAGATAGGCGCGGCGCACCTCGGGATGGGCCCGGATCTCGTCCACGCTGCCGGTGGCGATGATCCGCCCGTAAACCAGAACGCTGATCCGGTCCGCCAGTGCGAATACCGCATCCATGTCATGCTCCACGAGGAGGATCGGTGCCTCGCGGCGCAACCCGTCCAGGAATTCCGTCAGCTTCCTGCTGCCGTCGGCACCCAGCCCGGCCATCGGCTCGTCAAGCAGAAAGGCACGCGGCTTCAGCGTCAGCGCAACCGCCATCTCCAGCTGCCGACGCTGGCCATGCGACAGTTCGGCAGTGCGCATGGCAGCGAGATCCTCGAGCCCGACCCGCTCCAGCGCTTCCCGCGCCCGGGCCACCAGGGCGGGCATGCCGAGCGCCGGGACGAAGAAGCGGTATGCCCCCCCGCCGGCCCCGATCGCACCCAGAACGGCATTCTGCAGCACCGTGTGCTCCATCGCCAGGGCGGATATCTGGAACGTCCTCCCCAGCCCGAGCCGCGCCCGGGCCACCACGCCGAGCCCGGTGACGTCTCGCCCCAGAAAGCGGATGGTGCCGGAATCCGGCTTCAGGGCGCCGGCGATCTGCGCGATCAGGGTCGATTTCCCTGCCCCGTTCGGGCCGATCAGGGCATGAATCTCGCCCGGGCGCAGCTCCAGCGACAGATCGTCGGTCGCCCTGAGCGCTCCGAAGCTCTTGCACAAGTTGCGTATCTCGAGAACCGGTGCTGCCGCTTCAGTCATGAGCCACCTCGCGCCCGGCCAGCGTGCCGATCAACCCGCCGCGGGCGAACAGGACGACCCCCAGCAGAAGCAGCCCCAGAAACACGTGCCAGTATTCGGAAAGCCCGCCCAGGAAATGTTCGAGCAGGATGAACAGCGCCGCCCCGGCCACCGGCCCGAACAGCCGGCCGACTCCGCCCAGGATCACGAAGATCATGATCTCGCCCGAGGTCTGCCAGCTGAACATCGCCGGGCTGACGAAACGGTTGAGATCGGCAAACAGCGCTCCGGCCAGCCCGGTGATCGCCCCCGAGATGGTGAAGGCGACAAGCCGCAGACGGAAGCTGTCGATTCCGACGCTCTGCACCCGGGCCTCGTTCTGACGGGCCGCGCTCAGCGCAAGGCCGAAGGGCGCGCGCGCCAGGCGGGCATTGAGCAGGAGAGCCCCGGCCAGGAGCGCGAAGCAGAGTGCGAAGAACTGGATCGGATCCAGCGTGTTCAGCCCCGGAAACTCGTTGCGCACATAGATCGACAGCCCGTCTTCTCCGCCATAGGCCGGCCAGCTGACGGCGAAGAAGAAGAACATCTGCCCGAAGGCCAGCGTGATCATGATGAAATAGACCCCCGAGGTGCGCAGGGAAAGCACCCCGATCACCAGCGCCGCCAGCGCGCTGGCGATGACGGCAACCAGCCAGATGACCGGCATCGACTTCGTGCCCTCGATCAGCAGCGGGCTCTCCAGAAGCGGGGCATGGTCCTGCGCGTGGCTGGCAAGGATGCCCATGGCATAGCCGCCGATGCCGAAGAAGATCGCATGCCCCAGGCTGACCAGCCCGCCGAGCCCGAGCGCGATGTTCAGCCCTACCCCCGCCAGCGCCAGGATCGCAACCCGCGTGGCCAGGGTGATGGTGAAGGGCTCGTCAGCCGCCCAGGCCCAGAGCGGCACCGCCAGAAGCGCCAGCAGAAGCGCTGCATTGATCAGCCTTTCGCGCCTCATGTGCCCGCCCCGAACAGGCCGGTGGGGCGGAATATCAGCACCCCGGCCATGAGAATGTAGATCAGCATCGAGGCCAGGGCCGCCCCTGCCGAAGTCGCCGCGGCAGGCTCCATGAAGCCGCGAAACAGGAGCGGCAGCAGAAAACCGCCCAGCTTGTCGGTCAGCCCCACCAGCAGCGCCCCCACCAGCGCGCCCCTGATCGACCCGATGCCGCCGATCACGATCACCACCAGCGCCAGGATCAGGACGGGTTCGCCCATGCCCACCTGAACCGACTGGAGCGCCCCCACCAGCGCCCCCGCCAGCCCGGCCAGTGCCGCGCCGAGGGCAAAGACCAGCGTGTAGAGCCGCGAGATGTCCACCCCCAGTGCCGCGATCATCTCGCGGTCGTTCTCGCCGGCGCGGATCCGGATGCCGATGCGGGTGCGCGCGATCAGCCAGAACAGCCCCGCCGCCACCGCCAGCCCGATGGCGATGATGACCAGCCGGTAGAGCGGATACCGGATGCCTCCGGGCAGGGTGACGGGACCGGAAAGCGCCTCCGGCACGTCCAGATAGAGCGGGAACGACCCGAACAGCCAGCGCGTTCCCTCGGAAAAGATCAGGATCAGGGCAAAGGTGGCCAGAACCTGATCCAGGTGGTCACGCCGGTAGAGGCGGCGGATCACCAGGATTTCCACCAGGACCCCCGCCGCCGCGGCCGCCGCCAGCGCCGCCGCCAGCGCCAGCAGGAACGAACCGCTCCAGCCGGCCACCGCCGCCGCCGCGAAGGCCCCGATCATGTAGAGCGAACCATGCGCAAGGTTGATCAGCCCCATGACACCGAAGATCAGCGTCAGCCCGGCCGCCATGAGAAACAGCATGACGCCGAACTGCAGCCCGTTCAGGATCTGTTCGATCAGAAGGATGGGAGACATGGGGAGAGAGCCTGAAACTGCGGGAAAGCGTCGGGCGGGCTGCCCCACCCGACGGTATCGGCAATGCTACATCCTGCGCGACGTCCTGCGCTACATCCTGCACTGATCGACATAGGCGTTGGAATAATCCTCCAGCGCCACACCGACGATCCTGTTGGTGAACACATCGCCTTCCCTGATCACCTCGCGCACGTAGATGTCCTGAATCGGATGCTGGTTGGAGGCAAAGGCGAAATCACCGCGCACCGAATCGAAATCGGCCGCCGCCAGCGCCGCCCGGAAGGCCTCGGTATCGCCCACGTCGGCCCGGGCCATCGCGCTCAGCAGCAGGTTGGCGGTGTCGAAACCCTGGCTTGCATAAAGCGAAGGCAGACGCCCGTATTCGGCCTGGAAGGCCTCGACGAACGCCCTGTTGGCGGGGTTGTCGATGTCCTTGCTCCACTGGCTGGTGTTCTTCACCCCGAGCGCCGCGGCGCCAACCGCCTGCAGGATGCCCTGATCAAAGCTGAAGGCCGGCCCCACCAGCGGCAATCCCACGCCGCTGTCGGCATATTGCTTGAGGAAAGAGATCCCCATGCCGCCGGGCAGGAAGAAGAACACGCTGTCGGCGCCGCTGGCCCGGATCTGCGCGATTTCCGAGGCATAGTCGGTCTGGCCGAGCTTGGTATAGATCTCGCCGGCCAGGTCGCCCTTGAAGAAGCGCTTGAATCCGGTCAGCGCATCCTTGCCGGCCGGATAGTTGGGCGCCAGGATGAAGGTCTTGCCGAAGCCGGCCTGGCTGGCATAGGCGCCGGCGGCTTCGTGCAGGTTGTCGTTCTGCCAGGCCACGTTGAAGTAGAGCGGATTGCACCCCTTGCCCGCCAGCGCCGAGGGCCCGGCATTGGGCGAAAGGTAGAACTTGCCCTGGGCGGTAGCGGCGGGCACCACGGCCATCGCGAGGTTCGACCAGATGATGCCGGTCAGGACATCGACCTTTTCCGACTGGATCATCCGGTCGGCCAGCTGCACCGCGATGTCGGGCTTGCGCTGGTCGTCTTCGATCACGACTTCCACATTGTCGGCACCGGCCATCTTGAGTGCCAGCATGAAGCCGTCGCGCACGTCGATGCCAAGCCCCGCGCCACCACCCGAAAGCGTGGTGATCATGCCGACCTTGACCTTGCCGCCATGCGACCCGGCAAGTGCTCCCCCGGCGGTGGCGGCCAGCGCTGCCGCGAGGATCAAGGATTTCAGTTTCATGGCGTTTCCTCCCGTTGGTTGCCGTTCATTCCCGGTTTCGTGCCGGCGCTCATTAACCCGCCATCATTCCTGAGGATCAAGCGTTTTCGCCGCCTCGGCCGCAGACAACCGCTTCAACCGAAAACGCTGGATCTTGCCGGTTTCGGTCTTTGGCAGGCCGTCGCAGAACACGACCGAGCGCGGATACTGGTAGGGCGCGATCTGCTGTTTCACGTGGTTCTGCAACGCCGCAACCGTCGCGTCGTTGCGCGGCGTGCCCTCGGCCAGCACCACATGCGCCTGCACGATCTGTCCGCGTGCCTCGTCCGGCACGCCGATGACCGCGCATTCCACCACATCCGGGTGCGACAGCAGCGCCGCCTCTACCGTCGGGCCGGCGATGTTGTAGCCCGCGGACACGATCATGTCGTCGTTGCGGGCGGCGAAATGCAGGTAGCCCTCCTCATCCTGCCAGAAACTGTCGCCGGTGATGTTCCAGCCGTCCTGCACGTAATCCGCCTGCCGCGGATCGTTCAGATAACGACACCCGGTCGGCCCGCGCACCGCCAGCCGGCCCACTTCGCCCGGCGGCATGTCTGTCCCGTCGGGTCCGATCACCCGCACCTGGTAGCCCGTCACGGGCTTGCCGGTGCAGGCCGGGCGGTGATCGTCCAGACGGTTGGAAATGAAGATGTGCAGCATTTCGGTGGCGCCGATCCCGTCAAGCATCGGCTTGCCCGTCCTGGCGATCCACTCCTCGTAGACAGGCGCCGGCAGGGTTTCGCCGGCCGAGACGGCGGCGCGCAGGCTGGACAGATCGGCGCCCTCCTCCATCGCCCGCAGCATGACCCGATAGGCGGTGGGGGCCGTGAAACAGACCGTGGCGCGGTATTTCTCGATGATCTCGACCATGTTCGGCGGGCTGGCGTCTTCCAGCAGCGCCGCCGCCGCACCGAAGCGCAGGGGAAAGATCGCCAGCCCGCCCAGGCCGAAGGTGAAGGCCAGCGGCGGCGAGCCGACGAAAACGTCATCGGGCGTGACCCCGAGAACCTCTCGCGCATAGCCGTCGGCGATGATCAGCAGGTCGCGGTGAAAATGCATCGTCGCTTTCGGCTCGCCGGTGCTGCCCGAGGTGAAGCCAAGCAGCGCCACATCGTCGCGTCCGGTCGGAACGGGGTCGAAATGCACCGGCTTTTCCAGCGCCAGCCGGTCCAGTTCGGCATCGTGGTTCATGGTGCCGTCAAAGCCGACGACACGCTCCAGATACGGGCTTTCGTCGGCGCAGGCCCGCATTTCCTCCATCAGCCGGGTGTCGCACAATGCGAGACCGACACGGGCCTTTCTGACGATCTTCCCCAGTTCGCCCGCCCGCAGCATCGGCATGGTATTCACCACGACGGCGCCGGCCTTGGTCGCCGCCAGCCAGCAGGCCACCATCGCCGGGTTGTTGGCCGAGCGGATCAGCACCCGGTTGCCCGGCCTGACGCCGAGATCCTCGACCAGCACATGCGCCAGGCGGTTGGTCCAGTCGGCCAGTTCCTTGTAGGTGCGCCGCCGGCCATTGCCGATCAGGGCGGTGCGGTCGCCAAAACCCCGAACGACCATCGCATCGGTCAGCTCGTGCCCGACATTCAACCGCTCGGGATAATCGAACCCGTCCAGCAGAAAAACCGGCCACTGGCCCGGCGGCGGAAGGTTGTCGCGGGTGAAGGTGTCTTCATGGGCGCTTGGTGACAGCATGGCCTATCCTCCCTCCTGTGCGGCAAGGGCTGCGCGCGCGATGATCAGCTTCTGAACGTCCGAGGCGCCCTCGTAGATGCGCAGCGCCCGGATCTCTCGATAGAGCCGCTCGACGGCCTCGCCCGACCGCACCCCGTCGCCGCCATGCAGCTGCACGGCCGTGTCGATCACCCGCTGGGCCGCTTCGGTCGCGTGCAGCTTGGCCATCGCCGCTTCGCGGGTGATGCGCGGCGTGCCGCTGTCCCTGGCCCAGGCGGCGCGATAGACCAGCAGGGCGGCGGCGTCGATGTCCAGCGCCATGTCGGCGATATGGCCCTGAACCATCTGCAGATCGGCCAGCGGCGCGCCCCGTATCCGGCGCGTTTTCACCCGTATCAGTGCCTCATCAAGGGCTCGGCGCGCAAAGCCGAGCGCCGCCGCGCCCACCGTGGGGCGAAACATGTCGAGCACCGACATGGCCACCTTGAAGCCGGCGCCGCGCTCTCCGATCAGGGCGGATGCGGGGATCCGGCAATCGGAAAACTCCAGCCTGGCCAGCGGATGCGGGGCGATCGTGTCCAGCCGTTCGGCAATGTGCAGACCCGGCGTGCCGGCAGGCACCAGAAAGGCCGACAGGCCGCGGGCGCCCTCTGCCTCTCCGGTGCGGGCGAATACCGTGTAGAGATCGGCGATGCCGCCGTTGGAAATCCAGGTCTTTTCGCCGTTCAGCACGTAACCATCGCCATCGGGCGTTGCCGACATTGTGGAACTCGCCACGTCCGACCCCGACCGCGGCTCGGTCAGCGCGAAGGCGGCGATGGCCCTGCCCGAGCGGGTCAGCGGCAGCCATTCCGCCCGCTGCTCCGGCGTGCCGAAAAGCGAGATCGCACCCGTGCCCAGCCCCTGCATGGCAAAGGCGAAATCCGCCAGCCCGTCGTGGCGGGCCAGCGTCTCTCGGCACAGGCACAGCGTGCGCAGATCCAGCATTTCGCCGCCTTCCGCCGCCGTGTGCTCCAGCCAGCCGCCATCGCCCAGCGCCCGGACCAGCGCGCGACAGGCGGCGTCCGTCTCGCCGTGGTCGATGGCGCCCAGGCTTTCCCCCGCCCAGCCCTCCAGCGCTTCGGCCAACGCCCTGTGGCGCGGCTCGAAAAAGGGCCAGTCAAGGAAGGTCCGGTCGGCCATCAGTTCCCCTCGAATCTCGGCTTTTCGCGTTTCACGAAGGCCTTGTAGGCGCGCCTGAAATCGTCAGTCTGCATGCAGATTGCCTGGGCCTGGGCCTCGGCCTCGATCGCCTGGTCGATCGACATGGACCATTCCTGCGCCAGCATCGTCTTGGTCATCATGTGGGCGAAATTCGGTCCGTCGCGCAGGCTCTGGGCCAGCGAAAGCGTCTCTGATTCAAGCGAATCCGCGTCCACGATCCGGCTGTAGAACCCCCATGCCGCGCCTTCCTCGGCGCTCATGGTGCGGCCGGTGAACAGCAGTTCCGCCGCCCGGCCCTGGCCAATGATGCGCGGCAGCATCGCACAGGCCCCCATGTCGCAGCCGGCCAGCCCGACGCGCGTGAACAGAAAGGCGGTCCTGGCCCGTGGCGTAGCCAGGCGGATGTCCGAGGCCATCGCGATGATCGCGCCGGCCCCCACGCAGACGCCATCGACCGACGCGATGACCGGTTTGCCGCAGCCGGTCATCGCCTTGACCAGATCGCCGGTCATCCGCGTGAAGGCCAGAAGCTCCTTCATGCTCATCTTCGTGAGCGGCGCGATGATGTCGTGCACGTCGCCCCCCGAGGAAAAGTTCCCGCCGTTGGAGGCGAAGATCACCACGTCCACGTCATCGGCATCGGGCAGGGCGCGGAACCAGTCGCGCAGTTCGGCATAGCTTTCGAAGGTCAGCGGATTCTTCCGCTCGGGGCGGTCCAGCGAAACCGTTGCGATCCGGTTTTCGGTGCGGCACAGGAAGTGCCTGGTATCGGTGCGTGCCCTGTTCATTCTCCGCCCTCTCCTTCCATCCGCCGCAGCTCGGCGGCCAGCCGGGCGGCCAGGGCCTCGGCTTCGGCGCTGTCGAAACCGGCAAGCAGCCGATCCACCCAGCGCCCGTGCGCCGCGGCCTGCCGGGCGAATTCTTCCTGCCCCCGCGCGGTCAGCCGAACCATGGAGGCCCGCCTGTCGCCGGGCACCGGCACCCGCTCCACGAGCCCGTTGGCGGCCAGCCAGTCGATGATTCCGGTCACATTGCCGTTGGAGACCTTCAGCACGCCGGAAAGCTCGCTCATCTTGAGCCCATCCCCGAACCGGTTCAGGGCCGCCAGAACATCGAACCTGGGCAGGGTGGTGGAGAACTCCCGCCGCAGGTTCTCGCGCAGCTCGGCCTCGATCCGCCGGGTGGTCTTGAGCAGCCGAAGCCACAGGCGCAGCCGGGCCCTGGCCGCGCGCTCGCTTTCGCCTGTCGTCATCTCCCCGTGCATCTTGCGCTCACCTTCCCGATTGCTTCCCGCAAGGCACCGATCGCCCGGAATCGGCGCAGCACGACAGGCCGGAGCCGACACGCCACCGCCCGAGCGGCGCGAGAAGCGGCATCTTCCCCGGTCTCGCCCATGTCAGACCCGTATCGCTTCGGCTTCGCGGTCGGCCAGGCGCCAGGCCTGGTCGCGCCCGGCCAGATACGGCTTCGGCCATTCGGCGTGACGATCACCGATCAGTGCCCCCTGGTGCAGGGTCCAGAACGGATCGGCCAGATGCGGGCGGCCGATCGCCACGAGGTCGGCACGGCCGGCCAGCAGGATCGAATTGGCGTGGTCCGCCTCGTAGATGTTGCCGACCGCCATCGTCCTGACCCCGGCTTCGTGCCGGATCCGGTCGGCAAAGGGGGTCTGGAACATGCGGCCATAGACCGGGCGGGCCTCGGGCGTGGTCTGCCCCGCAGATACGTCGATGATGTCGGCGCCGGCGCGGGCGAACATGCGGGCGATCTCCACCGCCTCTTCCGGGTTCACTCCCCGGGGCCCCACCCAGTCGGTCGCCGATATCCGCACCGACATCGGCCTGTCGTCCGGCCACGCGGCGCGCATGGCGGAAAAGACCTCGAGCGGGTAGCGCATCCGGTTTTCGAGCGTTCCGCCGTAGCTGTCTTCCCGCAGGTTCGAAACCGGGGATATGAAGGAAGAAATCAGATAGCCGTGCGCGGCGTGCAGTTCGATCATGTCGAATCCGGCGCGCAGGGCCATTTCCGTTGCGGCGACGAATTGCGCGAGCACCTCGTCCATGTCTGCGCGGGTCATGGCGCGGGGCCGGGCGCTGCCTTCCGACCAGGGCACGGCCGAAGCGGAGATCAGTTCCCAGTTGCCGGTTTCCAGCGGTTCGTCCATTCCCTCCCAGCCGATCCGGGTGGAGCCCTTGCGCCCGGAATGGCCGATCTGGCAGCAGATCTTCGCGCCGGTCTCGGCGTGCACGAAATCCGTGATCCGGCGCCACGCGGCCTCGTGATCGGGAGAATAGAGCCCGGGACAGCCGGGCGTGATCCGCCCGGAGGGAGAGACGCAGGTCATTTCGGTAAAGATCAGACCGGCCCCGCCCTTGGCCCGCTCGCCGTAATGCACCAGATGCCAGTCGCCCGGCGTGCCATCCACGGCCTTGTACTGCGCCATCGGCGAAACGACGATCCGGTTGTTCAGGGTCAGGCCGCGCAATCGCAGCGGGGCGAACATCGGCGCACGCACCGGCGCATCTGCGGGCACGCCGGCCCTGGCCTGAAACCAGCGCTCGGCCCGCTCCAGCCACGCCGGATCCCGCAACCTGAGATTCTCGTGGCTGATCCTCTGGCTCCTGGTCAGCAGGGAATAGGTGAACTGGATCGGCTCCAGATCCAGGTAGCGTTCAACATTCTCGAACCACTCCAGGGAGTTGCGCGCAGCGGATTGCAGGCGCAGCACCTCGAGGCGGCGCTCGTCCTGATAACGGGCGAAGGCGGCGGCCATGTCGTTCTCGCTGTGCAAGTACTCGGCAAGGGCGATCGCGCTGTCGAAGGCAAGCCGCGTTCCCGAACCGATGGAAAAATGCCCCGTCGCGGCGGCATCCCCCATCAGAACGACATTTTCATGGTGCCACCTTTCGCATATCACGCGGGGGAAGTTCATCCAGACGGCAGAGCCGCGCAGATGCGCGGCATTGGACATCAGCGCATGACCGCCCAGATGCGCGGCGAATATCTCCTCGCAGGTGCGGATGGTTTCCGCCTTGCTCATCTGCTCGAATCCCCAGGCATCCCAGGTCTCCTGGCGGCATTCGACTATCACGGTCGCGGTCTGCGGATCGAACTGGTAGACATGCGCCCAGACCCAGCCGTGCCGGGTCTTCTCGAAGATGAAGGTGAAGGCATCGTCGAATTTCTGGTGCGTGCCCAGCCAGATGAACTTGCACAGGCGGGTATCGATATCGGGGCGGAAAACATTCCGGTATTCGCGCCGCACGGTAGAATTGATCCCATCTGCACCAACCACCAGATCGTAGTCCTTCCGGTATTCCTCCGCCCCCGTGAAGCTGGTCTCGAATCGCATTTCCACGCCCAGCTCGCAGGCGCGCTCCTGGAGAATGGTCAGCATCTGCCGGCGCCCGATCCCCGCAAAGCCGTGTCCCCCGGACAGGATGCGCTCTCCCCGAAGCACGACGGCGATATCATCCCAGTACATGAAGTTCCTGCGAATCGCCCGGGCGCTTTCCGGATCGTTCCGGGCCATCCTCTCAAGCGCGTCATCCGACAGGACCACTCCCCAGCCGAAGGTATCATTGGCCCGGTTGCGCTCCAGGACGGTCACAGCGTGCGACGGGTCGCGCCGTTTCATGGAGATCGCGAAATAGAGACCGGCCGGACCGCCGCCGAGGCACAGGACACGCATGATCTTTCCGGCTCCCCCGCATCGGATACTGCGACAACGATGGTAGCCGGGAAAACATGTATTTCAAGCCTGAATATTTCTTGCCTTTACATTCTGGCGGGCCGCACACCGCCGCAGACGGGCCGCAGCGGCAGGCCGCAACGCAAATGCACGGATCAGAAGCCGCGCCATGCGAGCCGGTTCCTCCCCTGCGGAACCGTCGCAACATGCAGGCATTCATATCCGGAACACATGCTTGTGCCCGGAATGCACCCCTGGCACCGTGTTCCCGCCTCGGAGCTCCCGCTTAGGAAACGGTTTCAGCGCCCCCGGCTTTCAGCGCATTCAGCGCACGATGAATTCCGCATGCAGCGCACCGGCGGCCTTGATGCTCTTGAGAATGTCGATCATGTCCCGCGATGATACGCCGAGGGCGTTCAGCCCGGCGATGATTTCCGAAAGAGAGGTTCCGTCTCCGATTTCGACCAGGCCGTTGCCCGGCGTTTCCTCGATCGCGGCGGAAGTGCGCGGCAGGACGATGGTATCGCCCTGCGAAAACGGGTTGGGCTGAACCGCCACCGGGGTTTCCTGCACCCGGATTGTCAGATTTCCCTTCGAAACCGCAACCCGGGAAATCCGGACATCCTCACCCATGACAATGGTCCCCGATGCCTGATCCACAACCACCCGCGCACGCCGCTGGGGATCAACCATGATCCGCTCGATCCGCCCGAGCGCATGGGCGGGAGACAGCTCACGGGTTGCCGCGATATCGACGATGACGGTCCCCGCATCGAGCATGCGCGCAACCACATTACCGTAATGCCCATTGATCGCGGATTCGATTCGTCCTGCCGTGGTGAAATCGGGCGTTCTCAAGGCCAGGCGTACGGAGCGCAAGGTGGTGAAATCGAACTCTATTTCACGCTCCACCCTGGCCCCGGCCGGAATCACGCCCGATGTCGGCACACCCTGCACGATACTGGCACCCTCCCCTTCGGCCGCGATTCCTCCGGCGATCACGGTCCCCTGCGCAACGGCATATATCTGGCCGTCTGCGGCATTCAGCGGGGTCAGGATCAGGGTGCCGCCAACCAGGCTCTTCGCATCGCCGATTGCCGAAACCGTAACATCGATCCTGCTGCCCGCGCGGGCAAAGGGGGGCAGGGTTCCTGTCACGAAAACAGCGGCCACATTCTTCGGGCGAAACTGTTCCCCCGAGACATTCACCCCCAGCCGTTCGAGGATGTTTGACATTATTTCCTCGGTAAACGGCGCGTTGCGGATACCGTCGCCGGTGCCATTCAGGCCGACCACCAGCCCATAGCCGACCAGGTCGTTTCCACGCACGCCGTCGAATTCGACCAGATCCTTTATCCGGACCGGAGCGGAGAGCAGGCTGCCCGTCGTCATGAACAGGGCGAGAACGGCAAGGATCCAGGATCTCATCTCAGGTACTCCGACATGGACAGGCGCGCCAGACGGACGGTGAGCGTGTAAAGCGTGTCCAGCTGGCCGCGGGCGGCCTCGAGCTCGGTAGCCGCCCGGTAGGGGTCAACGGCCGTCAGCTCGTTGAGCGCCAGCTCCAGGGAGGTTCTCGCTGCCGCGTTGCGCATATTGGCGGCCTCGATCCGCGATTGCGAGGTGCCGACACGCGCCTGAAGCTCGGCAAGAACGGAATCTGCCGAAAGGATCCGTTCGCCGGCGCAGCGGGTCAGCGCTGCCTGTTCGACGACATTCGCGTTCAGGGCTCCGTCGTCGATCAGGGCCGCCAAGGCATAACCCTTGAGAATCTCGCGAATCTCCGTATCGGCAGCGGTGATCGGAATCGAGGTCATGTCCGATTCCGACAGGGCAAAGGGCGCGAGGAGATTTCCCGAGCCGGTATAAGCCGTCGTGTCGAATCCGCCTCCGGGAGTATCGAACCAGGCATCCACAGCAGCCTCGATTCCGGCCGCCGTGGTGGCCGAAGCGGTTGCCGCAGCCAGCGCCTGGATGATCGTATCGGCAGAGGCGAGAGCCGGCTGATCGGTCGCGGCCCCGGAAAAGGCGTATCTACCTGCCACCTGGGTGTTGAATGCCGAGACGACGGCTTCGAACTTCGAGCGCGCATCGGCCGTCGCGCTGCGGATCATCGCCGGATGTTCGGAATTGCCGGCCATCAGCAGGGCCGGGCCGAGCTGTTCGCTCATGGACTGGATACTGCCCAGCGTTGCCTGCATCGAGGAGGCAAACAGCCCGGCCTCCGCAATCGATGTCGAATATGCCCTGTTTGCGGCAAGGGCGTTCTGAAGGCTGCTGACCGGTGAAAAATCGCCCCCCGAAAGCTCGGAAAGATCGCTCTTCCTGCCGGTTGCCAGCTCGTTGCCGAGCCGGGCCAGGTCGGCTTTGATCCGCACCACTTGGCGCCTGTTCTGATAGGTCAGCGCAAGATCTCCGACTGACAGGAAATTCATCTCAGAGCCTCAGCAATGTCTGGATCAGGTCATCGACGGTGGAAATGATGCGGGCATTGGCCGAATAGGACTGCTCGATCAGGAGAAGCTGCTGAAGCTCTCGGTCGGTATCGACGCCATCCTGCAGTTCGAGAGTCTTCATGGCATCGAACTGAGCAATGGCGAAGCCCTTGTCCGCATCTGCAGCAAGCAGATCGGCATGGTTCAGGGAAAGGATGTCGCTGGCAAGCCCGGGAGCCGAACGGGCGGCGCCGATGAACCCGCCGCTGGAGGGAATGCGCGGAGCGCGGAGCGCATCGCCCATCGCGCTCAGAAGCGTTGCATTTCCGACATCGCCCGGGCTGGTCGCCCCGAGTCCGTCACGAAGGCGCCACAGCGCGCCCCCCCCGGCCGGATCAACCAGAGGGTTGACGGAAATCCGCGCCGATATTCCGGTCTCGTTTGCTGCGGAGAAGGCCACCCCCGCATCCGTGAAAAGCCCCGCGTCGCCAGGGGTCAACGTCGGATCAACCGCAGGGTCTGCGAGGCGTTCGATCAGGTTACGCGCCATTGCATCCAGGCGCGTCTGGGCGGTGACGGCAAGATTGTCCCGAACATCGAACAGCGCACCAAGGCTTCCGCCCCCCAGGGGGCCGGAAGACCCGGTGGCAACCGGGTTGCCGTTGACGGTAAGCCCGGAAAGGGCCCCGCTTCCAAGGCTCATCTGCGGAACTATCGTTCCGACGGGAGCAAAGCCTATGCGCGCCGGGGTGCCGTCGAGCAGGATGGCGCCGCCAGGGGTGAACAGGGCCACCTGCCCGTTCCCGCGTGGCACCTGTCTGAGGGGAACGATTTCCGAAATCGAGTCGATCGTTTGCTGACGCTGATCCATGAGCGCGTTGGCATCGCGCCCGGCAGCCAGCTGGACACGGATGGCATGGTTGAGTTCAGCGACCCGGCTCAGATTCTCGTTCAGGCGGCGGACCTGCTCGGCGATCCTGCCGTCCGCCTCCAGGCGCAGCTCCTGTACCCGCTCGGATGCCCCGTTCAGCTTGGATGACAGGCCCTGGGCAGCCCTCAGAACGGTATCCAGCCGGGGCTCGGAATCCGGTCGGCTCGCCGCCTCGATCAGCGCCGTTTCCAGCTGCGTTGTCCAGCCGCCGAGCGAGCCGGGGTCGTCGGGCAGCCCCAGGATCTGCTCCATGTCCTTGTGGAACTCCGCCACGACAGAAGCCTGGCCGAGACGGGACTCGGCCAGGCGGCGTTCGGTGACGAGCTGTTCATCGACATTGCGCAAGACTCCGACGACCCGCACTCCGGCCCCGTTGCCGCCGACAGAGCGAGCCGCCAGTTCGAGCTCCCGCCGTCCGTAGCCCTCGGTCAGGGCGTTGGCCACGTTCGAGGAAACCACTTCCGCCGCCCGCGATGCCGCCGTAAGCCCCGACAGGGCATTCGAAAGGGAGCCCGAGATGCTCATCGCCTATCCCTCTTCATGCCGTCTCAGCGCTTGATGTTGGTCGTTTCCTGGAGCATCTCATCAACGGTCTGGATGACCTTGGCGTTGGAAGAATAGGCTCGCTGGGTCTGGATCAGCTGGGTCAGCTCGGCGGCGACGTCGGTCGCGGATTCCTCTCTCGTGAACCCGAGCACCTCTCCGGTCGGGCCGTCTCCGGCATCCCACAGGAAGAAGGCGCCGCTTTCAGGGGATATCTGATAGGCTTGGTTGTTGAGCGAGATCAGCCCGTTAGGGTTGGGCACATCGACCAGCGGAATCTGGTAGATCGTCCGGGTGAACCCGATATCGTAGACTGCGTTCACGAAACCGTTCGGGTCGATCTCGACCGTGGTCAGATTGCCGACCGGAGAACCGTTCTTCTCGATCGTGACCGGAGCGAAACTGTCCGAAAGCTGCGTCATTCCGCCCGGGTCGTTGATCGTGCCGATCGTCAGTTCCAGCGGACCGCCGCCAAGCGTGAGCGTCACCGACCCGGTGGCGGCATTGTAGGCGCCGCCGGAGATCGTGGTGACCGAGGCCAGCGTGCCCCCGTTGGTCTGGCTGGAATCGAACACCAGCGTGTATTGTCCGACGGTCGCACCGCCGGAGGCGCTGTCGGTGATCGTCATGGTCCAGGTATTGGAGGCGCCGCTTCCAGGCACGGTCGGCGTGAAGTTGACGCTGAGGGTCTCGGAGGTGCCGAGGTTGCCGAAATACTCGATCGACAGATCCTGCTGGACCCCTGCCGCACCTGCCTGCGTTTCGGTGGCCGGCAGGTTAACCGCGAGGGTCATCCGGGTCGTCGGGTCGCCGGCAAACTGGTTCACGTTGACCCGAACGGGTTCGAGGCCGGCCACGGTATCGCGCGGATAGCTCGGCATCGAGCCATCGACATTGGCCGGCCAGCCCATCAGGACCATTCCCGTTTCGGTCATCAGGACACCATCGGCATCGGGGCGGAAAGAGCCGGTCGTCATCAGCATCATCGGGTAGTTCCCGGTATTCGAATCAAGAGATACCCTTGTCGTGACCGGCAACATGCCGCGACCGTTCACCGCGATGTCGGTGGGGTTCGAAGTGGAGATCAGCGGCCCGCGCTCATCGATCAGCCGCTGCGTGGTGACGCGCACGCCGCCGGCGGAATAGACGCCGGCGCCCGACCCGCCGCCGATGACCTGGGAATGGAAATCTGCCTGTGCCCGCTTGTAGCCGAAGGTGGCCGAATTGGCGATATTGTCGGCAATCGTCGCAAGCCGGGTCGCATTGGCATTAAGCCCTGCCACACCGGCATTCAAGGAAGAGGAGATCGTCATTGGGAAGCGCCTTTCTGCTGCCAGTGGTCCCGAGTCCACCGGAAGGACTACCCGCCCCGGCTTAACAGCGCGCTAACGATGAAAGTTTTCCCTATCCGGCGGTTGCCCTCCCCCGTTCAGGAGGGGCTGTCCCGCAGCAGGATGATCTCGATCCGGTTGTTGCGTACGGCCATGGGGTTGGCCACCGCCGGCTTGCGATCGGCATAGCCGGAGACCCGCTGGATCCGATGCCCGGGCAGCTTTTCCGCCAGGAGCTTCCGGATCGTGTCGGCGCGCGATTGCGAGAGATCCCAGACCGGGTTCCTGGCGAGAACGACGGGGCGGGCGCGGCTGTATCCGTTCACCGCGATTTCGTTGTCCACGAGAGAAAAGATCTCGGCGATCATGGCCGCCAGCTCTTCCATGACGAGGGTCGGCACGGTGCCGCCCGGTTCGAACAGGGGTTCTCCCGGCAGGTCGAACAACTCGACGATCAGCCCTTCGTCGGTGACCCGCGTCACGATGTGGCGAAGGGCCTCGTCGCTGACCATGCTTTCGCCGGACAGGCCGGCAAGGGCCTCTTCGACCGCTGCCAGGTCGGCATCCTGCGCGCCGTCTTCCGCGGACTGCCCGGATCCGAAAGCGCCCCGGGCCGCATTGGATTCGGTTGCCTTCTTCAGGGTCGCTCCGGTGCCATTCTGGGCGAGGGTTTCCTCGGTAAAGACGTTGTCGCCGCCGAAGGAGCCATCTCCCCCGCCGGAAATCCGGTTGACCGGAATCGTCGGGCTGAAATAGTCGGCCAGACCCTTGCGCTGCTTTTCCGTCGTCGCGTTCAGCAGCCACATCAGCAGGAAGAAGGCCATCATGGCCGTCACGAAGTCGGCATAGGCGACCTTCCAGGCTCCGCCGTGGTGCCCCCCACCGCCGACGACCTTCTTGCGCTTGATGATCACCGGCGCGTTCGGTTTCGCGCTCATCCCACCACCTCGTGTTTCACCCGGATCCGGTGGTAGAGGAAGGAGTTGAACGGCAGCTTAACAAGGCGGATTTTACGCAGCTTTCCGTCCGGACCGGCAGAACGGGCCAGGCAACGGGCTACGCAAGAAACAGGTTACACAAAAAGAGGTATACGAAAATTCCGGTAACAAATATGTTGCCTGGTGCCGGCCCGCATGCTAATCCGACCATGCGGTCGGGGAATGCCGCAAGCCATGCGAACGGATCGACGATTCATGGAAGCGTTCATCTGCGATGCCATCCGCACGCCGATCGGCCGCTACGGCGGCGCCCTGAGCACGGTGCGCGCCGACGACCTGGCCGCGGCGCCCATTTCGGCGCTGATCGCACGCAACCCGTCCGTGGACTGGGCGACGCTTGACGATGTCGTGCTCGGCGCGGCCAACCAGGCGGGCGAGGACAACCGCAACGTGGCGCGCATGGCGGCGCTGCTGGCCGGGCTGCCGGTCAGCGTGCCGGGCACCACCGTCAACCGGCTCTGCGCTTCGGGGATGGATGCCATCGGCATGGTGGCACGCGCGATCCGCGCCGGCGACCAGGACATGGCCATCGCCGGCGGCGTCGAAAGCATGAGCCGCGCGCCCTTCGTCATGCCCAAGGCGGATACCGCCTTTTCCCGCCGGGCCGAGATCTTCGACACCACCATCGGCTGGCGTTTCGTGAACCCGAAGATGCGCGAGGCCTACGGCACCGATTCCATGCCCGAAACCGCCGACAACGTGGCGGCCGACCACAACATCAGCCGCGAAGACCAGGACGCCTTTGCGGCGCGGTCGCAGGCCCGGTGGGAAGCGGCGCACAGGGCCGGTTTCTTCAAGGATGAAATCCTGCCGATCACGGTGCCGCAAAAGCGCGGCGATCCGGTGATCGTCGATACCGACGAACACCCGCGGCCCGGCACGACCGTGGAAAAACTGTCCCGGCTGCGCCCGATCAACGGCCCCGACCTGAGCGTGACCGCCGGCAATGCCTCGGGCGTCAACGACGGGGCGGCGGCGGTGCTGGTGGCTTCGGAAAGCGCGGCCCGGCACAACGACCTGCAGCCGATGGCGCGCATCGTCGGCATGGCGGCCGCAGGGGTGGAACCTCGGGTGATGGGCATCGGCCCGGTGCCCGCCGTCAACAAGCTGCTGGAGCGCACCGGGCTGACCATCGACCAGATGGACGTGATCGAGCTGAACGAGGCCTTCGCGGCACAGGCGCTGGCGGTGCTGCGCGCGCTCGGCATCCCGGACGACGCCGAACACGTCAACCCGAACGGCGGTGCCATCGCGCTGGGCCACCCGCTGGGCATGTCCGGCGCCCGGCTGGTGCTGACCGCCGCCTGGCAGTTGAAACGCACCGGCGGGCGTTATGCCCTGTGCACCATGTGTGTCGGCGTGGGCCAGGGCGTGGCGATGATCATCGAACGGGTCTGAGGAGGGCGCGCGATGTATGCACAGATGGTGAAATCCACCGGCAAGGGCGTGAAGACGCCCGAGGAGATGACCCCCGAGGAACGCGCCTTTCAGGCCCGCATCGACGCCGGCGAGAAGATCGAGCCGAAGGACTGGATGCCCGAGGGCTACCGCCAGACCCTGATCCGCCAGATCGGCCAGCACGCCCATTCCGAGGTGGTCGGGCAACTGCCCGAGGGCAACTGGATCACTCGCGCGCCCACGCTGGAACGCAAGGCGATCCTGCTGGCCAAGGTGCAGGACGAGGCCGGGCACGGGCTCTATCTTTACTGCGCCGCCGAAACCCTGGGCGTCAGCCGCGACGAGCTGATCGACCTGCTGCACGAAGGCCGGATGAAATATTCCTCGATCTTCAACTATCCGACGTTGAACTGGGCCGATATCGGGGCCATCGGCTGGCTGGTGGATGGCGCTGCGATCATGAACCAGGTGGCCTTGCAGCGCACCTCCTACGGCCCTTATGCGCGGGCCATGATCCGCATCTGCAAGGAAGAGAGCTTCCACCAGCGCCAGGGCTACGACATCATGATGAAGATGGCCTTCGGCACCCCGGAGCAGAAGGAAATGGCGCAGGATGCGCTGAATCGCTTCTGGTATCCGGCGCTGATGATGTTCGGCCCGTCCGACAGGGACTCGGTGCATTCGGCGCAGTCGATGGCCTGGGGGATCAAGACCATGACCAACGACGAGGGCCGCCAGCGGTTCGTTGACCAGACCGTGCCGCAGGCCGAATACCTGGGCCTGACCATCCCCGACCCCGATCTGAAGTGGAACGAGGAACGCGGGCATTACGATTTCACCGACCCGGACTGGTCCGAATTCTTCGCGGTCATCAACGGCAACGGCCCCTGCAACGCCGACCGCATGGCCGCCCGCCGCAAGGCCTGGCAAGACGGCGCCTGGGTGCGCGAGGGCCTGCTGGAACACGCCCGCAAGAAGGCCGCGCGCCGGCAGGCGGCTGAATAGGGAGACAGGAAATGAAAAACGAATGGCCCCTCTGGGAAGTCTTCATCCGCGGCCGGCACGGGCTGAGCCACCGCCACGTCGGCAGCCTGCACGCGCCCGACGCCGAAACCGCGATCCTGAACGCGCGCGACGTTTACACGCGGCGCAACGAAGGGGTCAGCATCTGGGTGGTCGAGGCGGCGCATGTCACGGCGTCCTCGCCTTCGGACAAGGGGCCGCTGTATGAGCCCGCCAATGACAAGATCTACCGCCACCCGACGTTCTTCGACATCCCCGAAGACGTGGGGCCGATGTGATGAGCGCCCTGTTCGAATTCCTGCTGCGCCAGGGCGACAATGCGCTGGTGCTCGGCCACCGGGTCAGCGAATGGTGCGGCCATGCGCCGGTGCTGGAAGAGGACATCGCGCTGGCCAACACCGCGCTCGACCTGATCGGGCAGACGCAGATGTGGCTGGGGCTGGCGGGCGAGGTCGAGGGCAAGGGGCGCTCGGCCGACGACCTGGCGTTCCTGCGCGACGTCTGGGATTTCCGCAACCTGCTGCTGGTGGAACGCCCGAACGGCGATTTCGGCCACACGATGATGCGCCAGTTCCTGTTCGACGCCTTCAACCTGGTGCATCTGACGGAACTTGCGAACTCGACCGATGACCGCATTGCCGCCATCGCCGAAAAGGCCGGCAAGGAAGCCGCCTACCACCTGGAACGCTCGCGCAACACGGTTGTCGCGCTGGGCGACGGCACCGAAGAAAGCCACGCCCGGATGCAGGCGGCGCTGGATGCGCTCTGGCCCTACGTGGGCGAAATCTTCGAAAACGACAGTGTCAGTGACGAATTGGCGGCCGATGGCATCGCCCCCGAACCGGCCTCGCTGCGCGCCGCCTGGGACGCTCGGGTGCAAGAGGCGCTGGCCGAGGCGACGCTGCGCCACCCCGAGGGCGACTTTGCCCACAGGGGCGGAAAGACCGGCGTCATGCATACGGAACACCTGGGCCACCTGCTGACCCAGATGCAGTGGCTGCAGCGCGCCTACCCGGGGGCGACATGGTAGCGACCCTGCCCAGGGTTGCCGATGTCTGGGAATGGCTCGACGCCGTGCCGGACCCGGAAATTCCGGTGATCTCGGTGGTGGATCTGGGCATCGTGCGCGACGTGGCGCTTGAGGGCGAGACGCTGGTGGTCACCATCACGCCCACCTATTCCGGCTGTCCGGCCACCTCGATCATCCGGCTGGATATCGAAACGGCGCTGCGCGAACACGGGGTTCGCGATTTTCGCCTGGAACAGCGCCTGTCGCCCGCCTGGACGACAGACTGGCTGTCGCAAAAGGGCCGCCGGAAACTGGAAGACTACGGCATCGCCCCGCCGCAGCCCGGCGGCACGCCGGCGCATTGCCCGCGCTGCAAGTCGGCCCATGTGAAACGGATCAGCCAGTTCGGATCGACGCCCTGCAAATCGCAGTGGCAGTGCGAGGACTGCCTGGAACCGTTCGACCATTTCAAGTGCATCTGAGGGGGCGCCATGTCTCGTTTCCACGCACTCACGGTAACAGACATCCACCGGACCACCCGCGACGCAGTGGTGGTCACGCTACAGCCGGACGACCCCGGAGCCTTCGCCTTCCGGGCGGGTCAGCACCTGACCTTCCGGCGCGACTTCGGCGGAACCGAGCTGCGCCGCAGCTATTCGATCTGCGCCGCGCCGTCCGAAGGAACGATCAGGGTCGGGATAAGGCAGGTGGAAGGCGGCGTCTTTTCCACCTGGGCCAACGAGGAGATGACGCCCGGGGAGCGCCTTGATGCCCTGCCGCCGAGCGGGGCATTCACCCTCGAACCGGAGCCGGAGGCCGCCCGGCACTACCTCGCCTTCGCCGGCGGCGCCGGGATAACGCCGATCCTGTCGATGCTGAAGGCGGTTCTGGAAGGAGAGCCGAAATCGCATTTCACGCTGATCTATGCGAACCGCGCGGTAAGCACGATCATGTTCCGCGAGGAGCTGGAGGACCTGAAGAACCTGCACATGGGGCGTTTCACGCTGCTGCACGTGCTGGAGAACGACACCCAGGAAATCGAACTGTTCAGCGGCCGGCTGGACGCGGAAAGATGCGCCGGGCTGCTGCGGCACTGGGTCGATGCCGAATCGGCAGACCGGATCCTGCTCTGCGGCCCCCCGCCGATGATGACGGAGGTGCGCAATGCGCTGAAGGCACGGGGAATTTCCGAAACCCGGATCCGTTCAGAGCTGTTCCGGCCGGATCAGCCTGGCCGCGCCCCGCGCCCGGCCCCGACGCGCGGCGGGCAGGCCGTGCGCGTGCAGGCGCAAGTCACCCTGGACGGCACCCGCCGCAGCTTCGAGATTCCGGCCGGCATGTCGGTTCTCGAAGCCGCCTTGGAAAACGGCCTTGATGTGCCCTTTTCCTGCAAGGCCGGGGTCTGCGCCTCCTGCCGGGCCAGGCTGACCGAGGGCAGGCTGGACATGATCGCCAACCACGCGCTGGAGGATTACGAGATCGAAGCGGGCTATGTGCTGACCTGCCAGTGCTACCCTCTGAGCGAAAGGATCACGCTGGATTACGACCGTTAGGGTCGAGACACGCTCGCATCCCTCACGGGATGGCGGCGGCGCGCCGGAGCGGAACCGGCCGGCCGGGGGCGGCATCCTAGACGATGAACTCGGACAGGGTTTCATCACCGGTTATGTCGCGATAGATGAAACCCGCCTGCTCCAGCCGGGCGACAAGGGTCGAGAAATTCTCCGGCCGGCTGGTTTCGATCCCGATCAGGACCGAACCGAAGTTCCGGGCCGACTTCTTCATGTATTCGAAACGGGCGATGTCGTCATCCGGGCCGAGAAGGTCCAGGAACTCCCGCAGCGCACCGGGGCGCTGCGGCATCCGGAGAATGAAATATTTCTTCACCCCGGAAAACCTCTGGGCGCGCTCCTTCACCTCGGGAAGGCGCTCGAAATCGAAATTCCCGCCCGAGGTCACGCAGACGACCGTCCTGCCGCGCAGATCCTCGCGCAGATCCTCCAGCGCATCCACGGCCAGGGCGCCGGCCGGTTCGAGCACGATTCCCTCGGTATTCAGCATGTCCAGGATCGTCACGCAGATCCTGTCTTCCGGGCAGGGCACCACATGCGCCGGCAGCACATCCGACAACGCCGAAAAGGGCGCCGCGCCAACCCTTGCCACGGCCGCACCGTCAACGAAGGAGTCAACCTTTTCCAGTGTGACCGGATGCCCCGCCTCGAGCGCGGCCCGGAAGCTTGCCCCGCCCGCCGGCTCGGCAAAGCGGAAGGCCGTTTCCGGCGCAGCATGCACAAAGACGCCGCGCACGCCGGCAGCCAGCCCGCCGCCGCCGACCGGCAGCACGATCATGTCGGGGGGGCGCGGCATCTGATCCAGGGTTTCCACGGCGACCGTGGCCTGGCCCCCGATCACGTCCGGGTCGTCGAACGGCGCCAGGAAATGCGCCTCCTCGCGCCTGCAGAACTCCTGGGCCGAGTGCAGCGTGTCGTCGAAATAATCGCCCGTCAGCACGATCTCGATGTTGTCGCCGCCGAAGATGCGGGTTTTCGCGATCTTCTGCTGCGGCGTGGTCACCGGCATGAACACGACCCCGCGGACATCGAAATGCCGGCACAGGTAGGCCACGCCCTGGGCATGGTTGCCGGCGCTGGCGCAGGCGAACTTCTTCCGCTCCGGGGCCCGGGACAGCTGCTTGCGCATCGCGTTCATCGCTCCCCGCAACTTGTAGGAGCGCACCGGCGAAAGATCCTCCCGCTTCAACCAGATCTCGGCGCCATAACGTTCGCTCAGATGCGCGTTGCGTTGCAGCGGCGTCGGCGGGAACAGCTCGCGCATGGCCCGCTCGGCCCGGCGTGCCTCTTGCAATATGCTTGTCATGCACGCTGTCTGCCCCGACGCGCGGCCGGAGGCAAGAGCCCGGGCGTCGCAGCCCGGCCGCGCTTGCTCTCGCCGGGAAAAGGCGCTAACCGCCAGCCTGTCCGGCAATCGCAGGAGAGCTTCATGTCCGTGCCCAGAAAAGTCGTGCTGGCCTATTCGGGCGGTCTCGATACCTCGATCATCCTCAAATGGCTGCAAACCGAATATGGCTGCGAGGTGGTCACCTTCACCGCCGACCTCGGCCAGGGAGAAGAGCTGGAGCCCGCGCGCCGGAAGGCCGAGATGCTGGGCATCGCGCCGGAAAACATCTTCATCGAGGATCTGCGCGAGGAATTCGTGCGCGATTTCGTCTTTCCGATGTTCCGGGCCAATGCCGTCTACGAAGGGCTCTATCTGCTGGGCACGTCCATCGCCCGGCCGCTTATCTCCAAGCGCCTGATCGAGATCGCCGAAGCTACCGGAGCCGACGCCATCGCCCACGGCGCTACCGGCAAGGGCAATGATCAGGTGCGATTCGAACTGTCGGCCTATGCGCTCAACCCCGACATCAGGGTGATCGCGCCCTGGCGCGAGTGGGATCTGACCAGCCGCACGAAGCTGCTGGAGTTTGCCGAGGCGCATCAGATCCCGATCGCGAAGGACAAGCGCGGCGAGGCGCCCTTTTCGGTGGATGCGAACCTGCTGCACACCTCCAGTGAGGGCAAGGTTCTGGAAGATCCGGCGGTCGAGGCGCCTGATTACGTCTATCAGCGCACGGTTCACCCCGAGGAGGCGCCCGATACGCCCGAATACATCGAGATCGGGTTCGAGCGGGGCGATGCGGTTTCGATCAACGGGCAGGCCATGAGCCCGGCCGAGCTGCTGACCGCGCTCAACGAACATGGCGGGCGGCACGGGATCGGGCGGCTCGATCTGGTGGAAGGGCGCTTCGTGGGGATGAAGTCGCGTGGCATCTATGAAACACCGGGCGGCACCATCCTGCTGGAAGCGCACCGCGGTATCGAGCAGATCACCCTCGACCGGGGCGCGGCCCACCTCAAGGACGAGCTGATGCCGCGCTACGCGGAGCTGATCTACAACGGCTTCTGGTTCAGCCCCGAGCGCGAGATGCTGCAGGCCGCCATCGACCACAGCCAGCAGCATGTGACCGGCACGGTGCGGGTAAAGCTCTACAAGGGGCTGGCGCGCACGGTGGGCCGGTGGTCCGAGCACAGCCTGTATTCGGAAGAACACGTGACCTTCGAGGACGATGCCGGAGCCTACGATCAGAAGGATGCGGCCGGATTCATCAGGCTGAACGCGCTGCGGCTGCGGCTGCTGGCGATGCGGAACCGGCGGGTAAGGTAGGCCCGGTCCGGGAGGCTCTTTCGGGGTTTCCCGTGCCCGGCGGCACCGCCGGGCAGCGCCCGACCTCCCCCATGGGCGGGTGCTTCGCTTCCGCCCGCGGTCGGGCGCTGCCCTGATTTCCTTGCACGTCGGTTCAGGTCAGGCGAAACGGGAAGAGCGCCTGGTAATACGGCAGAGCCCTTTCGACGAGTTCCAGATAGTCGCCATCGAGGGTGGGTAAAGGCCCTTCCGGCCCGGCGAACCCGGTCGAGCGGTGCACCGCGCCATACCAGTGTGATGCCCAGACACCATCGTCCGGGTGGCCGCCGGCGGGCCAGTGCAGCATCTCGGGGCGCCAGTCGAGCCCGAGCGCGACGCACAGTCTTTCCAGCATTCCGGGCGGGTCGGCGCGAATGTCGGCGCTGTCCACCACCAGCGGCCTTTCCCCGGCGGCACGACATTGCTCGAACAGCTCCGCCTGCCGGCGGAAGCCGATGTCCTCAAGCGTCGGCGCTTCGCGCTTTTTCGCATAGCTTGCCACCACCCGGGCCGGATGGCGGATCAGAAAGACGTTCCTCATTTGCCGGATCCACTCGCGCGGAATGCCCTCCACCATGTGATGGGCCATGTGCTTCTGGTAGAAATGCGCCTTTTTCCCCGGATTAGAGCCTGTTATCTGCGCCACCACCTGCCGCGGATCGGTCGGCTGGGCGGCCAGGATTTCATCGCGCATCGGGTGGTTCAGACCAGTCAGCGCGAGATAGGCCGCATAAAACGGTTCGTCGATCACGGCGCAGTCGCCGCGGGAGGCAAAGGCATACATCATCGCCGTCGAGAGGTTGCGCGGCCCCGACCACATGGCGATCTTCATCCGTCGCACTCCTGCCGGATCAGCTCCTTGTAGAGATGGCGCAGCCGGGCGGTGACCGGCCCCATCCGGCCATCGCCTATCCGCCGCCCGTCGATCTCGGAAACCGGGGTCTGGGCACCGAAGGTTCCGGTCAGGAAGGCCTCGTCGGCCCCGTAAGCCTCGACCAGCGAAAAATTGCGCTCGAACACCGGGATATCGTGTTCGCGGCACAGCTCGATGACCTTCCGGCGGGTGATCCCGTTCATGCAGTAGTCGCCGGTCGAGGTCCAGACCTCGCCCTTGCGCACGATGAAGAAGTTGCAGGAATTCGTGGTGTTCACGAAGCCATGCACATCCAGCATCAGCGCCTCGTCGGCGCCAGCCTTTTCGGCAGCGATGCAGGCCAGGATGCAGTTCAGCTTGGAGTGGCTGTTGAGCTTCGGATCCTGGCTCATCGGCAGGCCGCGGACATGCGGCACGGTGGCCAGCCGGACCGGACGCGGCAGGGCCGGGCGGGAATGCTCCGCGATGATCACGACGGTCGGCCCCGAGCGGCTCAGCCCCGGGTGCTGGAAGGGGCGGGCCTTGGGACCGCGAGTGACCATCAGCCGGGCATGGGCGTCGTCGTGCATGCCGTTCGCTCGCCGTGTGGCATCGAGCGCATCGGCAAGCTGCTGCCTGCTCATTCCGATGTCGAGGTCGATTGCCCGGGCCGCCTCGAAAAGCCGCTCCAGGTGCTCGTCGAGGAAGGCCCATTTTCCACCGTACAGCCGCAGCCCTTCCCAGACCCCGTCTCCGAGCATGAAACCGCTGTCGTAAACGCTGACCACGGCCTCGTCACGGGGGACGATCCGCCCGTTCACATAGATCTTCAGCTGCGCGTTGCGCGGATCCTCCTCGGCCTGGTGCGTGCTGATACGCGCATTCATTCCGGCACCTCCCGCATCCAACGCTATCGTGCGCCGGAGCGCGCGCCAAGGCACAAATCATCTGCCGGCCATGTGCGCGGGCCCCGGAAAGCGCGCGCGCATCACGCGGCCGGAGACGCCCGGCTGCCGTGGCGTCAGCACCCAGCCGCAGGCACCGCCCGCAGGGCGCGCCCCTCGACGCCGACGACATCTGCTTCCACCAGCCGGCCGGCGGGCTGCGGAGTTTCCAGCACCACTTCGGCAAACTGGGCGGTGCGCCCCCTGGAAGACCCTTCGGCGAGCACGGTCAGCCGCCTGCCCACCTGGGCCTGCAGAAAGCTGTCGGCCCTGGCCGCCCCCCTTTCGCGCAGCCGCGCGGCACGCGCGCGGATCGTTGCGGTCGGCAGTTGCGGCATGCGCGCCGCCGGGGTGCCGGGGCGGGGCGAATAGGGAAAGACATGCAGCCAGGTCAGGCCGCACTCGTCGATCAGCCGGAGAGAGTTTTCGAACATCGCCTCCGTTTCCGTGGGAAACCCGGCGATGATGTCGGCCCCGAACACGATGTCCGGGCGCAACCGGCGCACCTCTTCGCAGAAGCGGAGCGCATCCTCCCGGCGGTGGCGCCGCTTCATCCGCTTCAGGATCATGTCGTCTCCGGATTGAAGTGACAGGTGCAGATGCGGCATCAGGCGGGGTTCGGTGGCGATGGCCTGCATCAGCATGTCATCGACCTCGATCGAATCTATCGACGAGAGGCGCAGGCGGGGCAGCCCGGGAACGCTGCGCAGGATCCGCATGACCAGATCTCCCAACCGCGGTGCGGCGGGCAGGTCTCCCCCCCAGCTCGTGAGATCGACGCCGGTGAGAACCACCTCGCTGTATCCGCGATCCGCCAGCCGCCGAACCTGATCGACCACATCACCGGCCGGAACAGACCGGGAATTTCCACGTCCGTAGGGAATGATGCAGAAGGTGCAGCGGTGGTCGCAACCGTTCTGGATCTGGACATGGGCGCGAGCACGCTCGCGCAAGCCGTCGATCCGGGGAGCTGCGGCTTCGGTCACCGACATGATATCTTCCACCTGCACCCGCGCCGATACTCCACCGCGCCGGCCGGCCAGACTCTGCCATGTTTCGAGCTGCATCTTCGCATGATTGCCCAGAACCGTATCGACCTCTGCCATGGCGGCAAAACCTTCCGGCCCGGTCTGGGCCGCGCAACCGGTAACCACGATATGTGCCGTCGGGTTTTCCCGGCGCAGGCGCCGGATTTCCCGGCGGGTCTTGCGCACGGCTTCGGTCGTTACCGCGCAGCTGTTCACCACCAGGGTATCTGCCAGCCCGGCCCGCTCCAGCATCGCCGCCATCGCCTCGCTCTCGCAGGCATTGAGGCGGCAGCCCAGGGTAACCACCCTGGGAGCATCACCGCGATTCATCTCGCCCCTCCGGATCCGGAAAGCCGGGCGCAAGTGTCGCGCTGAACACATGGGCCGTCGGGCCGGAAAGCCATACACCATCTTCCCGCCAGTCCACGCCCAGCATGCCGCCGTCGGCCTCGATCAGAACCCGCCGATCGCTCAACCCCCGGCGATGGGCAGCCACGGCAACAGCACAGGCACCCGAGCCGCAGGCCAGCGTGAGGCCGGTGCCCCGCTCCCACACCCGCATGCGCAGCCGGCCAGGCCCGGCGAGGGAAACGAACTCCACATTCGTGGCCTCCGGAAACAGAGGATCTGTTTCGACCCGCGCCCCCCGTTCGGCAACCGGCGCCCGCTCGGCATCTTCCACGAAGAAAAC
The DNA here is from genome assembly GCA_026989055.1 of Paracoccaceae bacterium. Taxonomy (GTDB): domain Bacteria; phylum Pseudomonadota; class Alphaproteobacteria; order Rhodobacterales; family Rhodobacteraceae; genus JAJRUE01. The sequence continues at coordinate 31,178 of JALSKC010000021.1, forward strand.
GCAATGCGGATTGCCCATGCCCACGGCCGCCGGATCTCCGGCAAGGGGCAGGTGCAGCGTGTCGACCTCGCGCGCCAGCGGGATATCCCGCCATGACAGCTGCGGCTGCCCCATGTTGACGGAAATATCCTCCTCCGCGCCGCGCCGCGCTCTCAGCAGGCCGCGGCGCGTGCGGACGGTCAGCTCTGCCACCTCGCTTCCCTCCATGATCAGGCGCGCGACACAGCGGGTGGCATTGCCACAGGCACCGGCGCGAGAACCGTCGGCATTCCAGAAATCGAGACCGATATCGGCATCCACGGCATCGCGGATCTCGACAAGCTGATCGAAACCGACCCCGCGGTGCCGGTCGCCCAGGGCCCGGGCCAGATCGGGCCCGACAACAGGTTCATGACCGCGTGAATCGATGATCACGAAGTCATTGCCTGCACCGTGCATCTTGATGAACGGCAGACCGGAAGCGAGTCTCCTGTCTTGCATCCGCCGTGTATACCCTGCGCCGCCACAATTGGAAAGCGCGCGGAAAGCGCACCGGAGTTTTTGCTTGACGCATGCGGAGGCCGGGAGTAGGCACTCGCTTCGAGTGGGCCGTTAGCTCAGTTGGTAGAGCAACTGACTTTTAATCAGTGGGTCGCAGGTTCGAATCCTGCACGGCTCACCACTCCGGGAACAATCCTGCCCGGAATTCTGCCGGGCCCTGTCAGCCATTGCCCGGGCCGGACGGCATCTGCGAAAGCAGGGCATCTATCGATTCGCGCGTCTGGCTGCTGATTTCCAGAAGCTTCCTGATCTCCGCGATCGACAGTTCTTCCGCCGCACCCGCGCCACCGCGAGCATCGCCATCCGATGCCTCCCGGTCGGCACCGGTGGCAGACAGCCGCGCCGCATTCCTGAACGCCTCGATGCCGCTTGATTCGAGAGTCGCCCAGCGGCCGGCCCGCCATTTCGCGTGATCTGCTTCTGCGAGCATGCCGAGTTCCGCATATTCCCGGGCGGCCTTCAGGTAGTCTCCGGAGAGCTCGAGAGCCTTGGCGACCAGTTCCCTGGCGGCAGGCCCCTCCAGCCCGGCAAGATGCGTCAGCGCCTCTTCCGCCCGCCCCAGAGCCAGGTTCGCCCGCGCCAGGACCAGACGTTCCTCCGGAGCAAACTGCATCCGCAGTTCTTCATGTCGTTCATATTGCGCCAGCGCCAGTCGGGGGAGCCCGATGGACAGAAAACGCTCGGCCGCCCGCCGCCGGGCCACCCGCGCCTTTCCCGAAAGCTCCTCCGCAGCGGGACCACTCTTCAGCCAGAGGCGGGCAAAACGCACATCGGATTCCACCCCGACAATCGCCATATAGGCTTCGGCACGCAATGCTTCCGCCTCTTCTGGCGCGAGATCGCCATTCGCCAGGGCGGTTGCAATTCTCTCGAAGGTCTCCTCCACCCGCCCGCTGGCTGCCAACCCCCGGATCGCGGCGTGCATCAACCGGCTGCCGAGCGCGCTTCCCCGATGCTCCACGGCCAGCGCATCTGCAAGAAGGGCCGTCTTCTCCGGCACGGGAGCGCCGGCTTCCAGGCGCTGTTCTATCAGGCCGGCAATCGCTTCAGGAGCGTTTTTTCCCCCTTCCCTGGCAACCGCCTCCAGAGCATCGAGCGCTCCTTCCAGGTCGCCATCCGCCTTGTCAAGCGCTGCGTCCAGAAGCAGAACATCCTCGCCAGGGGCGCCTGCCGCCCGGGCAATGATCGCGCGGATCGCCGTTGCGGCATCCAGATCGCCACCTTCCAGGAATCTTGCCGCCAGATCCGGCCCCAGAAGCTGGCGCAGCCCGGAAGGAAGCCCGGCAAATGTGCGCAACACCGCACGTGTGTTCACCATGCCTCCCGCCGGCAGGCGGTCGAGGGCCAGAACGGCCCACAGCGCCCCCTCCGTTGCACAGCCGGCCTGGGTTGCGGTCACTCCGGAACCGTCAACAGGCCGGCCATCCACGATCATGGCCAGATCTTCCAGAGCCTCCCGGCCGGGAAAATCCGTGTCGAATGCGGAAAGCACCTGCCGGGCTTCCGCACCAAAGCCCCAGAAGACATAGCGCCTGCTCAAAGCTGCCACCGCTTCGGCCCGGGGTTCGTCGAACTCCGAGACGAGATCGGCACGCAGGCTTCCGAGGAGGGGACCGCCATCCTCTTCGGGGCCCCACGACGCCACATCGAAAAATTCCGGATTCAGGCATGTTCCCCCTTCGGGGGTCAAGTTTTCGAGCACACGGCCCGGGCTCATCGCCCGGTCGGCAGCGGTTTCCACCCGAAACTGTCGGGGCGGAAAGAACGGCTCCGGTGGCGCCGGCATTTCCTGCGGCACGATCGATTCCGCTCCTGACAGCTCCGACTCCGGGCCTTCCGCCTCTGTCGCTCCGGCTCCCCCGAGCGGATCGACAGATATCAGGCCCTGCGTTGCGGCGCGACCGAGTTGCAGGATCAACGCATTGCGGGTTGCCTCCATGCGCGCACGCGCCTCCGGGGAGAGAAGCTCTTCGGCCGAAAGCAAGGCCCGGACATCAGGCGACGGTGGCGGGAAAACGCGCCCTGTGGCCTCACCCGCCGGCATGGCCGGATCTGTCACGCCACCTCCGGCAGCTTCCACCCGAACCGCCGGGGAATTTGCATTGTTCGTGACAGGTGCTGTCCCGGTTCCAGCGGAATCGGCATGAACTGCAGGCTGCTCCCCGGCGACGGATGCCGCGTCCTCGTCCGGAAGGGTGCGATTCTCCTGCCGGGACAGAGCACGCACTGCACGGAGCAGGCCGGCATCCGGTTTCGACTGCTGCCGGGCGGAGGGAACCGGGGGGGCTCCTCCCGGCGCCTCGCGTCTGCTCGAAGCGTCGGTCGCGCCAGCCACACTCTCCGGCAACGGAAATATCGTGGTCATGAGCGCCGGTACCGCACCCAGATCAGAAAACTTCAGGCGTGGCCCATTCGCATCCGCGGGCGCAGCGGGAGGCCTCCATGCCTGACCCCGGGCAAGGGGAGGAAGGGAACGTTCGAAACGGCTTGCCGCCTCCGGTGGGGCATCCCTTATGTCGATGACGATCCGGCCCGGCCGGATCTCGAAGACATCCGCAGAACAGCTGCAGGAGAGCTCCACCTGCAACCGCCCTGGTCCAGGAGAGAAGGCGCTGCGGATGCGCGTCCTGGGAATGCGGGCGAATATCCGTGAAGCATCGACATCGGCTTCGGGAGGGCTGATCCGGAGCTCGTAGCCGGCTGCCACGCGCCCGAACTGCCATTCACGCGGCACATCAAGCTGCAGGACGAGGCGGGAAAACCCGGGATGTTCCCCGGATTCGACGAATATGGTTTCCGCCCGAAGGACCGTGGCGGAAAGCAGCACAACGCAGAATGCGCACAGACGGATCACGCGGCGTCACGCTTCACTTCCTTCAGCGCCTCCTCCAGATCGGAAAATGACGGACGGTTGTGGCCGGGGGTGTTCTGTCGTCCGACCTCTATGCAGATATTCGTTGCGTGATTGTACAGGTTTGCCACCAGAACCTCGCGGATGAGCTGGTAGAAATGGCCGTCTTCCTCGGCAACCGCCTTCAGTTTCGCCGCAAACGGACCGACCAGCCCATAGGCCAGGAAAATGCCGAGAAAGGTCCCGACAAGGGCGCTGCCGATCATCTTCCCGAGGATTTCCGGCGGTTGATCGATCGACCCCATGGTCTTGATCACGCCGAGAACGGCGGCCACGATGCCCAGCGCCGGCAGGGCATCGGCCACTGTCTGCAGGGCGTGGCTGGGGTGAAGCGCATGATGCAGGTTTGCCTCGATCCGCTTTTCGAGGACTTCCTCGACCTGATGCGGGTCGTCATAGTTCATCGAGGCGGAGCGAAGCGTGTCGCAGATCAGCCCCACGGCTTCTCCATCGGCCTGGATCTTCGGGTAGCGGGAAAAGATGCTCGAGCTTTCGGGGCTCTCGATATGCTCCTCCAGCCCGACCGGATTCGATCTGGCCACCCGGATCAGCTCGAACAGCAGACACAGAAGGTCACGGTAATCCTCGGCCTTCCAGTGCGGCCCCTTGAACACCTTCTTGAAATCCTTCAGCGTATGCTTGATCGCCGCCCCGTCGTTGCTGATGACGAAGGCGCCGACCGCCGCACCGCCGATCATGGTAAATTCATAGGGCAGGGCCTTGAGGATCGGCCCGAGCTTGCCCCCGGCGGCGATGAACCCGCCGAAAACCATGATGAAGATCAGGGCGATGCCGATGATTCCGATCACGTCTCACTCCGCTTCATGATGTCGCTTTCGGGGCCTGTCCTGCCGTGCAGAATCGACGGGCAAGGTTAAATTATCGTGGAATGGCGCAATCATCTTGTCGGCGCCCGGGCGTTCCGGCCGGCCAGGATGACGCTGATCGCGTAGGCAGCTTCGGCCGGAAGTTCCGCCATGATCAGTGCCGCGGCATCCGCCCGCATCCGCCCCATGAAACCCGCAGCGAATTCCGGAGCCATCTGCTCGAACAACAGCGCCGCCTGTTTCGGCTTCATGTTCTCGTAGACGGCCGTCAGACGGGCGAGATCTTCCTCCGCTGCGGTTTCGGAGACCGACAGCAGGCGCGACAGCTCCGCCTCGGCCGCCTTCAGCTCGCCCAGTCGGCGCGCGATCTGCTCTTCCGCGAATTTCAGGGACTGTTCCAGAGAAGCCAGCTCCGCCTGCCGCTGATCCAGAAACCCCTGCTGCCTGGCCAGTTCGCCCAGCAATGCCTCGATCTCCGGAGGGTCCGTGCAGGCCGGGCCGGCAGCTGCGGATTCGCGCGCCGGCAACTTTCCGTCATCTGCGCGCAGCGCAGCCAGCTCCTGCGCCAGAACCGGCCCGGGGCCGGCGCCGAAGCGCACTGCAGCGGATGCCGAAAACATCAGCGCGATCAAGATCAGCACCCCACGACCGGCAGTCCATTTCCTGCGGGGCATCCTTCTTCTGCCCGGCGCCTTCTTCTTCGCCGATTCTTCCGCGTTCCGCTTCATTCTGCTGCTGCTCCTGTCCGGACCCGCTGGCTCAGGAACAGCGGTGCGGAAGGCTCTGCATCATCCGCTCCGATGTCCTGACCTTCGGGCGCCGCCGGGGCCGGCCGGGCCTGCGTTCCGGACGACGCAGAGAGCGCCGATTCCGGCTGCTCCTCCTCCGCGGCTTCCTCCGCGGCCTCCTTCCCGGCCGGCCTTTCTCCATTTTCTCCTGTCGCCTGCTCATCCGGCGCGGGCAGGTCGTGCATGGCCGCCACCAGCAGTTCCAGCCGGCGAGCTGCCGCCTCGGCCTTGCCGGTCAGGTCGCCTAGTGACTGGGCAGATTCCCGCGCCGAAGCCTGGGCGACCTCGAGCGTTCTCGTCATGTCGTCCACCTGGACCGAAAGCATGGCGATCGCGCCTCCCACACCCTTTTCGAGGTCGGTGAACCGGCGCAGCCTGCGCGACAGAACGATACAGTATGCGGTAGCCGCCAGCGCACCGCCGATCAGGAGAATGTCTGCAACAAGTTCCATCGCCGCACCTAGTTCAGAACGAATTCCATGACGAGCAGGTCGCGAACCCGTCCCTCGCCGGTGACGACCTGTATGCGCCGGAGCATCTGCGCCCGCAGGCGCACGAGCGCGGTCTTGCGTTCCAGTTCGCCGGTCTCGATGGCGCGCAGATACCCGTTCAGGACATCGACGATCCGCGGCATCAGCTGGGCGACGTCCGGCTCGGCCTCCTTTTCGACCTCGAGCTGTGCCCGGAACCGGAGGTGCCGCTTGAGATTTCCGCTGCCGATGTTGATCACGAGCGGGGGAACCTCGATGAATGCGACATCCGGCAACGGCCCGGCCTTCTCGGCCTTTTCCGGCTCCGATTCGGCCTTCTCCTCTCCGGCCGAACCGAGAATCAGCCCGCTCCACGCTGCATAGAACCCTCCGCCGCCGAGCGCGAGCGCCAGAATCAACCCGATCAGCAAGGGCTTTCCGGCCCCTTTCTTCGGCGGTTCTTCCGTTTCCTGTTCTTCCTCGGCCATGACGCCCGTCCCTTGCGTTCGGGCAAGCTATAACCACGACTTGGCTAACCGATTGTTAAGGCTGTTCGACCAATGCTGGGCCGACGAAACGGGCAGAAGCCCAGATCCGAAGGAACCGGCCGTGCAGCACCTGCTTTCCGTGTGGTCCGCACTCGACAACCGCAAGCGCATGATCGTCGGCCTTGCAACGGTCGCCATGTTCGCGACCGTCATCGCCCTGTCGCGGGCCGCCACGCAACCGTCCATGGCGCTGCTGTATTCCGGGCTGGAACCGGCCGCATCGGGTGAAATCGTCCAGGCGCTGGAACAGCAGAACGTCGCCTACGAAGTCCGGGGCGATGCGATCTTCGTGGAAGCGGGGCAGCGGGACCAGCTGCGGATGATACTCGCCGGCAGAGGGCTTCCGGCCAATAACGGCAAGGGTTACGAACTGCTCGATTCGCTGTCCGGATTCGGAACCACGGCCCAGATGTTCGATGCCGCCTACTGGCGCGCCAAGGAGGGCGAGCTGGCACGCACCATCGTTGCCAGCCCGCTGTTCAGCAAGGCGCGGGTGCATATCTCGAACACCCCCTCCACCCCCTTCCAGCGCGGCACGACACCGACGGCCTCGGTCACGGTCACCGCAAGCGGACCGTTGAACGCGGCCAATGCGAGAGCGCTCAAGTATCTGGTTGCATCGGCCGTTTCGGGCATGTCGCCTGCCGATGTCGCCATCATCGACGGCCGCAACGGTATCGTGGTTCAGGACAACGGCCCGGGCGAGGGCAGCAGCCCGACCGGCGACCGTGCCCAGGAACTGAAGCGCAATATCGAACGTCTGCTCGAAGCAAGAGTCGGAGCGGGAAATGCCGTCGTGGAAGTCAGCATCGAAACCTCGACCGAAAGCGAAACCCTGTTCGAGCGACGGATAGACCCGGACAGCCGCGTCGTCATCAGCGCCCGGAAGGAAGAAACCAGCAACAGCGCCAGCGACAGCGGAACCGGTGGGGTAACCGTGGCGAGCAATCTGCCGCAGGGCGAAACCGGCGCCCCCGGAAGCAGCTCGTCGAGCGAAGCCACCGAAACCCGGGAAACCATCAACTACGAAGTCTCCGAAACGACCCGGGAGCTGTCGCGACAACCCGGCACCATACAGAGAATCTCGGTGGCGGTCCTGATCAATCAGCTGCGTTCGGTCGACCCGGATACGAATGCCGAAACATGGGCTGCGCGCAGCGAGGAAGAGCTGGCCGCCCTGAAAGACCTCGTGGCCTCGGCGATCGGTTTCGATGCCGCCAGGGGCGACAGCGTGACCCTCAAGTCGATGCGGTTCACCCCGGCTCCGGAATCCGGAACCGTGGCCGAGGAAACCCTGCTGCAAACCCTGAACCTGGATCTGATGCGCCTGGCCCAGCTGGGGACCCTCTCCATCGTCTCGCTCGTGCTCGGGTTGTTCGTGATCAGGCCGATCCTGAGCACCCCTCCGCCCGCAGCCCTCCCCGCACCGCAACCGGCCGGCAGCCTGCCGGGAGTCTCGCCCGAATCATCAGGTGCCGTGGCCGCTCTCACCGGCGAGATCACAGAGCCACCCACCCCGACAGAAGGCCTGCCGCTCGCCGGCGACATGGATGCCGGCCGACCCGCATCGGACACGCCAGGCACCACCGGCGAGGAAGATCCGGTGCAGCGCCTGCGTGACATGATCGCCGAACGCGAGGAGGAAACGGTCGAGATCCTTCGCAGCTGGATCGACGGAGAAGAGGAGACCGTCTGATGGCAAATGTACTCGCACTCGAAGAGTTTTCCACAGCCGGGCCGGAGCCGCTCGCACCGGAATCCCCAAGCACGGGCGGCATGGGAAGCGGCCCCGAAAATCCGGATACTGAAGCAGCACGCGCCGCCGGTTACGAACAAGGCTATGCCGCAGGGTGGGACGATGCCACCCGCGCCGCACAGGAAGAACAGGAAAGGATCGGGACCGAATTTGCACACAACCTGCTTGATCTGAACTTCACCTTTCACGAAGCGCGCAGCCATGTCATCTGTTCTGTCATGCCCGTGCTCGAAGCCGCCATGTGCAAGCTTCTGCCAGAGGCTGTCTCGGCCCATCTTGCCGATATTGTCTCCGAACATCTGGAACCCCTGCTCGAACAGGCCGCCGACCGTCCGATCCTGATCGCGGTTGCGCCGCAAAATCGCACTCTCCTGGAACCGCTTCTCAAAAGCGCCGGGCCCCATCCGTTCGAGCTTTCCGAAGAACCGAGTCTCGGCCCGGGGCAGGTCCGGCTGCAGTCCGGCGACACCGAACGCTTCATCGACCTGGACGAAGCCATGAACACCATCCGACGCGCCTTGCAAACCATCGACATCGAAAACAGGGAAGCATTTTCGAATGGCTGACACTCCCGAAGAAACCGCCCCCCAGGAACCCGGCCCAGATCCGGTCAACGGCCCTTTCAGCCATGTTCCGATAGAGGTGATCATTTCCGTCGGCAAGGCGCGTCCGATGGTGGGTGAACTCCTGCAGCTGCGCGGAAATTCCGTCCTGGCGCTGGACCAGAAGGTTTCGGATCCGGTGGAGCTTTACGTGGGGAGCCAGCTGATCGCACGCGGCACTCTCGAAGAGCTGGAGGGCGGGGAAGATGGCCAGCTTGCCGTGCGCCTGACCGAAGTGGCCTCGCGGCCGGAGCCGAGATGAACCACACCCGAACACCGGGCCGGGAAAGCCGGCTGATCGGGATTCTCCTTGCGGCCGTGACCTTCCTGCTCCTGGATGTCAACAGCATCCGGGCCCAGGGAATCGAGATCTCGATCGGAGGAGAGGGCTCCCTGGCCCAGAGCAGCATCCAGCTGATCGTCCTGATCACCCTGCTCAGCCTCGTGCCGGGGCTGGCGATCATGATCACCTGCTTCCCCTTTCTGGTAACCGTCCTGTCGATCCTGCGTCAGGCGATCGGCCTGCAGCAGTCTCCCCCGAACATGCTGATCGTGAGCCTCGCCCTGTTTCTCACCTTCTTCATCATGGAGCCGGTCTTCACCGCCGCCTGGGAACAGGGCCTGCGCCCGTTCAGCGATGGCGAAATGGCCTTGCCTCAGGCTTTCCGGGAAGCGATGGCCCCCTTCCGGAGCTTCATGGCGGGGCGAACCGACAGCGAGACATTCGCCATCCTGGCCGAGCTTCGTCCGGAACGGACAGGCGGCGCAGCGCTTGCCCCCGATGCCCCGCTTTCCCTGCTGATTCCATCCTTCCTGCTGAGCGAGATCGAGCGGGCCTTCCAGATCGGCTTTCTGATCTACCTTCCGTTTCTTGTCATAGATCTTGTTGTTGCTGCCGTCCTCATGTCGATGGGGATGATGATGGTTCCGCCGGCAGTCGTGTCGCTGCCGTTCAAGCTCGCCTTCTTCGTCGTCGCCGACGGCTGGAGCCTGATTTCGGAAGCTCTGGTCAGAAGCTATTTCTGAGCTCCCCTCCCGGAAGCATTCCTGCCGCGCCCGCCACCGGGATTTTCCGCTTCCGGAGGTCTCAGAACCGGCGATTCCGCTCCAGGATCAGATGTGCCAGCCAGCTATCGGAAGCAGCTGCCGACAGGCCGCCCAGGGCACGATCGACGTCTTCCGGCGGCAGGGGAGATCCGCGGCGCATCTGCAGAAGGTCCGCCAGGAACGGTGCCGAGAACTCGGGGTGCGCCTGAACCGTCAGCGCGAAGCCGGGATAGAGCAGGGCCGCATGTTCGCAGAAATCCGACCGGGCGATGCAGCGGGCCTCGGCCGGGGCCTCGGTCACCTGATCCTGGTGGAAGGCATGCAGCCGGATCACCCCCGGCGCCGGCCCAAGCCGCTCCCGGGGCCAGGAAAGCGGCGCGTATTCATGCAGCCCGAGCCCCCATCCCTTCGAAGATTTCTCCACCTGTCCGCCCAGCGCGCGGGCAATGATCTGGTGACCGAAACAGATCCCGATCATCCGGCTTCCGGCCGCGCGCGCCGCACGGATGAACCCTTCCAGCGGCGGAATCCAGGCATGATCTTCATAAACCGCGCATTTCGAACCGGTTATGACCCAGAGATCCTTTTCAAGGGGCGAGTCGGGCAGGGCATTCTCCAGCACCGGGTAGCTTTCGTGCCGACCGGCGGGAAGCCCCAGCCAGCACGCGACCATCGCCGGATAATCCCCGTACCGCCGCGCCAGCTCCTCCGGCGGGCGGCCGGTTTCCAGAATTCCGACTTGCAGGACATCTTCTGCCACGAGCTTCCCCAGAGTTCAGAGCCGGCCGAGGTAATATTCGTATTCCGTTGCCGAGATTTCCGCCGTCAGCGTCGCGATCTCGTCGCGCCGAACCGCGACATACAGATCCCGGTAGCGTTTGCCAAACAGGTTTTCGGCAAGGGTGGAATCCGCCAGGCGCTCGACCGCGCAGCTCCAGTCATGGGTCAGCCGCGGGGCCTTCTCGGGGGCGCCTTCCTCCACCGCCGGGGGCGGCGAAAGCCGGTTCTCGAGCCCGTGCAGCACCCCCCCCAGGATCGCCGCCACCGCAAGGTAGGGGTTCACGTCGGCCCCGCAGATACGGTGTTCCAGCCGGGCCGCCGGGCCGCTGACCTCGGGCAGCCGAACGGCCGCGGCGCGATTGTCGTGCCCCCAGTTCACCTGCGAAGGGGCAAAGCTGTTCACCTGGAAGCGCCGGTAGGAATTCATGTGCGGGGCGAAGATCGCCTGCAGCTCCACCATGCTGTCGAGCACGCCGGCCACCGCATGGAGCAGCGTTTCCGAAGGGGCGTCGCCGCCATCGAATACATTCGCTCCGGAGCTGTCGCGCAGGGAGACGTGAACATGCATGCCGTTTCCCGGCTCCCGCGCGTAGGGCTTGGCCATGAAGGTAGCCTCGTAGCCGTGGCGGGCAACCACACCGCGCACCAGCCTGCGAAAGAGCAGGGCCGTGTCCGCCGCCTCGAGCGCGTCATCGGTGTGATGAAAGTTGATCTCGAACTGCCCGGGGCCGAATTCGGCGGTCAGGGTGTCTGTCACCAGCCCCTGGCTCTGCGCGGCGGCGCGAATTTCCGCCAGCATGGGGGCAAAGCGTGACAGCACCTCGAGATCGTAGTTCTGCGCATCGGGCAGCCGCTCCGGCGGGGTCGGCGCCTCGCGAGGCGCGCGCCGCGGTTTCACAACGTAGAACTCCAGCTCGGTCGCGATGACAGGCGTCAGGCCGCGCCTGCGGAACCGTTCGAGAACGCTTCGCAGAAGCTCCCGGCTCGACAGCGCGCTGATCTTCCGCCCGTCCTCTGCCATCTCCACCTGCAGCTGGGCAACATGGCCTTCCGCCCAGGGAACCGGCCGCAGGCTGCCGGGAACGGGCAGCAGGGTCCCGTCCGGGTCGCCGACCGCGATTCCCAGCCCGGTTTCCGGAGGTTCGCTGCCCATGATGTTCGGCGCATAGGTCGAGAGCGGCAGCCGCACCGCCCCGTCGGCCAGCTTGTCGGCCCGCCCCCCGGGCAGCCACTTGCCGCGCAGGATCGCATTCAGATCGCACAGCATCAGTTCGAGCCTGTCGGGGGTGCCGTGCTCCCTGCAGTAGGCGGCATATTCCTTCCTGAAATCGCTCACCGGATCGCTCACTGCCGACGTGCCTTTCGTGCTTCGGCTTCCCTGCGCAGGATCGTGCGCTTGGAAACCAGTGCTGCCGAAACGACCCCGACCGTCACGATCAGGATCAGGATCGAGGACAGGGCGTTGATTTCGGGGCTGACGCCGAGGCGGACGGCGGAAAAGATCTTGATCGGCAGCGTCGTCGATGACGGCCCCGCCGTGAACGAGGCGATCACCAGGTCGTCGAGCGACAGGGTGAAGGCCAGAAGCCAGCCGGAGATCACGGCCGGTGCGATGATCGGCAGGGTCACCGAGCGGAAGGCGTCGAAGGGGGTGCAGCCCAGGTCGAGCGCAGCTTCCTCCAGCGAACGGTCGAAGCTCACCAGCCGGGCCGAGACCACGACCGATACATAGCACATGGAAAACGTGGTATGCGCAAGCACGATGGTCAGCACGCCGCGGTCCAGCCCGATCGCGATGAACAGCAGCAGCAGTGACAGCCCCGTGATCACCTCGGGCATCACCAGCGGGGCGTAGATCATGCCCGAGAACAGCGTGCGCCCCGGAAACCGCCCCGCCCGCACCAGCGCATAGGCGGCCATCGTTCCCAGCACCGTGGCCAGGGTCGAGGACAGAAGCGCAACCTTGAGCGTGACCCAGGCAGCCTTCAGGAATGCCTCGTTGCGCAGCAGCTCGCCATACCATTTCGTGGAGAACCCGGCCCAGACCGTTACCAGCCGCGAGGCGTTGAAGCTGTAGATGACCAGGATCACCATCGGCAGATACAGAAAGGCGAATCCCAGGGTGAGCGATGTCGCGTTGAACCAGGAAAAGCGGCGCGTCACTGGTCCGCCTCCTGCTGTTTCTGCTCGTTGCGCTGGAACAGGATGATCGGGATCACCAGAACCAGCAGCAGAATCACCGCCACTGCCGAGGCAACCGGCCAGTCTCGGTTGGAAAAGAATTCTTCCCAGAGCACCTTTCCGATCATCAGCGTTTCCGATCCGCCAAGCAGCGACGGGATGACGAACTCGCCGATGGCCGGGATGAAGACCAGGAAGCAGCCGGCGATCACTCCGGGCCGGGACAGCGGCAGCGTCACCGTCCAGAAGGACGACAGCCGCGAACAGCCCAGATCCTCGGCTGCTTCGAGCAGCGATTCGTCGAGCTTTTCCAGGGTGGCGTAGATCGGCAGGATCATGAACGGGAGATAGGTATAGACGATGCCGACATAGACCGCAAAATTGGTGTTCAGCAGGGTCAGCGGTTCCGTGATCAGCCCGCTCCAGAGCAGGAGCTGGTTCAGGAACCCCTCATTGCTGAGGATCCCGATCCAGGCATAGACCCGGATCAGGAAGCTGGTCCAGAAGGGCAGGATCACCAGCATCATCAATGTCGGGCGCCATTCCGACGGCGCCCGGGACATGCCGTAGGCAATGGGATAGCCCACCAGCAGGGTCAGCGCCGTCGAGAGCAGGGCGATCTTCAGGCTCGACAGATAGGCCCGCCAGTAAAGCTCGTCCTCGGTCAGGAAGACGAAGTTCTCGAAATCGAGACCGGCGAAAAACTCCTTCACCCCTTCGAGGCCGGCAGACAGGTCGAGCGTCGGCACATAGGGAGGAATCGCCAGCGCGGCGTCGGAAAGCGAGATCTTGACCACGATGGCGAAAGGCACGAGAAAGAGCGCCAGAAGCCACAGATAGGGGATGGCGACGATCGCGATGCGGCGGATGCTCATGCCTGCCCCCTAGCGCGTCAGGACGACGCCGGCGCTGTCCGTCCAGGACAGCCACACGGTATCTTCCCAGGAAAAACCACGCCGCGAAATCCGGCGGCTGTTGGCCGTCTGGGCCATGATCAGGTGCCCGTTCTCCAGCATCACGTGATAGGTCGAGATATTGCCGAGATAGGCAATGTCATGCACCCGCCCGCGAAAGGCATTTGCCGCCTGGGCCGGCCTTTCGGAGCTGATCGCCACCTTTTCCGGCCTGATTGCGAAATGCACCCGGGTTCCGGGGGCGAGACGCTCCTGGCTGGCGGCGATCAGCGGCGGCTGTCCCTCGGCCCAGTCGATCTCCACCCGGTTTTCTCCCTTCGGGCGGGCGGTTCCCTCGATCAGGTTCACATCGCCTATGAAGTCGGCGACATAGACGCTGTTCGGGCTTTCGTAGATCTCCGCCGGCGTGGCCACCTGCACGATCCGCCCCTCGTCCATCACGGCAACGCGGCTGGCCACCGTCATCGCCTCTTCCTGATCATGGGTCACGATCACGAAGGTGGTGCCGGTGCGCTCCTGGATATCCATCAGCTCGAACTGGGTTTCCTGGCGCAGCTTCTTGTCGAGCGCGCCCAGGGGTTCGTCCAGCAGCAGCAGCTTGGGGGCCTTGGCCAGCGAACGGGCCAGGGCCACACGCTGGCGCTGGCCGCCCGAGATCTGGTGCGGCTTGCGGGTCGCGAAGCGCTCCAGCCGGGTCAGGCGGAGCATCTCCGCAACCCGCTCCTCGATCGCCTCGCGGCTCATCCGCGAGCGCTTCAGCCCGAAGGCGATGTTGTCGCGCACGCTCAGATGCGGAAACAGCGCATAGGACTGAAACATCATGTTCACCGGGCGCCTGTTGGGCGGCACCGGAACGATGTCCTGCCCGTCGAGCAGGATGGTGCCCCCGGTCGGGGCCTCGAAGCCCGCGAGCATGCGCATCAGGGTCGTCTTGCCGCAGCCCGAAGGGCCGAGCAGGGCAAAGAACTCACGCCGGTAGATATCCAGTGTCAGGTCGTCGATCGCGGTGAATTCGCCGAATTTCTTGGTGACCGAGAGGAACCGGATCAGCGGCCGTTCCTCCGGGTCGTTCCAGGGGGCGAACTCCCTGCTGGCCTGCTGGCTTGTGTCCTGCTGCGCGGCATCCGGGCTCATCTGTCCGCTCCAGGCTTCCGGAAGGCGGCGCCGCACCCCGCACGGGCGGGGGGCGGTCGTCCTTTGCGGGCGATTCAGGTGCCCGACTTGATCTTCGTCCACATCCTGGTCACGAACCGCTGCACCTTCGCGTCATAGGGCGTGGTGGTGTAGAGGTTCTTCAGCGTTTCCTCATCCGGGTAGATCGCCGGATCCTCCAGAATTTCCGGATCGACGAATTCCTGGCTGGCCTTGTTGCCGTTGGCATACCAAACGTAATTGGTTGCCGCGGCAATGTTTTCGGCATCCATGATGAAATTGAGGAACTTGTGCGCCCCGTCCGGGTTGGGCGCATCGGCCGGAATCGCCATCTGGTCGAACCACATCAGCGCCCCTTCCTTGGGGGCGTTGTAGGCGATTTCCACCCCGTTTTCGGCCTCGTCGGCCCGGTCGCGGGCCTGCAGGATGTCGCCCGACCAGCCGAAGGCCACGCAGATGTCGCCATTGGCCAGCGCATTGATGTATTCGGAGTTGTGGAACTTCAGCACATAGGGGCGCACCGCCGCAAGCACCGGCTCGGCCTTGGCGATCACGTCGGTGTCGTGGCTGTCGGGGTCCTCGCCGAGATACTTGAGCGCGGCGGGGATCATTTCACCCGAGGAATCGAGGAAATGCACGCCGCAGCCGGCCAGCTTTTCCATGTTGGCGGGGTCGAAGATCAGCGAAAGCGAATCGATCGGCGCATCCTCGCCCAGCACCTCGCGCACCTTGTTCACGTTGACCCCGATGCCGGTGGTCCCCCACATGTAGTTGATCGAATACTGGTTGCCCGGGTCGTATTGCGCGGTGCGTTCCTTGATCACGTCCCACAGGTTCACCGCGTTGGGCAGCTTGGAATAGTCCAGCTTCTGGAACACCCCGGCCGCGATCTGGCGCTGCAGGAAGGTCCCCGAGGGCACCACCACGTCATAGCCGGAGCCGCCGGCCAGCAGCTTGGTTTCCAGAAGCTCGTTGGAATCGAACACGTCGTAGATAAGTTCGAGCCCGGTTTCCTCCTCGAATTTGGTCAGCAGCTCCTCATCAATGTAGTCCGACCAGTTGAACACCCGCACCTCTTGCGCCGAGGCGATGCCTGCGGCCAGCGCCAGAGCACCTGCGAGCGGCATCCAGCTTCCGTTCATTTGCGATTCCTCCCGTTGATTCCGGTCCCGTGCCGGCCCCCGTCAGATTTGATCAAAACATTGACAAAAAGCAACAACGAGTTTTCTATCCCCCAAGCTCGTCAGAACCGCCCTGCCGGAGGGAGCGATGCAACCGGGGCCCGGCATGGACAACCAAGCGAACAGACTTCCGGCGCATGAGCTGGTCTATCGCCGGATCCGCGAGATGATCCTGTTCGGAGAGCTCGGCCCCGGACAGGCTGTCACCATCCAGGGGCTGGCGGCCGGAATCGGCGCCGGCATGACTCCGGTCCGCGAGGCGATCCGGCGCCTGATAGCCGAGGGCGCGCTGGAATTCCTCGGCAACCGGCGGGTCTCCCTGCCCCGGCTGTCGCTCGCCCAGCTCGACGAGATTTCCGTTGCCCGGCAGGCGCTCGAACCGGAACTCGCACGCCGGGCGGCCCCCAGGATGCGGCCGCGGGACATCGACGAACTGCGCGCGATCGACGATGCGCTGAACCACGCGATCGAGCGGGGCGACGTGGCCGGCTACCTGCGGCACAACTGCCGTTTCCACTCCGCGCTCTACCGGCATTCCGGCGCCCGGATCCTGACCCAGATATCGCAGACGCTCTGGCTGCGGGTCGGCCCTTCGCTGCGGGTCGTCTGCGGCGTCTACGGCACGGCCAACCTGCCTGACAAGCACGACGAGGCCATCACCGGCCTGCGCAACCAGGATCCCGAGGCCGTGGCCCGGGCCATAGCCGACGACATAGAACAGGGCCACGCGCAGATCCGCCGGTCGCTTCTGGAGGCTTCTGCCGGCGAATTCGATTGACCGGCAGAAATTTGATCATATTCTGCCGTCGGGTGTCCCGCCCGACTCGTGCAAGAACCGGTGAACGCTTTGCCGAAGAAATCCGTATCGCAATGGATCGAGAGCCTGCCCGCGGCCTTTCAGGACTACCGTCAGGGAAGGCCGGTCGAAGAGGTGGAGTGCATCGTCCCGGATCTCGCCGGCATGTCCCGCGGCAAGTCGATGCCGGTTCACAAGTTTTCCCCCGAATCACGCTACTTCCTGCCGATCTCGCTGTTCTACCAGACGATCACCGGCGAATACGTGAACCTGGAAAGCATCCCCAACCAGTGGATGGAGCGCGACATCGTGCTCCGCCCCGACATGGAAAGCGCCTCGGCGGTGCCCTGGGCGGATGATGTCACCCTGCAGGTGATAAACGACCTGGAAACCCGCGACGGCGCGCCGGTCGCGGTCGCCCCGCGCAACGTGCTCAAGCGGGTTCTCGCCGCCTATCACGAACGGGGCTGGCAGCCGGTGATCGCGCCGGAGCTGGAATTCTACCTGACCCGGCCGAATGTGGACCCGAACGAGCCGATCGAGCCCCCGATCGGCCGGACCGGCCGGCGCGGTGCGGCGCGGCAGGCCTATTCCATGGTCGCCGTCGATGAATACGGCCCCGTGATAGACACGATCTACGACTATGCCGAGGCCCAGGGCCTGGCCATCGACACGCTGATCCAGGAAGGCGGCGCCGGGCAGATCGAGATCAACCTGCTTCACGGCGACCCGCTGACGCTGGCCGATCAGGTCTTCTATTTCAAGCGCACCATCCGCGAAGCGGCCCTGAAGAACGGCACCTTCGCCACCTTCATGGCAAAGCCGATGCGCGACGAACCCGGAAGCGCCATGCACATCCACCAGAGCGTGCTTGACAGGAAGACCGGCCGCAACCTGTTTTCCACCGCCGACGGCCGGGCTTCGGAAGCCTTCCTGCATTTCATCGGCGGCTCGCAGAAGCACCTGCGCGCAACCATGCCCCTGCTGGCCCCCTTCGTGAATTCCTACCGCCGCTTCACCGTCGGGATGAGCGCCCCGACCAACCTCGAATGGGCCGCCGACAACCGGACGACGGGGCTGCGCATCCCCAATTCCGGCCCGGAAGGGCGCCGGGTGGAAAACCGCGTCATCGGCATGGATGCCAACCCCTACCTGGCCATCGCCGCGAGCCTGGTCTGCGGCTATCTGGGGCTTGTCAACAGGACGGAACCACGCCCCGAAGCCAGGGGAGAAGTCTACGGTGAAAGCGCCACCGTGCTGCCGCGCAACCTCGACGAGGCCCTGGACGGCTTCGCGGAAGATGCTGCCGTGCGGGCAATGCTCGGCGAGGAATTCTGCCAGCTCTACGCAGCCATAAAGCATACCGAACTGGACGAGTTCCAGCGCGAAATCTCGCCCTGGGAACGCCAGCATCTGCTTCTGAACGTCTGAAAGAGCGGCCGAACGGAGCCGCAACCATCGGAGAGCCGCATCATGAACATGCTCACCAACCACCCACCGACTTCCGAACTCCAGGCCCTGGATGCGGCGCATCACATGCACCCCTTCACGGCCAATGCCGAGCTCGCAAGCCGGGGCGCGCGGATCATCACCTCTGCCCGGGGCGTCCATCTGACCGATTCCGACGGCAACCGGATACTCGACGCCATGGCCGGGCTGTGGTGCGTGAACATCGGCTACGGGCGGGATGAACTCGCCGATGCGGCGGCACGCCAGATGCGCGAGCTTCCCTACTACAACACGTTCTTCCAGACCAGCCACGTGCCGGCCATCGCCCTGGCCAGGAAACTGGCGGAGCTGCTGCCGGGAGATCTGAACCACCTGTTCTTCGCCTCGGGCGGATCAGAGGCGAACGACACCAACATCCGCCTTGTCAGACACTACTGGGCAGCACGGGGCAAGCCCGAAAAGAAGGTGATCATCAGCCGCAGGAACGCCTATCACGGTTCCACCGTGGCCGCCGCCAGCCTGGGCGGGATGAGCGCGATGCACGCCCAGGGGGGGCTGCCGATCCCCGACATCCACCATATCGATCAGCCGAACTGGTATGCCGAGGGCGGCAACCTGAGCCCCGAAGACTTCGGACGGGAGCGCGCCCGGCAGCTGGAACGGGCCATCGAGGAGCTGGGCGAGGAGCGCGTGGCCGCCTTCATCGCCGAGCCGATCCAGGGCGCCGGCGGGGTCATCGTCCCGCCGGAAACCTACTGGCCGGAAATCCAGCGTATCTGTGACGAACGCGAGATCCTGCTGATCGCCGACGAGGTGATCTGCGGCTTCGGCCGCACCGGAAACTGGTTCGGCTCGGAGACCTTCGGCATCCGCCCCGACATCATGACCCTCGCCAAGGGGCTGAGCTCGGGCTATGCGCCGATCGGGGCCTCGGCGGTATCCGACGAGGTGGCCGAGGTGATCGCGACCGCCGGAGAATTCAGCCACGGCTACACCTACTCCGGCCACCCGGTATCGGCGGCGGTCGCGCTGGAAAACCTGCGCATTCTCGAAGAAGAGGCAATAATAGACACCGTTCGGAGCGAAATCGCCCCCTACCTCGCCGAGAGGTGGCGCAGCCTTGCCGAACATCCGATGGTAGGCGAAGCGGTGATCGTCGGCATGGTCGGCTCGGTCGCGCTGACCCCCGACAAGGCGGCCCGCGCTCCCTTCGCCAGCCCGCCCGGCACCATCGGCACCATCTGCCGGGACCGCTGCTTTGCCAACAAGCTGGTGATGCGCCATGTGGGCGACCGGATGATCATCGCGCCGCCGCTGGTGCTCACGCGGGCAGATGTCGATGTACTGATCGAACGCGCCTGGCGCTCGATCGACGA
The DNA here is from genome assembly GCA_026989055.1 of Paracoccaceae bacterium. Taxonomy (GTDB): domain Bacteria; phylum Pseudomonadota; class Alphaproteobacteria; order Rhodobacterales; family Rhodobacteraceae; genus JAJRUE01. The sequence goes on from JALSKC010000021.1 coordinate 50,496, forward strand.
GACCTGGCAGGAAGCGAAGCGTCAGGGCCTTCTCGTCGCCGGGTAAGACCTTCTCCCGACAGGGTGCCGCATGCTGGACATTCTCACCGCCAACGACCGCGACAGCGAATACCCGCCCTCATGGTATGCCGCAAGCGCCGACCTGCCGGAGCCCTTTCCCGAAGCGGCCGGGGAGCTGCGTTGCGATGTCTGCGTGGTCGGCGGCGGCTTTACCGGGCTGTCGGCCGCGCTGCATCTGGCGCAGCACGGCTTCGACGTGGTGCTTCTGGAGGCCCGGCGGGTGGGCTTCGGCGCCTCGGGGCGCAACGGCGGGCAGGTGGGCACCGGGCAGCGGCTGGATCAGGACAGGCTGGAAAGGCTGGTCGGGCACGAACGGGCCCGCGCCCTGTGGGAGCTGTCCCTGGAAGCCGTGCGGCTGGTGCGCGAACTGATCGACACCCATGACATGGACCTGCCCTTTGCCGAAGGGATCATCCACGCCGACCACCGCCGCCGCTTCGTGCCCCACAGCCACGCCTATGCCCGCAAGCTGCAGGAAGACTACGGCTACGGGCTGATCCGTCCGCTGGAGCGCGAGGAACTGCGCCACCTGGTCGGTTCGCCTGCCTATTTCGGCGGGGTGCTCGACATGGGGGGCGGTCACCTCCACCCGCTGAAATATGCGCTGGGACTGGCCCGGGCAGCGGCTGCCGCCGGCGCAAGGATCTTCGAAAACACCCGTGTCAGTGACTTTTCGCAGGGCTCCCCCGCATGTATCCGCACGCCACGGGCAACGGTTTCGGCCGATTTCGTGCTCCTGGCCTGCAACGGCTATATCGGCAGGCTGAGCGGTCGGGTTGCGGCCAGGGTGATGCCGATCAACAACTTCATCGTGGCCACGGAACCTCTGGACGAAGGTCTGGCCCGGGAACTTCTGCGCGAAAACCACGCGGTCGCCGACAGCCGGTTCGTGATCAACTACTTCCGCCTGTCGGAAGACCGGCGGATGCTGTTCGGCGGCGGCGAAAGCTACGGATACCGCTTTCCCGGGGACATCGCTGCCAAGGTGCGCCGGCCGATGGGCCGGATCTTTCCGCAGCTGCAGGAGGTGCGCATCGATCACGCCTGGGGCGGCACGCTGGGGATCACGCTGAACCGGATGCCCTATTTCGACCGGCTCGCCGGCAATGTCCTCACCGCCGGTGGCTATTCCGGCCACGGGGTCGCCCTGGCAACGCTGGGCGGCAGGATCGCCGCGGAAGCGATCGCCGGGCAGGCCGGAAACTTCGACCTGATGGCCAGCGTGCCGACACCCCGCTTCCCCGGCGGTGCCGCCCTGCGCTGGCCGCTGCTGGTGCTGGCGATGGTCTGGTTCTCGCTGCGCGACAGGCTGTAGAATCAGCCCCTGTTGCTGAGCGTTCGGGCCACCGCGTCCTTCCAGCCGGCATATCTTGTCTCGCGGGTTTCCTCCGCCATTACCGGAGCAAAGCGCCGCTCGGCCTCCCAGCTGCGGGCGAACTCTTCCCGACCGGGGCAGATCCCGGCCCGCATCCCGGCCAGCCACGCCGCCCCCAGCGCCGTGGTTTCCAGAACCGCGGGCCGGTCCACCGGCACCCCGGTAATATCGGCCAGGAACTGCATCGCCCAGTCGGAGGCCGACATCCCGCCATCGACCCGCAGCCGCCCGCTTGCGGCCCCGCCTTCCCCCAGGTCGGCCCGCATGGCCTCCAGCAGGTCGCGGGTCTGGTAGCCGACGCTTTCCAGCGCCGCGCGGGCCAGCTCTGCCGGGCCGGTGGCGCGGGTCAGCCCGAAGATCGCACCGCGCGCGTCGGCATCCCAGTAGGGCGCGCCGAGGCCGGTAAAGGCGGGCACCAGATAGAGCTGCTGCCCCCGGTCGGCCCGCTCGGCCAGGGCCCCGGCTTCGGCGGCATCCCGGAGAATCCCGAGCCCGTCGCGCAGCCACTGCACCACCGCCCCGGCGATGAAGATCGAGCCTTCCAGCGCATAGCTGCGCCGCCCGTCGAGCTGGCAGGCGATGGTGGTCAGCAGCCGGTTGCGCGAGCGCACCAGTTCGGTGCCGGTATTGAGCAGTGCGAAACAGCCCGTTCCGTAGGTGGACTTCATCATCCCGGGCGCGAAACAGGCCTGCCCCATGGCGGCAGCCTGCTGATCTCCCGCCACTCCGAGGATCGGGATGGAACGGCCGAAAAGCCCCGCATCGGTGTGTCCGTAATCGGCGGCACAGTCACGCACCTCGGGCAGCATGGACAACGGCACGCCGAATTCCGCGCAGATCTCGGCATCCCAGATTCCGCGGCCGATGTCGAACAGCATGCTGCGCGCCGCATTGGTGGCATCGGTGGCATGCACCGCCCCGCCGGTCAGCCGCCAGATCAGGTAGCTGTCAACGGTGCCGAAGCGCAGCCGCCCGGCTTCGGCGCGTTCGCGGGCACCGGACACGTTGTCGAGGATCCAGCCGATCTTGGTGGCCGAGAAATACGGATCCAGCAACAGGCCCGTGCGCGCCGAGATCATCTCTTCCAGCCCGCGCTCCTTCAGCGCGCGGCAGGTATCGGCGGTGCGCCTGTCCTGCCAGACGATGGCCCGGTAGATGCATTCGCCGCTCTGCGCATCCCACACAAGCGTGGTCTCGCGCTGATTTGTGATGCCGATGGCCGCGACATCGCCGGCCCCGCCCGGAAGGCTTCCGATCGCATCGCGGCAGGTCTGAAGCGTGCTGCGCCAGATGTCTTCCGGGTCATGCTCGACCCAGCCCGAGCGCGGGAAATGCTGGGGAAACTCCTGCTGGGCCACGCCGGTGACGCGCAAGCTTTCATCGAAGACTATGGCCCGGGTGGATGTCGTGCCCTGGTCGATGGCCAGCAGATGCGTCATGGCATTTCCTCCTTCGTTCCGCCCCGCCTTTCCAGCCACTCCTGCAGGGCCGCGCGCCCGGCCGGACCCATGCGCAGCCCCAGCTTGGTGCGCCGCCACAGGATGTCTTCGGCGGTAACGGCGAATTCCCGCTCCACGAGCCAGCGCAGCTCGGCTTCGGTAAGCGTTGCACCGAAGTCGACGCCCAGCTCTTCCGCCCTGCGGGCCCGGCCGAGGATGGCACGCGCTTCGGTGCCGTAACAGCGCACGAGCCGACGGGCCCAGGGAGGCGAAAGAAACGGGTAGTCGGCCCGAAGCGCAGCTTCCAGGTCCGGCGCGCCGTCAACCGGGAAATCGCCCCCCGGCAGCGGCACGCCAGCCGTCCACCTGCCCCCCGGCAGCACCATGACCTCGCCGATCCTGTCCAGCGCCGCCTCGGCCAGCCGGCGGTAGGTGGTGATCTTGCCGCCGAAGACGTTCAGCAGCGGCGCGGCCGAACCGTCGAGCGAGAGCACGTAGTCGCGGGTGGCCTCGGTCGCCGAGGAGGCGCCGTCGTCATACAGCGGGCGCACGCCGGAAAAGTCCCACAGGATGTCTTCCCGGCGCACCGGCCGGCGGAAGTATCCGGAGACGAAGGTGCACAGGTAGTCCCGCTCGGCATCCGTGCAGCGGGCCTCTTGCGGCGGGGCCTCGTGATCGACATCGGTGGTGCCGATCAGGGTGAAATCCTCCTCATACGGGATTGCGAAGACGACCCGCCCGTCATCGCCCTGGAGGATGTAGGGCTGGTCGTGTGCGAACAGCCGCCGGGTGACGATATGGCTGCCGCGCACCAGGCGGACCCGCTCGCGCGTGTCGGCGCCCTCTATCCGGGCGATCACCTCGCCGACCCAGGGGCCTGCGGCATTGACGAGGCATCGGGCGCGGAAATGCCGGGTGCCGCCCCGCGTCAGGTCATCGACGGAAATCACCCAGTGCCCGCCCTGCCGCTCGGCCCGGCTCACCCGGTGGCGGGTCAGTATCCTGGCACCGCGCTCGGCGGCATCGCGGGCGTTCAGGACGACCAGCCGGGCATCCTGCACCCAGCAGTCGGAATATTCGAACCCGGTCACGAATTCGGGCTTCAGCGGCGCCCCGGCGGGGTGGCGGCGCAGATCCAGGGTGCGGGTCGGCGGCAGGATCTTCCGCCCACCGAGGTGGTCATAGATGAACAGCCCCAGCCGGATCAGCCAGCGCGGGCGCAGCCCCTTGTGGTGCGGCAGGACGAAGCGCAGCGGCCAGCTGATATGCGGCATCGCCCGCAGCAGGGTCTCGCGTTCGATCAGGGCTTCGCGCACCAGGCGGAACTCGTAGTATTCGAGATAGCGCAGCCCGCCGTGGAACAGCTTGGTCGCGGCAGAGGAAGTGCCCTGTGCAAGATCGCCCTGCTCGGCAAGGACAACCGACATGCCCCGCCCGGCGGCATCGCGGGCGATGCCGCAGCCGTTCACCCCGCCGCCGATGATGAACAGGTCGGCGATCGGCTCCGGGGGTGCTGCGCCTGGGGCGGTGTCTGCCGTCATCTGCCTGCCTGTTCACCTGGGTTTCCGACCCGGACTTTCTTTTGCACCCGGCGGGCCGGGTCAAGGGAGTCGTTGCGTCAGCCGCCGGGGCCGGCGCCCGTGTCGCGGCGCAGGGTGTCTCCCGGATCCAGCCGCGGGGTCAGCGTCACCACCGGCCCGTCGGGCGCCCCCCGGCCGGCGATACGAGCGGCGATGATCGCGGCCGCCCTTTCCCCGATCTCCTGCCGGCAGGCATCCATCGTGGCCAGCCGGCGAGGCAGGCCCTGCAGCAGCTCGACTCCGTTGAAGCCTGCCAGGCCGATCCGACCGGGAATGTCGAAGCCCTGCTCCAGGCAGTAGAGCAGCCCGCCGGCGCCGATCAGGTCGTTCGAATAGTAGATGAAGTCGAGATCCGGCCGGCGCGCGAGGATGGCGGCGGTCATCTCGCGCCCCTTCGCGAGCGCCGAACCGCCAGAATAGAACTCCCGCGCCGCAATCTCCACCCCCGCCCTGGCCAGAACCTCGGTGAACCCCTCGAAACGCTTCCGGGCCCGATGATCCAGAGGCATCTTGGTGCCGAGAAAGCCGATCTTCCGGTAGCCGGCGGCCAGGATCTCCTGCGCCATCTCGCGCCCGGCCCGGCGGTGGGAAATGCCCACGGCGGCATCGATCGCCTCGCCGTCCGTATCCATGATCTCGACGACCGGGACCCCGGCGGCGCGCAGCATCGCCCGGCTGGCCTCGCTGTGTTCCAGCCCGGCGACGATCACCCCCGAGGGACGCCAGGACAGCATTTCGTAAAGCACCTTCTCCTCGCGCTCGGGGCTGTAATGGGTAACCCCTACAACCGGCTGCAGCCCGGTCTCGTCAAGGATGCGGGTGATCCCGCCGAGCACCTCCGGGAAGACCATGTTCGACAACGAGGGGATCACCACCGCAACGAGATTGACCCGCTGCGAGGCCAGCGCACCGGCAATCTTGTTCGGTACATAGCCCAGGGCGCGCGCCGCTTCCAGCACCCGCGCCCGGGTGGCCGCCGAAACGTCCCCCCGGTTGCGCAGCACCCGCGAGACGGTCATCTCGCTGACACCGGAAGCCTCGGACACGTCCCGCAGCGTCAGGGGGCGCCGGGCGGACCTGGCGGTTTTTCTGCTCACGCGATGACCCCGTAACAGCCTGCTTCCGTAGTGCCGCAATTGCCCGGGCGGTTCAAGCCGGCGCCGGATCGTCGAATTCCAGCGCCGGCAGCGCGCGCAGGATCTCCCGCACGTGCCGCCGGCAGCTCTCCCCCTGCCAGCCCGGCGGAAAGAAGCTCTCGGGCAAGTCCGGGTGGCGCAGAAGAAGCTGTCGCCAGCGGTGTATCGTCAGCACGCGCAGCGCATTGCGCCCGTCGGCCGGCAGCCCCCCGGCCGCAGAACCGAGCAGGCCCACAACTTCCCGCAGCGCGGCCTCCAGGCGTGCGTAGCCCTCCACAAGCTCCCGCGGCGCCATCCGCTGCCGGAACCACAGGGGCAGCGGCTCTCCCGTCAGGGGCGCAACGAGGCAGTCCTCCGGAGGCACCGCTCCCCGGCAGCCGACATGGATCCGCGGCGCGAGCCGGCGCAGCGCGCCGGGGGAATCCCTGTCGTCATCACCCCGGGGCCATGCCCCCTTTCCCGGCGGCGCCACGATCACCACCGGATCGCACCCCGCCCCTGCCGCGGCGGCATAGATCCGCGGCCGGGCGGCGGCGCATTCGGCGAAGGCGCGCGCCGTCAGCCGGTAGGAGCTGGTCCTCCCGGACCTCCGGGCAATGATCCAGCCGTCGTTCTTCAGCCGGTGCAGGGCGACCCGCAGCGCATCGTCACGAATTCCCAGCCGCGCCACGAGCCGACGCAGCTGCCGGGCCGGGATCTCGTCTTCCGCACAGCGCGCGTGATCGCCGAAAATCGTGATCACCACCGACCAGACCCGAAGCGGCCCCAGCCCGGCCAGCAGACCGATCACGCGATCTGCCCGGTTGTTCCCTTCTCCCGACATGTCCCCGCAATAGCGCCAATCCCGGTCGGGCGCCAGAACCGGCCTGCCCGTTCAGGATGCCACCATGGTGAGCAGTTCGTATTCGGCAACCGTCTCGTCATCCTGGTTCTTCAGGGTCACATGCCAGCGCACTTCTCCGTAATCGTCGTTGCGACGGGTCTTGCGCTTGACGGTCAGGCTCGCCCGGATGCTGTCTCCCGGCACGACGGGCTTCAGGAAGCGCAGGCCGTCAAGCCCGGTATTCGCCAGAACCGGCCCCGGCGCCGGATCGACGAACAGCCCGGCGGCAAAGGACAGGAGAAGATAGCCATGCGCCACCCGGCCGGGAAAGAACGGGTTGGCGGCGGCGGCATCCTCGTCCATGTGTGCATAGAAAAGATCGCCGGTGAACCGGGCGAAATGCTCGATGTCCTCCAGAGCGATCCGGCGGCTTTCCGTATGCAGTGTCTGGCCGATGCGGAGAGCGTCGAACCGCAGGCGGAAGGGATGCGCCGGCGGTGCCGGCTGCCCGGCGCCGGGCAACCAGCTGTCGCTGATCGCGCTCAGGATGTCGGGGCTGCCCTGCAGGGCGGTGCGCTGCATGTAATGCAGCACACCCCGGATGCCGCCCAGTTCCTCGCCGCCGCCGGCGCGGCCGGGGCCGCCATGCACCATGTGCGGCAGGGGCGCGCCGTGGCCTGTCGCCTCGGCCATCGAACGGGCATTGTTGAAATACAGCCGTCCGTGATAGGCTCCGGCGCGCAGGGTCACTTCGCGGGCGACCCTGCCCGATGCGGTGACGACCGAAGCCACCAGAGACCCCTCGCCCCGGTTGGCGAGTTCCACCGCGTGCTCCAGGTCGCGATAGCCCATGACCGTCGAAACCGGCCCGAAGGCCTCGGTATCATGCACCCGCCGCGCCCGGTCCGGATCGGCGCAGAAAAACAGCATCGGCGGCAGGAAGGCCCCCTTTTCCCGGTCTGCCTCCACCACCGGAAAGTCGTCGGGGTTGCCGAAGACGGGCTCGACCTCCCGGCTCAGGGTCCGCACCGCCTCCAGCACATCCGCCTTCTGTGCCACCGAGATCAGCGCCCCCATGTCCACGCCCTCCGCCCGCGGATTGCCCACCCGCACCCGCTCCAGCTGTGCCGTCAGATCGGCGATGAAGGCATCCACATGGGGCTCCGGCAGGATCACCCGGCGGATGGCGGTGCATTTCTGCCCCGCCTTCACCGTCATCTCGCGCCTGACCTCGCTGACGAACAGCCCGAACTCGGTGCTTCCGGGGGCCACGTCCGGCCCCAGTATCGAGGCATTCAGGCTGTCCTGCTCGGCAATGAAGCGAACCGATCCGGCAAGGATGTTCGGGGTGGCGCGCAACCGGAGCGCGGTCTCGCGCGAGCCGGTGAAGCTGACCACATCCTGCCCGCCCAGCCGGTCCAGAAGGTCGCCGGTGCCGCCGGCGATCATCTGCAGCGCACCTTCGGGCAGGATGCCGCTTTCCGCGATCAGGCGCACGCAGGCCTCGGTCACATAGCAGCTGGCCGTGGCCGGTTTCACGATTGCCGGAACCCCGGCCAGCAGGGTCGGAGCAAGCTTTTCCAGCATCCCCCAGACCGGAAAGTTGAACGCGTTGATGTGAACCGCCACCCCCTGCAGCGGCGTGCAGACATGGAGCCCCATGAAGCTGCCGCCCCGACTCAACTGTTCGGGCTGCCCGTCCACGAAGACCCGGCCATCCGGCATTTCCCGCCGTCCCTTCGATGCGATCACGAACAGCGTGCCGATCCCGCCGTCGATGTCGATCCGGCTGTCGGCCGGGGTGGCGCCCGTATCATGGGCCAGCTCGTACAGCGGCCGCTTGTGCTCGGACAGGTGCTGCGCCAGCGCCTTCAGCATGCGCGCCCGGTCGTGAAACGTCATCGCGCGCAGGGCCGGCCCGCCGCGGGTCCGGGCGAATTCGAGCATCGCGCCGACATCCGCAGCGCCGCCGCCGACAAGTGCGACCTGCCGGCCGGTAACCGCGCTGAAGACCGGGCGGGCGTCCTTTCCCGGTGCCACCCACGCGCCGCAGGCAAGACTGTGGACCTTCCTGACCGCCATCGCAGCCTCCGTCTGCGTCATGCGCCGGCGCCGGCCGGCGGTGCCAGCAGGCGCGACAGTTTCCAGGAACCGGGGCTCTGGCGGACGACATCCGCCATGACCCCGGCAACGACATCTCTCCCGACCGCCCCGGCATGATGCATCGGCCCGCCCCGCCAGCGCGGAAAGCCGTAACCGTGCACCTTCACCACATCTACATCGTCCGGTGTGCGGGCGACTCCCTCCTCGACGATCAGCGCCCCTTCGTTGACAAGGACGGCAACCATGCGGGAAGCGATCTCCTCGGCGGAAAATTCCCGGGGGCGGATCCCGGCCTCGGCGCGATAGCGGATGATCAGCTGCTCGACCTCGGGGTCGCGCTGCGGCGTGCGCGCGTCTGCCTCGTAGCGATACCAGCCGCGCCCGCTGCGCTGCCCCAGCCGCCCCGCCTCGCACAGCCGGTCGGCAATCGGCACGTAGCGTTCTTCGGCCGGCCGGTGCGGCGCCTGGCGCCGGCGGTTCGCCCAGGCGATCTGCAAGCCGGTCAGATCCTGCAGCTCGTAGGGGCCCATCGGCATGCCGAAGCCGCGCATCGCGGCATCTATCTCGTGCGGCATGGCCCCGTCGGCCAGCAGATAGTCGGCCTGCCGCCGGTAGGCCGACAGCATCCTGTTGCCGATGAACCCGTCGCAGATCCCGGCCAGGACGCCGATCTTGCCGAGCCTGCGGACAAGACCGAAGGCCGTGGCCAGCGCCCGGCGGCCCGTCTGCGGGGTGCGGATCACCTCGACCAGGCGCATGACATGGGCCGGGCTGAAGAAATGCAGCCCGAGGCAGCGCTCCTGCGCCTCGATTCCCTCGAAGATCCGTCGCGGATCCAGGTAGGAGGTATTGGTCGCCAGAATCGCCTCCGGCCCGAGCACCGGGGCCAGGCGGCGGAACAGCGCGCGTTTCACCTCGAGATCCTCGAACACGGCCTCGACCGCCAGATCGGCCCCGCCCAGCGCCTCGTGGTCGGTCACGACGCGCAGCCGCGCCTCCTGCGCCGCGCGTTCTGCCGGGGCGGTCTTGCCGCGCCGGAGCGCACCATCGAGAATGGCGATCACCCTGTCCCGGGCCGCCGCAGCCGTTTCCGCACCGGTTTCCAGAAGGCTGACCTCCAGGCCGGCCAGCAGGCACGCCCCCGCGATCCCGGAGCCCATGAGCCCCCCGCCCACGACCGCCACATGCGCGATCTCGCGCCGCTCGACACCGGCGATCTCCTCCGGGCGCAGCGCCGCACGTTCGGCAAAGAAGATGTGGCGCAGCGCCCGGCTTTCCGCCGAGTCGCGCAACTCCAGGTGCAGGGCGCGCTCCTTCGGCTGGCCCCGCTCGAACGGCAGGAGAGACCATTCGAGCGCCTGCAGGTTGTGCAGGGGCGCCTTCCGGCCCCGGGCCTTCCGGCCCAGCTCGGCCCGGAGCCGGGCGAAGTAATCGGGCCCGGTGCCGGGCGGGGCGCGTCGGCTTGCCGGCACCGGCCGCTCCGGCAGCCGGGCCACGAACCGGCGGGCCGCCGCTTCCGGCGGGTCGTCGAAAACCATGTCCAGCCCACCCCTTTCGGCAAGCTCCTCCGCATCCAGCACCCTGCCGTGACAGGCCATTTCCACCGCCGTTTCCATCCCGACAAGGCGGGGCAGACGCTGCGAGCCCCCGGCTCCGGGAACCAGGCCGACATTCACTTCCGGCAGCCCGAAACGGGTGCCGCGCGCGGCGATCCGCCAGGCGCAGGCAAGGGCGATTTCCAACCCGCCCCCCAGGACATTGCCGTGCATCAGCGCCAGAAACGGGGTTTCGCTGTCCTCGATCGCCTGCACCACATCCGGCAGCAGCGGCTGTTCCGGCGGGCGGTCGAATTCGCTCATGTCGCCGCCGGCCACGAATGTCCGCCCGGCGCAGCGCAGCACCGCGACCCGCGCCCCCTGCACATCGGCAACCGCCTGCATCAGGCCCCGGCGCACCGCGGTCGATGTGGCGTTGACGGGGGGGTTGTCGATCGTCACCCAGGCGATGTCGCCATTCCGGCCGACACGCACCGGAGAGGAAGTGGGGGTATCCGCTGCCATGTCCCGCGCTTTCTCCGCATCGTGGATTTCGTCACGCGATTTCGTCACGAGGACTTCACGAGGATTTATTGACCTACCGGACGGTTTATACAAGACTGTACCGGAAATGCATCCAGGGAGCCCCGATGACCCCCGCCGAAAGAGCCCGCAAAGCCGCCGATGTCATGTGGGCCGGAGATTCCGCCTCGCAATGGCTGGGGATGGAGCTGGTCTCGGTCGGAGAGGGCTGTGCGACGCTGCGCCTGCAGGTCCGCCCTCAGCACGCCAACGGCCACGGGATCTGCCACGGCGGAATCATCTTTTCCCTGGCGGACAGCGCCTTTGCCTTCGCCTGCAACAGCCGCAACCGGGTGACGGTCGCCCAGTTCAACCAGATCACCTATATCGCGCCGGCCCGGGTCGGCGACATGCTGATCGCAACGGCCGAGGAAGTCTCCGTCTCGGGGAGAAACGGCATTTACGATGTCGGCGTCGCCACCCCGGAAGGGGCGGACATCGCCCGCTTTCGCGGCCATTCACGTGCCATCGGCGGCACCCTCTTCGACGAAGATGACCATCGGAGGCCAGAATGAAGGACCTTGCCCCGAAACCGGAAGAGCTCGAACCGATCGAAACCGCCTCGGTGGACGAGATCCGCGCCCTGCAGCTGGAACGGCTGCGCTGGTCGCTGCGCCATGCCTACGAGAACGTGCCGCTCTACCGGCAGCGCTTCGATTCGCGCGGAGTGCACCCGGACGACCTGAAGCAGCTGTCCGACCTTTCCCTCTTTCCCTTCACCACCAAGGCCGACCTGCGCGACAGCTACCCTTTCGGGATGTTCGCCGTCCCGCGTGAACGGATCCTGCGGCTGCACGCCTCCTCCGGAACCACCGGCAAGCCTACCGTCGTGGGCTACACCCGCAAGGATCTCGATACCTGGGCCGATCTCATGGCCCGCTCGCTGCGCGCTTCGGGCACGCGCCCCGGCGATGTGGTTCATGTCGCCTACGGCTACGGGCTGTTCACCGGCGGCCTGGGGGCGCATTACGGGGCGGAACGGCTCGGCTGCACGGTGGTGCCGGTCTCGGGCGGGATGACTCCCCGCCAGGTCACGCTGATCGAAGATTTCCGCCCGAGCACGATCATGGTGACGCCCTCCTACATGCTGAACATCCTGGAGGAATACCAGAAACAGGGGCTGGACCCGCGCGAAAGCCCGCTCCGGGTGGGAATCTTCGGCGCCGAGCCCTGGACCAACGCCATGCGCGCGGAAGTCGAGCAGGCCTTCGACATGCACGCGGTGGACATCTACGGCCTGTCCGAGATCATGGGGCCGGGCGTGGCCAATGAATGCATCGAGACGAAGGACGGCCTGCATGTCTGGGAAGATCATTTCTTCCCCGAGATAATCGACCCCGAAACGGGGGAAACCCTGCCCGACGGAGAACTCGGCGAGCTGGTATTCACCACGCTCACCAAGGAAGGGCTGCCGATGATCCGCTACCGCACGCGCGACCTCACGCGGCTGCTGCCCGGCACCGCGCGGCCGATGCGGAGGATGGAGAAGATCACCGGGCGCAGCGACGACATGATCATCCTGCGCGGGGTCAACGTCTTTCCGACCCAGATCGAGGAACTCCTGCTCGCCACCCCCGGCCTGGCGCCGCATTTCCAGATCGAGCTGCACAAGCGCGGGCGGATGGATGCCATGTGCGTGATGGTCGAGGCGGTGCCGGCCCGGGCCGAGGAATCCGCACGCGAGGCCGCCCGCCGGACGCTGGCGAAGAAGGTCAAGGATACCGTCGGGGTCAGCGTCGAGGTGATCGTCGGCGTGCCGGGCAGCGTGCCGCGCTCGCAGGGCAAGGCGGTGCGGGTGATCGACAACCGGAACAGGGGCTGACATGGCCCGCACCATCGCCCGGGACCACGACGAAAAGCGCCGGCAGATCCTCAAGACGGCGGCCCGGGTCTTCGCCCGTGACGGGGTGGACCGGGCCTCGATGAACCAGGTCGCCGCCGCCTGCGGCATCTCGAAGGCGAACATATACCACTACTACGCCAGCAAGAACGCGCTGCTGTTCGACATCCTCGACAGCCATCTGTGCAGCCTGCGCGACCGGATCTGCGCCATCCGCCCGGAAGGCCGCAGCCCGGAAGAGCAGTTCCGGGAAACCCTCTGCGAGATCCTCCTGGCCTACGAGGGCGCGGATGACGAACACCGGGTGCAGGCCAGCGGGCTCGGGGCCCTTCCGCCCGCCCAGCAGAACATCCTGCGCGACTACCAGCGCGACATGGTGCGGCACATGTCCGACATCCTGTGCCGGCTGGCACCGGACAGGTTCTTCCATGACGGAGCGAAGCTGCGCGCGGTCACCATGTCGGTCTTCGGAATGCTCAACTGGTTCTACATGTGGAACGCCCGTGCGAACGCGCAGGAGCGGGAAAGCTACTGCAGGCTGGTCGCCGACCTGACGCTCGGCGGCATCCACAGGACCTGACCGCCAGCCACCGGCGGCAAGGGCGCAACGGGAACCGGAACGCACACGGCAGGGTGCACATGGAGTGCACATGGTGCGAAGGCGCTGGCAGGCAGGCCCGGCACCGACCGTCGGGCGATCGTCAGCGCCGGGGCGCGGCGGCCCGCCGCAGCCGGTCGTTGATTCCTCGTCCCAGCCCGCGGTCGGGGATCGGGGCGACGGCTATCCTCCCGCCCCGCCCGCCGGCCTGCTCGTCCAGCCGGCGCAGCGCATCGAACAGCCGGGCGGCGGCCTCGGCCAGGTCACCCCCGGGAGACAGGTTGAGATCGCATTCCATCGCACCGAAGCCGAGCAGAAGCTCGCCGGGGCGGCGATCGGTCGCGTTCAACCGCAGCGCCGCGCCGGGGGCATAATGCGATGCCAGCTGTCCGGGCGCCGTGGGCGTGCCGGCATGATCCTTGGGGACGGCGGCGAGCGTCCGGCCGAGGCACCGTTCGACCGCTTCCGCCGGAAGGCCGCCGGGGCGCAGCAGAGCGGGGACCGGATCGAACCCGATGATCGTGCTTTCTATCCCGACCGCGCAGGGACCGCCGTCGAGCACCGCCGCGATCCTCCCGCCCAGCCCCGCAAGGACATGTTCGGCCCGCGTCGGGCTGATCCGCCCCGAAGGATTGGCCGAGGGGGCGGCGAGCGGGCCGGAAAAGCGCTTCAGCAACCGACGGGCCAGCGGATGTTCCGGCACCCTCAGGGCGACGCTCGGCAGACCGGCGGTCACGGCGGGGGCAAGCGCACTGCCCGCCGCGCGCGGCAGCACCAGCGTCAGCGGTCCGGGCCAGAAGGCCCGGGCCAGCCGCAGCGCTCCGGGTGGGAACCGCGCCAGGGCTGCGGCCTCCTCAAGCGTGCCCACATGCACGATCAGCGGGTTGAAGGCGGGGCGGTTCTTGGCCGCGAAGATCCCCCGAACCGCCGTCTGGTCGCGAGCATCCGCGCCCAGGCCATAGACGGTTTCGGTCGGAAAGGCGACCAGCCTTCCGGCGCGCAGCAGTGCCGCTGCCCGGGCGATGCCGGGCTCGTCCGCCGCCAGCCTTTCGGTTGCCGTCCCGCCCCGTTTCACGTGCCGTCACCCCGCCTGACATCTCCCCGACGCCCCGGCGTGACGTCGCGTTCCTGTTGCCGCGGGCGCACCGTTGGTTACGCTTGCGCGGACCGGAGCATCTGCTTATCCGGCCCGGGCATGGATGCCAAGGGAGGCCGGGGGAACCGGCGGAGGAAGGACATGGGCTATCGCGCACCGCTGAAGGAATTCCGCTTTCTGCTGGCACATGTGGTGGAGCTGGAGCAGCTCTCCCGCACCGAACTCTTTTCCGAAGTCGGAGAAGAGCTGGTCGCCGCCATACTGAACGAGGCCGGCCGGCTGTCGGAAGAGGTGCTCGCACCGCTGCAGCGGGTCGGCGACGAGCAGGGAGCCGTGCTGGAAAACGGCGCCGTCCGCACCCCCGAGGGGTTTGCCGAAGGCTATCGCGCCATCGCCGAGGGCGGCTGGATCGGCATGGCCGCCAGCCCCGAGGCCGGCGGCATGGGCCTGCCGCAGACTCTGGCCACCGCCGTCAATGACATGATGTCCTCGGCCTGCCTCGCGCTGCAGCTGAACCCGCTGATGACCCAGGGCCAGATCGAGGCGCTGGAGCATCACGCGAGCGACGAGATCAAGGCGCTCTACCTGCCGAAACTGATCAGCGGCGAATGGAACGGCACCATGAACCTGACGGAGCCGCAGGCAGGCTCCGATCTGGGGGCGCTGCGCACGAAGGCAGAGCCCAACGGCGACGGCACCCACGCGATTTCGGGGCAGAAGATCTTCATCAGCTGGGCCGACAACGATTTCACCGCCAACACCTGCCATCTGGTGCTCGCCCGCCTGCCCGATGCGCCGGCGGGCAGCAGGGGGATCAGCCTGTTCATGGTGCCCAAGCTGATCCCCGATGCCGAGGGCAGACCCGGCCGGCTCAACAGCCTGAGGGTGGTCAGCCTGGAGCACAAGATGGGGCTGCATGGATCGCCCACCGCGGTGATGGAATACGAGCGCGCCACCGGCTGGATGATCGGCGCGCCGAACGCCGGGCTGAAGGCGATGTTCACGATGATGAACAACGCCCGCCTCGGAGTGGGCGTGCAGGGAATCGGCCAGGCCGAGGCTGCCTTCCAGCAGGCGCTGGCATATGCACTGGAACGCCGGCAGGGGCGGGTGCCGGTCGCGGGCGGACCGGGAACGATCTTCGATCATGCCGATGTGCGCAGGATGCTGGCCACCATGAAGGCCGAGATCTTCGCCGCGCGTTCCATCGCCCTGGCCTGTGCGGTTGCCACCGACATGTCCCGGGCCACGAGCAGTGACAGCTGGGCGGCGCGCGCCGCCTTCCTGACCCCGATTGCCAAGGCCTTCGGCACCGATATCGGCTGCGAAGTGGCACATCTGGGCGTGCAGGTGCACGGCGGCATGGGCTACATTGAGGAGACCGGCGCCGCGCAATATGCGCGCGACGTGCGGGTAACCGCAATCTACGAGGGCACCAACGGCATCCAGGCGATGGATCTCGCGGGGCGCAAGCTGGCGGACGGCGGCGATGCCGCCTGCCGGCTGCTGGACGAGATACAGGCGACCGCCGAAAGCGCCCGCGCCTGCCTGCCGGAGATGGCGTCCCGAGTATGGGAGGCCGCCGAAACCCTGCGCGAGGCCACCGAATGGATGCTCGCCCGGGACGGGCTGAACGACCGTTTCGCCGGTGCTGTGCCCTTCCTGCGGGCCCATGCCCGGATCCTCGGGGGGCATTTCCACCTCAAGGCCGCGCTTGCCGACAGGGGCGGCCCGCGGGAACGGCTGGCCAGCTTCTACATCTCCCGCCTGCTGCCCGAACATGCCGCCCTTCTGGCCCAGGTCCGGCAGGGCGCGGGTGGCCTCTATGCGCTGAGCGCCGACGACCTGGCCCCCGGATGACCCCCCGCCACGCACCCCTGCGCTACCCGGCAGAGGAGCCGCCCGCCGCCGGCGCGGCAGTGGAACTTGCCGAAGGCGTTCTCTGGCTGCGCCTGCCGCTGCCGATGGCGCTGGATCACGTCAATGTCTACGCGCTGGACGACGGCGACGGCTGGACCGTTGTCGATACCGGGCTGGACAGCCGCAAGGGACGCGACATCTGGCAGGCGGCGCTGGCCGGGCCGCTGGCCGGCCGGCCGGTGCGCCGGGTGCTGGCGACCCATCACCACCCCGACCACATCGGCCTGGCCGGCTGGTTCCAGGCCGAGCACGGGGCCGAGCTCGTCACCACCCGCACCGCCTGGCTGTTCGCCCGCATGCTGACGCTTGACCGGCAGGAACGCCCGACCGCCGAGATGCTCGCCTTCTGGCGCGATTCCGGCATGGCACCGGAAGAACTCGCCCGCCGGGCCCGCGAACGCCCTTTCAACTTTGCCGATGTGGTGGCGCCGCTGCCGCTGGGATTCCGCCGGATCGCCGAGGGCGACCGGATCGAAATCGGCGGCCGCCGCTGGCGGGTGCGAATCGGAAACGGCCATGCGCCGGAGCATGCCACCCTGTGGTCGGAAGATGACGGGCTGGTGATCGGCGGCGATCAGTTCCTGGCGACGATTTCCCCCAATATCGGGGTCTATGCCACCGAACCCGAAGCGGACCCTCTGGCGGAATGGCTGGAGTCCTGCACCCGGCTGCAGACCCACGCCCGCGACGACCAGCTCGTGCTGCCGGGGCACAGGCTGCCGTTTGCCGGCCTGCCGCTGCGGCTGCGCCAGCTGATCGACAACCACCACGGCGCCCTCGAACGGCTGCTGGAACATCTCCGGACGGCACGCACGGCAGCCGAATGCTTCGGCGCGCTCTTCCGACGCGAGATCGGGGCTGCCGAATACGGGCTGGCCCTTGTCGAGGCCAGGGCGCATGTCAATCACCTCCATCGCCTGGGCAGGGTGGAGCGCCGCCGCCGCGAGGACGGCGCCTTGCTGTGGCAGGCCCGCCGACCGGGATGACCCGCCCGCTCTCGTGAACGACCTCCACCGCGCAGACGCCCCCCCGCCGCCGGCGCGCGCCACCTTGAGCGCGACGACCTCCACCGCCAGACGGGAAACCCGGCCGAAACGGGATGCGCAGGGCCGGGGTCGCGGCGTTTTTCGCCCGGCCGGCGCATTTTTTCTTGAAATTCTTCTTGAAATCCGCCTGTCCGCTCGGTGCAGAATTGCCCGTGACGAACGGAAGGGCCGAACCGGCGCCCCGGAATATGCCGGCGGCACCGGCGGCCGGAACGGCCACCAACCGACGGGAGGACGGAAATGCTCTTGGAAACCCCGCTCTGGCGACAGACATCGCCCGCGATATTTCCGGTTGCACTCGGGTTCATGGCCCTGGGCCTGGGCTGGCGCAACGCGGCCGACGTGATGCCGGCGATCCCGCAGGATGTCGGCAATCTCCTGCTCGCACTGTCAACCGGGTATTTCCTGTGGTTTCTCCTGTTCTACCTCATCAAGGTCGCCCTGCGCCCCGAAGTCGTGATGGAGGACATGCGCACGCCCCCCGCCCGGGCCGGCATGGCCTCGGCAGCCATGTGCATGATGCTTCTGGCCGCGGCGCTGCTGCCTCTGGGCCTTCAGGTGCCGGTGGTCTGGTGGAGCGGGGTGATGATGTCGATCTTCGCTTCGGCCGTCGTGCTCTGGGCGATCTGGCGCGATCCGCCGGAAAGGCGGCATTTCTCGACATTCCAGTATCTGACCTTCGTCGGTCCCGTGGTCGGGCCGATCGCCGGCATTCCGCTCGGCCATGTGACCGAAAGCATCCTCCTGATCAATGCGGCGCTGATGGCCTGGGTCATCATCACGGTCGGAATCCTCCTGACCTGGAGACACGACCCGCCGCCGCCCCCGCTGCGGGCATCGGTCGCGATCTTCCTGGCCCCGCTCTGCCTGTTCGCCCTGGGCTACGGAACGCTGGGGTGGGAAGGGTTCTTCACCCTGTTCTACTGGCTCGGGAATGTCGTGGCGGCGTTCCTGATCCTGCTGGTTCCCTGGATGGTCCGGGGCGGCTATTCGCCGGTCTGGGCATCGTTCACCTTCCCGGTGGCGGCATTCCTGAACGTGCAGGTTCTGGCCCTGGCCAAGGGATACGGCGCGAGCGCACGGGTCGGGATCATCGCCGGGCTGATCATCGGCACCCCGCTGATCCTGTGGATCGCCTGGCGCGCGATGATGCAGTGGGTGACCGGAGAACTCGCCCGGCAGTCGCGCACCGCGATCGCCTGAGCACCGCCGCAGGAGACAGCATTCATCTTTTCTTGCCGCCCGGAGCGGATTATCCGGGGGCGATGACGGAAACGGTGCAACAGGCATATGACGCGCTCCTGGCGCGCGGCGAGATCGCCCGCGACCCGGCGCAGGAGGCGGTGCTGCCGCTGCTGGACTCGCTGCGCGCGCAGGCCCACCGGGCGGCGGCCGGGCGCGGGGGGCTGCGCAGGCTGCTGGCCAGGGGGCGGCGGCGGCACGACAGGCGCGGCCTGTATCTCTGGGGCGGGGTGGGGCGCGGCAAGTCGATGCTGATGGACCTGTTCGTGGCCACGCTTCAGGTGCCGGCGCGGCGGGTGCATTTTCACGCCTTCATGCAGGAAATCCATGCCGGGATGAATGCGGCGCGCAGGCAGGGTGTCACGGATGCCCTGCGCCCGGTTGCCGACGCCGTGGCCACAGGCGCCCGGGTGCTGGCCTTCGACGAGATGCAGATCAGCGACATCACGGATGCGATGGTCGTCGGCCGGCTGTTCGAACTGCTGTTCGAAACCGGGGTGCTGATCGTCACCACCTCCAACCGGCCGCCGGACGACCTTTACAAGGACGGGTTGAACCGGGGTCTGTTCCTGCCCTTCATCGAGCTCCTGAAGGAGCGCATGCTGGTGCACGAGCTCGCCGCGAAGACCGATTACCGCCAGGGCAGGATGGTGGGCGCCGACAGGTATTTCACGCCGGCCGATCAGCGCGCGCGCGCGGCAATAGACAGGCTGTGGCAGGGGTTGACCGGCGGCCGGGAACATCCGCTGGTCCTGAATGTGCAGGGCCGGGAGGTTGCCTTGCGCCGGTTTCACAACGGTGTTGCGCGTGCCGCGTTCCGGGAGCTTTGCGGCCAGCCACTGGGGGCCGCGGACTATCTGGCGCTGGCCGAGGCGGTGCGGGTCCTGATCCTGGAGGACGTGCCGCTGATGGGGCGCGAAAACCACAACGAGGCGCGCCGATTCGTGACGCTGATCGACGCGCTCTACGAAGCGAAGGTGCGGCTGGTCGTCAGCGCGGCGGCCGAGCCGGAGCGGCTGTATGCCGAAGGGTCCGGCAGCTTCGAATTCGAGCGCACGGCCAGCCGTCTGCGCGAGATGCAGTCCGCTGAATGGGGAGCGTCAACCGCCTGAGCCCGGCCCGTGCCCGACGCCGCCCGACCCTCTGAAAGCGCGCACGGCCGGGGCGGTGTCGGAAGGGGCTGTCTTGCCCCCTCTGCCCGCGCGCGGCAGGCATTCGCCCCCGAGCGTGCTCCCTGACGGCAGAAGCCCGGCAGGCTCAGCCGTTTTCGCGCAGCACGCGGCCGGCGAGATAGAGCGAGCCGCAGATCAGGATGCGGGGATTCGGGTCGGTGCGCGCGATCTGCGCGACCGCCGCGCCGACATCGGCTGCAACCCGCGCATCGAAGCCGACGCTCTCGGCCGCCGCGCGGGTTTCTTCGGCGGGGAGGGTGGCGTTTTCTCCGGGGATCGATACCGCATGCAGCCGCTCGGCCACCGCGCGCAGCGGACGCAGGTAGCCGGATATGTCCTTGGTTCTGAGCATGCCGCAGATCAGATGGGTCGAGGGGCGCGGCGGCAGGCGGGTGAGCGCCTCGGCGAGCGCTTTTCCGGCCGCAGCATTGTGCCCGCCGTCAAGCCAGAGTTCGCCGTTCCCGGCAGCTTCCACCAGCGGCCCTCGCCGCAGTCGCTGCAACCTGGCCGGCCATTGCGCACCCGTCATGGCGGCTTCGCAACTGTCCTCACCGAACCCCAGGTGGCGCAGCGCCGCGAGCGCGGCACCGGCATTGTCCACCTGATGCGCGCCGATCAGGTTGGGCAACGGCAGGTCGAGCAGGCCGGTTTCGTCCTGAAAGACCAGCCGGCCGCGTTCTTCCCGGACGTGCCAGTGCTGGCCATGCGCGACAAGCGGCGCACCCAGGCGGGCGGCCTGCGCTTCGATTGCCTCCATCGCCTCTTCGGGTTGCGGGCCGGTGACGCAGGGCACCCCGCGCTTGAGAATGCCGGCCTTTTCGCCGGCGATTTCCGCGAGCGTTTCGCCCAGGTATTGCTGATGGTCGATGGAAACCGGTGTGATGATGGTCAGGGCGGGGGTCTCGACCACGTTGGTGGCATCGAAGCGTCCGCCAAGCCCGACTTCGAGCAGCAGCCAGTCGGCCGGGTGGCGCGAAAAGGCCAGAAACGCGGCGATGGTGGTGATCTCGAAATAGGTGATCGGGGTGTCGCCGTTTGCCTGTGCAACCTCATCGAGAGTGGCAGCGAGATCATCCTCGCTGATCAGGTCTCCGGCCAGACGGATGCGTTCGTGAAACCTGGCGAGATGCGGCGATGTATAGGCATGCACCCGCTTGCCCGCAGCTTCGAGGCCGGCGCGGATCATCGCCTGGGTCGAGCCCTTGCCATTGGTGCCGGCGATGTGGATCACCGGCGGCAGCGCGCGTTCGGGATGGCCCAGCCTTTCGAGCAGGGGCCGCATCCGGTCGAGCGTCAGATCGATGATCTTGGGGTGCAGCGACATCATCCTTTCCAGGATGACGTCCGATGCCGTGCGGTTCACTTGCCTGCTTCCGCCGGCGCCTGGGCGGGAGCCGCGAGATCGCCCTTGATCGGCGGGGTTTCCCGCAGCAGCATCCGGGTGATCGAGATCAGCTCGTCGCGCAGGTTCTTGCGGTGCGTCACCCGGTCGAGCATGCCGTGATCAAGCAGGTATTCGGCCCGCTGGAAGCCCTCGGGCAGCTTTTCCCCGATGGTCTGCTGGATCACCCGCGGCCCGGCAAAGCAGATCAGCGCGTTGGGTTCGGCGATCTGAATGTCGCCGAGCATCGCGTAGGAGGCTGTAACGCCACCGGTGGTGGGATGGGTCAGCACCACGATATAGGGCAGGCCCGCCTCCTTGAGCATCTGCACCGCCACCGTGGTGCGCGGCATCTGCATCAGCGACAGGATGCCCTCCTGCATCCGCGCGCCGCCGGCGGCGGAAAACAGGATCAGCGGGCGCTTGCGGTCGATGGCGCGCCTGGCGGCCGCGAGCACGGCATTGCCCACATACATGCCCATCGAACCGCCCATGAAGGAAAAGTCCTGCGCGGCGACAACGACCGGGGTGCGGCCGATCTCGCCTTCGGCCACCAGCATCGCCTCCTTCTCTCCGGTGGCCTTCTGCGCCGCCTTGAGCCGGTCCGGGTATTTCTTCTGATCGCGGAAACCCAGCGGATCCTGCACCGGCTCGGGCACGTCGATCTCGGTGAAGATCCCTCCGTCGAACAATGCCTTGAAGCGCTCGCGCGGGCTGATCTGCATGTGATGGTCGCAGCTGGTGCAGACCCTGAGGTTTTCCGCAAGCTCGCGATGGAACAGCATGGTGCCGCATTCGGGGCATTTGGTCCACAGGTTGTCCGGCGTCTCGCGACGCGAAAACAGCGAGTTGATCTTGGGGCGGACGTAGTTGGAGATCCAGTTCATCGCGGGCCCTGGCCTTCATGGTGTCGGCCCCGAGATAATCCTCCGGGCGCCGAATTGCAATCAGCGCCCGAGCAGGCGGCACAGCACCGCCCAGGCGACAAGCGTGGCCAGCATGTCGGCCAGCAGCAGCAGCGGATGTTCCGCGATCCCGGCAAGATCGTAGGGGGTGACATGAAGCGCCAGCCCGGTGATCGAACCGTCGAGTGCCAGAATCCCCACCGCCAGAAGGTTGTTGACGAAGTGCAGCCCCCAGGCGGCGCCGATATTGCCGGTGCGCCGTGTCAGATCGGCGGCAAGGATGCCGAACAGCGCGGTGGCGGCAATCGCATAGGCATTGACAAATGCGGGCTGCGACGGGTCGAAATGCAGCACGGCGAAACCCAGAGAGGGCAGCACCATCCAGATCAGCGGCGCCCGGAAACGCGCGGCCAGCTGCTGCTGCAGGTAGCCGCGGAAGATCAGTTCTTCGGTTCCGGTCTGGATCAGAAGCCCGACCAGAAGCAGCGGCAGCCAGCCCAGCCAGGAGGCGAAAGGCCGGTTGGGAACCGGATCGAAGGCCAGCCCCCAAGCGGCCAGGTAGGCCACCGCCAGCGCCAGGGTGATGGCGACGGCGCCGGCGAAATCGCGCCGCACCGCGGCCGCGGGGCCGAACAGCGTTGCCGGCGCACGCCGGTGCAGCAGGCGGACAGCCAGAAAGGCCCCCAGAGCGGCCCCCGGAAAGGTGGCCAGCAGCAGCAGGACGGCCGCCGGCGTGTCGGGCGCGGCCAGCGATGCGGCGAGGCGCTGCGCCCTTTCGGGCCCGAGCGCGAAACCGGCTCCGGCGAAGACGGCCATGACCCCCAGCAGATAGGCGGCCCCGATCAGGACCACCCCGCCGACCAGCCGCCAGAGCTGCGGTCGCGCGCGAGCCGGCGCGACATAGCGATCGAACCGCGCGTTCGTCATCTCCCGGTTCCCGTCTTTCGGACAGGGATAACGCCGGGGGCGGCCGGAAGCAATGCGCCCCGTCCAAGGCGCCCAAGGCTTGTGCATCACCCGAAGCCGCTCTATTGCGAATGGCGAAATCCGACAAACGGGGAACCCCATGCCGAATACGCCGAAGAACAGGATCGACAAGTCACGCCTTCCCAGCCGCCATGTGACAGAGGGCCCCGAACGGGCGCCGCACCGCTCCTATCTTTATGCGATGGGGCTGAGCGACGCGGAGATCGCCCAGCCGCTGGTGGGGGTGGCGACCTGCTGGAACGAGGCCGCGCCCTGCAACATAGCGCTCGACCGCCAGGCCCAGGCCGTGAAGCTCGGGGTCAAGGCCGCATCCGGCACCCCGCGTGAATTCACCACCATTACCGTCACCGACGGCATCGCCATGGGGCACGAGGGGATGCGCGCTTCGCTGGCCAGCCGCGAGGCGATCGCGGATTCCGTCGAGCTGACCATGCGCGGCCATTGCTACGATGCGCTGGTCGGGCTGGCCGGCTGCGACAAGAGCCTGCCGGGGATGATGATGGCGATGGTGCGCCTGAACGTGCCAAGCGTGTTCATCTACGGCGGCTCGATCCTGCCGGGGCGTCTGGACGGCAGGGACGTGACCGTACAGGACGTGTTCGAAGGCGTCGGAAAACATCAGGCAGGCAGCATGAGCGCGGCCGAGCTGGAGATACTCGAACGCGTCGCCTGCCCCTCGGCCGGGGCCTGCGGCGGGCAGTACACCGCCAACACCATGGCCTGCGTATCCGAGGCGATCGGACTGGCGCTGCCGAACTCTTCCGGCGCGCCGGCACCTTACGAAAGCCGCGACCAGTATGCCGAAGCCAGCGGAGTGGCGGTGATGAAACTTCTGGAAAGGAACATCCGCCCGCGCGACATCGTGACCCGCAAGTCGCTGGAGAACGCCGCCCGGGTGGTGGCCTGCACCGGCGGCTCCACCAATGCCGGGCTGCACCTGCCCGCGATCGCCCATGAGGCCGGGATCGACTTCGACCTTGACGACGTGTGCGAGATCTTCCGCGACACGCCCTATTTCGTGAACCTCAAGCCCGGCGGACAGTATGTGGCGAAGGATCTCTACGAGGCCGGCGGCGTGCCGGTGGTGATGAAGGAGCTGCGCAAGGCCGGGCTGATCCACGAAGACTGCCTGACAGTCACCGGCCGCAGCATCGGTGAAGAGCTGGACATGGTGCAGAGAGAAGCCGACGGCAGGGTGATCCACCCGGTCGAGACGCCGCTCTCGGCCACCGGCGGCGTGGTCGGGCTGAAGGGCAACCTGGCCCCGGACGGAGCGATCGTGAAGGTTGCAGGCATGGCGGCGGAAGATCAGGTGTTCACGGGTCCGGCCCGGGTGTTCGAATGCGAGGAGGACGCCTTTGAAGCGGTCAAGGCACGCGCATACGAGGAGGGCGAAGTCATCGTGATCCGAAACGAGGGCCCCGCCGGCGGCCCCGGCATGCGCGAGATGCTGGCCACCACGGCGGCGCTGTCCGGGCAGGGCATGGGCAGGAAGGTCGCGCTGATCACCGACGGGCGGTTTTCCGGCGCCACGCGCGGCTTCTGCGTCGGTCACGTGGGGCCCGAGGCCGCACATGGCGGGCCGATCGCATTGCTCCGCGATGGCGACGTGATTACCATCGACGCGATCAGGGGCGAGCTGTCGGTCGCGCTCAGCGACGAGGAACTGGCCGCCCGCAAGGCAGAATGGGCAGGACCGCGTGAAAACATATACACCAGTGGCGCGCTGTGGAAATTCGCCCGGCTCGTCGGGCCGACGAAATATGGTGCCGTCACGCACCCCGGCGCCCGGAAGGAACGCCATATCTACATGGATCTCTGAACGCGCCCGCCGCCTCCGGAGCGGCATCCTCGTGCTGGTCCTGGCCGGCTGCGGCACGGGGAGCGGACCGTTCGGCGTGCCTCCGGCAGAGGTTACGGTGGCCGGAGGCGCGGTGGTGGTCGCCGGCCCGGCGGGGTTCTGCATCGACCGGCGCTCCCTGCACCGGGACGCGCGGGGAGAATTCGTTCTTCTTGGGAGCTGTGCCGCCATTTCCGGAAACCCCGCGGCTCCGGCCCCGGCCCGCCCGGCGATTCTGACGGCAACGGTCTCGGAACCGGCGGCGGCAAGCCTCGAACGTGCACAGGACAGGCTGCCGGAATTCTTCCGCTCGGAACGGGGGCGCGCGGCGCTGGCACGCAACGGACAGGCCAGCTCGGTGCGGATCCTGGGCACCGACAGGCAGGAGGATGCCCTGCTGATCCACCTGTCCGACAGCAGCGCCGGCAGGAAGGCCGGATTGCACCGGGAATACTGGCGGGCGCTGTTCCCGCTGCGGGAGCGGATCGTGACTCTCAGCGTCATCGGCTACGAAACGGGGCCGATGGAAGACGCCGAAGCGCGTCTCCTGCTGCTGGACTTCGTTCGCCAGCTCCGGAAGGCGAACCCGGAGCCGGCGCGAAACACGGCGGAGAAAACGTGACATGGCCCCCGCCGGCGTGAAACCCGCAATGTTTGCAATCGGGAAACCCGTCTGCTTCAAGATGAGCCGGTCGGACAATTCCGGAGGTTCGGGCTGACATGGCAGGGCGTGTGCGGAATCTTCTGGATGGCATCCTGCACCGGCGCGCCATGCGGCGCTGGGAACGGGCCGGCCGGGAAGTCCGCACTGCCGCGCTGTTCGAACTGCGCCGCCTGCGGCGGCAGGCCGGGCAGCTGCGCCGGCGACTCGACCGGGTGATCCACGAAGCCGACGGCCGTCTGGCCCTGCCCCTGATCGGATCCGATACGATCGAGAAACCTCTGCATACCGACTGGACCTGGCGCCCGCAGCCCTGGCGCGGCCCGCTCCGCCCTCCGGGCATCGCCGCGATCCGCCTCCGCGAGGGGATCGGCGACTCGCTGCGCGTTTTCCACGACTGCCCCCTCGCCGAGCTGAGCCTGCGCCAGCTGCGCAACACCCGCACCGACGATCTGGCGCCATTCGGGCTTGTCCTCGACGTGTTCGGATTTGAAGGCAGCTTTCTTTCGCTGGTTCTCGACCTTCCGGGGCAGGCCCTGCAGGGACTCACCCGCCGCCACCTGCTGCGCATGGGCCTCGTCGCCGAGATGGAACAGCCGCTCGAGATCTTCGCGCGGCTGAACATCCGCCACGGCCCCAACAGCGAGCAGCTCGTGCGCGAGCTGCAGTTCACCTACGGAAAATCGGAAATCGACTTCGACCTGGCCTATACCAGCATGAACGAAAAGCGGCTGGAAAGGGCCTGGGTAGATCTGATCTTCGAAAGCCCCCGGATGAACCGGATCCATCTGCGCGACATCACCTTTTCGCGCCGCCCGCGGGCCGCATTCTGAGAAGGGGGCATGCTGAGGAGGGGACATGGCGAATTTCGAGATCGAGCACACGCGGCTGGCTTCCGGCGTCTGGGAAGGTGTCCTGCGCGATGCTTCCGGGAGCGGGCGCGCGCCGGAGATCGAGGTCATGCACCGGGAACAGCCGATCGCCCATGAGCTGCAGGAAGCCCCGGACGCGCCGGGGCAATGGCTGCTGCGCGTGCCGGTGCCGCCAGAAACGCTGAATGACGGCGTGCAGGTGTTCCTGATCAGCGACCGGGAAAGCGGCGCGCAGCTGGCAGCCTTCGTCCTGCAGGGCGGCGAACCGCCGGAAGAGGACATCCGGGCCGAGCTCGCGCTGCTGCGGGCCGAACTCGACATGCTGAAAAAGGCCTTCCGGCGGCACTGCCGCGAAAGCGGTTGACCCTGCCGCGGCGCGGGCGGCCGGCCTGACGTTGCGTCTTGCGTGACATGCGCGGCAGGGCCCGGTTATCCCCCGGGAGTGGTTCCCCGCGCGAAGGAGACAGCCATGACCTGCTATCCGCATCTTCTCGCCCCGCTCGATCTCGGCTTCACCACCCTGAAGAACCGGGTGCTGATGGGGTCCATGCACACCGGCCTGGAAGAAACCGGGGACTGGAACCGCGTGGCCGAATTCTACGCCGAGCGGGCGCGCGGCGGGGTGGGGCTGATGGTCACCGGCGGGATGGCACCCAACCGCGAGGGCGGGGTGTTTCCCGGCGCGGCGGGGCTGTTCACGGCAGAGGACATCGCCAACCACCGGCTGGTGACGGAGCGGGTGCACGAAGAAGGCGGCAGGATCGCCATGCAGATCCTTCATGCGGGCCGCTATGCCTACTCGCCCGAATGCGTCGCCCCTTCGGCCATCAGATCCCCGATTTCCCCATTCACCCCGAAAGAGCTGGACGAAGCCGGGATCGAGAAGCAGATCGCCGATTTCGCCACCGCCGCGGCGCGGGCCCGCGAGGCCGGCTACGACGGGGTGGAGGTGATGGGCTCGGAGGGATATTTCATCAACCAGTTTCTCGTCACCCATACCAACAGGCGCACCGACCGCTGGGGCGGCTCTTACGAGAACCGCATGCGCCTGGCACTGGAGGTGCTGCGCCGGGTGCGGGGGGCCGTCGGCGAGGATTTCATCGTCATCTACCGGCTGAGCATGATCGATCTGGTGCCCGACGGCTCCACCTGGGACGAGGTGGTGCAACTGGCGCGCGAGGTGGAAAGGGCCGGCGCCAGCATCATCAACACCGGCATCGGCTGGCACGAGGCGCGCATTCCCACCATTGCCACCTCGGTGCCGCGTGCGGCCTTCACCTGGGTGACGAAGAAGCTGATGGGGCAGGTGGGCATTCCCGTTGTCGCCTCGAACCGGATCAACACGCCGGAAGTGGCCGAACGGGTGCTCGCCGAGGGCTGCGCCGACATGGTGTCGATGGCCCGCCCCTTCCTGGCCGATCCGGAATTCGTGAACAAGGCGGCCAGCGGGCGCGCGAAGGAGATCGCACCCTGCATCGCCTGCAATCAGGCCTGCCTGGATCACACCTTCAGCGGTCGGATTTCCTCCTGCCTGGTGAACCCGCGCGCCTGCCACGAAACCGAACTGGTGATCGCCCCCGCCGAAACGCCGAAGCGCATCGCCGTGGTCGGGGCCGGGCCGGCGGGGCTGTCGGCGGCGCTGACGGCAGACACCCGCGGCCATGCGGTAACGCTGTTCGAAAGGGCGGACGAGATCGGCGGACAGCTGAACATGGCCAGGCTCATTCCCGGGAAGGAGGAATTCTCGGGCCTCGTGGAATGGTTCCGGCACATGCTGGAAAGATCGAACATCGACCTGCGGCTGGGCATCGAGGCCACCGCCGAGGCGCTGACCGGTTTCGATGCGGTGATCGTCGCCACCGGCGTGCGTCCACGAGACCCCGGCATTCCGGGACAGGAGGCCCCGCATGTGCTCAGCTATGTGGACGTGCTGCGCGATGGCGCACCGACAGGCAGGACGGTAGCGATCATCGGCGCCGGCGGAATCGGCTTCGATGTCGCCGAATTCCTGGTCGAGGAAACCAGCCCGACGGAAAACCTGCAGGCATGGCTGGAGGAATGGGGCGTGGCCGATCCGCAGCAGGCGCGCGGCGGGCTGGCTCCCGAAGGGCCGCAACCGGCGCCGCCGGCCCGGCAGGTCACCCTGCTGCAGCGTCGCTCCGGCAAGCTCGGCCGGGGGCTCGGCAAGACCACCGGGTGGATCCATCGTGCAACGCTCCGGATGAAGGGGGTGCAGATGATCGCCGGCGCGACCTACGAGCGGATCGATGCCGAGGGGCTGCATGTCGGCCTCGGCGACGGGGGCGAGGAGCGGCGGACGATTGCGGCGGACAATGTCGTTCTCTGCGCCGGGCAGGTCAGCGAACGCCGCCTTGCCGAACAACTCGGGCAAATCATTCAAGAAAAGGCATGCGTGCATCTGATCGGCGGGGCAGACGAGGCTGCCGAACTCGACGCGAAGCGCGCGATCGACCAGGGAATGCGCCTCGCGGCCCGTATATGAAGGCCGTAATATCAACACCTTGTAAGTAAATATGGCAAAAATTCCCGGATTCGCCCCAACCTCGGACACCCTGACCCGGGAAATCCCCACTATTGTCTGTCGGCCACCGTAATCTCGCCTGAATCTGACGCGATATCTTTGCCCCGAGGGGCCAAGATTCAAGGTAACGCGTAATGGACCGACTGACTGAGATGGAGGCCTTCGCCACGGTTGTGGATCAAGGCGGTTTCACGGACGCGGCCAAGAAGATGGGGATCTCGAAGTCTGCCGTCTCGAAGCATGTATCCTCGCTGGAAGCGAGGCTGGGTGCCCGGCTGCTGAACCGGACGACACGCCGCGTCTCGCCCACCGAAATCGGGCTGGCATATTACGACCGCGCCCGCCGCGTCCTGAACGACGCCGGCGAGGCCGACGCGCTGGTGACATCGATGCAATCCGCGCCCTCGGGGCTGCTCCGGATCTCGGTGGCAACGGATTTCGGCGTGAACCACCTGTCGCCGGTGCTCGGGGACTTCCTGCAGGAATTTCCCGACATCTCCATCAACATGGTGCTCAACAACCGCTACGTCGAACTGATCTCGGAAGGCTTCGACATGGCCATCCGGATCGGCGAGCTCGAGGACAGCACCCTGCGGGCCCGCAAGCTGACCGAGACCACCAAGCGGATGATCGCCTCGCCGGCCTATTTCGAAAAATACGGCCGGCCGAGCAAGATCGACGACCTGAATGAACACAAGCTGCTGCACTATTCCAACCAGGCCAACAACGCAGTGTGGAAGCTGACCTCTCCTTCGGGAGAAAAGCGCCAGGTCAGAACGATCGGCTGGCTGACGGTAAACGATGGCCAGTCGCTGCTGAATGCTGCCATTTCGGGCCTCGGAATCGCCTATCTGCCCTCGTTCCTCTATGCTGACGCCATGAAGAAGGGGCTGGTCGAAGAAGCCATCCCAGACCTGCCGGTAGAAACGCAGGGGATCTATGCCGTCTATCCCCCGGGCCGGTTCACGCAGCCGAAGGTGCGCGCCTTCATCGATTTCCTCGTTCACGCCTTTGCCGACAAGGGGCCCGACAACTGGTAAGGCGCGCAGCCGGCGGGCCGTGCACACCTGCGGTCGCGTAACGAGTGCGCGCGGTTACCGGGTCGAGGTGAGCACCGCCTCGACCCGGCGGTTTCTGGCCCGCCCCTCTTCCGTCAGGTTCGAGGCAATCGGCATGAGATAGCCGACACCCTCGGTCTCGATCCGCTCCGCGGCGATCCCGTGGGCCTCGATCAGCCGCTGCCTGACGGCCTCCGCCCGCCTCCTGGAAAGTGCGATGTTCGCCTCCAGGCTGCCCTGCGCATCGGTATGGCCGACCAAGGCGATCTTCCGGCCGGGGTTGGTCCGGAGCCAGGCCGCAAGCTCGGCAAGCGAGGCGAAACTCCTGTCCTCGAGGCGGTCCGAGCCGACGGCGAACGCCAGATCATCCAGAGGCGCGCGCCCGATTTCGAGCAGCTGCTCGCCCAGCCCCCGCTTTCCTTCCGGCAGCGCCCTCCCGAATCCGCTCCCGTCCGATCTGGTCGAAGTCACGATGTCGGCTTGCCGGGCTCCGGAAGGATCCACCCGGTTCAACTGGACAAAGGCCGTCTGACTGCTGCGGCTGACGATCAGGGAAACATATTCCTCGCCCGCGCCGGGAACTTCCCGGCTGGCGGTGAGGTAGCGGAAGTCTCCGAGATCGACATGCATTTCCGGCTCCGGAAACAGCTCCAGCCGGTAGCGGAAATCGAAGCCGCCGCAGCCATCCGTCTCGCAGCTCATGACGACCCGGTAGCCGCCAGCCTCCAGCTGGTCCCGCAGACGGTTGAACAGCTCGAGCGTGCTCATGGCGGTGCCGTCGATCCGCCAGGCCTGCGCGCTGACAAGCCCCTCGGCGGCAATCATCGGAAGCTGCCCGTCGCTCAGCCTGTCCAGAGGCACGGAAAGCGTGTCGGAACCGCGGTTTTCCCGCGCCGTCTGCACCGTGCCCGGCGGCAGTTCCGGTGCGAAAGCCCGGCTCGGCTCCGGCATCGGCCCGATCAGGGCGGCAAGGACGGCAAAAGCGGCTCTCATCGGGCCTGAGCGTGATATTCCGGGTTGGGGCGCATGTCTATGGCCGAGGCCAGGCGGTTCGTCATGTTGAAGAAGCCGGCGATCGCCGCGATGTCGAAGATGTCACGGTCGGAAAACCCCGCCTCGCGCAGGGCCTGCCGGTCGGTCTCCTCGATCTCGGCGCTGGCCCTGGTAAGCTTTTCGACAAAGATCAGCATGGCCTTGCGGCGCGGGCTCAGATCGGCGGCGCGCCAGTTCATCACCATTGCCTCGCCCAGCGCGGGATCTCCGGACAGTGCCCGCACCGCGGCCCCGTGGGCCACCTGACAATACCAGCAGCGGTTGATCGAGGAAACCACGACCGCGATCATCTCGCGCTCCAGCTTGCTCAGCCCGCTTTCGCCAAGCATCAGGTCGTTGTACATCGCCGTGAAGGCATCGAGCTTGCCGATGTCGAAGGCGTAGGCCTTCAGCACGTTCGGAACCAGCCCGAGCCTGTCCTGGCACAGGTCGAAGTATCGTTGTGTCTGCTCCGGCAACGGATCCACCGCGGGAAGATCCAGCGCGGTGATTCTGTCGGTCGTTCCGGTCATGCCTTGCCCCGTTTTCCGGTTACTGCCGCATTTTTCGGTAATGGTATCTGCCTGCCACCTTCAGCCCCGCCTTGCAATACAGGGCATTGGCCGGGACATTGGCAGCCGTCACGGCCAGGGAAAACCAGGCCGCCCCATGACCTTGTGCCCAGTGAGCAGCTGCCCGCAACATGTTGATTCCAACCCCTTGGCGCCGTTGCGTCGGGGCGATTTCGAGCGCATGGATCATGGCGGTTTTCCGCGCAACCGCAACAAATGCGGCCCCGGCGGGGCGGTCGTTCGCGCGGGCAAGAAGCGCGGTCGCGGGGCCCGCGACGCGCCGCATCACCGCGATCCGCTCCGCGCCGATGCCGCCGGCCCGCCAGATGTCGCGGCAGATCGCCAGCGGCGGCCAGATCGCAAAGGCCGTCATCGGAGGGACCGGCTCCCCCGTCAGCGCGCCGATCGGGCAGAGGTAGAACAGGGTCGGGTCGGCAAGCGCATAGCCGCGGGCCGCAAGCGCCCGGTCGAGCACCGTTTCGTCCTCTTTCACCATGAAGAGCGGCTGCTGTCCCAGCGCGCGCATCGCCCGCTCCGCGAACGCGATATCGGCAAGTTCGGGTGCGGCCAGGGTGGCAGCGGACACGCGCTGCCCGCCGCCCCGCCCTTCGCGGATGATCCAGCCGCCGGCTTCGCGCCGCGTGGCCGGGGGCCAGGTGGCTTCGAGCACCCCGGCCAGCTGCCGGGCATCGGGCCGGATCATTCTCCGCCCGCCTCCGCCCGCACGGATGCCGCATCGCCGCCGGCTCCGAGGAGCAGCGCCCGCAGCCGGGCCATCGCCTCTGCCACCAGCTTCGGGTCTTCGCCGCGGATGACGATGTTGGTGCCCAGGACACCTTCCTGCCGGAACGGGTAGGACCCGATTGCAAGCGCGGGAAAGGCGGCCGCCAGCCGGCCCAGCCCCTCGGCGATCTCGCTTTCGCCACGCTCCGCGCGCAGGGTTTCGCTGTGCAGCGGCCGCCCGCCACGCAACGTGGGCAGCACAGAGGCCACCATCGCCCGGAACACCGAGGGCACGCCGGCCAGCACATGCACGTTGCCGATGGAAAACCCGGGAGCGCCGGAAACCGGGTTGTCGATCAGGCGCGCACCTTCGGGGATGCGGGCCATGCGCAGCCGCGCCGGCGTCAGATCGCCGCCGATCTTCCGGTAGAAGGCCTCGAGCGCGGCGCGGGCATCCTCGCGCACCGAGATCGGCACCCCGAAGGCGGCGGCGACCGAATCGGCGGTGATGTCATCATGGGTGGGGCCGATCCCGCCCGAGGTGAACAGATGATCGAAACGCTCCCGCAAGGCGTTCAACGCAGCCACGATCGCCCCCTGTTCGTCGGCCACCACGCGCACCTCCTTCAGGTCGATTCCATGCGCGCTCAGCGCCCGGGCGAGATGGTTCGTGTTGGTGTCCTGGGTGCGCCCCGAAAGGATCTCGTCTCCGATCACGAGCATGGCGGCGGTCGGGTTCGGCATCGGCGTTTCCTTGCGGCGGCTCCGCTGCCGGTATAAGTCCGCTGCCATGCGCTTTCCAGCCCCTCTCGTTCCCGCCACCCTGATCCGCCGCTACAAGCGCTTTCTGGCCGATGCACGGCTGGAG
Source organism: Paracoccaceae bacterium (assembly GCA_026989055.1). Lineage (GTDB taxonomy): Bacteria > Pseudomonadota > Alphaproteobacteria > Rhodobacterales > Rhodobacteraceae > JAJRUE01. The sequence continues at coordinate 83,484 of JALSKC010000021.1, forward strand.
GCAGACGGGCGCGAGGTGACCGCACATTGCGCCAACCCCGGCGCGATGACCGGGCTGGCGGAACCGGGCATGCGCATCTGGCTGGAACCGAACGACGACCCGAAGCGCAAGCTGCGCTTCGCCTGGAAGCTGGTGGAGCTGGGCGAGGGCCACTGGGCCGGCATCGACACGATGCTGCCAAACCGCGTGGTGAGAGAAGCCCTGGAGGCCCGGGCAGTGCCCGCGCTTGCGGCATATGATTCGCTGCGCCCGGAGGTGCGCTACGGCACGGGATCGCGGGTCGATTTCCTGCTGCGGGGCCACGGCCTGCCCGATGCATATGTCGAGGTCAAGAACGCCCATCTCAGCCGGCAGGAGGGGCTGGCGGAATTTCCCGACGCCCGCACCGCGCGCGGGCTGCGCCACCTGGAAGAGCTCGCCACCGTGGCCAGGGCCGGACATCGTGCGGTGATGTTCTACCTGGTGCAGCGCACAGATTGCACACGCTTCGCACTGGCCGCCGACATAGATCCGGCCTATGCGGAAGGTTTCGCCCGGGCGCGGGCCGCCGGGGTCGAGGTGATCTGCCACGCCTGCCGGATCGATACCGACGGGGTATCCCTGGGCCGGACGCTGCCGATGTCCGGCTGAGCGCGGCCTGCCCGGCCTCCTCGATGGCCGCCAGCGCCGGCCCGGGCGCTCTGGCCCTTGCCGGTTTCGTGCATTATGTAGGCTGCACCGACCGTGGACCGCAGGTCGCGCGGTCCGGCTCGCGGCCGGAACCGGCCGGAACGGAAAAGGAGACGGAGAAGATTCGTGAAGGACCGGCGCCGCGGCAGGCTGACCAGAGACGGGATCCGCATCCACGAAGAGGCGGATCTTGACGGCATGCGCCGGGCCGGACGGCTGGCGGCGGAAATCCTGGACAGGATGATCGACCACGTGGTGCCCGGCATCACCACCGGGCGGCTGGACGAGATCATCACGTCCATGATCGAGACCGCGGGGGCGAAATCGGCCACCATCGGCTACAAGGGGTATCGGCACGCCAGCTGCATCAGCGTCAACCATGTGGTCTGCCACGGCATTCCCGGCGACAAGGTGCTGAAAGAAGGCGACATCCTGAACATCGATGTCACCGTGATCGTCGATGGCTGGTATGGCGATACCTCGCGCATGTATGTGGCCGGCCGACCGAACCGCCGTGCCGAACGGCTGATGCAGGTGACCCATGACGCGCTGATGCTGGGGATCGAGACGGTGCGGCCCGGAAACACCTTCGGCGACATCGGCGCCGCCATTCAGCGCTATGTGGAAAGCCAGCGGATGAGCGTGGTGCGCGATTTCTGCGGCCACGGGCTGGGCCGGGTGTTTCACGCACCGCCCAACGTGCTGCATTACGGCCGGCCCGGCACCGGCGCGGTGCTGGAAGAGGGGATGTTCTTCACCATCGAGCCGATGGTGAATCTCGGGCGACCGGAAACCAAGGTTCTGCCCGACGACTGGACCGCGGTCACCCGCGACAGATCGCTCTCGGCGCAGTACGAGCATTCGGTCGGGGTGACCTCGGACGGAGCGGAGATCTTCACCCTGTCGCCGGCCGGCCGGTTCCATCCCACCTGGGCCTAGCGGCAGATGCTGATCCGGCTTCTCCCTGCCGGCGCATGGCCGCTCCGCCCGGCGGGGCGGCCCCGGGGCGGCCGATGAGGGAAGAATCCGCAGAACGGCATCCGCCCCCCCCGGCCCCCCGGGATATCCGCGAAGGGCTGATCGCACGCGGCCTGGCCGCGCCGGGCGATTCCTGGGAGCCGTTGAGCGGTGGGCACAGCAACCGGATCTGGAAGGTCGGCAAGGGGCCTTCGGCCCTGATCTGCAAGCTGTATGCTCCGCATGTGCATTCGGAGCTCTTCCCGAATGACAGCCGGGCCGAATGGGCGGCCCTGACCGGCCTGCGGGGGCAGGGGCTTGCCCCGGAGCCCCTGGCCCTTGTCGAAACCGGATCCGGCCCCTGCCTCGTCTATCGCCACATTCCGGGAACTCCCTGGCGCACCGGCCCGGACCGGGTGGCACGGCTGCTTGCCCGCCTGCACCGGCTGCCCCCCCCGCAGGGCCTGCGCCGTGCAGCGGCAGGCGAAGCCGCGCTCGCAGCCCAGACCGAACGGATGCTGGATACCCTGCCTCCGGCCGAGGCCGCACGGCTGCATGCGCTGCGTCCTCCTCCGGCCCCCGCTGCCGAAGGAGAGCCCGTTCCGGAGGTCTTCCTGCACGGTGATGTGGTGCCCGCGAACATCATCTGCACGCGTCGGGGCATCGCCCTGATCGACTGGCAGTGCCCGGCCCTGGGCGATCCCTGCGAGGATCTTTCCACCTTCCTGTCGCCGGCAATGCAGGCGCTTTACGGCCGGAAACCGCTGACACCGGCAGAGGAAGAAGCCTTTCTCGCCGCCTATGCCGCCCCCGGCGTGACGGTGCGCCTGCGCCGCCTGCGCCCGTGGTATCACTGGCGCATGGCGGCCTATTGTCTCTGGCGCGCCGGCAGGGGGGGCACCGGCCACGCTGCGGTAGCCGGGCTGGAAGTCGCCGCGCTGGAGCGCGCCCTTTCCGCTCCTGCACCCCTTTCCCGGGCCGGCGCATGAAGGGGCGCATGAAGGAAGGAGCAGCCTCCGGGCGCGGGCAGAAACTGCTGGCGCATTGCGCAACATCCTCCGCAGACCGCTCCTGCGACAGGCCGCCGGCACGGAGCGCGCGCGGGGGCGGTGTCCGAATCATCCCTTTTCGCCGGGCTCGCGCGGATTTCGCTTGAAAAGGGGGGGCCTTGTCTGCGCAAATTGCCCGGCCCGCAAGCAGCTGCCCGAATCCGTTCCGCGCCCTCCCCCGGGCCGCTCTTCGCCGCCGGATCGGGAAGCCCCCGGCGGGCGACCGGAAAGCCGGACCCGCCGGATGGAGAGGAACCGCCATGAGCCTCAACAGCTTCGGACATCTGTTTCGCGTCACCACCTGGGGCGAAAGCCACGGCCCGGCCATCGGCGCCACGGTAGACGGCTGCCCGCCGGGCGTGCCCCTGGAAGCGCCGATGCTGCAGCGCTGGCTCGACCGGCGCAGGCCGGGGCAGTCGCGCTACACGACCCAGCGGCGCGAGGCCGACGAGGTGGAGATCCTCTCGGGCGTGTTCGAGGGCCGCACCACCGGCACGCCGATCCAGCTGCTGATCCGCAACACCGACCAGCGCTCGAAGGATTACGGCGACATCGCCGAGAAGTTCCGCCCCGGCCATGCCGACATCACCTACTGGCTGAAATACGGCATCCGTGACTACCGCGGCGGCGGGCGCTCCTCGGCGCGCGAGACGGCGGCCCGGGTGGCCGCCGGCGGGGTGGCGCGCGCGGCGCTCGGAGCGCTGGCGCCGGAGCTGGAGATCACCGGCTACATGGTGCAGATGGGAGTGCATGAAATCGACCGCGCACGGTTCGATCGGGAGGAGATCTCCCGCAACCCCTTCTGGTGCCCCGATGCCGACGCTGCCGCCGAGTGGGCCGCCTATCTGGACAGTCTGCGCAAGGCCGGCAGTTCGGTGGGCGCGGTGGTGGAGGTGACGATCTCGGGCGCGCCGGCGGGCCTGGGCGCCCCTGTCTATGGCAAGCTCGATACCGATCTGGCCGCGGCGATGATGTCGATCAATGCGGTCAAGGGGGTGGAAATCGGCGAGGGCATGGCGGCAGCCCGTCTGACCGGCGAGGCCAATGCCGACGAGATCCGCATGGGTGCGGGCGGGCCGGAGTTCTCCTCCAACCACGCCGGAGGCATCCTGGGCGGCATCTCGACCGGGCAGGACATCGTGGTGCGTTTCGCGGTCAAGCCGACGTCTTCCATTCTCACGCCGCGCAAGACAGTCACTAAATCGGGCAAAAACACCGAAATCGTCACCAAGGGCCGGCACGATCCCTGCGTCGGCATCCGTGCCGTGCCGGTGGGCGAGGCGATGGCGGCCTGCGTGATCCTCGACCACCTGCTGCTGCACCGCGCCCAGGTGGGCGAGGGGCCGCGCGGGCGGATCGGCTGAGGGCTTATCCGGGCCGGCGCGAAAGCTGCACCGCCAGGATGCCGCCGGCAATCACCACCACCCCGATCAGATCAAGCGGGCGCAACGCCTCGCCCAGCACCAGTGCGGCAATGGCTACCCCGAAAAACGGGTTGAGGAAATGGAAGGCGGCTGCCCGGACAGCGCCGATGCGCCCCACCAGCGCGAACCACACCCAGGTGGCCAGAAGCCCCGGCACCAGCGTCGTATAGGTGAAGGCGGCGATCAGCTGCCAGCTCCACCTTACCTGCCAGAAGGCCAGCGCCCAGAGGCCCAGCGCCAGCGCTCCCACCAGCATCTGCAGCCCGACGATCATCAGCAGGTTGCCCCCCGAGGTGGCGCTTCGCACCGCAAGCGTGGCGAAGGTCAACGCCACCGCCCCGCCCGCGGCCAGCGCCACACCCCGGATGTCGGCCCCGCCGGTCAGCCGCGTGCCCATGATCAGCACCACCCCGCCCATGCCCGCCGCCAGCCCGGCCATCCCGAGAGGCGCGATGCGTTCCCCCAGCACGAGCCAGCTTGCCAGGGCCACGAGGAGCGGCAGGCTGGAGGCGATGATCGCGGCCAGCGAAGCCTCCACCGTCTGCATGGCCACGAAGTTGAGGCCAAGGTAGAGGGCATTCTGGCAGAAGCCGAAGATCGCCGTGGCGCGCCACTGGGCCGGTGTCAGGCGCCAGCTCTGGTCCATGCGGGCGGCGATCAGCACCGCAATCATGCCCGAGATGAGAAAGCGGATCGCCAGGGCACTCACCGGCGGGGCATCGGCAACGATGATCCGCGCCGACGTGAATGCCGACGACCACATCAGGGCAAAACCCAGCCCCATGGCGATTGCGCGCAGGTCCATCTGCATTCCGACAAAAGGGCCGCCCGCCGGCGGCCCTCTCCGAAATTCCCGGGGCCTGCAGGATCAGCCGTTCACGCTTTCCTTGAGCGCCTTGGCGATGGTCATCTTCACCACCTTGTCGGCTTCCTTGTGGATCTGTTCGCCGGTTGCCGGATTGCGGACCATACGGGCCGGGCGTTCGCGGCAGTAGATCTTCCCGACGCCGGGAAGCGTCACGGCGCCGCCGCCCGATACTTCGCGGGTGATGACGGCAACGATCGCATCCAGCGCACCGCTCGCGGTTTTCCTGTCGGTTCCCATTTCCTCGGCCAGAGCAGCGACGAGCTGGGTCTTGGTCAGCGGTTTTGCCATGCAATTTCTCCTCGTTCGGCCCCATTTGTTGGGGTTTGTGCGCCGAATCTAGCGGAATATGGGGGTAATACACAACGATTAGTGGGGCAAACCGGCGGAAAATCGTGCATTTTGCAGGGTTTTTCCCGACCGGAGGCGGGGTTTCACAGAAATGCCGTCTCATCGAAGCTGCGCAGCTTGCGTGAATGAAGGCGCTCCAGCGGCATTTCGCGCAGGAATTCCATCGCCCGGATACCGATCAGCAGATGGCTGGCGACCTGGGATGTATAGAACCGGCTGGCCATTCCGGGCAGCTTCAGCTCGCCGTGCAGCGGCTTGTCGGAGACGCAAAGCAGCGTGCCGTAGGGCACCCGGAAGCGGAACCCGTTGGCGGCGATGGTGGCGCTTTCCATGTCCAGCGCGATCGCCCGGCTCTGGGAAAGGCGCTGCACCGGGCCGGTCTGATCGCGAAGTTCCCAGTTGCGGTTGTCCACCGAAGCGACCGTGCCGGTGCGCATCACCCGCTTCAGCTCGTAGCCCTCCAGGCGGGTCACCGATGCCACGGCCTGCTCCAGCGCGATCTGGATCTCGGCCAGCGGCGGCACCGGCACCCAGACCGGCAGGTCGTCATCCAGCACCCGATCTTCGCGCAGATAGGCATGGGCCAGCACGAAATCGCCCAGCCGCTGGCTGTTGCGCAGCCCGGCGCAATGGCCGACCATCAGCCAGGCGTGCGGGCGCAGCACCGCAATATGGTCGGTGGCGGTCTTGGCGTTTGACGGCCCGACTCCGATATTGACCAGGGTAATCCCCGACTGGTCGGCGCGCTTGAGGTGATAGGTCGGCATCTGCGGCAGCTTGGCCGGGGTGGGCAGGTCCTCGTCCGGGCCCGAAACAGAGACGTTTCCCGGCCCCACGAAGCTTTCGTAACCGCTGTCCGGATCCGCCAGAACCTTGCGGGCATAGGCCTCGAATTCCTCGACATAGAACTGGTAGTTGGTGAACAGCACATGGTTCTGGAAATGTTCGGCCTCGGTCGCCGTGTAATGCGACAGCCGCGCCAGAGAATAGTCCACCCGCTGCGCGGTGAAGGGCGCTAGGGGGCGGGTGCCGTCGGGCGCCGGCTCGGCCACGCCGTTCACGATGTCGTCGTTGGTGGTCTCCAGGTCCGGCACGTCGAAATAGTCGCGCAGGGTGAAACCGGCGGCGCCCTCTTGAGGGACCGTAACGCCGCCTTTTTGCGCAACGGCAAAATGCACCGGGATCGGCGTGTCGGAAACCCCGATGGTGACCGGCACCCCGTGGTTGGCCATCACCAGTCCGATCTGCTGGCGAAGATAGTTGGCAAACAGATCCGGCCGGGTGACGGTTGTCGCATAGGTGCCCGGTTCCGACACATGGCCAAAGCTCAGCCGGCTGTCGGCCTTGGCGAAACTGGTGGTGGTGATGCGGATCTCGGGGTAACAGGCCCTGAATCGCGCCGGCGGCATGCCGCGCTCCATCGCCCTGGTGAAGCGGTCGCACAGGAAGTCCACCGCCCCGGAATAGAGCTCGATCAGCCGTTCGACGGCCCTGGCCGGATCGTCAAACGTCTCGGGGGCCGGGGCCGCCGGGGTTTCCAGCGGGAAGGCACTGCCGGTCATGTGTTTTCCTCGAACAGATCGGTGATTTCAAAACTGGTCACATCCACCAACCCGAGATCGGAAATCCGCAATTCCGGGATGACAACCAGCGCCAGCAGGGAATGCTGCATGTAGGCGTTGTTCAACGTGCAACCGCATTCAGCCATCGCGGCCACCATCCGGTCGGCCTTGGCCGCCACCTCGCGCGCCGGAGAGTCCGACATCAGCCCGGCAATCGGCAGTTCCACCAGCGCGATTTCCTCGCCATCCCTGAACACGGTGATGCCACCGCCCACCTCGCCCAGCCGGTTGGCGGCGCGGGCCATGTCCTCGCGCGAGGTGCCGACAACGATCATGTGGTGGCTGTCATGGGCCACGGTAGAGGCCATCGCCATCCGCCCCTTGTAGCCGAAGCCCGAGACAAACCCGTTCACCACATCCCCGGTCGCGCGGTGCCGTTCGACCAGCGCAATCTGGCAGATATCCTCGGCTTCATTGCCCTGCACAACAGTGTCTATTACAGGCAAATCGGCACTCAGCGCCCTGGTCGGCGCCTGGTTTTCGACAACGCCGATGACCTTGACCTTCGCCGAATTTGCGCCTGCGGGGGCCTTCACCGCGAAATCCTCGGGCCCCAGGTGCCTGCCCATGTGCACCGTCCTGCGCGCATGTTCCGGCCAGTCCAGATGCGGACAGTCCACCAGCACCTCGCCGCCCTCGGCCACCAGTTGCCCACGCGCCCAGACCCGATCAATCGGCAGGGCGCGCAGGTCCGAACTCAGGATCATGTCGGCGCGCCGCCCCGGCGCGATCGAGCCCAGCTCGCGTTCCAGCCCGAAATGCGTCGCCGTGTTGATCGTCGCCATCTGGATCGCCACCAATGGCTCGCAGCCGCAGTCGATGGCATGGCGCACCACCCGGTTCATGTGCCCGTCATTGACCAGCGTGCCCGAATGGCAGTCATCGGTGCACAGGATGAAGTTGCGCGGATCCAGCCC
>JALSKC010000022.1 GCA_026989055.1 Paracoccaceae bacterium
CCCTATGAGGGCGAGGAGGACCCCGACCTCATCAATGCCGGCAAGCAGACGATCACCGAACTGCCGCACACCGCCTATTTCGATTCGGCCACCAGCTTTGCCATGATCCGCGGCGGCAAGATCGCCATGGCGATCCTCGGCGCGATGGAGGTCAGCGAGAAGGGCGACCTGGCCAACTGGATGATCCCCGGCAAGCTGGTCAAGGGCATGGGCGGAGCGATGGACCTTGTCGCCGGCGTCGGCCGGGTGGTGGTGGTGATGGATCACACCAACAAGCACGGAAAGTCGAAACTCCTGCGCGAATGCACCCTGCCGCTCACCGGCAAGGGGGTGGTGGACCGGATCATCACCAACCTCGGGGTTCTGGACGTGGTGCACAAGGGGCTGCATGTGGTGGAGCTGGCACCGGGTGTCAGTCGCGCCGATATCGAAGCGGCGACCGAGGCGGCGCTGGTCTGACCTGCCCCGGCGGGCTGGCGGGGTGGGGCGGTGCGCCGCTTCCCGCATCTTTTCCGGCACTGTTCCGAATTCGGAAACAGCTTCATATTATCGCCCGATTCTGTCGCTAGCAGGCACCAGATGATCATGAGCCCCGCCGAACCGATCCCCGAAACCGCGGATACCGCGGATCGCAGCCGCAGGCAGCGGCGCGAGCGTCTCGTGCTGCTGGCGCTTCTCGGAGCGGTGGCGGCAGGGCTTGTCGGGCTTGCGGCCGGCACCGGCTGGCGGGAGACCCTGGCCCGGATCGGCGCGCTGTCGGGCTGGCAGCTGCTGGTGCTGCTGGCGCTTTCGCTGGCCAACTACCTGCTGCGCGGGCTGCGCTGGCATGTGCTGGCCCGCAGGCTGGGGCTGGGCACCACCCTGGGGCAGAACCTGCGCCATTTTCTCGGCGGTTTCGCGATGTCGGTCACGCCGGGGCGGGTTGGCGAGCTCGTCCGCATGCGCTGGATCCGGCGCGAAACCGGCTGGGACTTCGCCCGCACCGCGCCGCTGGCGCTGGTGGACCGCGCCTCTGACCTGGCGGCTATGGCGGTGCTGCTCGGGATCGGGCTGGCCTTTTCGCTGCGCGGCATCGCCGGGGCGCTGCCGGTCGCGCTGCTGGCGCTGGCGACGGCGGTCGTGGCCACCCGGCCGCGCCTTCTGGAACTCTGTGCCGATACCGGCTTTCGCCTCGCCGGGCGACGCTGGCCGAGGGTCTTTGCCCGGATCCGCGCCGCCGCCCGGGCTCTGGCGTGCTTTTCCGGCCCCGGAATGCTGGGGCTGGCCGCGCTCATCGGAGCGGCGGGCTGGTTCGCCGAGGCCTGGGCCTTCCACCTTCTGCTCGGCTGGATGGGTGCCGATACCGGGCTGGCCAGCGCCACCGCGATCTTCGTCTTCGCCACGCTGGCCGGCGGGCTGACCGGCGCCCCCGGCGGCCTTGGCGGGGCCGAGGCGGCGATGATCGCCCTGCTTGCCCTGGAAGGCGTGCCGCTGGAAACCGCCGTGGCCGCCACCGCGGTGATCCGCGCGAGCACGCTGTGGTTCGCGATCGCCATCGGGCTGGCCCTGTTCCCCCTTGCCGAAAGGCGTTCGAGACAGGTTCGAGATGCGCTGGAAGGAAACTGAATATACCGGCTGGGGCCGGGCCCTGCGGGCGCGGGGCCGGCTGGCGCGGCCCGAGCGGCTGTCGACGCTGATCGAACTGTCCGCCGAAAGCCCGGCACCCGCGATCGGGATGCTGCGCTCCTACGGAGACGTGGCGCTCAACAGCGGCGGGCGCGCGATCGACATGACCCGGCTCGACCGCATCCTGGGCTTCGACCCGGAAAGCGGCATCGTCGAGGTCGAGGCCGGGGTGAACATCGGCGACCTCGGCCTGACCTTCGCCGCGCGCGGCTGGATACCGCCGGTGATGCCCGGTACCGGCTTTGCCACCATCGGCGGATGCATCGCCAATGACGTGCACGGCAAGAACCACCATGTGGCCGGTTCATTCGGGCAGCATGTCGCCGAGATCACCCTGTTGCAGAACGGCCGCCGGAAGACCATCGGCCCCGAGCGCAACGCCGGGCTGTTCCGGGCCACCGTCGGCGGGCTCGGCCAGACCGGGGTGATCGCCAGCGCGAAGATCCGCATGATGCCCTGCAAGGGCGACATGATGGTGCTGACCGAGCGGCGGATCGACGACTGGGAGGGTTTCCTGTCGGCGCTCGACGGCACGCGGGCCGACTATGCCGTGGGCTGGATCGACGCCACCGCCCGCGGCGGCGCGCTCGGACGCGGCATCCTCGAGGAAGGCGAGATCACCTCGGGCATCTCCCCCGGTCGCGGCAGGGCGCGCGAGGTTCCCTTCGACGCCCCGCACTGGGCGCTTTCGGGGCCGGTGGTGCGCGCGTTCAACGCTGCCTATTTCCGCCGTGTGCCGGCCGCGGGGCGCACCAGCGTCAAGCCGATCACCGCGCCGTTCTTCCCGCTCGACCGGCTCCACAACTGGAACCGCCTTTACGGCAGGCGCGGCTTTCACCAGTTCCAGTGCGTGGTACCGCTGGCCGGCGCCGATTCCCTGCGCCGGATGCTGGAGCGCATCGCCGATTCCGGCCTTGCCTCGCCGCTGGCGGTGCTCAAGCGGATGGGAGAAGGCCGTGGCGGCTATCTTTCCTTCCCCATGGAAGGCTATACGCTGGCAGTGGATTTCCCCAACCGCCCGGCGGCGGTGACGCTGATCGGCAAGCTGGAACGGATGAGCGCCGATGCCGGCGGGCGCATCTACTTCGCCAAGGACTCCCTGGCCGGCCCGGAACGGGTGGCCGAGATGTATCCCGACCACCAGAGATGGCTGAAGGAGGTCCGGAAGGCCGACCCGGAAGGTGCCCTGATCACCGATCTCGTGCGCCGTCTCGGACTGAGGGAAGCGCGATGAAGGAAACCTGGATCATCCTCGGTGCCAGCTCTTCCATGGCCCGCGCCCTGGCCCGCGCCCTGGCCGGGCGCGGCGCCGGTCTGCTGCTGGCCGGGCGCGACCTGGAAGATCTGCGCCGCACCGCCGCCGACTGTCTCGCCCGCGGCGCCTCTCTGGCCGAAGCGATACGCTTCGATGCCCGCCGCCCCGAGACCTTCGCCCCGCTGATCGCCCGCGCCGAGCGCGAGGACGGCATGATAAGCGCCGCCGTCTTCGTGGGCTCCATGCCTGAACAGGCGGCCGTCGATGCCGACCCGCCGCTGCTCGAAGGCGTCGTGCAGGACAGCTTCACCGGCCCGGCGCGCCTGCTGCAGATGCTCGCCCCGGCGATGGAGGCGCGCGGCGGTGGCACGATCCTGGGGGTAGGTTCGGTCGCCGGCGACAGGGGGAGGGTCGGAAATTACGCCTACGGTGCCGCCAAGGCCGGCTTTCACACCTATCTTTCCGGGTTGCGCAGCCGGCTGGCGCGCAGCGGTGTCCATGTGGTGACGGTCAAGCCCGGCTTCGTGGACACGGCCATGACATGGGGGCTGGAGGGGATGTTCCTGGTGGCCTCTCCCGAGAAGGTTGCCGCCGACATGCTGCGCGCGGCGGAGCGGCGGCGCAACGTGATCTACACGCCCTTCTTCTGGCGCTGGATCATGCTGATCATCCGCGCCATCCCGGAACCGCTCTTCAAGCGTCTTTCGATCTGAAGCCGCCCGGTCCCGCCGGGGAGCGACGGCACAGGGAGGAGCGGGCACAACAACGGGAGCGCAACGGGGAACGGGGCGGGGGGAACGGGGGCGGACTCCGGCGGACGAGGCGATTCGCGGACGAGGCGATTCGCGATCGCGGGCAGAAGCCCCGGCAGGGGTACAGGCGCCCGGAGCCTGCCGCCTCGCGGCCCGGCACGGATCGTGCGTCAGCCCTGCCTGCCGACAAGTCCCGCCAGGCGGACGACCAGCGGATCGGGTGCCATCACATAGGCACCCACCCGGTCGAGCAGGCTGCCCGCCTGCAGCCGTTCGAGCCGGGCCTGATAGGCTTCGGCGCCGAGCGCGGCGAACAGGAACACCTTGAAGCCGATCAGCACGAAGAGGCACAGGAGCAGGCTGCGCAGAACGTGATGCGCCCTGCGCCGGTGCGGCCGCGCCACGATCAGCCCGTTCGGATCGATCGTCGTGACATACCCCCGGGCGAGTTTCCTGCGTTTTGCGGTGATCCGGCGCAGGCGCTGCCCGAACTGCAACTGCTTGACGTCAGCCATGTGGTTCGCAACCTCGCTTCACTTTTCCACTCGTCACGTTTTCATTCGTCCACTTGCGCTCACCCTTCGCCCCGGCACCACACTCGCCGGCAACAGCCGCCATTCAACAGCCGCCATTCCCGGCAGCGCGACAATTGGGCGTCGGGAATGTGACAATAACAAGGCAGCCGCGGATTCCGCTCAGGATAGGCGGTTTCTTTCCATGATCAGGGTCGTCCAATCACCAATGTCCTCGCTTGCGCGGGGATTGTATCCACAGGCGCGATAGGCATCGACGACCTCCCCGGCCTGCTCGCGCAGGATGCCGGAAAGAATCACCCGTGCGCCGGGAGCGGACAGGTGCGCGATATTCGGTGCCAGCGCGATCAGCGGTGCCTTCAGGATATTGGCGAACACCAGATCATGGGGGGCGTTTTCCCGCAGCGCCGGGTGGTCCAGTCCGGCCGCCTCGACGCATGAAACCCGCCCTTCCAGACCGTTGGCCGCAAGATTCGCCCGCGCCACCTCGACCGCGACCGGGTCGATGTCGCTGGCGATCACCCGGGCATCGAAGACCCGTGCCGCCGCCATCGCCAGAACGGCCGTGCCGCAACCGATGTCGGCCACCCGGCGCGGCCGCAAGCCGCTCTCCGCCAGTCTGTCCAGCGCCCGCAGGCAGCCGAGCGTGGTGCCATGATGGCCGGTTCCGAAAGCCATCGAGGCCTCGATCAGCAGGGCGACAGCCCCTTCCGGAACCCGGTCCGCATCATGGCTGCCGTGCACGAAGAACCTCCCTGCCCGCACCGGCGAGAGGTTGCGCCTCACATGCGCTACCCAGTCGGTTTCCGGCAGTTCCGAAACCACGAATTCGCTTGCACCGACCGCCGCGGCCAGAAGCGCCAGCGCCACTTCGTCCGGCGCCGCACCGAAATATCCGGCCACCTCCCAGCGGCCGGAGCCGTCCTCGATCTCGAACACCCCGACACCCTCGGGCGGCGGGCGCAGCCGCTCCAGCGCGGCGCCGAGCCGCTCGGCCGCTTCCTGCCCGGCGGTCGTGCTGTAGGCGGTGTAGCTCGTCATCCGCTCTCCTCCGTTCTGCAGGCGCCGGACGGAATGCGCGGGAACGGCCCCTGCTGCCCGCCCCTGCTACCTGCCTGCCGACTGCCCCGCAAGGCCGGTGCCGACCGGGCTGCCCACCCCGGTGCCGCCCAGTCCGCAATAGCCCTGCGGGTTGCGCGCCAGATACTGCTGGTGCTCGGCCTCGGCGTGGTAGAACGGTCCGGCCGGCCGGATCTCGGTGGTGATCGCGCCCAGCCCGGCCGCGCGCAAGCACTCCTGATAGGCCGCCCGGCTGGCCTCGGCAGCGGCCTGCTGGGCCGCGTCATAGGTATAGATGGCGGAACGATACTGCGTGCCCCGATCATTGCCCTGGCGCATCCCCTGGGTCGGATCATGCCCTTCCCAGAACACTTTCAGCAGCTCTTCGTAGCCGATCACGGCCGGATCGTGGATCAGCTGCACCACCTCGGCGTGGCCGGTGCGCCCGCTGCAGACCTCCCGGTAGGTCGGATTCGGGGTGAACCCCCCGGAATATCCGACCCGCGTCATCCGAACCCCCGGCAACTGCCAGAACAGCCGTTCCGCCCCCCAGAAGCAGCCCATCGCGAACATCGCCCGGGCGTGGCCTTCGGGCGGATCTGCGCACAGCGGCCGGTTGAAGACATGGTGCAGCGGAGCGGTCGGGATCGGTTCGGAGCGGCCCGGGAGGGCCTCTTCGGGGCGCACCATCACCGTCTTGTCATGTCCGAACATGGGAACCTCCTTTCGCGCGCGGCAGAACTGCCGGATCTCCGGCTTCAGCATGCTGTGGCGCGGCCTGCGCCGCAAGCCGTTCCGAAACACGCCTTCGTGCCCCGCCGCACCCGGCGGCGACATCGAAAGCGGCAGCCGCGCCTTCGGCCGTCCCGCCCCCGGCGGCCTCCTCAAAGAAAGCCTCAAAGAAAGCCTCAAAGAAAGCTCTGCGGGTCGATATCCACCTGGATGCGCAGCCGCGCCGGCGGGCGGAACTGCGCCAGCCAGGCGGCGATCGCCTTCTGCAGCGGTGCTCCCCTGTCAGCCCGGATCAGCATGCGCAGCCGGTGCCGGCCGCGGATGCGGGAAATCGGCGCCGGGGCCGGGCCGTAGAGCCGCGCGCCGATGGTCCGCAGCGGGGCATCGCGCCGGGCCATGTCGGCACCGAAGGCGGCAGCTTCCCGCGGTTCCGGCCCGGAAAGGATGATCCCGGCCAGCCGGCCGTAGGGGGGCACCCCTGCGGCGCGCCGCCCGGCCGCCTCGGCCCGCCAGAAGCCTTCCTCGTCGCCGCTGACGATCGCCCGGATCACCGGATGCTCCGGCTGGTAGGTCTGCAGGAGCGCCACGCCGCGTGCCACGCCCCGCCCGGCCCGGCCGGAAACCTGGCGCATCAGCTGGAAGCTGCGCTCGGCGGCGCGCAGGTCCGCTCCCTGCAACCCGAGGTCGGCATCTATCACCCCGACCAGCGAGAGGTTCGGGAAATTGTGCCCCTTGGCCACGAGCTGGGTTCCGATGACGATATCGGCCCCGCCGCCGGCGATCCGGGCGATCTGCTCCTTCAGCGCGCGAGGCGAGGCGAACAGGTCGGACGACAGCACCGCCAGCCGTGCCTCGGGAAACAGCGCCGCCACCTCCTCGGCCAGGCGCTCGACACCGGGGCCTACCGGGGCCAGCCGCCCCTCGGCCCCGCATCCGGGGCAGCTTTCCGGCCGCGGTCGGCTCCTGCCGCACTGGTGGCAGAGCAGACGCCCGCGGGAGCGGTGCTCGACCAGGCGCGCATCGCAGGAATCGCAGCCGAGCTGATGGCCGCAGGCCCGGCAGACCGTGACCGGCGCATAGCCGCGGCGGTTGAGGAACAGCAGCGCCTGTTCGCCGCGCCCGACATGCGTCGCCACCGCCGCCTGCAGGAAAGGCGAGATCCAGCGGCCCGGCGGCAGCCTCTCGCCCCGCATGTCGATCGCCGAGATTTCCGGCATTTCCGCCGCTCCGAAGCGCGTTTCCAGGTCCAGGCGCGCATATTTCCCGGCCTCGGCATTTGCCCAGCTTTCCAGGCTGGGGGTGGCCGAGGCCAGCACCACCCGCGCCCCCTCGACCGAGGCCCGCAGCACCGCCATGTCGCGAGCGTGGTAGATCACCCCCTCTTCCTGCTTGTAGGCGCTGTCATGCTCTTCATCGACGACGATCAGGCCCAGATCCCGAAACGGCAGGAAAAGCGCCGAACGCGCGCCCACGACCAACTGCACGCCGCCCTCGCCCGCCATCTTCCAGCAGCGCCGCCGTTCGGCCGCGGAAACGCCGGAGTGCCACTCTGCCGGCCGGGCGCCGAAGCGTCTCTCCACCCGGGCCAGGAATTCCGCCGTGAGCGCGATCTCGGGCAGCAGCACCAGCGCCTGCCGCCCCCGGCGCAGACACTCGGCCACCGCTTCCAGATAGACTTCGGTCTTTCCCGAGCCGGTCACCCCCCGCAGCAGCGTCGTGCCGTAGCCGCCCGCCGCCACCCCGGCGCGCAGCCGCGCCGCCGCGGCCGCCTGGTCGGGGGCCAGCGCCACCCCCGCGCGGGCCGCGTCCAGCGACGGGTAGGGAAGATCGCGCGGGCGCTGCTCCACGATCAAAACGCCCTGCTTCACCAGCCCCCGGACCACCGAGGCGGACACCCCGGCCGCCGCGGCCAGCTCGCCCGGCGCGACCCCCGCGCCGCCATGCGCGCGCAGCACCTCCAGAACCCGGCGCCTGGCCGAGGTCTCGCGCTGGGGCCGGACACTCCCCAACCGGCAGACCAATCGCATCGCCGGCGGCTCGGCCAGGCCCGGCACCCGGGTAGCCAGCCGCAGCATCGCCCCCGGCGGGTTGAGCGTGTAGTCGGCCGCGCGTTGCAGGAATTCGCGCATCCCGGCACCCATCGGCGCCGCCTCCAGAACCCGGCTCACCTGCCGCAGCCGCCCCGCGGGGCAGTCTCCGGTCCCCGCCCCCCAGACCACGCCGATCGCCCGGCGCGCTCCCAGCGGCACCTCGACGAAGGCGCCGACGGGGCAGCCCCCCTCGGGCGCCCGGTAGTCCAGCGGCCGCCCGGGCGGCTGCGCGCTCAGCACCGCCAGGCGCGCGCCTGCCTCGAAGAACCGGGTTTCGCTCACGCCCTCGCCCCGCCGATTGGTCTTTCCGCCGTCAGGGGCCTAGGATAAACAGGAAACCGGAGCAAAATGGAATGCATGAGGCCGTGAATGGAACTTTTCGTGGATAGCGCGGATGTCGAGGCGATCGCCGAGCTGAACGCCCTGGGGGTGGTGGACGGCGTCACCACGAATCCCTCGCTGATCCTGAAATCGGGGCGCGACATCCTGGAGGTGACGAAGGAGATCTGCGCCATCGTCAAGGGGCCGGTTTCGGCCGAGGTGGTGGCGCTGGAGGCCGATGCGATGATCGCCGAAGGCCGCCGGCTGGCGAAGATCGCCGACAACATCGCCATCAAGCTGCCGCTGACATGGGAAGGCCTGAAGGCCTGCCGGGCACTGTCGGACGAAGGGCACATGGTCAACGTCACCCTGTGCTTTTCCGCAAACCAGGCGCTTCTGGCGGCAAAGGCCGGGGCGAGCTTCGTTTCCCCCTTCATCGGCCGGCTGGACGACATGAATGCCGACGGGATGTCGCTGATCGCCGACATCCGCACCATCTATGACAATTACGGCTTCAGGACCCGGATCCTCGCGGCCTCGGTGCGCTCGGTGAATCACATGAGCCAGGCCGCCCTGATCGGCGCCGATGTGGCAACAGCGCCACCCGCGGTGATCAAAGCGATGGCAAATCACCCCCTGACCGACAAAGGACTGGACGGATTCCTCAGGGACTGGGCAGAAACGGGGCAGAAGATCCTCTAGAAGGGAACCGGGAACCGATGCGTGAAGGCCCGCACATGAACCGCTCCGCCGGAATCGCCGACGAGATCCGGGAGATGATCATCGCCGACCCCGAAGTGATCCTGGACGACCGCGAGGTGATGCGCGCGCTGGCCGAAGCCGATCACGGCACCTTCGGCCCCGATGTCGTCGATCTGCGCGGAATTGCGCTGGAGCGGCTCGAAACCCGGCTCGCCCGCCTCGAAGACACCCACCGCAGCGTGATCGCCGCCGCCTACGAGAACCTGGCCGGCACCAACCTGATCCACCGCGCGGTGCTGCGCATCCTGGAGCCGACCACCTTTTCCGGCTTCCTGGAGGAACTTGAAGAGGTGGCCGAGATCCTGCGCGTGGACCAGCTGCGCCTGGTGCTGGAAACGGCACAGGGCGAAGACGGAGAGGGCCTGCCGGAGCAGTTCGCCGCGGTGCTCGCGCCCCTGCCCAGAGGCACGGTGGACAGCTACATGGCGAACGGGCGCGACCTGCCGGCGCGCCCGGTCGTGCTGCGCCAGTTCCGCCCCGAAAACGACGACATCTACGGCGATGCCTCGGACTGGATCCGCTCCGAGGCTCTGCTGCGGCTGGATTTCGGCCCGGGCCGGCTGCCGGGCATGCTGGCGCTGGGCAGCGAGGATCCGCACCAGTTCAGGCCCACCCAGGGCACCGATCTTCTCGCCTTCTTCGGCAGCGCCTTCGAGCGCGCCATGCGGCGTTGGCTGGGCTGAGCGCCATATCGCCGGCGGCGGCCGACGCCCTGGAGCGCTGGCTGGAACACGAGCGGGCGCTGAAGGGCGCCGCCGAAAACACCCTTGCCGCCTACCGGGCGGATGTGGCGGGCTTTCTCGCCTTTCTCGGGCGGCATCTCGCCGCCGCGGCGGGGCGGCAGGCGCTGCGGGAGATCACCCTGTCGGAGATGCGGGCCTGGATGGCGCATGAGCGCGGGCGCGGGGTTTCCGCGCGCACGCTCGCCCGGGCGCTCTCGGCGGTCAAGGGCTTCTACCGCTGGCTGGCCGAACGCGAGGGTTTCGACGCGACGGCGGTGCTGGCCGTCCGGGCTCCGAAATACCGCCGCAGCCTGCCCCGGCCGCTGACCGAGGCGGCGGCGCGCGACATGATCGAGACCGTCGGCGCACAGGCGCAAAGGCGCTGGGTGGCCGCGCGCGACATCGCCGTCGTCACCCTGCTGTATGGCTGCGGGCTGCGCATCTCCGAGGCGCTGGCGCTGAACGGCGATGCGCTGCCCCTTGCCCGGACCCTGCGAATCCGGGGCAAGGGCGGGCGGGAGCGGCAGGTGCCCGTGCTCCCTGCCGCCCGTGCAGCGGTGGAATGCTATGTGGCGTTGTGCCCCTACCCGCCCGAGCCCGACGCGCCGCTGTTCCGGGGCGTCCGCGGCGGCCGGCTGAACCCGCGCCTGCTGGCCGACGCGATGCAGCGGGCCCGTCGCCAGCTCGGCCTTCCGGCCGGTGCCACCCCGCATGCGATGCGCCATTCCTTCGCGACCCACCTGCTGGCCGCCGGCGGCGATCTGCGCGCGATCCAGGAGCTTCTGGGCCATGCCTCCCTGTCCACCACCCAGGCCTATACCGCCGTTGACACCGCCCGGCTCCTGGAAATCTACCAAAGCGCCCATCCGCGCGCCTGAAGCGCGTCAGAGGCGGATTGCACCAGCCCCGCTTTTGCGCGATGACAGGGCAATGACCCTGCGCGCCAAGGCCCTGTCCGTCCACCTCCTCACCGCCAGCGGTGCCGTGTTCGCCATGCTGGCGATGCTGGCCGCGGCAGAGGAACAGTGGGGGCTCATGTTCCTCTGGCTGGTGGTCGCCTTCTTCGTGGACGGCATCGACGGCCCGCTGGCGCGGCGCTACGACGTGAAGCGCAACGCCGCCGAATTCGACGGGGTTCTGCTCGATCTCGTCATCGACTATCTGACCTATGTGTTCGTTCCCGCCTATGCCCTGTTCAAGTCCGGGCTGCTGCCGGGATGGACCGGCTGGATCGCCATCATCGTGATCACCTTCGGCAGCGCCATGTATTTCGCCGATACCCGGATGAAGACCAGGGACAATTCCTTTTCCGGATTCCCCGGCTGCTGGAACATGGTGGTGCTGGTGCTGTTCGCTCTCAGCCCGAGTTTCTGGCTGATCCTCGGCATCGTGGTGCTTCTGACGGTCGCGATGTTCATCCCGCTGAAGTTCATCCACCCGGTGCGCACCCGCCGCTGGCGGGGCGTTTCCCTGCCGGTCACCGCCGGGTGGACCTTCTTTGCCGGCTGGGCCGCCTGGGTCGATTTCCACCCGGAAAGCTGGGCCCACTGGGGGCTGGTGGCGACCTCGCTCTACCTGCTGTCTGCCGGCATCGCGCAGCAGCTGATCCCCGAGCGCCCCCGTTCCCTCAAAGCCGGGTAAGCGCGACCCCGCCCACGATCAGCAGCGCCGCCAGCGCCTTGCCGCGGCTCATGCGCTCCCCGAACAGCAGCCAGCCGATCAGCACCGCAAACAGGATCGAGGTCTCGCGCAGCGCCGTCACCAGCGCGATCGGCGCCTGCGTCATCGCCCAGACCACGATCGTATAGGCCAGGTAGGAAGCAAGCCCCGCCACATTGCCGGAAACCCACATCCGCGCATCCGCCCGCAGCACCGCGCGCCCCTTCAGCGCCACCACCGCCGGGGTGTAGAACAGCGCGGTGGCCGCCAGCGCCCAGCCGGTAAAGGCGATGGCATCGCCCATCTGCCGCGCGCCGATGCCATCGACGATGGAATAGGCCGCCGTTGCCATCGCCGAGCCGACGGCGAAGGGCACGAGGCGGCGGCTCTCGCCGCTGGCGAAGGCCCCCTGAGCCATGAGCAGGATGCCCGCGCCCAGGACGAGGATGCCGGCAAGCTCGTTTCCGCCGAGCACATCCGAAAGCAGCAGCCCGCCGGCCAGCAGCACGAACAGCGGCGCCGCGCCGCGGGCGATCGGATAGACCCGGCTGAGATCTCCATGTTCGTAGGCCAGGCCCAGAAACAGCAGATAGGCCATGCGGATCGCGCCCGAGGCAAGGATCCAGGGCCAGATCTCCGCCTCCGGCAGCGGCAGTGCCAGCCCCACCGCCAGCCCCAGAACGCCGTTTCCCAGCGCCACCATGAACATGCCGGTCAGCTTGCTGCCGCCGGTCTTGATCATGGCGTTCCAGGCCGCGTGCAGCAGCGCCGCCGCCAGCACCCAGAGGAATACCGCGAGGCTCATCTCACCCTGCCGTTCCGGTTGCCGCGCGGGGTTCCGGCAGCCGCCGGAGGCCGCGGCGCCGCAGGCTCACCTCCCTGCCAGCGCCGCATCGCAGCGCGCGCAGACTCCCGGGTGATCGTGGCTGCCCACATCCGGCAGGATCTTCCAGCAGCGCCGGCATTTCTCGCCGCCCGCCTTCCGGAACACCACGCCGACGCCTTCGGCATCGGGCAGACGGAAGGCCTCGGGCGGGATCGGGGCATCGGTGAGAGTGATCGCGGAGGTGATGCAGACATCGGCGAAATCCACCGATTGCAGCGCCGCGAGGCTGTCGGCATCGCGCACATGAACCACCGGCGCGGCCTCCAGCGAGGCGCCGATCACCTTGTCCTGCCGCTGCACCTCCAGCGCCGCCGTCACCACCCGGCGCACCTTGCGGATCTCGGCCCATTTCGCCGCCAGCGGCTCGTCCAGCCAGTCGGCGGGGGTGGCGGGGAAATCCTGCAGGTGCACGGAACTGTCCTCGCCGGGAAAGCGCTCCAGCCAGACCTCCTCCATGGTGAACACCAGGATCGGCGCCAGCCAGGTGGTCAGCCGGTGGAACAGGATGTCCAGCACCGTGCGCGCGGCGCGCCGTTGGGCGGTATCTCCGTCGCAATAGAGCGCATCCTTGCGGACATCGAAGTAGAAGGCGCTCAGATCGACGGTGGCAAAGGTGAATATCTCCTTGAACACGCCCTGGAAATCATAGGCCGCATAGCCCGTGCGCACCCTGTGATCCAGCTCGGCGAGGCGATGCAGCACCCAGCGCTCCAGTTCCGGCATTTCCGCCGGCTCGGCCCGGTCGGCTTCGGTGAAGGCCGAAAGCGAGCCCAGCATGAAGCGCATGGTGTTGCGCAGCCGCCGGTAGCTGTCGGCCACGCCCTTGAGGATCTCGGGGCCGATGCGCAGATCGGCAGTGTAGTCCGACTGCGCCACCCACAGCCGCAGGATATCGGCGCCATACTGCTTGATCACCTGCTCGGGGGCCACGGTGTTGCCCAGCGACTTGGACATCTTCATGCCCTTCTCGTCCAGCGTGAAGCCGTGGGTCAGCACGCCCCGGTAGGGGGCGCGGCCGATGGTGCCGCAGGCCTGAAGCAGGGAGGAGTGGAACCAGCCCCGGTGCTGGTCGGTGCCTTCGAGGTAGAGATCGGCGATGCCGTCGGGGCTGCCATCGGGGCGGTCGCGCAGCACGAAGGCGTGGGTGGAACCGGAATCGAACCACACATCCAGGATGTCGAACACCTGTTCGTAATCGTCCGGGTCATGCAGCCCGGCGAGGAAGCGCTCCTTCGCACCCTCGGCATACCAGGCATCGGCGCCTTCGGTCTCGAAGGCCTCGACGATGCGCGCGTTCACCGCCGGATCCTTCAGCAGGAAATCCGGATCTTCCGGGCGCGCGCCCTTCTTCACGAAGCATGCAAGCGGCACCCCCCAGGCGCGCTGGCGCGAAAGCACCCAGTCGGGGCGGGCCTCGATCATCGCGTGCAGGCGGTTGCGCCCCGAGGGCGGGGTGAATTTCACCAGCCTGTCGATGGAGGCGAGCGCGCGCTGGCGGATCGTCTTGCCGTAGTCGTCCTTCCCGTCGCCCACCTCGCGGTCGATGGCGGCGAACCACTGCGGCGTGTTGCGGTAGATCACCGGCGCCTTGGAGCGCCAGCTGTGCGGATAGGAATGGGTGATGCGCCCGCGCGCCAGCAAGGCGCCGGCCTCCACCAGCCTGTCGATCACCGCCTTGTTGGCGTCGCCCTCCTTGCCTTTGGGGGTGATGATGAACTTGCCACCAAAAAGCGGCAGGTCGGGGCGGAAGGAGCCGTCCTCCAGCACGTTCCAGGTCATCTCCAGTCCGTATTTCAGGCCGATCTGGTAGTCGTCCTCGCCGTGGGAAGGCGCGGTATGGACGAACCCGGTGCCGGCATCCTCGGTAACGTGCTCTCCGGGCAGCATGGGAACGTCGTAATCCCACTCGCCGCCGGCACCCTCGGCCCCGCGCAGCGGGTGGGCGCAGGTCAGGGCGGCCAGTTCATCGGCGCTCACGTCACGCAGGCGGCGATACATGCCCGCCTCCAGCCGCGCCTGCTGAAAGGTGTTCCCGGCCAATGCGTCGGCCAGCAGCAGGCGCTCGCCCGGCCGTGCCCAGCATTCTTCCGGCGTGGCGGTGACCTCGTAGAGCCCGTAGGAGATGCCGGGGCCGAAGCACACGGCCCGGTTCTGCGGCAGCGTCCAGGGGGTGGTGGTCCAGATGACGACCGAGGCGCCATCCAGATCGCCCGGCCCGCCAACCACCGGAAACCGCACCCAGACGGTGTGGCTCTTGTGGTCGTGATACTCCACCTCGGCCTCGGCCAGCGCGGTCTTTTCCACCGGCGACCACATCACCGGCTTGGAGCCCTGGTAGAGCGTGCCGTTCATCAGGAACTTCATGAACTCGCCGGCGATCACCGCCTCGGCATGGAAATCCATGGTCAGATAGGGATCGTCCCAGTTGCCGATCACGCCAAGCCGCTTGAATTCGGCGCGCTGGATGTCGATCCAGCCTTCGGCGAACTTCCGGCACTCCTGGCGGAAGTCGATCACCGGCACCTCGTCCTTGTCGCGGCCCCTGGCGCGATACTGTTCCTCGATCTTCCATTCGATGGGCAAGCCGTGGCAGTCCCAGCCGGGAACGTAGCGCGCATCGAAGCCCAGCATCTGACGGCTGCGCACCACCATGTCCTTGAGGATCTTGTTGAGCGCGTGCCCGATATGCAGATGCCCGTTGGCGTAGGGCGGGCCGTCATGCAGGATGAAGGGCGGTCGGCCCTCCTTCTCGCGCAGACGGTCGTAGATGCCGATCCTCTCCCAGCGCTCCAGCCACGCCGGCTCGCGCTTCGGCAGGCCGGCGCGCATGGGAAAATCGGTTTCCGGCAGGTTCAGGGTGTTCTTGTAGTCGGGGGTTTCGGCACACATCTGTGGCGTCCTTCTGGCGGGTATCGGATGCTGTTGTGAAGGCTGCGGCGCGGGCGGTCAACGCCTCTGTCCCGGCGGCTCGGTCTCAGAGCGCCGGGCCGGTAATTCGGATGGCGATGGCGTAAAAGGGCATCATGGCCGCGCTTATAGGCGCACCGCCGGCGATGGTCCAGAGCAACGCGGCCCGGGGCCATGCCGCCCCGCCATGCGCCCCGCAAGATCCCGGGAAGCCCCGGCCGGGACGTTGCGCGAACCCCCTGCTACTTCCTCCCCGCCCCGCCGCCGAACAGCCCCGACAGCGCCCGCTGGAGCAGAGAGGAAACCGAAGGGGCGGGCGCACGGACGAAGGGCAGCGGGCGGCATGTCTCCAGCGCCGCCACCCCAACCCGGGCGGTCAGCGCCCCGTTGATCACCCCCTCGCCGAAGCGGCGCGAGATCTTCGACAGCACCCCGCCGCCGGCGAGCGAGCCGATCAGGTCGTCGCCCGCCGCCACCGCTCCGGTGGCCACCAGATGCGCCAGCACCGTGCGGGTCAGCCGCCAGCTGCCCAGCACGCCGGCGCGCCCGCCGTAGATCTCCGCGATCCGGCGGATCATCCGCAGGTTCGCCGCCAGCGCCGCCACCACATCGGCCAGCGCCAGCGGCACCAGCGCCGTGACGGCGGCCACCTGGCGCGCCGCGGCCTCGATCTCCCGGCGGGCGGCTGCGTCCAGCGGGGCCAGCACCTCGGCCTCGGCCTGCTCCAGCAGGGCGTCGGCGCAGAACAGCTCTCCCTCGCGCTCGGCCAGCCGCGCCAGGCCCCATTCCAGTTCGTCCCGCCCCGCATAAAGCCCCCGCAACCGGGCCACGACCTGGCGCGCCACGTCCAGATCGTCCCCCTCCAGCGCCGCGGCGGCCATGCGGCGGATGGCATCGAGCCGGCGCAGCCGCGCAAAGGCCGCCCACTCGCGCAGGGCGATGCCGGCGCAGAGCAGAACGAATGCCCCCACCAGCGCCAGCGCCGCGTAGCCCAGCCAGGGGCTGCGCGCGATCAGCCCGGCAACGAAATCCCAGGCCCGAAGCCCGAGGAAGAATGCCGCCAGCGCCCCCAGCAGCCGCCAGAACCACCGCCCCAGCGGCGAAGGCGGACGGGCGGCAAGGGCGGCCGCCGCCTGCATGGCCCGGCCTTCGGGGAGGTCGGATTCTGGAAGGTCGGATTCGGGCACCTCGGGCGCGGTGTCCGGGGTCTGCGAGGGCGCACCCTGAAGTTCGATCAGCACCGGGCCGTTGTCATGTTTGCCGCTCATGATCCTTCCCGTCTCAGATGCACATCCGCCAGCTTCTCTCCCTTGCCGCTCTCCCCGCCCCGGCCTCTCGCGCGCCTCCTCACAGCCGGTCCCCGATCAGGAACCGGGCCGCCCTGTCGAGGCGGATGTGCGGCGGGCCCTCGCCGGGCTTCAGCCGCAGCGGCGCGGGCGCGAAATTCATCACCCCGTAATCGGCGTCGAGCCACTTCCGCGCCCCCTCGCGGGCCGGAGACAGCAGCCGGGCCGGATCCTCGGGCAGCTCGCCGGGATAGAAGGCGGCCTGGCGGCCGTCCTCCAGCCACCCGCGCACGCAATCGAGCCGCCGCCCCCCGTGTTCGACGCTCTCCTCCACCGTCGCGCGCAATGCGGCGATCGACATGGCCTCCGTCTGCGCCCCCGCGAAGTCGGCCCGCGCCCGGGCATCCTTCACCAGCGCCTCCATGATTGCTCTCAGCCGCGGGTGCTGGCGGTGGTGGATGTGATCCGCCTTGGTGGCGGCGAACAGGATCCTTTCCACCCGCCGCCCCGGCAGCAGCCTGCGCAGGGCGGTGTTCCGACCGGGGCGGAACGCGCCCAGTATCCCGGCCATGGCCCGGCGCATGTCCTCCACCGCCGCCGGCCCGGCGTGGATCGCGCCCAGCACGTCCACCAGCACCACCTGCCGGTCGATGCGGGCGAAATGGGCTCGGAAGAAGGGCTTGATCACCTGCGCCTTGTAGGCCTCGTAACGCCGTTCCATCTCGCGCCACAGCGCCCCGCGGCGCACCCGCCCGGGGCGCGGCAGCGGCGCGAAGGTAAGCACCGGCGAACCTGCCAGATCGCCCGGCAGCAGGAACCGGCCCGGGGTGCAGTCGGAAAGCCCTGCCGCCCGCGCCGCCCGCAGCGTGTCGGTATAGCTCCCGGCCAGGGCGCGGGCGCGGGATTCGTCATGGGGGGCGGCAGCGTCGATCTCGCGCAGCAGGCGCAGGAAGGGGGCCGCATCCTCCCGGGTCTCGAGGCGCGCCAGCACCTCGCCGGACCACTGCGCGTAACTCCTGTCCAGAAGCGCCAGGTCCAGCAGCCACTCTCCCGGGTAGTCGACGATGTCCAGGTGCAGCCTGCGCGCGCCCCGCACCGCCCCCATGATCCCCGAAGGCCGGATCCGCAGCGACAGGCGCAGCTCGCTGATGCTGCGGGTGCCCTGCGGCCAGCGCGGACGGGACGAGGCGAGGGCTGCCAGATGCGTCTCGTAGTCGAAACGCGGCACGGTGTCGTCGGGCTGGGGCTGCAGGAAAGCCGCCTCGATGGCTCCCCCGGCCGCGGCCTCCAGCTGGCCCATCCGGGCCCGGTCGATCAGGTTGGCCACCAGAGAGGTGATGAACACCGTCTTGCCGGCGCGGCTCAGCCCGGTAACGCCCAGCCGGATCACCGGTTCGAACAGGGCCGAACGCACGGTGTCCTGAACCGTTTCCGCCCCCTGCACGATCCGTTCTGCCAGTTCGCCGATCATCGCACTACCGCCCGCCTGCCGCCCGACCATAAGCCCGCGCGCCTGCCGGCGCCAGTGGCGGCGCAGGCCGGATTCGCCGCCATTGCCCCGGCCGGGGGCGCGGGCTATGGCATTCCCATGCCCCGTTACGCATTGAAGATAGAATATCACGGCGGGCCCTTTTCCGGCTGGCAGCGCCAGAAGGGGCACCCCTCGGTGCAGCAGGCCGTGGAAGAGGCCCTGCGCAAACTGCAACCCGACGCGCCGGCCATCGCCGCCGCCGGGCGCACCGATGCCGGGGTGCATGCGCTGGCCCAGGTGGCCCATTGCGACCTGGGCCGCGAATGGGAACCGTTCCGTCTGGCCGAGGCGCTCAACTATCACCTCAGGCCGCTGCCGGTGGCGATTCTGGCCGCGGCGCGGGTAGAAGAGGGTTTCCATGCCCGTTTCTCGGCCACCGAGCGGCGCTACCTGTTCCGCCTGATTTCGCGCCGCGCCCCGGTGACCCACGACAGGGGGCTGGTCTGGCAGGTGCCGCACGCGCTGGACGGGGCGCGCATGCGCAAGGCCGCGCAACACCTGGTGGGGCGGCATGACTTCACCACCTTCCGCGCCAGCCAGTGCCAGGCCGCGAGCCCCGTCAGGACGCTCGACGAGCTGACGGTGGAAGAAACCGACTGTCCCGGCGGGCGCGAGTTCCGCTTCCGCCTGCGGGCGCGCTCGTTCCTGCACAACCAGGTGCGCAGCATCGTCGGCACGCTGGAGCGGGTGGGCGCCGGGGCCTGGCGGCCCGCCCAGCTCCGCGAGGCCCTCGAGGCCCGCAACCGCGCGGCCTGCGGCCCGGTGGCCCCGCCGCAGGGGCTGTATCTGGCCGCTGTCGGCTATGCGCCGGACCCTTTCGCCGCCGATTCGCCCTGCCCCGGTGCAACCGGAGGCGGCCGGCAAGGCGCCGGGAGCCGAAACAGTCTCGCCCCCCCCTGAGGCATTGTCGCCCCTCCCGGGTGCATGCCACGGTGAAACCGGATCCCTTGCCCGGATCCGCCATGCTTTCGCCCCGATCCGGGGACAGAAGAGGCGCCATGCAAGTGCAATCACGTGTAACAGGTGCGACATGGAATTCACGACACTGACTGTCGATCAGGTGATTCTGGCCGCCATGGCCTGCATCGGAATCCGGGAAATGATGATCCTTCTGCTGCCCGACAGCATCGTCGGCCCCGGCGGCTGGCTTGTCGATACCCGGTCCGAAGACGAGGAATGCTGACCCGCCCCGCGCCGCCGGCCGGGGGACCACCGCCCGGGCGGTGTCAGCCAGGCGGTGTCAGGCGGCGCTGATGCGGGCGGCGGCAAACTTGAACTCGGGGATCTTGCCGAAAGGATCGAGCTGCGGGTTGGTCAGCACGTTGGCCGGCGCCTCGGAAAAGCAGAACGGGATGAACAGCATGCCGCGGCTGACCTCGCGATCGGCGCGCAGGGTCAGGGTGATCGCCCCGCGGCGGGTTTCCACCCGCACCTTCCGGCCGCGCTCCAGTCCCGCCTCGGCGATGTCGCGCGGGTGCATGGAGACCACCGGCTCGGGCTCCTGCGCGTCGAGCGCCGGCGCGCGCCGGGTCATGGCGCCGGTGTGCCAGTGCTCCAGCATCCGCCCGGTGGTGAGCACCAGAGGGTAATCCTCGTCGGGCAGCTCGTCGGGCGGCAGGAGATCGGCCGGAACGATCCGCCCCTTGCCGCTGGCGGTGGGGAAACCCTCGGCGAACAGCACCTCCTGCCCCGGCGCGTCGGGGGCCGGCGCCGGATAGGTGACGCAGCTCTCGCGCTCCAGCCGCTCCCAGCCGATGTTGGCCAGCGAGGGCATCAGCCCGGCCATCTCGGCATAGACATCGGACACATGGGAATAGTCCCACTCCAGCCCGATGCGCCGGGCGATCTCGACGATCAGCTCCCAGTCCTGGCGGGCCTGGCCGGGCGGCTCCAGCGCCGGGCGGCCGATCTGGATCTGGCGGTTGGTGTTGGTGTAGCTGCCCAGCTTCTCCGCATGGCTGGAGGCCGGCAGGATCACATCGGCATGCCAGGCGGTTTCGGTAAGGAAGATGTCCTGCACCACCAGATGCTCCAGCTTCGCCAGCGCGGCGCGGGCATGTTTCTGATCGGGGTCCGACATGGCCGGGTTCTCGCCCATGATGTACATGGCGCGGATCTCGCCGGCATGGATGGCGTTCATGATCTCGACCACCGTCAGCCCCCGCGCCGGATCGAGGCTGCGCCCCCAGGCGTCCTCGAAGCGCGCCCGCACCGCCGGATCCTCCACCGGGGCGTAATCGGGATAGACCATCGGAATCAGCCCGGCATCCGAGGCCCCCTGCACGTTGTTCTGCCCGCGAAGCGGGTGCAGGCCGGTGCCGGGGCGGCCCACCTGCCCCGTGATCAGCGAAAGCGCGATCAGGCAGCGGGCGTTGTCGGTGCCGTGCACATGCTGGGAAATGCCCATTCCCCAGAAGATGATCGCGGCGCGCGCGGTGGCGAAAAGCCGGGCGATTTCGCGCACCAGCCCGGGAGCCACCCCGGTGACCGGCTCCATCGCCTCCGGGGTGAAAGCCGCAACCCTTTCGGCCAGCGCCTCGAAACCCTCCACATGGGCCTGGACATACTGCGCATCGTGCAGCCCCTCGGCGATGATCACGTTGAGCATGGAATTGAGCAGCGCCACGTCGCGCCCCGGGGCGAACACCACCGGATGGGTGGCGTGGCGCATCAGCCCCTGGCGGCGCGGATCCATCACGATCAGCTTCGCGCCGCGTTTCGCCGCCTGCTTGAACCAGGTGGCGGCAACGGGATGGTTCTGTTCGGGGCGAGCCCCGATCACCATGATCACGTCGGCCTTCTCGGCATCGGTGAAGGGGGCGGAAACCGCGCCCGAACCCACCCCTTCCATCAGCGCGGCAACGGAAGAGGCATGGCACAGCCGCGTGCAGTGATCCACGTTGTTGGTGCCGAAGCCCTGGCGGATCAGCTTCTGGAACAGATAGGCTTCCTCGTTCGTGCCCTTGGCGCTGCCGAACCCCGCCAGGGCGCCGCCCCCGTGCGTATCGAGCACCCGCTTCAGCCCGCCGGCGGCGCGCTCCAGCGCCTCCTCCCAGCTCGCTTCGCGAAACACCTCGTGGCGGCGGGCGAAATCGAGTTCCATGTCGCCGCGCCTGGGCGCATCGTCGCGCCGGATCAGCGGCACCGTCAGCCGCTCGGGGCTGGTGGCGTAATCCAGCCCGAAGCGCCCCTTGACGCAGAGCTTGCCGCGGTTGGCCGGGCCGCGGCGGCCATCGACCTTCAGGATGCGGTTTTCCCTCACGTGGATTTCCGTCTGGCAGCCCACCCCGCAGAACGGGCAGACGGAGTTGACGACCCGCTCCGCGCGGGCGGGGCTGCGCCGGGTGGCGGAATCGTCCAGCAGGGTCTTTTCCATCAGCGCGCCGGTGGGGCAGGCCTGCACGCATTCGCCGCAGCCCACGCAGGAGGAAAGCCCCATCGGGTCGCCCATGTCGAAGACGGGCAGCGCGCCCACGCCGCGCCCGGCCATGCCGATCACGTCGTTCACCTGAACCTCGCGACAGGCACGAACGCACAGGCCGCAGGCGATGCAGGCATCGAGGTTGACGGCGATGGAGGGATGCGAGGCATCGCGGAAAATGCTGTCGGCAGGAATGTCGCGGCGCGCGCCGGGACGGGTCGGAGAAAACCGGGGGGCGCCCATGCCCGCGGCTTCGGCCTGGGTCCAGAACGGCGCATCCGGGTCGGGGCTCGTGTCGCGCGCCGGCATCTCGGCGGCCAGCAGTTCGAACACCATGCGGCGGCTTTTCTCCACCCGCGCTCCGGCGGTTCTCACCACCATGCCCTCTTCGGGCCGGCGAATGCAGGAGGCCGCCAGCGTGCGCTCGCCCTCGATCTCCACCACGCAGGCGCGGCAGTTGCCGTCGGGGCGGTATTCGGGGTCGTCGCGGTGGCACAGATGCGGAATCGCGGTGCCTTCGCGCCTGGCGACCTGCCAGATGGTTTCGCCCGGTGCCGCCTGCACCTCGCGCCCGTCGAGGATGAAGGTGATGCGATCGCTCATGCCAGCTCCTCCGGGAAGTATTTCAACAGGTGCAGCACGCAATTGCCCGCCGCCTGCCCCAGCCCGCAGATCGAGGCATCGGCCATCACCTGCACCAGTTCCTCCATCAGCGGCGGGTCAGGGGCCTCCAGAAGCTCCACCAGCCGCGCGGTGCCGGCGCGGCAGGGCGTGCACTGGCCGCAGCTTTCATGGGCGAAGAAGCGCATGGTGTTCAGCGCCGCCGCGCGCACCGAATCCGCCTGCCCCAGCACCACCACCGCATGCGAACCGATGAATCCCCCGTGGGGCTCGAAGCTGCCGAAATCCAGGGGCAGGTCGGCCATCTCGGCGGGAAATATCCCGCCCGAGGCGCCGCCGGGCAGGAAAGCCCCGAGCTCGTGCCCCTCGGCCATGCCGCCGCAGAAATCCTCGATCAGCTGCCGCAGGGTGATACCTGCCGGCGCGATCTTGACCCCCGGATTGCGCACCCGTCCCGACACCGAGTAGGAGCGCAGCCCCGGCCGCCCATCCAGCCCCTGGTCGGCGAACCACTTCGCGCCGTGGCGCAGGATGTCGGGCACCCAGGCAAGCGTTTCGACATTGTGGTTCAGCGTCGGGCGGCCGAACAGACCGTTTTCGGCGATATAGGGCGGGCGGTGGCGCGGCAGGCCGCGCTTGCCCTCGATGCTCTCGATCATTGCGCTTTCCTCGCCGCAGATATAGGCGCCGGCGCCGCGGCGAAGCTCGATCGGGGTGGACAGAAGCCCGGCCTCCTCCAGCGCCGCGATCTCGCGCAGCAGGATCTCGCGCACGGCCGGGTATTCGTCGCGCAGGTAGATGTAGATGCGCTCGCAGCCCACCACTGCCGCGGCGATCAGCGCGCCTTCGAGCATCCGGTGCGGCGAGCCTTCCAGCCAGAAGCGGTCCTTGAAGGTGCCCGGCTCGCCCTCGTCGGCGTTCACGGTCATCAGCCGCGGCCCTTCGTAGCCTCTGACGATCGACCACTTGCGCCCGGCCGGAAAGCCGGCACCGCCAAGCCCGCGCAACCCGGAATCGGACATGACGGCAATGGCCTCTTCTGCCGGAAGCGCCCCCGAGACGACCCGCTCCAGCACGCGGTAGCCCTGCACCGAGCGGTAGGCTTCGAGCGTCTCGTATTCCGGCACCGCCGCCTCGTGGGCCAGCGCCGTGGCCTCGATGATCGGCCCCAGATCGGCGTGATCCACCGCGCGCCGGCCCACCTGCGCCGCCGGCGCCCTGTCGCAGCGCCCGATGCAGGGCACCGGCTGGATGCGCACCCGGTCCGGATCGGTCGCCGCACGCAATCTCCCGATCAGTTCGCGCGCGCCGGCCATCTCGCAGGACAGCCCCTCGCAGATGCGAATGGTGAGCGGCGCGGGCGCCGTCTCGCCCTCCTTCACCACGTCGAAATGGTGATAGAAGCTGGCCACCTCGTAAACCTCGGCCTGGCTGAGTCGGAACATCTCGGCCAGCGCCGCCAGGTGGCGCGCGTGCAGACAGCCCGTGCCGTCCTGGATCAGGTGCAGCGCCTCGATCAGCATGTCGCGCCGGCGCTCCAGCCCCCCCAGCAGCGCGGCCACCTCGGCCAGGGCCTCCTCCTCGACCTGCCGTCCCCTGGGCAGTGAAGGATCCCGCAACATCCTGTTCATCCGCCGCTTCTCCATGCGATGCCACACCCTTCCATGGCCGCGAATCCACCTGCCCCGGCCGCGACCCTAGGCTATGCCGCCAGCCGCATGCGGAGCAAGAGCGACGCCGGATACCGCAGCCGCGACGCCGCCGGGAGCAGCCGGCGGAAACAGCGGGGGCGGGTTGCTCCTCCGGGCGAAGCGGCCCACAATGCCGGCACGAAATTCCATCCCGAAAGGAAAGGGCCGCTCCATGTCGGAACGCAATCGCCCGCTGCGGGTGATGAGCTGGCACCTCTGGTGGCGCTTCGGCCCCTGGCAGGAACGCGCTCCGGCGATCGCCACCACGCTGAAACGCGCGGCGGCCGACATCATCTGCCTGCAGGAAGTGTGGGACGACGGGGCGCGCAACTTCGCCGCCGAGCTGGCCGGGGAGCTGGGCTACCACCACGCCTGGGCGCCCGGCGCCCGGCCCAACGGCATTCACATGGGCAATGCGATTCTCTCGCGCTGGCCGATCGCGGGCCACGAGAGCATCGCGCTTTACGGCCAGCCGGGAGCGGACGAGATGCGCGTGGCGCTGCGGACCGACATCGCCCGCCCCGGGGGCACGGTCCCCGTTTTCTGCACCCATCTCAACCACCTGCCCTACCACAGCCACATCCGCCAGAAGCAGGTGGCCGGGGTGCTGGAGTTCATCCGCGATTCCCGCCCGTGGGAATACCCGCCCGTGCTGTGCGGCGATTTCAACGCCGACCCGATGTCGGACGAGATCCGCATGATCACCGGGCAGGCCGCCGTGCCCGTTCCGGGGCTGGCGCTGCACGACGCCTGGAATGTCGCCAACCCCGGCAGCGCCGGCTTCACCTGGAGCGCGGACAACCCCTTCGTTGCAGAAACCTTCGAGCCCAGCCGGCGGATCGACTACATCTTCACCGCCCCCCGAAGCCGGGCGGGGCCGGCCATGTCCGCGCCTGCCGCATTGCCGGCAACGCACCGATCGACGGCATCTGGCCCAGCGATCACCACGCCCTGATCGCCGAGCTCCTGCCCTGAAGCCCGTCGGGCGCGCCCCGCCCGGTCCGGGCGGCCGGGGGAGCGCTCAGCCGGGGGAGCGCTCAGTTGCCGGCGCTCTCCATCCGGCGCGTCGCCAGCACCTTCTCCAGCCAGCCGATCTCCATCCTTGGCACCGAGGACAGCAGCAGATCTGTGTAGGCGTCGAATGGCGGGCTGAGCACCTGCGATTTCGGCCCGTAGCGCACCAGTTCTCCGCGGTGCATCACCGCAATGGAATCGGCGATCGCCTTCACCGTCGCCAGGTCATGCGTGATGAACAGATAGGCCACATCCTCGCGCGCCTGCAGCCTCAACAGAAGCTTCAGGATGCCATCGGCCACCAGCGGGTCCAGCGCGCTGGTCACCTCGTCGCAGATGACGAGCTTCGGTTTCGCCGCCAGGGCGCGGGCGATGCAGACCCGCTGTTTCTGCCCCCCCGAAAGCTCGGCCGGGTAGCGGTCGATGAATTCGGCGCCCATCTCGATCGCGTCCAGCAGCTCGACCACGCGGTCGCGCTTCCTGCGCCCCTTCAGACCGAAGTAGAACTCCAGCGGCCGGCCGATGATGGTTTCCACCGTCTGGCGCGGGTTCATCGCCACGTCGGCCATCTGGTAGATCATCTGCAATTCGCGCAGGTCCTCCCTGGAGCGCTCGGCCAGCGCCGGGGCAAGCCGCCGCCCGGCGAAGCGCACCGCACCGGCAAAGGGCGGCAGAAGCCCGGTGATCACGCGGGCCAGCGTCGATTTGCCGGATCCGCTCTCGCCCACCACCGCCAGCGTCTGGCCGGGGTGCACCTCGATGCTCACGTCCTTCAGCACCTGCACCCGGTTGCCGTAAGCCGCCGAGATCCCCTCGGCCACCAGAACCGGCTCCCCCCCGGGGGATTTTTCCTCGTGCTCGATGGAGCGCACCGAAACCAGTGCCCGGGTGTAGTCTTCCCTCGGTGCGGCGATGATCTGCCCGGCGGAACCGCATTCGACCATCCGGCCGTGGCGCAGCACCATGATGTCGTCGGCAACCTGGGCCACCACCGCCAGGTCGTGGGTGATGT
The DNA here is from genome assembly GCA_026989055.1 of Paracoccaceae bacterium. Taxonomy (GTDB): domain Bacteria; phylum Pseudomonadota; class Alphaproteobacteria; order Rhodobacterales; family Rhodobacteraceae; genus JAJRUE01. The sequence goes on from JALSKC010000022.1 coordinate 25,920, forward strand.
AGATCGCCGCCACGCCGGTCGTGCGGATCGCCTTCTTGATCGCCGCCAGCACGTCGATCTGGGTGGTCACGTCGAGCGCGGTCGTGGGCTCGTCGAAGATGATCAGGCCCGGCTCCGGCACCAGTGCCATCACCGTCATCGCGCGCTGCAGCTGGCCGCCCGAAACCTGATGCGGATAGCGCCGCCCGAAGTTCTCGGGCTCGGGCAAGCCCAGCTCTCCGAACAGCCGCACCGCGCGGTCTTCAAGTTCGCGCCGCGTTCCGACCCCGTGTTCAAGCCCGGCCTCGACGATCTGCTCCATCAGCCGTTTCGCCGGGTTGAACGAGGCCGCCGCCGATTGCGACACATAGGTCACTTCCCTGCCGCGCAGCGCGCGCATATCGCGCACCCCGCCTTTGAGAATGTCGCGCCCGTTCAGCCAGACCTCGCCCGACAGCCGGATCGAACCGCGCCCGTATCCCATCGCCGCCAGCCCGATGGTGGACTTGCCCGCCCCGCTTTCGCCGATCAGCCCCAGAACCTTGCCCCGCTCCAGGCTCAGCGAGACATCATCGACGATGACAATGTCTCGCGGCTTCTCGCCCGGCGGGTAGACGGTGGCCTCGATGCGCAGGTTGCGGATGTCGAGCAGATTGTCAGCCACCGCGCCCTCCCTTCAGATCGGATGTGCGGTTGAGGATCCAGTCCGCCACCAGGTTGACCGAAATCGCCAGCGCCGCGAT
>JALSKC010000023.1 GCA_026989055.1 Paracoccaceae bacterium
TCGACTGCCGCAAGCTGATCTCCTACCCGCGCATCCGCTCCGCCCTGATGGATTTCATGGCCGTCACGGTGATGCGCGAGGCCGGCTTCGAGGCCTTCGACAACATAGCCGGCGGCGAAACCGCCGGTATCCCCTTCGCCGCGCTGATCGCCGAGCGCCTCGCCCTGCCCATGTGCTACGTGCGCAAGAAGCCCAAGGGCTACGGCCGCAATGCCCGCATCGAGGGGGAACTGCCCGAGGGGGCGCGGGTGCTGCTGGTGGAGGATCTCACCACCGACGGCGGCTCGAAGATTTCCTTCGTCGAGGCGATTCGCGAGGCCGGCGGCCGCTGCGCCCACACCGCGGTGATCTTCTCCTACGGCATCTTCCCCGAAACCGGAGATACCCTGGCGCGCCACGGCATCACCCTGCACGCCCTGTGCAGCTGGCACGACGTGCTGGCCGAGGCACGCGCGCAAGAATCCTTCGACGACACCACCCTGACCGCCGTCGCGGCCTTCCTGGACGATCCGCGCGCCTGGCAGGAGCGCCATCGGGACGGATCTTCCGCCTGAACGCGGCCGCGTCCCGCGGGCGCGATTCGCCCCGGCATGGCGAAAGCGGGGCGGAAGCGCGCGCGCTTGCCTGCCCTCCCCGGCAGGAATGCCCCTGCCGGCAAATCGCCGCCCTGGCCGATACCGGATGTCAGCAACGCAGCGAATTGCAGATGTTGGGGGGCTCTCCCGCCCAACCCGCCTCATACAGCGTGATGTCATACAGGGTGTATGTCATACAGGGTGATGTCGCCCGCGGAGCCCTCCTGCACGCCCCCTGCCGCGGATTATCCACAGAAACATACATTTTGACCGCTGCGCATGCGGGAATTATCACCACCGGCACCACGCGGACAAAGCGGCGCTCGCCGGAAAACCGGCACGGCGCCGCCACGGCCTGCGACAGGCGGCAGCCGGGCGGCGAAAGCGCGCTCCGCAAAAAGGGAATACGGAAGCCGCGGAAAAGAGAAGGCCAACCCGGCGACAGCGACAGAGGAGAGGAAGCGCCAGCATGGACGAGCCCGACATGCTCCAGCCGCAACCCGCACCCCAGGATCCGGGCAGCCCCCCGGAGCGGGCGGGTTCTGACCGGGCGGTTTCCGGCGCGGGGGTGGCGCCATCCGGCCGGCCGGCCCCCGCGGCTCCGGGTGACGACGATGCGGCGGAACGGCTTCCGCACAGCACCGAGGCCGAGCAGCAGCTGCTCGGTGCGATCCTGACCAACAACGAGATCTTCGATCAGATCTCCCCGATCGTCGATTCGCAGCATTTCCACGACCCGGTCCACGCCCGGATATTCGAGATCGCAAAGGTCCGCATCGGCCGCAATGCGCTCGCCTCGCCGGTGACGCTCAGACCCTTCCTGGAAGATGACAGCGGCCTGAAGGAGCTGGGCGGGGCGAAATATCTGGCCAGGCTGGCCGGGGCCGCGGTCTCGAGCTTCGCGGCGCGCGATTATGCGCAGATGATCCGCGACCTGGCGATCCGGCGGGAACTGATGCTGCTCGGACGCGAGATCGCCGACAGGGCCGCCCGGGTCGAGGTGGAAAGCGCGCCTGCGGAGCAGATCGTCGAGGCCGAGCAGGCGCTCTACCGGCTGGCCGAGCAGGGCCGGAGCGGCGGCACCGGCTTCCAGTCCTTCCTCAAGGCGGCCACCGACGCGCTGGAAGTGGCCAACGCCGCCTACCAGCGCGACGGTGGAATGGCCGGGCTGTCCACCGGGCTGGACGATCTTGACCGCAAGCTCAGCGGGCTGCACCGCTCGGACCTGCTGATCCTGGCCGGCCGCCCTTCGATGGGCAAGACCTCGCTGGCCACCAACATCGCCTTCAACATCGCCCGCCGCTATCGGCGCGGCCGGCTGCCCGACGGGAGCGAAGGCGCGGTGGAAGGCGGCGTCGTCGGCTTCTTTTCCCTGGAGATGAGCGCCGAGCAGCTGGCCACGCGGATCATCTCCGAGGTCGCCCGGGTGCCGAGCGAGAAGCTGCGCCGCGGAGATGTGACCGAAGAGGAGTTCCGCCGCTTCGTGGAAGCCGCCAAGGAGCTGGAATCCTGCCCGCTCTACATCGACGACACCGCGGCGCTTCCGATCAGCCAGCTGGCGGCCCGGGCCAGGCGGCTGAAACGCACCCACGGGCTGGACGTTCTGTTCGTGGACTACCTGCAGCTGGTGCGCCCGACAACGGCGCGCGACAGCCGGGTGAACGAGGTCTCCGAGATCACCCAGGGGCTGAAGGCCATCGCCAAGGAGCTGGACATCCCGGTGGTGGCGCTCAGCCAGCTGAGCCGACAGGTGGAGGCACGCGAGGACAAGCGCCCGCAGCTTTCGGACCTGCGCGAGTCGGGCTCGATCGAGCAGGATGCCGATGTGGTGATGTTCGTCTTCCGCGAGGAATACTACAAGGAGCGCGAAAAGCCCGGCGAGCACGACCTGGAAAAGATGGCCCGCTGGCAGGAGGAAATGGAGCGGCTGCACGGCAGGGCCGAAGTCATCATCGGCAAGCAGCGCCACGGCCCGATCGGGCATGTGGAGCTTGCCTTCGAGGGCGCCTTCACCAAGTTCTCGAACCTCGCCCGGGACTGGCAGAGCCCCCCGGAGAACGACGGCTTCTGAACCGGGCGGCCGGGGGAGGAGCTGCCGCCGGTGCCCTGCCCTCCTTCCGGGCGCGGGGAATGCGCTTCCGGAGCGCCGAAGGAACCGGCAGCAGGTGAAAACCGCTTGACGACAGCCTCCCGCGGGGGCTTCCTTCCCCCGCCGCAGGGCCCGCGGGGGGCTGCACCGCCCGCCGCAGGGACGGCCAGCAAACAGGAGACTCGGGCAGATGGACAGCATTCTTCAGGGGCTCGGCCAGGCCTTCTGGCTGATCATCACCTTCGACCCGGATCTCTACGAGATCATCGCCATGTCTCTGCGGGTCAGCCTGAGCGCGGTTCTGGTGGCCTCGGCCATCGGCCTGCCGCTGGGAGCCTGGCTCGCCGTCAACCGTTTCCGCTGGCGTCGCACCACGATTGCGGTGCTGAACGCGCTGATGGGGCTGCCGCCGGTGGTGGTGGGGCTGTTCGTCTATCTGCTGCTGTCGCGTTCGGGCCCGTTCGGCGTGCTCGGGCTGCTGTTCACCCCGAGCGCGATGATCATCGCCCAGGTGATCATCATCACGCCGCTGATCGCCTCGATCTCGCACCAGGCGATCCGCGATCTCTGGGCCGAATACCACGACCTGCTGATCTCGATGAACGCCACCCGCGGCCAGCGGATCCGGGCGCTGCTGTGGGACGGGCGGCGGGCGCTGCTGACGGCAACGCTGGCCGGATTCGGGCGCGCGATCGGCGAGGTCGGCGCGATCATGATCGTGGGCGGCTCGATCGAGCATTCGACCCGGGTGCTGACCACGGCGATCGCGCTGGAGACCAGCAAGGGCAACCTGGAGTTCGCGCTGGGGCTCGGGGTGGTGCTGATCGCCCTGGCGGTGGCCGTCAACATGACCATCCACGGCCTCAGCGGCACCGAGCGCGCGCCGGCCTGGTAGTCTCGCCGCAGCCGATTCGCCGGGCGGCACTGCCGGCTTGCGAACTCCACCGCCTCGGCCACAGGCTGCCGCGCCCTCCGCGCAGGCTGGGCAGCGCGCCGGCAGCAGGACAGCGGGCGGCAGGACAAAATGTCCGCCCTGCCCGTCCCCCCCTCCCTTCCGCGGTCAGAATGGCCCGCCCGCCAGCTGCGGCGGCACAATTTCCCTCGCCTGGCACATTAGCGCTGGAAAATCCGCCACATGGCGGCAGAATGCCGGCAGTGGGCGCCAGAACGGACGGAAACGGATACGGGGATGAGCACGCTTGCAGGCACGCTTGCGACCGGCGCTGCGCAGGGCTGCGAAGCCGGGGCCGGAACCCGGCAGCCCCTGCTGCCGCTGGTGCTGGAGCGCGCCGAGGCACGGGCGCGCGGCAAGCTGCTGATCGGCCCGGTGGACCTGACCCTGGGCCGCTCCGGTTTCACCATCGTGATGGGGCCCAACGGCTCGGGCAAGACCACGCTGTTGCGCCTGATGCACGGGCTGCAGCGGCTGAGCGCCGGCACGATCCGCTGGAACCTCCCGGAGCCCATCGCGCGCAAGCGGCAGGCCTATGTGTTTCAGGCACCGATCATGATGCGCCGCAGCGTGCTCGACAGCATCGCCTACCCGCTGCTGCTGCGGGGCACACCCCGGAGCGAGGCCCGCGCGCGCGCCGCCGACTGGGCTGTGCGGGTCGGGCTGGGGGCGGCTCTGCACCGCCCCGCGCCAGTGCTTTCGGGGGGCGAGAAACAGAAGCTCGCCCTGGCCCGTGCCCTGATCGGCGGCCCCGAGATCCTGTTTCTCGACGAACCCTGCGCCAATCTCGACGGACGCGCCACGCGCGAGATCGAAACCATCCTGCTGGATGCCCGTGCCGGCGGCACCCGTATCGTCATGGCCACCCATGACATGGGGCAGGCCCGGCGCCTGGCCAGCGAGGTGCTGTTCCTCTATGGCGGGCGGGTGCATGAATCCGGCGCGGCGAAAGGCTTCTTTGCGGCGCCGGAAACGCCCGAGGCCCGCGCCTTCATGAACGGAGAGATCGTGGAATGAAGAGATCGTACTCGCTCCTGCGCGCATTCGCGGCCTTCCTGAGTCTTGTCCTTGCCCTGTCCGCCGCCCCGGCCAGGGCCGAAGTCATGCGGATGGCCGTTACCACCTCGTTTGAGAATTCCGGTCTTGCCGACGTACTGCTGCCGGCGATCAGGGAAGATACCGGCATCGAGGTGCAGCTGGTCGTGGTCGGCACGGGCCAGGCGCTGCGGCTCGGGGCGGCGGGCGATGTGGATGCGGTGCTGGTCCATGCGCGCGCGGCCGAGGAAGAATTCCTGGCCGCCGGCCACGGAACCCACCGGCGCGAGATCATGTACAACGATTTCGTGCTGATCGGCCCGCAGGACGACCCGGCCGGGATCGCCGGCGCCGAAAGCGCGGCCGAGGCGCTGAAGCGAATCGCGGCCGCACAGGCTCTCTTCGTCAGCCGCGGCGACGACAGCGGCACCCACAAGAAGGAGCTCTCCCTGTGGAGCGCCGCCGGCATCGACCCCGCAGGCGGCTGGTATCGCCCGATCGGCGCCGGGATGGGGGCAGCGCTCAACACCGCCAGCGCGATGAACGCCTATGTGATGTCGGATCGGGCCAGCTGGCTGAATTTCGGCAACAAGAGCGATCTGGCCCTTCTGTTTGCCGGCGACCCGGCGCTGTTCAACCAGTATGCCTATATCCCGGTCAACCCGGCGCTTCATCCGCATGTGCGCGCCGATCTGGCCCTGCGCCTGGAAGAATGGCTGGTTGGCGCGCGGGCGAAAGAGCTCATTAACGGCTATCGGGTGAATGGCGAAAGTCTGTTTGTTTTCAATGCTGTGAGCAAATGACCCGAGAATGGTCCGAAGCGGGTTCAGGGGGCGCGCCGCCCGCCGCAGGCACGCGGCATGCGCCACCCGCCGCAAGGGCGGGAGCTGCCCCGCCCCGTGCCCGGTCGAACCCGATCATGCGCAGCATGCCCTGGGGCGCAGACTCCATGAGTCTCAGGTGACGATTGCGGCAAGACGCGCTGCTGCGAGGAAGGTTTCGGGGCATCGGAGGGTTCGCAACGGCAATGAGCGCCGGTCCTCCTTGATGCGGGTGAATCAGCTTGATGCGGGTGAAACAGCGCGCGACCAGATTGCGGGTTTCGCAGGGCGATCTTGAATAGTGTTTCCTGCGGTTTTCGCGCGGCGGAATGCAGGCCCCGACTTTGCATTTTCGCAACCGCTCACGCGGGCGCTCTGCGTCATGCCCGGTCGGCAATGACGGTTGCACCTTTGCGAACGACCGGCTCAAGGCGTTGCTTGCACGGGATATGCCGACGTTGACAGCGTCATTGCCAGCGGAAACCGTGCCGGGAACAGGCCGTCGGGATCGATCGCGGACCAGATGCGGCCCGGAATTCAGCACGCCTTTCATACGCCCGCTCGCCCGCCCTGTGCCGGTGTTCTTTCCCCCGTTCGCGGCAATCCGGTGGGCTTTGACATGGGTGACGTCCAGCACGAGCGTGTGAAGATCGGCGTATTCCTGCGCCGGGGCTGCGAATATCCGCGCGAACGTGCCGGCCTCGGAGCGGCGTTTGCAGCGGTTGCAAGGCGTCCTGGCCGGGCCGTATTCGGGCGGCAGGTCGCTCCGGCGACAGCCGCGTTGCCGGCAAAAGATGCTGCCGGACGGCACTTCACGACCATCAACCCGTGGCACCCCGGGTGGCCTGTCGCCAGTGACGGCTTGATCCTGTTGGATCGTTCTTCCGGCAACCAAAAACAATCCGGGCATGAAACCCTCCCTGTCTCATGCCTGGAAACGCATTCCGATTCACAGCTCTACTTCACAGCTCTACGCCCTAGGGCTGTCCCTTTCCTGTCGCCGGTGCCGCATGAACTGCGATCTGCTCCAGTCGGGCATCGGCCGGGCTGATGAGGCGGAATTCCTCCCTGACCCCGGCTTCGGTCAGGCTGCGCGAAACCGTGAGCAGGGTATTCGCCGGCTGCCCTTCGCAGAGCGCCGTCATATGAGCCAGCTCCTCCTCGGCGACCGGACGCGCGGCGGCAGGATCCGGCGCCCCGTAGACCGCCACGAAATGATCGGCAAGCGTGCCGATCAGGGCCTCGTATTCGGCCGGTTCGATCCGGGCCACCGCGGCAAAGCTCGCCCGGCCGAAGCTTTCCAGCCCGAGCCAGCCATTGGCGAAGGCCTGGCGCGCCTTGCCCACGAGATCGGCTTCGCTCCAGTTGGAGAATTCGAACCCGCCGCTTATCAGCCACTCGCCGCTGCGGGCCGGGGTCGGATAAACGTTCATGTCGCTTTCGTCAAGGTGAATTGCGCGCGCCAGGTTCATGATATTTCACCATTTTCCAGCAGGGAGGACATGGGGATCAGGTGGGTTTCCTCTCCCGTGCGCAGCAGCATGCCGAAGTTTTCGTCCACGCCGACGAAGGTTCCGCACAGCTGTGCCCCGCGCCAGCGGCGGCTCACCTCCCGGCCGATCTCCTCGATCAGGCCGCGCCACTCGGCGTGCAGCGGCGCCCGCCCCTCGCTTTCCAGCCGGTTGATCCAGAGCAGCAGATGCCGGGCCCAGGCCTCCAGCAGCCGCGGCGGCGAAACCCCGGCACATCCCTCCAGATGCAGGCATGTCTCGTCCGGGCTCAGCCCCGGCTCTGCCCCGGCGCGGGGCAGGATCTGCAGTTCCAGTCCCACCACCAGCCAGTCGGGCGTGCGCTGCGGGTCGTCATCTGCGGCGGCCACCCGCAACCGGCCGCAGACCGCGCCGTTGACCCGGATCAGCCCGTCCCATGTCAGATGCACCGCCACCTCGGGCGGGGCCAGCGCCCCCAGCGCGTTCTGAAACCCCACGCCGCAGGCGCACAGCGCCACCATCGCCTGTTCCAGAGGCTCTTCGGGGGCGAACACCACCGCCGCGCGCAGCCGGTCGGCCGAAAGGGCGTGCACGATCAGCCCGGCATCGCAGCCGAGCGCCGCCCGGGCGCAGGCCTTGGCGAAGGGGTCGCCCCCGCCGGACAGCTCCTGCCCGGTGAACAGCGGCGGAAAGCGGACCGGACAGGAGACCTCGAACAGCTCGTCGCTCATGCGCTCCCCTCCGCGATCAGACGGCGCGCGAGCTTCCGGAACGCCTGTGCCGGGGGCGAGTCCGGGGCCGAAGCCACCACCGGGGCGCCACCGTCGGAGGCTATCCGGACATCCATGCTCAGCGGCAGCTCCGCCAGCAGCGGCACCCCGAGCCGCCCGGCTTCCGCCGCCACCCCGCCATGACCGAAGGTGTGCTCCTCGTGGCCGCATCTGGCGCAGACATGAACCGCCATGTTCTCGATCATCCCGAGAATCGGCACCCCGAGCTTGCCGAACATGTCGATCCCCTTGCGGGTATCGAGCAGCGCGATGTCCTGCGGGGTGGAAACGATGATCGCGCCGCTGAGCACCACCGTCTGCGCCAGCGTCATCTGCACATCGCCCGTGCCCGGCGGCAGATCGACCAGCAGCACGTCCAGTGTTCCCCACTGCACCTGGCGCAGCATCTGCTGCAGCGCCCCCATCAGCATCGGGCCGCGCCAGACGACGGCCTCTTCCTCGCGCAGCATGAGCCCCACCGACATCAGCGTGACCCCGTGGTTGCGCAGCGGCAGGATCGTCCTGCCGTCGGGGCTGGCCGGATGGCCGCTGACGCCGAGCATGCGCGGCTGGCTGGGGCCGAAGACATCGGCATCCAGCAGCCCCACCCGCCGCCCCTCCGCGGCCAGCGCCACCGCCAGGTTCGACGACACCGTGGACTTGCCCACGCCTCCCTTTCCGGAAGCAATCGCGACGATGCGCGCCACTCCCGGGATCTCCTGCGGCCCCCGCGCCGCGGCACCGGATCCCTTGAGCTCCGGCGGTGGGGCGGCGCTGCTGTGGGCGGTCATGACGACCGAAACGGAATCGACTCCCTCCAGTGCCGCGACCACTTCCTCGGCCTGCGCGCGCAGCGGCGCGAAGGCCTCGGCCCGCTCCGGTGCCACCTCGAGCACGAAGCGCACCCTGCCGCCCTCGATCGTCAGCGCCCGCACCAGCCCGGCGCTCACCGGGTCCTCCTCGCCCCCCGGCAGGCGCAGCGTCCGCAGCGCGGCGAGAATGCTGTCTCTCCCGACCGTCATGCCGCTTCAGCTCCGGTCTTCAGAGGACTGATCGTCAATCACTATTTCTCCTTCTACCACATGCTCCATCCCGAGCTCCCCGATGCTGACGACAGCCCTGACCGTCAGCCGCCTTCCGGCCGTCTGCGCAGGCCCGGCGGCACGCACCGCATCCTCGATCGCCTTCTGCGAGGTCACCCCGACCTGCTTGAGAAACTTCCGCATCGTCATGTTGAAGGTGTCGTTCATCCGTTTCCTCCCGATTTCCGTCCAAGAGTTCCGCAGGCTTGACGCCGCCCCTCTCGCCCTCCTACACAGTCCGGCATGGCCCCTCCTGCACGGAATACAGCGCCATGCGCCGGCTGGTAATCCTCGTGCCGATTCTGCTGGCCCTGTCGCTTGCCCCGCCCCGCCCGGGGGCCGCCCAGCAGGCCAAACTGCGCCTGCGGGCCGATCAGGCGCTCGTGGAAAGCGGGATCATCCGGTTTCTGATCCCCCGCTTCTCGCTGAAGAACAACATCGCGGTGGAGCTGCGCGTGCTCGGGCCGGAGGGGGGCTTCCCGCCGGATGCCGACGCGCTTCTGAGCGCCGGCCGGCCCGAGGGCGCCGGCAACGCAACCCCGGTGATGGAAGACGGCGCCGGGCAGCTCTACAGCCTGATCCTGCCGCCCGGCCCTGCCGCACCTGCCGCCGAGCGGCTGCTGGAATGGCTGCGCTCGCCCAGCGGCCGGCGCACGATCGAGCAGTTCGCCCCCGAAGGCGCGCCCCCCTTCAGCGCCCCCCGCCCCGCCGCCACGGCGTCCGCCGGCCCCGCCCTTTCCGGTGATCCGGCACGGGGAGAGGAGCTTTCCTACCAAAACTGCGGGCGCTGCCACGTGATCGGCCCGCGCAACCGGATGAAGAGCATCGGCTCGACCCCTTCCTTCGCCGCCCTGCGGGCACTGGCCGACTGGCAGGAGCGCTTCGAGACCTTCTACGTGCGCAACCCGCATCCGGCCGTCGTTCAACTGGCGGGGATCACCGCCCCCTTCAGCGTCGCCCGTCCGCCGCCGATCCGCCCGGTCGAGATCACCCAGGAGGAATTCGAGGACATCCTCGCCTATGTGGCCGCACTCGCGCCGGCCGATCTGGGGGCCCCCGTCCGGCATCAGTGATCCCGCCGCTTCGAGAAATAGTCCTCGGTGGTCACAACCCGCGGCCGCTCGGCCGCGCGCATCGGGCTGTTCCGGTCGTGATACTGCGCCCGCACCCGGCAGTCGTCGCACATCCGGATCAGCCGGGCGGCATCGGAATCGGCGAACATCTCGTGCTTTCCGGCCAGCTTCTCGCTGATCTTCTCGATCGCCGAGCGCACCCCGAACAGCGCCCCGCATTCGATGCAGGCGAAAGGCTCCTCCTCATGCAGGACGCGCTGGGCCAGCGCGGCATCGGACAGATCCAGCCGCGGCTGCAGCGTTATCGCATCCTCCGGGCAGAGCCGCGCGCAGAGCCCGCATTGCAGGCAGGCATCCTCCTGAAAGCGCAGCTGCGGCTTGTCGGGGTTGTCGCCCAGGGCGCCGGTCGGGCAGAGCGAAGCGCAGGACAGGCACAGCGTGCAGGCATCGGGATCGACGCTCACGCTGCCATAGGGAGCCCCCTCGGGCAGCGCGATCGGCGCTTCGGGGCTGCCGCGCAGGGCCGCGGCGGCCAGCCGGCTCACCTGACGCCGGCTGCCCATCGGCAGGATCGGCGTGATCTCTCCGAGGCACGGGCGCGCAGCGGCGCCCTCCTCTCCGAACAGCCAGGCGCTCAGCGCGTCCGGGTCGGCCGGCTCCAGCAGCCCGATCACATCCGCCCCCGCGATCGCCACCGCCAGGGCGCATTCGCGCTCGACAACCGCCCGTTCGGTTGCCGGAGACAGCAGGATTTCCACCCGCACGAAGCCGCACCCCAGCGCGGCCAGCATTTCAGCGTGGCCGAAACCTGCCAGCGCCGGCATCGACAGCGGGATCACGTCGGCCGGCAGGCCCCGCCCGTAGCGCGCGGCGAGCGAGATCATCTCGGCGCCGTGCTGCTCGTCATGCACCAGCAGCCGCGGCGCCCGCCCGCCCGCCTCGCGGAAGACCCGCGCGAGCGTCTCCAGACGGCGCATGGTAAAGGCCACCTCGGGCGCCTCCAGGCTGACCGCCCCGGACGGGCAGAGCGCCGAACAACCGCCGCAGCCGGCGCAGATGGCCGGATCGACGCTGACCGCATCGCCCGCCGGCGCGATCGCCCCGGTGGGGCAGATGTCGAGGCACCGGGTGCAGCCGGTGATGCCGGCGCGCGAATGGGCGCACAGTTCGCTGCGTATCGCCACGTGGAGGGGCTTCTCGAAACTGCCCACGAGCTGGGCCGCCTCGAAAACGGCGTCGGCCACGGCGCGGGGGTCGCGGGGGTCCGCGCGCAGATAGCCGTCGCGCTTGTGCGGGGCCGGAAACAGCGGTGCCCCGCCGCTCAGGTCGAGGATGATGTCGCAGCTGCTGCGCCCGCCGTCCCGCGGCTCGGAAAAGCCCGGCGTGCCGCGCCCGCCCGGTTCCTGGAGGCACAGCCCGTCGATCCGCAGCTCGAAGCCGCCCAGCGCGCCGCGCGCCGATTTAAGCCTGCCGCAGATGACATCGAAGCGCCGGTCCGGGGGAAAGTCTGCCGGCGCCTCCAGCAGCACCGTGACCGCGAGCGCATCGGCCAGCCGGGCCGCCGCCGGAAGCGCCACCTCGGGGGCGCCGATCAGCAGGCAGCGCCCTTCGGATTCCAGGTCGAGCATCTTCACCATCGGCGCTTCCAGCAGCGCCTCGGCGACCAGAGCGGCCATCTTCGGCCCCGCCTGCGCCCCCTCGTCCGACCAGCCGGCCCGGTCCCGCAGATCGACGAATGCCGGAGCGGGGACCCCGGTCTCGGCGGCAAGATCCTCGAAGAAGGCGCGCTCCTGGGCGCAGGCGATCAGCGCATCGCCGGCGGCAAGATGCCTGGCCGCCTGTTCCGATTCGCGGCTGCAAAGCGCGCCGTGAACCCGTGAACAGGCAACCCCCTCGAGCGTCTCGAAGGCAGCGGGGTCCAGCTTCTGGCTTTCCAGACAACTGCACAATATCAAGCGCTTGGACATCTGTTCTCCCTGCTGTTCGCTGTTTCTCCGGCCGTGATTCGCCGCTTCGATCCGGCACCTTCCCCCGGCTCTGATACGCGCGAAACGGCGCCTGCGTAAAGTCGTTTCCCACCTCGGACGGGGCTGCGAGCGGCGCGGCGTGATTCGCCGCCGCGGGGGCGAATCGGCCCTGCAAGATAGCAGAGCGTAATTGTCGGAATTTGTGGGTGGACTTTTTGTCCCGGCCATCTGCGCGCCCTCCCCGCCGAGGGACGAAATGTCCAGCGGGCGAGCCCGGCAAGGCGCCGCGAGGCGGTTTTTTCCGATTTCGTTTGATCGTGCCGGGCATGTTGGCAATCATCCCGGCAAGGAGGGAATGCGACAACGCAGCGCAGCCGCGCCGGGCCGGACGGCAGCCGCCGGGAAGATCGGCGGGAAGATCGGACGGCTCGGGAAGGCGGCCATCCGGGAGGGCGGCCACCGGGAGGAGCGGATGAGCCTGGCGGCGCGACGCGGGGAAGCGAAGAGAAACGAAACGAAGAAAAAACGAAGAAAAGAAGACAGGGAACTCGGGAGCATCGCGCGCATGCCGGAAGTCAGCGTCTCAATGCCGATCGGGGTGGTCGTGCGCAAAAGTCCGGGAGTCACCCGCTGGGCCCGCTGGATCTGGCGGCCGGTGGCGGTTCTGCCCGGGGCCGGCCCGGCAAGCTGGAAACTGCTCCGCCAGGAGGGCATGGCGCGCGAGTACCATGCCGCCACCGTCGAGATCGAGCTCTGGCGCAAGGAGACCCAGGCCTATGTCGGGGCACTCTCCACCAGCCCGCCCTCGGTCTATGTGGTGATGCGGGACGCCGGCGACACGACCGACGATCAGCAGCCCGAGGTGCTGCTGGTGACCGCCTCGCCCTACGAGGCGCAGGATTACGCCGACAGCGGCGAGGAGATGGTCGAGCCGGTGCCCATGCCGCCGGGGCTGCAGGCCTGGATCCGGGATTTCGTCGCCCGCCACCACGAGGAGGAAGAATTCGTCAAGCGCCGGCGCGACAGGGTGCGGGTGGATCGCCGCCAGGACGGCGTCGGCGATGCCCGGGTCCGTCAGCCGAGCGATGTCTACCGGGCGCCCTCGGCGCTGCGGCGCAACGGGGTGCTGCAATGAGCGTCCGGCGCGACAGCCCGCTGGACATGTGGTCGCGCCGGCGCGCCGCCGTCAGGGCCGAGGAGGAAGCGCTCGAACGCGAGCGCGCCGCGGCGGAGGCAGCCGCCCGGCAGAAGGTGCTGGAAGGGAAGTCCGACGATGAGCTCCTGCGCGAGCTCGACCTGCCCGACCCGGAGCAGATGGGGGGCGGCGACGACTTTTCGCCCTTCATGCGCCCCGAGGTGCCCGAGCGGCTGCGTCGGCTGGCCCTGCGCCGGCTGTGGCGGGCCGATCCGGTGCTGGCCAATGTCGATGGGCTGGTGGATTACGGCGAAGATTTCAGCGCCGTGGGCATGGTCCGGGAGGTGGTCGCCACCGCCTATGCCGTCGGGCGCGGGATGATCGGGGCCGATGCGCCCGGTGATGCGCCCGGTGATGCGCCTCCTGGCGACAGCCCCCCCGGCGGCAGGTCCGACGAGACTGCCCCGGCCAGCGCCGGGCCCGGGCCGGCATCCACCCCCGGCGGCGCGCCGGCGGATGCGGTGCCCGCCGCCTCCGCGGAAGCTGCCGGGGGAGAGCCGGCCGCCGGCGGGGTCCGGGTCGCGCAGGGCGCGGCGGTTCCCCGCGGGGATGCCTCCCACGAGGCCGCGGGGGCCGTTTCGACGGCTGCCGGAGCTGCCGGAGCTGCCGGAGCGGATACCTCGCCCCCGGCGGCGCGCCCCCGGCCGCGGATGCGCTTTGCCTTCGCGCCTGCCGCCCCCGCGCTCCGGAGCGAAGCGCCGGGACGCGGCGGAGCGCAGCACGAAACCCGGCACGAAATGCAGAGCGGATCTCAGCACGGATGACAACGATGGCAAGCGCCCCCGAAACCGCCCTCCCCCGAGCCGCCGCAGCCGAGGCCGCGCCCGGCGAGGAGGATCTCCTGCGCGCGCAGATCTACGACTTCCTGGCGCTGCTCCTGGCCGGGCCGCCCGATGCGGCGCTGCTGGAGCAGACCTCCGCCCTCAGCGGTGACGACAGCCCGCTGGGCGAAGCCTTCCGGACCCTGGCGCGCCTTGCCGCCGTCAGCAGCCCGAAGGCGGTCGAGCGCGAATTCCACGAGCTGTTCATAGGCGTCGGGCGGGGCGAGCTTCTGCCCTATGCCAGCTACTACCTGACCGGGTTCCTGAACGAGAAGCCTCTGGCGCTGCTGCGCCGCGACATGGAGGCGCTGCGGATCCGCCGCGCGCCCGGCAAGAGCGAGCCTGAGGACAACATCGCCAGCCTGCTGGAAATGATGGCCGGCATGATCACCGGGCGTTTCGGCGCGCCGGTGCCGCTGGAGCGGCAGGCCGAGTTCTTCAACCGGCACATGGCGCCCTGGGCGGTGCATTTCTTCACCGATCTGGAGGCGGCCGAGAAGTCCGTCTTCTATGCGGCCCTCGGCGCTGCCGGGCGGCTGTTCATGGAGATCGAACGCGAAGCATTTCGCATGTCCGCGGCCTGAGCCGCATCACCCGCCCGGGCCGGCGCCCGGGCCAGAGCAAGGGAGGAAGACCATATGGGCAAGATGTCCGACGACGGCGCCACCAGCCGCCGCGACTTTCTGAAGCTCGCATCCGTTTCCGCCCCCGCCGCCGTTGCCGCTGCAACGCTGGGCGGGCCGGCGCAGGCGGAAGCGGTGCCCGGGAAGGCGGGCGGCGGCCTGCGCGATACCGAGCATACCCGCGCCTATTACGAGAGCCTCAGGTTCTGAGCCGGTTCCGACCGGCGCGCCGACAGGCCGGCCAACGGTAGCGAAAGGCCCCGCGGCCGGGCAGGAGGCGCAGAAGGCAAGGATACGGCAGCCGCGACCGGCTGCAGCAAGATGGAGAACACAGATGCTCAGGAAAAAGACCAACGGGGTAGCGAGACGCCCCCAGCGGACAGGCATCCTGTCCAGCCTGACGGAAAAGCAGGTTGACCGGCGCGCGTTCCTGCGCGGTTCGGGGCTTGCGGTCGGCGGCCTGGCCGCGATCGGCGCCACCGGCGGCACGGTCACCGCGGCCTCGGGGCAGGAGGCGATGGATGATGCGATCACGACCGTCAAGTCGGTCTGCACCCACTGCTCGGTGGGCTGCACGGTGATCGCCGAGGTGGACAAGGGGGTCTGGGTCGGTCAGGAGCCCGGCTGGGACAGCCCCTTCAACCTGGGCGCCCATTGCGCCAAGGGCGCGAGCGTGCGCGAGCACACCAACAACGAACGCCGTCTCAAGTATCCGATGAAGAAGGAAGGCGGCGAGTGGAAGCGGATCAGCTGGGAGCAGGCGATCAACGAGATCGGCGACCAGATGCTGAAGATCCGCGAGGAAAGCGGGCCCGACAGCGTCTACTGGCTGGGCAGCGCCAAGCACAGCAACGAGCAGGCCTACCTGTTCCGCAAGTTCGCCGCCTACTGGGGCACCAACAACGTCGATCACCAGGCGCGGATCTGCCACTCGACGACGGTTGCCGGCGTTGCGAACACATGGGGCTACGGCGCCATGACCAACAGCTACAACGACATCCACAACAGCCGCTCGATGATCCTGATCGGCTCGAACCCGACCGAGGCGCATCCGGTCTCGCTCCTGCACATCCTGCGCGCCAAGGAGCAGAACAACGCGCCGCTGATCGTGGTCGATCCGCGCTTCACCCGCACCGCGGCCCATGCGGATGAATATGTGCGCATCCGGCCGGGCTCGGACGTTGCCTTCATCTGGGGGCTGCTGTGGCACATCTTCGAGAACGGCTGGGAGGACAAGGAATACATCCGCACCCGGGTCTACGGCATGGACGATGTGCGCGCCGAGGTGAAGAAGTGGACCCCCGACGAGGTCGAGCGCGTCACCGGCGTGCCGGGCAGCCAGATGGAGCGGGTCGCCCGCACCCTGGTCAACAACCGCCCCGGCACGCTGGTCTGGTGCATGGGCGGCACCCAGCACACCACCGGCAACAACAACACCCGGGCCTACTGCATCCTGCAGCTGGCGCTGGGCAACATCGGGGTGTCGGGCGGCGGCGCCAACATCTTCCGCGGCCATGACAACGTGCAGGGCGCGACCGACCTGGGCGTGCTCAGCCACACCCTGCCGGGCTACTATGGCCTGTCGGCCGGGGCCTGGGCGCACTGGGCGCGGGTCTGGGAGGAGGATCTCGACTGGCTCAAGGGCCGCTTTGCCTCGATCACCGGCAAGGACGGCAAGGAAAAGTCGCTGATGAACCTCAAGGGCATCCCCGTGTCGCGCTGGATCGACGGGGTGCTTGAGAACAAGGAGAACATCGACCAGCCGGACAACGTGCGCGCGATGGTGCTCTGGGGCCATGCCCCCAACAGCCAGACCCGCGGCGTCGAGATGAAGAAGGCGATGGAGATGCTCGACCTTCTGGTGGTCATCGACCCCTATCCGACGGTCTCGGCGGTGATGCACGACCGCACCGACGGCGTCTATCTGCTGCCGGCCTCGACCCAGTTCGAGACCCGCGGCTCGGTGACCGCCTCCAACCGCTCGGTCCAGTGGCGCGACAAGGTGGTGGACCCGGTGTTCGAGAGCCTGCCCGATCAGGTGATCATCGCCAAGTTCGCCAGGAAGTTCGGCTTCGCCGACCGGCTGTTCCGCAACATCGCCATGGAAGGCGAGGACGCGCCCAATGTCGAGGACATCACCCGCGAGTTCAACCGCGGCATGTGGACCATCGGCTACACCGGCTGGGCGCCGGAGCGCATCAAGGCGCACATGGCCAACCAGCACACCTTCGACAAGACCACGCTGCAGGCCGTCGGCGGCCCACTGGACGGGGAGTATTACGGCCTGCCCTGGCCCTGCTGGGGCACGCCCGAGATGAAGCATCCGGGCACGCCGAACCTCTATGACATGTCCAAGCCGGTCTCCAAGGGCGGCCTGACCTTCCGCGCCCGTTTCGGGGTGGAACGTGACGGGGTGAACCTGCTGGCCGAGGGCGTCTACAGCCAGAATTCGGATATCCAGGACGGCTACCCCGAGTTCACCATGGCGATGCTCAAGCAGCTCGGCTGGGACAGCGAGCTGACCGACGAGGAACGGGCTACCATCGAGGCCATCGCCGGCGACAAGACCAACTGGAAGACCGACCTTTCGGGCGGCATCCAGCGGGTTGCCATCGCCCATGAATGCGCGCCGTTTGGCAACGCCAAGGCGCGGGCGAACGTCTGGACCTTCCCGGATCCGATCCCGATCCACCGCGAGCCGCTCTACAGCAACCGGCGCGATCTGGTGAAGGACTATCCGACCTATGCGGATACCCGCGCCTACCGGCTGCCAACGCTCTACGAATCGGTCCAGAAGCAGGATTTCTCCAAGGATTATCCGCTGATCCTGACTTCCGGCCGGCTCGTGGAATACGAAGGCGGCGGCGAGGAAAGCCGCTCCAACAAGTGGCTGGCGGAACTGCAGCAGGAGATGTTCGTGGAGATCCACCCGCGCGATGCCAACGATCTGGGCATCCGCAACGGCCAGCAGGTCTGGGTGGAAGGGCCGGAAGGCGGCCGGGTCAAGGTTGCCGCGATGATCACCGAGCGGGTCGGCCAGGGCGTCGCCTTCATGCCGTTCCATTTCGGCGGGCATTTCCAGGGCCAGGACCTGCGGGACAAGTATCCCGAAGGTGCCGATCCCTACGTGCTGGGCGAGGCGGCAAACACCGCCATGACCTACGGCTATGACAGCGTAACCCAGATGCAGGAGACCAAGGCGTCGCTCTGCAAGATCACTGCAGCATGAAGGAGAGCTGAGAAATGGCACGCGTAAAATTTCTCGTGGACGCTGAACGCTGCATCGAGTGCAACGCCTGCGTCACCGCCTGCAAGAACGAGCACGAGGTGCCCTGGGGCATCAACCGGCGCAAGGTCGTCACCATCAACGACGGCACGCCGGGGGAACGCTCGATCTCGATCGCCTGCATGCACTGTTCGGATGCGCCCTGCATGGCGGTCTGTCCGGTGGACTGTTTCTACCAGACGGAGGACGGCATCGTGCTGCACTCCAAGGATCTGTGCATCGGCTGCGGCTACTGCTTCTACGCCTGCCCCTTCGGCGCGCCGCAGTATCCGCAGGCGGGCAACTTCGGTTCGCGCGGCAAGATGGACAAGTGCACCTTCTGTGCCGGCGGTCCCGAAGAGGACATGAGCCAGGCCGAGTTCCAGAAGTATGGCCGCAACCGGATCGCGGAGGGCAAGCTGCCGATCTGCGCCGAGATGTGCGCCACCAAGGCGCTTCTGGCCGGCGACGGCGACGTGGTTGCGACGGTCTATCGCGAGCGCGTCGTGGCCCGCGGCTTCGGCTCGGGCGCCTGGGGCTGGGGCACGGCCTACGACCAGAAGGCCGGCTGAAGCACGCCACCGCCACTCACGGGGCATGCGGGTGGCCCGGCTTTCATGCCGGGCCGCCTCTCCCGGAGCGGCGGAAATGCACCGGCGCGGGGCGCGCCGGAATGCCGCCGGAGCGCCATTGCGGAAGGCAGGCGCGCATGCGCCCCGTGCTTCACCACCATCGCCCGCCTCTGCGCGGGCGGAGTTCATCCGAGGTTTCACTCCGGGGGGAGATTCCATGACCTTGCGTTCGGCCCTGACCCTGCTGCTCACGCTCTGGCTGGCGGTTGCCGGCCCGCCGGCAGTGCTGGCCCAGGACGGCCCGGCGCCGGCAGGCGCCCCGCCCGCGGCAGGCGCCCCGCCCGCGCAGGACGAGCGCATGGCCAGGACCGGCGGCGCCCAGACCCTGGAAGACATCCTCGCCCGCCAGCGCGGCGAGAAGGTGGACCTGAGCTTCCGCCGCCAGGCCCTGGGCAGCCCCGAGGCGGCGGCGCCGATCAACGCCCCGCTCGGCACCCTGGGCGGGGCTTCCGATGCCGAGCTCTGGCGCGCCTATCGCTACGGGCTGGCCGATCTGACCACCCAGGTGCAGGTGCCGGCAGCCACCACCGTGATCCAGGACGGCGGCATGAGCTGGCTCGAACTGCGCAACGGCCCGCTGCGCAGCTACGGCGGCTACCTGCTGCTGGGCGTGATCGCACTTCTGGCGCTGTTCTACCTGGTGCGCGGCCGGATCCGGCTGGAAAGCCCGCCGACCGGGCGCAAGATCATCCGCTTCCGGTTGATCGAGCGCTTCGCGCACTGGCTCATGGCCGGCAGCTTCATCCTGCTCGGGCTGACCGGGCTCGTCACCCTCTACGGCCGGGTCGCACTGATCCCGCTGATCGGCAAGGAGGCCTTCGCGTTCATCGCCACCACCTCCAAGCTGATCCACAACTGGATCGCCTGGGGGTTCATGGCCGGGGTGCTCATGGCCTTCCTGCTCTGGGTCGGCAAGAACCTTCCCCGAAAATACGACTTCGTCTGGCTGATGAAGGGCGGCGGCATGTTCGCCAAGGGCGTGCATGCGCCGGCCGGCAAGTTCAACGCCGGTGAGAAGATCGTGTTCTGGGCGGTGGTCCTGTTCGGCGCCGCGATCTCCTTCAGCGGGCTTGCGCTGCTGTTTCCCTACAAGATCGAGGCCTTCGCCGCCACCTTCCGCGTTCTGAACGATCTCGGCCTGCCACAGATGATCGGGCTGGAGGCGCTGCCCACCGCGCTCAGCCCGCAGGAGGAAATGCAGCTGGCGCATCTGCTGCATCTGGCGGTGGCCTTCGTCTTCATGGCGCTCATCCTTGCCCATATCTATCTGGGTTCGATCGGAATGGAGGGCGCGCTGGAGGCCATGACCCGCGGCACGGTTGATGTTCAGTGGGCAAAAGAGCATCATGACATCTGGTATCAGGAGATCGAGGCGCGGGGCGAACCGGAAGCCGAGGCCACCCCGGCCGAGTGAGGCCGCCAGGAACACGCGGCCCGGACGGCCCCGGGCCTTGCGCGGCGGTCGTGCGACATCGCGGCCGGGGGAACATCGCATGCGCGGAACCGGGAGCGCGCGCCAACTGTCGCAGGAGCGGCACGCGCCCTCGTGATGCGGGACGAAAACGGGACGAAGGCGCCCCGGAAGAGCGAACCAGGATAAACGGACCGGAATGAACAGACCTGACTCCCCGCCCGATCCCCCCCGGCCGGAGGCCGATTTCGGGGCCGAACTGGCAGCCTCGTCGATCCTCGTGGTCGATGACGAGCCGGGCATGCGCAACTTCCTGGTCAAGATCCTGGCCTCGCGCTGCCGGCAGGTGGAACAGGCTGCCAATGTCGAAGAGGCCTCGGCGCTGCTGGACCGGGCGCATTTCGACATCGTGATCCTCGACAACGTGATGCCCGGCAAGAGCGGGCTCGAGTGGCTGGCCGAACAGCGCAGGCTGGGATTCTTCGCCGATGCGATCCTGATCACCGCATTCGCCGACCTGGAAACCGCGATCCAGGCGCTGCGGGCGGGAGCGGCAGATTTCGTGCTCAAGCCGTTTCGCTCCAACCAGATCCTGAATGCGGTGGCCCGCTCGATCGACCGCCAGCACCTGCGGCGCGAGAACTACCTGCTGAAATACGAACTCGCGGCCGAGGCGATGGCCGGGCGCGGCCGGCTGATCGGACATTCGGACGTGATCGGCAATGTCCGCGCCATGCTGGAGCGGGCCGCGCCGCTGCCCACCCCGGTGCTGTTCACCGGCGACACCGGCACCGGCAAGGAGATTGCCGCGCGCACGCTGCACGCCATGTCGGACCGGGCCGACAAGCCCTTCGTGCCGGTCAACTGCGCCTCGGTCTCGCCCGATCACATTGCCAACGAGCTTTTCGGCGTGATCGAGAGCGATCAGTCGCTCCCCGGCGGCCGGCGCGACGGCCTGCTGTTTCACGCCCGCGGCGGCACGCTGTTCTTCGACGAGATCCTGGAAATGCCGCTGCCGATCCAGGGCGCCATGCTGAGGGTTCTCGAAGAGGCCCGCCTGCGCCCGATCGGATCAAGCCGGGAAGTGCCGCTGAACCTGCGCTTCATCTTCGCCACCAACGGCGATCTCGAGCAGGCGGTGGCCGAAGGGCGCTTTCGCAAGGATCTCTACCACCGGATCAACGTGTTTCAGGTGCGCATGCCCCGGCTGATCGAGCGCAAGGGCGACATCATGGAGCTGGCGGCGATGTTCATGAAGAAGATCTCCACCGAGCTGGGCGTGTCGCCGCTGCCGCTCACCGAAGGGGTGCTGCTGAAGCTCAGCTGCTACGACTGGCCGGGCAATGTGCGCGAGCTGCGCAACCTGATCGAGCGCTCACTGATCCTGGGCGAATGGCCGCAGGAATTCTGCGATGCCGGCGACTGCGAAAGCCCGGTTGCGACCGACAGCCTGGCCGCGGTCGAGCGCCGCCATATCCTGACCGTGCTCGAAGATTGTGGCGGCAACCGCGCCGAAGCCGCGCGCAGGCTGGGAATCTCGCGCAAGACGATCGACCGCAAGGTCGCCATGTGGGATGCCTGACGGCGGCGGCAGCTCCCCTGCCCCGGCCCGGGCCCCGACATGGCACAACTCGGTCAGGATTCGCCTGCTGATCATCGCGATCCTGCCGATGCTGGTGGTGATGCCGCTGTTTCTCGGAGTGGTGGTGGCGAACTGGTCCAACCGGTTCGACAACCTGCTGATCGCCAAGGTCAACGGAGAGCTCACGATCGCGCATCAGTATCTGGCCCGCCTGCGCGAACGGGCCAGCGAACGGCTGGTGGCACTGGGATCATCCCGGCGTTTCGCGCAGGCGCTGGAACGCAACGACCCGGCCGCTCTGGCCGCCTTTCTGGAAGCCGAGCGCCAGCGTTACGGTTTCGATTTCCTCTATTACGATGACGGCGGCGGGGTTCTGGCCAGCGCGCCGGCATTCGCAGGCCGGACAAGCCCGCGCAAATGGCCGGTGGTGCAAAGCGCCCTGGCCGGGCGCGCCGCAGCCGAGATCGACATCTTCCACGCTCCCGAGCTTGCCGCCATCTCCCCCGAACTGGCAGCGCGCGCCGCGATCAGGCTGGTGCCCACCAGAGCCGCCGCTCCCACCGAGCGCACCGAGGAAACCCGCGGCATGGTAATCCATTCCGCCGCCCCGGTGCAGGTCGGCCCCGGAGCGCTGGTGGCCGGGGTGCTGCTGAACCGCAACCTCGACTTCATCGACACCATAAACGCGCTGGTCTATCCGGCCGAAAGCCTGACCGAGGGCAGCCGCGGCACCGCGACGCTGTTTCTGGAAGACGTGCGGATCTCCACCAATGTGCGCCTGTTCGAGAACGTGCGCGCGCTGGGCACACGGGTTTCGATCGTGGTGCGCGATACGGTGCTCGGGCGCGGCGAAAAATGGCTGGACCGGGCCTTCGTGGTGAACGACTGGTACATTTCGGCCTACGAGCCGGTCATCGACAGTTTCGGCAACCGGGTGGGGATGCTCTATGTCGGCTTTCTCGACAGCCCGTTCCGGGCCGCCAAGCTGCGCACGTTGTGGATGATCGGGGGCGGTTTCGCGCTGGTGCTGCTGTTGTCGGTGCCGGTGTTCCTGCGCTGGGCGCGCGGGATCTTCAAGCCTCTGGAAGGGATGGTCGCCACCATCGGCAGGGTGGAGGCGGGAGACCTCGGCGCGCGCACCGGAATCCGCGGGCGCGGCGACGAGATCGGGCGCGTGGCCGAGCAGATGGACCACCTGCTGGACCAGGTGCAGGAACGCGACCGCCGGCTGCGCGAATGGGCCGAGGAGCTGGAACGGCGCGTGGCCGAGCGCACCCGCGAGCTCAGCGACGCCAACCAGCGGCTGGAAGCGACGACGAAACAGCTGGTGGTCAGCGAGAAGCTGGCCGCCATCGGCGAGATCACTGCCGGCATCGCCCACGAGATCAACAACCCCATCGCAGTGATCCAGGGCAATCTGGACGTGATCCGGGAAAGCCTCGGCGAACGGGCGCTGCCGCTCAAGACCGAATTCGCCCTGATCTACGAGCAGGTGCATTCGATCAACGTCCTGGTCAACAAGCTTCTGCAGTTCGCCCGCCCCGAGGAATATGCCGGCATCATAGAGCAGCACAACCCCAACGAGGTGATCCACGACTGCATCCCCCTCGTCCAGCACCTTCTGAACAAGGTGGACATCTCCCTGGACCTGGACCTTGCCGCCACCGGCAGCGTGGCCATCAACCGGACCGAGCTGCAGCAGGTCCTGATCAACCTGATCGTCAACGCGATCCAGGCCATGCCCGATGGCGGCGCGCTGCACATCGCGTCGCGCGATGCCGAGCACGAGGGAACGGCGGGCATCGAAATCACGGTAACCGACACCGGGATCGGCATGACACCGGAGATCCTGAAAAGCGTGTTCGACCCCTTCTTCACCACCAAACGCCGGGAGGGAACCGGGCTGGGGCTTTCGATCAGCCAGA
The DNA here is from genome assembly GCA_026989055.1 of Paracoccaceae bacterium. Lineage (GTDB taxonomy): Bacteria > Pseudomonadota > Alphaproteobacteria > Rhodobacterales > Rhodobacteraceae > JAJRUE01. The sequence continues at coordinate 23,309 of JALSKC010000023.1, forward strand.
AGCTGATCAGCCGCGGCGGCGGCAGGATCGGCGTCAAGAGCGCCCCCGGCAGGGGCAGCCGGTTCACCATCTGGCTGCCGGCCGCGGAAGAGCTGGCGAAGGAAGAGGAACGGGCGCCGGCCTCGGAGAGCGGCTGAACCGACGCGACACGGCGCTTTTCGCGATCGGAGAACCCGGACGTCTTGAACTGGCCCCGGTTTTCCGGGGCCGCTTCAACCAGAAGTGGCCCGATTGACCTTCCCCCAAGGAACCGGGCCATTCAAAAGGAGAGTTTGTTCTCGTAACGTCCGAAGCGATGAGGAGAACAGACGATGCGCAAATCACGTTTCACCGAAGAACGGATCGTTCGGATTCTTCAGGAATACGCCGCTGGGGCGAAGGTATCGGAGCTGTGCCGCAAGCACGGGATGTCGAACGCATCCCTGTACAAGTGGAAGAGCAGGTCAGGCGGCATGCAGGTCAGCGAACTGCGCCGCCTGAAGGACCTTGAGGCGGAGAACGCCGAACTGAAGCGTCTGTTGGCGGACGCGATGCTGGGTAACGCGGGTCTCAAGGCGCTGCCGGCAAGAAACTCCTGACGCCTGCATACCGCGGGACGCTGTGAGGGAGCTGATGGCAGAGTGCCGGTTCAGCGAGCGGCGGGCGTGCAGGCTGGTTGGGATATCCAGATCAAGCCTGGCGTATCAGGCATGCCCGGACCGCCATGCGCGGCTCAGGGAACGTCTGCTCACGCTGTCGGGCAAGCACAGGAGGTACGGCTACCGCATGCGGCTATCGCATGCTGCATGCCAAGCTGGTCCGCGAGGGCTTCAAGGTGAACGTAAAGTGGTGGAGCGCATCTGCCGCGAAGAACGGCTGTGGCTGCGTCGGACGAAACGCAAGAAGATCCCGAGGCAACACCGTGAGGGTGGCAGGTCGTCCCGTTGCCGCAAACCGGCGGTGGTCATTGGGTTTCACCAGTGATGCATTGGCCAACGGGCGCAAATTCCGAACCGCCAACCTGAAAGACGATTGCACCCGGGAATGCCCGGCCATCGAGGTGGATTTCTCGCTGCCAGGTGAACGGGTTGTGGAGGTTCTGGAGCGCGTCGCCCGGGAGCGGGGACACCCCGACATCCTGATCGTGGACAACGGCCCGGAACTGCGCGGGCGTGCCCTTGATGCCTGGGCGGATGATCACGGCGTGCAACTGTATTTCATCGACCCCGGCAAGCCGACGCAAAACGCCTGTATCGAAAGCTTCAACGGGCGCTTGCGGGAAGAATGCCTGAACCAGCACTGGTTCACCAGCATCGGTGAGGCCCGGAGCATTATCGAGGGCTGGAGGATCGACTACAACACCGAGCGCCCGCACAGCAGCTTGAAGTGCAAAACGCCGGAGGAGTTCGCCACCGCGCGGCCCTTCGACAAAACGCAATGGGCACCGGCGCTTGAGCCGACTGATGGCTCCGCGCCGGCACCCATTGCTCACGTTGTCGAATGATGGCAAACAAAGGAGGAACAAGCTCTACTTGCGACTGGCCCTCAGAAAGGGGGCAGGTCATGGCTTCCCTCATCCGTTAGCCAGCCCATCCCAATCCCTGGTTCCGGATCAAGCCTATTGGGAGAGTGAATGATTTGAGCGAGACCTCTGAGCTACCCCCGAAAAATCGGACACTGGCGTAAGCTACGATTTGTTGTCTGCTGGGCTTTGACGAGAAGGAGATCAGAGAGCCGGCCGATGAATCTGAACAGTTGAGATAAGTGGATTATCCGCTCCCAATTCGGCAGGATTGCCGGGAAAGGAGCGAAGAAGATGACGAGACGACCGGTTGGGCCCACAGCCCTGCATTCAAGGCGAGGACGCGCCCGTGGCGCTGAAGGGCGACAAGACGATGAGCGAACTAGCCAATCAGTTTGATGTTCACCCGAACCAGATCAAGCAATGGAAGGATCAGCTCCTGGGCGGCGTTGCAGACGTGTTTGACGGCAAGGCCCAGGCTGCGAAGGCCCCGGAGGTGGATGTGAAGACGCTGCATGCAAAGATCGGCGAGTTGACGCTGGAGAACGATTTTTTCAGACTGAAGAGGGACCGTGGCCCCAGTGGGGCCGCGTAAGCCCGATGAAGGCGCTCGCCAAGGCCGGTCTGTTGCCGAGCGCAAGGAAGTGAGCCTGCGAACGCCACCGGTTCGAGAGAGCAGGCGAACGGACCGGAGTCACCCTTTGAGCCTGACACGTCAGGCCGCGGCATTGGGGATCAGCCGGGGCAGCCTCTATTACCGGCCACGGCCTGTCAGCACTGAGGATCTTGCGCTGATGCGTCAGATCGACGAGCTGCATCTGGATTATCCGTTTGCGGGCAGCCGGATGCGAGAGCGGGCCTGTTGCGCCAGGAGGGGTTCGAGGTCGGGCGCCTGCATGTGGCGACGCTGATGAAGCGAATGGGCATCCAGGCGCTGTATCGCAGGCCGAACACGTCGAAACCGGCGCCAGGGCACAAGATCTATCCTTACC
>JALSKC010000024.1 GCA_026989055.1 Paracoccaceae bacterium
TATGCCTCCGAGGCCGAGAACTCCAACTTCTACTGGAACAACACCAAGCGCTATGCCGAGGATCTGGTGAAGCTGCAGGAGGAAAGCGGGGTCAAGGTGCACCGCACGCCGGACAGCGTGATGGCCGAGCAGCTCAAGGCCTGGGACAAGGTGGTGGAGCGGATCGCCAACGAAGACCCGTTCTTCGCCAAGGTGGTCGAGAGCCAGAAGGCCTATGCCAAGGAGGTGATGAACTACCTGAACCTCAACCAGCCCGACTACAAGCTGGCCTACAGGCACTATTTCGGCTGATCCCCGCAAGGGACGTGACGCAAGAATTTCCGGGGGCCGCGCGCCGGCCCCCGGAGCACCGGGGACATACGGGTGGGAACGGCCGTGAACAGGTTCATCTACACGATCGAGGGCTTGAGCATCTGGGTGGGGCGTGCATTCGGCTGGTGCATCCTGATCCTGACGCTTTCGGTGACATACGAGGTCTTCGTGCGCTACGTGCTGAACGCGCCCACGGTCTGGGCCTTCGACATGATGGTGCAGATGTACGGGGCGCTGTTCCTGATGGCCGGCCCCTATGCGCTGGCCCAGGACAGCCATGTGCGCGGCGACGTGCTCTACCGGCTGTTTTCGACCAAATGGCAGGCGCGGCTGGATTTCTTCCTGTACCTGATCTTCTTCTTTCCGGGCATGCTGGCGCTGTTCTGGTTCGGCTGGGAAATCGCCGCCGACAGCTGGCGCTACAAGGAGGTTTCCTGGAACAGCCCGGCGCGCATTCAGGTCTACTACTTCAAGACGCTGATCCCGGCGGCCGGTTTCCTGCTGATCCTGCAGGGGCTGGCGGAACTGGCGCGCTGCTGGATCGCCATGCGCACCGGCAGCTGGCCCCAGCGGCTGGATGACGTGAAGGAAACCGAGGACATCCTGATGGATCTTCAGGACACCGCCTCCTCCCAGAAACACTGACGGCGCCACCGACGGCGCCCTGGCGGGACGGCGCCCTGGCGGAACGCAAAGACGGGACAGCAGGAAATGACAGACCCCCAAGTTGCCATTCTGATGCTCACCCTGTTCATCGGGCTGGTGCTGCTGGGCTTTCCGATCGCCTTCACGCTGCTGGCGATGGGAGTGGGCTTCGGCTACTACGCCTACTGGCACGCGCCCGAGACCTTTGCCGAGATCTTCGACAACCAGATCTTCTACCTGCTGAACCAGAACACCTATTCGGTGATGGAGAACGACACCCTGGTCGCCATCCCGCTGTTCCTGTTCATGGGCTATGTGGTGGAGCGCGCCAACATCGTGAACCGGCTGTTCCAGTCGTTGCAGATGGCAGCGCGCAACCTGCCCGGCTCGATGGCGATTGCGGCGCTGATCACCTGCGCGGTGTTCTCGACCGCCTCGGGCATCGTGGGCGCGGTGGTGACGCTGATGGGGCTTCTGGCCTTTCCGGCCATGGCCACGGCCGGATATGACAGGCGCTTCGCCTCCGGTGTCATCTGTGCGGGCGGCACGCTGGGCATCCTGATCCCGCCCTCGATCATGCTGATCGTCTATGCCGCCATTGCCGAGCTGTCGCCGCTGCGCCTTTACGCCGCGGCCATGTTCCCGGGGCTGATGCTGGCCGGGCTCTACATCGCCTACGTGATCATCCGGGTCTATTTCCAGCCCACCATCGCACCGAAACCGCGCGAAGAAGACGTGCCGCCGCCGGGCAAGATCTACCTGGATCTGCTGATCTCCTTCGTGCCGCTGACGGTGCTGATCATGCTGGTGCTGGGCTCGATCCTGGGCGGGCTGGCCACCCCGGCCGAAGCCGCCGCGATGGGAGCGATGGGCGGGCTGGTGCTGGCGGCGATGTATCGCTCGCTCACCTGGAAGAAGGTGAAGGAAAGCGTCTTTCTCACCGCCAAGGCCACGGCGATGGTGTGCTGGCTGTTCGTGGGCTCCTGGACCTTCGCCAGCGTGTTCTCCTATCTCGGCGGGCACGACGTCATCAAGGACTGGGTGCTGGCGATGAATCTCGAACCCTGGCAGTTCCTGGTGATCGCGCAGCTCATCATCTTCTTCCTCGGCTGGCCGCTGGAGTGGTCGGAGATCCTGGTGATCTTCGTGCCGATCTTCCTGCCGATGCTCGAAGTGTTCGACATCAACCCCTATTTCTTCGCCATGCTGATCGCGCTGAACCTGCAGACCTCGTTCCTCACCCCGCCGATGGCGATGTCGGCCTATTACCTCAAGGGGGTGCTCAAGAAGGAGGTGGAGCTGATGGACATCTTCCGCGGGATCATGCCGTATCTGGGCATCGTGATCCTGTCGATGGTGCTGCTCTACCAGTTCCCCGGCATCGCGCTGTGGCTGCCCGACTACCTGTTCGGGGAATATGTCCAGTGACGGAGGCGCGCAGGCCGACCCCGCCCGAGGAGCGCGGCGCGCTGGAAGCGCTGGCGCTGATGCGCGAGGGGCTGCTTTCCTCCGAGGAACTGGTCTCGGCCTGCCTCAAGCGGATCGAGGCCACCGAGGGCACCGTCCGCGCCTGGGCCCATCTGGACCCCGAGGCGGCGCTGAAGCAGGCGCGCGAGGCCGACGCGATCCGCAAGGCCGGGCGCCCGGTGGGGGCGCTGCACGGGATCCCGGTGGGGCTCAAGGACATCATCGATACCCGCGACATGCCCACGCAATGCGGCACGGAGATCCTCGAAGGCCGCCGACCCGAGGCCGACGCGGCGCTGGTGGACAGGCTGCGCGAGGCCGGGGCGGTGATCATGGGCAAGACCGTGACCACCGAGCTGGCCTTCATGGCCCCGGCCGGAACCCGCAACCCGCATGATCCGGCACGCACGCCGGGGGGCTCGTCCTCGGGCTCGGCAGCGGCGGTGGCGGCCTGCCACGTGCCGCTGGCGGTGGGCACCCAGACCAACGGCTCGGTGATCCGGCCGGCCTCGTTCTGCGGCTGCTTCGGCTTCAAGCCCGGCCGCGGCGTGATTTCCCGGCGCGGCGTGTGGGAGATGTCGGCCGCGCTCGACCAGATCGGCGTGTTCGCGCGCGGCCTCGAGGACGCCGCGGCGCTGGCCGACGCGCTGGCCCTCTACGATCCGGCCGACCCGGCCTCCTACCCCCGCCCGCGCCCGCAAATGCTGGCCGGCAGCCGGGCGGAGGCCCCGGTGGAGCCGGCCTTCGCCTGGCTGGAGATGCCCTGGCACGCGCGGCTGGACGAGGATGCCCGCGCGGGGTTCGAGGAGCTTCTCGAAGCGCTCGGCGGGCAGGTGGACCGCCTGCCCCCGCATGAGCGGCTGACGGCGCTGCTGGGCGTGCACCGCACCATCCAGGACTACGAGATCCTGCACCGGCACGAAAAGTTCTTCGCCGAGAACCGCGACCGGCTGTCGCCGCAGCTGCGCGAGACGCTGGCGCGCGCCCGCGACATCCCCCGCGACGCCTATGACGAGGCGCTGCAGGTCAAGGCCAGCGCCGAGGCCTTCTTTCGCGATTTCTTCAACGACTACGACGCCATCATCGCGCCCGCCGCCACCGGCGAGGCCCCGCCGCTGAGCGACGGCACGACCGGCGATCCGGTCTTCTGCACGCTGTGGTCGCTGTGCGGCCTGCCGGCGGTGAGCCTGCCGCTGCTGGTGGGAGAGAGCGGCCTGCCGGTCGGGGTGCAGCTGATCGGCGCCGCCGAAGAGGACGACCGGCTGATGCGCACCGCCGGCTGGCTCCTGAACACACTGCAACAACACGCAGCAACCGACATGACGCGCTGAAACGAAGGAGAAACGGGATGCTGGACAGGGCGAGCATGATAATCGTCGCGGCAATCGCCACCCTGCTGCTCATCGGCTTCATCACCGGGCTGGCCTGGAGCATCTCGACCGGCTTTGCCGGTTTCCTGGGCGGGCTTCCGTTCTGGGTGATCGCCATCTTCGTTCTGGCGCTGGCCGTTTTCGATTTCTGGGAAGAGACGGTAAAGAAGGACCGCTGAAGCGGGGCCCGTTCCCGGCGGGACCGCCGGAAGAAGAGGGCACGCACGTCACAGGCCCGGGCGTCTGCGGTGCACGCCCGCCCGAAAGGTCGGCGCATCGCCGCCTGCCGGCAGGAGCCGAAACCGGCACCGGATCGGGACCGGCTGCAAGAAATTCCGCAAACGCCCTGCGCGAAAATCCGCCCCCTGCGCGAAAATCCGCCCGCGACCCGGAGGACGCGGCAGAAAGCTGCCCGGATGGCCCCGGGCGCACGGCAGGATGCCGCCCAGCACACGGCGCGGCCGTTGTCGCGCCTGCACGCATTCCCTAACAGATCCGTGGCGGCACCCGCACCGGCAACGGAGCGCGCGGCGCCGCCGGGGAAGGGCATTCGGCTGCCCGGTGCCAGTAACGATTTCCCGTGGCCGGATCTTCGCGCAGACAAATGCTCCGCAAATTGCGGACAAATTTGCGCCAGATTCGCCCGGCATCTTTTCCTTCCGGACGTAACGCGCCTGGAAATGAGCTGCCGGCACTTGAGACGAGGGGGACGACGAGTGCCCGTATCGCGTTTCGGGCATCGAACATGAATGCAGGAGCAAGGCAGGAGCAAGAATGCCCACGACCTACACGCCCCATGCGCAGTTTTCCAATGCGACGGTCACCGTCACCACTTCGGCCGAGCTGAGCGCGGCCCTGGCCAGCCTGACCGGATCGGGCGGCGGAACGATCCTGCTGGATCCCTCCGGCGGCCCCTACGACATCTTCGCCAACGGGCTGGGAGATGCGAACAACCCGGTCCTGATCAAGGGGCTGGATCCGACCAATCCGCCGCTGGTGACCAACATCTACCTGCTCAATTCTTCATATATCACCATGACCGGGCTGCTCGTGGACAGCAGCTCGGCCCCCTCCGGCGTGCACGATCTCCGGGTCAGCAACAGCGATCACATCGAATTCGTCGGCAATGTCATGACCAGCACAGCCAACGGCTATCTGGACAGTTCCGGCACTGCCACCAAGGGGGCCAGCGCGGTGCTGATACGCAACTCCAGCGACATCCTGTTCGCCGACAACACCCTGTCCAACTACTACCACGGCGCCGGTTTCCTGGAGGTGACGGGGCTGCGCTTCGAGGGCAATGAGCTGTTCGGCCTGCAGGGAGACGGTTTCCGCGCCGGCGGACTCGTGAACGCCACGATCTCCAACAACTACATGCATGACTTCTACGGCTCGGACCAGACGATCAACCATTCGGACTTCATCCAGATCTGGTCCACCAATGCGACCATCGTCACCTCCAATGTCGAAATCTCCGGCAACATCCTAGACACCAGCGGCAACGCGATCAGCCAGGGCATCTTCATCGGCAACGAGCAGATGCGCGGCGGCGGCACGAACGGAAGCTACTACGACGACATCCGCATCCACGACAACGTGATCCACGCCGCCACCTGGCACGGCATCGCCGTGGAATGGACCACCAACGCCCAAGTCTACGACAATGCCGTCCTGCTGGACGACAAGGTTCAGCTTCCCCCCGGTTCGCAACAGCCGGTGCCCTGGATCCTGATCAGCAATTCCCCCAATGCCAGCGCCTACGGCAATCTTTCCAGCAAGGTGACGGTGAACGGAATCGGCGATGACGGGACGCAGAACCGGCTGCTCGACTATTCGGACCCGGCCACCGCCGCCTTCATAGACAACTACATGGCCAGCCTGCCGGCCTGGTCGAGCGACAACCCGGCGCTCGTCACCGGGGGATGGTCCCCCTCAGGCCAGGGCGGGAACGGCGGCAGCACAACGGCCGGCGGAAGCGCGACGGAGGGCGCCGGAACGCCCCCCGCGGATACCGGCGGAGCGCCGGAAGGCGGCGCTGCCGGCCAGGTTCCGCCGCCGGGCGAAACCGGCAACGGCGGCGCGAACGGAACGGGATCCGGCGCAACGCCCCCCCCGGCAGAGAGCGCCCCCGGCGACGCAGGCAACGAAAGCCCCGGCGGGACCGGCGCCCCGCCCTCCGGCATCCAGGAGGGCGCCGCAAGCCCCTCCGGCCCGCAGGAGCACAGCCCGGAAGAAAGCGCCCGGATCATGTCCGCCTATCAGAAGACCGTGGAAACGGTCATCAGCAAGTTCGGCCTGCTGCCCGATGCGAACGGGAACCTCGTTCTGCCCGACGGAGCACCGCCGGCGCCGACGATCGAAGATGTGAACAACCTGTTCCTGCCCCCCGAGGAGGATTCGGCGGCGGCACAGAAGGCCGACCCTTCGGAAGCCGCACCGGACAACGTGCTGATCCTGCTCTGAGCGGGCGGCGCAAGCGGCGCGCGCTGCTCAGCCGTCGCCAGCGCCCCGGTTCCAGCCGCGCTCGGCCGAGCGCCCAGCACCCCCGAGGAGCACGGCAAGCATCCGCCCGGCCCGATAGAGGCGCACCCGCAGCAGGCAAGCGAAGGCGCGTGCCCGCTGGCCGGGGCCGCGCAGCCGGTCGGTTGCCAGGATCCGGACCAGCTCGACCGCCGGAGACAGCGCCACCGCCAGCGCCCGCGCTGCCCATCGCACCCGCCCCGTCACGCCCCTCACCCGGCGGAAGTCGTGCAGGATGTGGCGCGCCCATTTCGCGCGCATCTGCCCGAAATCGGTGCGCGCCGGATGATAGACGATCATTTCCGGCAGGTAGCGTATCCGGTAGCCCAGGGCAGTTGCCCGCCGCCCCCAGTCCCGGTCCTCGGCGATCTCGACCCCGCCGAACGGACCGACGGCGGCAAAGACCTCGGGGCGTGTCGCCATGTTGCCGGTGCCGGAAAAGCCGGCAGCCACATAGCGGCGGTTGCGATACGCATAGACGCGCTCGTAGCATTCCAGCGCGGTGGGGCGCGCCGGATCCTCGAACGGCACCTGCACGTCGCCGCCCGCGATCTGCATGTCAGGGTCGTCAAAGGCCCTCTCGATCGCGGCCAGCCAGCCGCCGTCGGCGCGGCAGTCGGCATCTATGAAGGCCAGGATTTCGCCCCCGGCATCGGCGATTCCCCTGTTGCGGGCCGGGCCGGGGCCGGGCCGGCTTTCGTGCAGCAGCCGCACCCCGGGCCAGCGCGCGCAGATCGCGGCGGGCGGTCGCGCCGAGCCGTTATCGACCACGATGATCTCGACATCGCTGCGCAGGCCGCTCTGGGCGTGCAGCGATTCGAGACACCGCTCGAGCGCCTCGGGCTGGTTCAGATGCGGAATGATGACCGATATGAGCACGACAAGCCTTTCGCCCCGTTCCCTTTCCGCGCCTCCGGCGCACCACCCGCCGCGCCGGCGCCACCCGGCACAGGGTGCCGACCGGCGCAAGCCCCGGGTGCGGAGCTGCGGAAAGACGCCGCCACCACCCGGCCCCGGGAAACGTTTTCCGCCGCTGCGGCACAATGTTGCCTGAAGCAGGATATTCGGCTGGTGCCCATACCGCCGCTTCGGTTAAGTTGCTACATGGCCTGCAGATCCGGCGCAACGGCGCATGCAGGCGTTCCGGCGCGGTTTCAGGCGGCCTTCTCGCCCACGGGCTGCGCAGGTGCCGCCTCCGCCGCGCCTGCCATGTCGCGCCTGTCATGTCGCGCCTGTCATGGGCCTCCCGCAGCTCGGCACGGGTGCGACCGCAGGAAGGCGCGGCAAGGCGGAGACAGGAAGGGCAGAGGCGGGCGAACATGCACCTCGCTCCTGCCGACGCGCCGGCGCGAGGCGAAGCCGCCGGGAAGAAGGCGCCGGGAAAGGGCGGACAGGATGGAGCAGATGGAACCAGAGCACGGGCGCCGCGTTCTGATCGTAGTGGAAAACCTGCCGGTGCCGCTCGACCGTCGGGTGTGGCTGGAAGCCACCACGCTGCGCCAGGCCGGCTACGAGGTCAGCGTCATCAGCCCAACGGGCCGCGGCTGGGAACTCCCCTACGAGGAAATCGACGGCGTCCACATCTACCGCCATCCGGCCCCGCCCGAAGCGCATTCGGGCGCCATCGCCTACGCCCGGGAATACACGCATGCGCTCCGCCACTGGTTCCGCCTGGCCCGCAGGATATGGCGCGAGCGCGGTTTCGACGTCATCCACGGCTGCAACCCGCCCGATCTCGTCTTTCTGCTGGCGCTTGCCTACCGGCCGCGCGGCGTGCGCTACCTGTTCGATCACCACGATGTCTGCCCCGAACTGTTCGAGGCCAAGTTCGGCCGCCGGGGGCTGCTGTACGGGATCATGCGCCTGTGGGAACGGCTGAACTTCGCCTGCGCCGACGTGTCGATCGCCACCAATGAGAGCTTCCGCCGGATCGCCGTCAAGCGCGGCCGGATGGCGCCCGAAAACGTCTTCGTGGTGCGCTCGGCTCCGCAGACCGAGAAATTCGTGCCGCAGCCTTCCGACCCGTCCCTGAAGAAGGGGGCTTCGGTGCTGATCGGCTATGTGGGCGTGATCGGGCAGCAGGAGGGGATGGACCTGCTCGTTGCCGCGGCCGACCACCTGATCAACCGGCTGGGAAAGACCGACGTGCATTTCGCCATCGTCGGCTTCGGTCCGCATCTGGAGGCGGTAAGGGCCGATGTCGCAGCCCGCGGGCTGGCCGCGCATTTCACCTTTACCGGCCCGCTCTACGGCGAGGATCTGCTGCGGGTTCTCAACACGGCCGACATCGGCGTCAGCCCGGACCCGAAGAACCCCATGAACGACATCTCGACCATGAACAAGGTGATGGAATACATGACCCTGGGCAAGCCCGTGGTCCAGTTCCAGCTGACCGAGGGGCGCGCCTCGGCCGGCGATGCCGCGCTCTATGCCCGCGCAAACGACCCTGCGGATTTCGCCGCCAAGATCGCCTGGCTGATCGAGCACCCGGAAGAACGCCGCAGGATGGGCGCATACGGGCGCCGGCGCGTGCTGGAAAGCCTTGGCTGGGAGCATTCCCGGCCGCACCTTCTGGCCGCCTACGAACGGATCTTCGCCATGCGCCGCCACCACGGAGGCAGCTCCCGCCCGGAGCCGGCTCCGGGCGGGCTGGCAGGCGACGGTTGAGGATGGCTGCCCGCGCGGATAGTCTGGCCCTCGTCGGCGCGCCGCCCCTTGCCGACAGACGGCCGGCCGGCGCGTGGCAGCTCTTCCGCCCGGGGCGGAGTTAGGCAGATGGTCGCATATACCCGCTTTCCGAACGGGGCGAAACCGCCCCGGACCCGCACCGCGACGGTGGCCGGGAGGGCGCGCCCGCAGCCTCCGGGCGACTGCCGGGGCAAGGCGGCGGAAAGGGACGGCGCGAAAACCGCTCGCCCGGCGCCTGCCGCGCGGCGGGGCACGCTGGCGCCACCGGCTGCAGCAGCGCGTCCCCCCCTGCCGCTGACGCTTTTCGTGCTCAGCCTCCTGATGCCGCTCCAGCTCTATCTCGGACCGCTCTACCTGAATCCTCACCGCCTGGTGCTGCTGACCCTGTTCGTCCCGCTCCTGATCGCCTGGATCTCGGGGCGCGCGGGGCGGCTGCGCACCCAGGACGGCCTGTTCCTGGCCTATCTGGCCTGGGCAGGGCTGACCTTCTTCTACAACCACGGCCTGGGGAGGATCGAACTTGTCGGGATGACCGTGATCGAAGGGCTGGGGGCCTATCTGGTGGGGCGGATCCTGGTCCGGGGCCCGCGGGAATACCGGCACGTCCTCAAGCTTCTGGTGCTGGCGCTGCTGTTCCTGGCCCCGGCGGCGGTACTCGAATCCACCACCGGCATCCGCGTCTATTCGCGAATCGCCGATGCGATCGCCGACACCTACAACTGGGTACATGCCAACCCCTCCTACCAGAAGCGCCTGGGCATGTATCGCGCGCATACGGTGTTCGAACATCCGATCCTGTTCGGGGTATTCGCGGCAACCGCCTTCGGGCTGCTGTATCACCGGATCCGCCCCGGCGGACAGGGAACCGCCGGCTACCGGCTGGCCTGGCTTTCGCTGGTGAACACCTTCTTTTCCCTCTCCAGCGGCGCGCTGCTCTCGGTCGTCACCCAGATCGGCATCACCATGTGGGACAGGATCATGCACGGGCTGCGCAACCACTGGAAGCTGCTGATCGGGCTGACCGTCGCCGGTTATGTGGTGATCGACCTGCTGTCGAACCGGACCCCGATGGAGGTGTTCATCTCCTATGCCACCTTCAACGCCGGCACCGGCTACATGCGGATCATCATCTTCGACTGGGGGATGAAGAACGTCCTGGCCAATCCGCTCTTCGGGCTGGGGATGCGCGACTGGGTGCGCCCGGGCTGGCTGAGCCCGAGCGTGGACAATTTCTGGCTGGTCAATGCCATGCGGCACGGGATTCCCGGCTTCCTGTTCATTGCCGGAACCTTCCTGAGCGTGATCGTCGGACTCGGCCGGCTGAAGATCGGCGATCCCGAGGTGGCCCTGATGCGCAAGGGGCTGGTGATCGCCTTCATCGGGCTTTCGATGTCGCTGGTCACCGTTCACATCTGGGGGCCGACCTATGCCTTCGTCTGCTTCCTGCTCGGGGCCAGCGCCTGGATCCGCGACCGGGCCGGAGAAGATCCCGAAGTCGCGCCGGCAGGGGCCGCCGCCGGGGAGCGGCGCGCCTCGAAACACCCCCGCAGGCGCCCGGCGGCTTCTTCGGGAAAGGCGGGAAATGGCACCACGGCAGGCAACGTCAGGACAGGAACAGGCAACGTCAGGACAGGAAGAAGCGGCAATGGCTGAATTCCGGAAGGCCAGAAAGCGCGGGCTCAACCGGCTGCGCTGGTTGCGGCGCATTCTCGTGGAGGCGAAACGCCTGTACTACAACCGGCTGTGGGGAATGGACATCCACCCGACTGCCGAATTCTCGCTTTCGGCGAAGTTCGACCGGACCTTTGCGCCGGGCGTGCATGTGGGAGCCTATTCCTATGTGGCCTTCGACGTCCGCATCCTTACCCATGACCGCACGCGCGGGCTGTATCTGCACACCCGGATCGGGAAGAACTGCTTCATCGGCGGCGGCAGCCTGATCCTGCCCGGGGTGGAGATCGGCGACAACTGCGTCATCGGTGCCGGCGCCGTCGTGACCCGCTCGGTGCCGCCGCGCTGCGTGGCGGCGGGCAATCCGGCCCGGATCCTGCGCTCGGAAATCGATGTCGGCCCCTACGGCCGCTTCGCCGATGCCGATGCCACCGAAAGCGCGCTGGTCGAAAGAGGCGAAGCCTGAAGGCGGCCCGCGCGCGACACGAGGGCGAAAGCCCGCGCCGGGTGCCGCCTCCGGGCGGCGGCGCCCCGGCGCCTCATTCCCAGCCGCAGCGGGCGGAAAAGACCCGCGGATCGGTCCTGCAGTCGCTGTCCTGCGCCCGGCGCCGCTCCACCGAAAGCCGTTCCCGCAGCCGGTAGAGCGCCAGCGAAGGTGCCACCGCACTCACCTCCAGAACCGTCGTCCTGATCGGCAGGCGGGCGCGCCACTTCCGGCGGATGAAGGCATAGGCGCGGGAAAAGCTTTCGTCCAGGCGAGTGCGGAAGCGGTGGTTGTGCACGAGCGGCAGGGCGCAGGCATAGGCACCGGCGCCCGCCGCAAGCGCGCTCTGGACGATATCGGTGCCATACATGTGAAAACCGTCCAGGGCCGGGTCGAAACGCAACCCCGCCTCCCGGCGCAGCACGAGCAGGAGCTCGTCGAGGCTCTGCACCGGGCAGGGCCGTTCGAGCGCCGTGCCGATCAGCTTGCCGATCCCGGTTGACCAGACCTCGCCGACAAGATTCCCCTCCGCCGACATCCCGATCGCGCCGAACACAGCCCAGCCCGGGTCCGACGCATCCAGCTGGGCGATCGCCCTTTCGAGGCGCTGCCGCCAGCCGGGGGGCAGATAAACATCCTGATGCACCAGCAGGACGTGGGGAGCCGCACTTTCCTCCAGAATGCGGTTGTAGGCTTCGGCGGCAGAGCCGGGATCATGGGCCAGGTGCAGCTCTATATCCGGGTCTGCCAACATGGGAGAGGCGAGCAGATTGCGCGCGAGAGTCTCCCTGCTGTTGCACAGGACTCCGATGGAAAATGAAGGTTTCATAACTGATTACCCCTGTTTCCGATTCACGGCACGGAAAAGCCCTCCTGCCGGATCGGACTGTCCGGCCCCGGCTTAGCGCATCCGCACCGGAACCGGAACCGGCATTCCGCCAGACATGGCGATCATGTCCTTGCGCAGAACGGTTTCCGCCCGGCGGGCGGTGCGTTTCCCGCCCCGAAACGCTGCCCTGCGCAAGCCGCCCCCGCCCGCACGCGGCTTCAGCTGCGGTTGTAGACATCTTCGTAGCGGGTGATGTCGTCTTCGCCGAGATAGTCGCCCGTCTGCACCTCGATCAGGAACATCGGCCGCGCGGTGCGGTTTTCCAGCCGGTGTATCTCGCCCTGCGGGATATAGACGGATTCATTCGCCTTCAGCTCCCGCTCCTGCCGGCCCAGGATCACATGCGCGGTCCCCTCGACCACGACCCAGTGCTCGGAGCGGTGCCGATGCGACTGCAGGCTCAGCACGCCGCCGGGCTTGACCATGATCCGCTTGACCTGGAACCCGGGGCACAGGCACAGCGATTCGTACCACCCCCAGGGGCGGTGCACCCGCAGGTGCTCGTCGGCCTGGGCGACCTTCCGCCCGCGCAGCAGCGCGACCACATCCTTCACCTGCTGGGAACGGGCCAGGTCGGCCACCAGAACGGCATCGCGGGTTGCGACCGCCACGATGTTTTCCAGCCCCAGCCCGACCAGGTGCACATCCGGGCTTTCCGAGCGCAGCAGAGAATTGCGACAGTCAAGCGCGCTTACCGGGCCATCGCACAGCACGCCGTCACCCGCCGCACCCGCGCCCGTCGCCTCACCGCCTCCCCCCGGAAGGCGCGCCGCGTGCAGCGCCGCCCAGCTGCCCAGGTCGGACCAGCCCGCCGACAGCGGCACCGCCGAGATTCCCGCCGCCTTCTCCATCACCGCGTAGTCGATGGATTCCGCGCGCAACGCCGCATAGGGCTCCCGCGCAAGGCGGATGAAGCCGAGATCGGCAGCTGCCCGCCCGAGCGCCGCCTCGCAGGGTGCGATCATGTCCGGCGCATGCGCGCGGAAGGCGGCAAGGATGTCGGCCGCGCGGAACAGGAAGATGCCCGCGTTCCACAGGAAGTTTCCGCGCGCCAGCATCCGCGCCGCGCGCTCCCGGTCGGGCTTTTCCACGAAGCGGCGCAGCGGCGTGGCCGCTCCGGGCTGCGGAGGCGCCGCCAGTTCGAGATACCCGAAGCCGGTCTCGGGATGGGTCGGCGTGATACCGAAGGTGACGAGCTGCCCCCCGCCCGCCGCCGCCGCCGCGGTCGAGACGGCATCCAGGAACGCCTCCTCGTCGCGGATCAGGTGATCGGAAGGCGCCACCAGCATCAGCGCCTCCGGGTCTTCGGCCAGCATCAGCGCCGCGCAGAGGATCGCGGGGGCGGTATTGCGCCCCACCGGCTCCAGAATGATCCGCCCCGGCTCCAGCGAAAGCTCCTCGGCCTGATCGCGGCAGACGAAGCGGAAGGCCTCGTTGGTCATCACCAGCGGCGCTGCGAAGGCCTCGCCCGCAAAGCGGCGCAGCGTCTTCTGATACAGGCTTTCCTCGCCGAGAAGCGGCGCGAACTGCTTCGGATAGGCCTTGCGCGAACTGGGCCACAGCCGGGTGCCCGAACCGCCGCAGAGGATGACCGGGGTGATTTTCGTCATGGTGCTGCCGTTCCTGCCTTGTCGTCCCTCTCCTCTTAGATCCTTAGACCGGTGGCAGGGGCAAGGCCACCGCATTCGCCCCCGCCATCGGGCGGGCCGGGGCGTTCACCTGCGCCGCAGGATCCGTATCTCGCGCGGCGGGGCAAGGGAGATGACCGGCGCGCTCGACAGTGCCGAGGCGTAAAATCGCCGCATGTCCAGCATCGACAGCCACCCGGACGGGGCGCGCAGGGTCGCGACCGGTTCGTAGTTTTCCGGATCGGGCAGGCGCTGGGCCGCGATTCCGACCGGATCCACCAGGATGTCGCCCGGCGCAAGCCGGCTGCGCCGGGTGTCGTATTCGCTCAGGCCGGCGGCGCGCGCATACCACTGCCAGCCCCAGTGACCGCGGCCGAACAGCTCTGCCCCCGGGGCTGCCAGCACCCGGGCCCGCTCTGCGGCAAGCGGCGCCTGGTCGCGGAAGAAGCGGGCATAAGAAATGTCGCTCAGGGTGACGAACACCCCCACCGCCGCCCAGAGCCCGAGCACGGCCGCACGCAGGCCCGGCCCCGGCGCCACCCGTCCGCCGCGCAGCGCCAGGATTGTCAGGGGCAGGGCGATCAGCATGGCATGACGGGTGGCCATGAAAGGCGGGAAGGTGGCAAGGAACAGCACCCCCCCGACCAGCCACAGGGCGAGCGCCGTTTCGCCGGCCCGGGCGGAAAATCCGCCAGGAAACCTGCCAGGCAGCGCGCCTTCCCCCTGCCGCCCTGGCCGGACGAGCAGGCCGGCACAGTGGCGCAGGGCGGCCGCCCCGCTGGTTACGGCCGCGGCGAACAGCAGCGCGTTCCAGCCGGTCAGCGCCTCGCGCGGGTAGCCGAGACAGCATTCGACCGCCAGCAGGTAGAGCGCCCAGCCCGAGGCGAAGACCAGCCCCCACAGCAACCGCCCCGGCGCCGCCAGCAGCAGCAGGGCGGCAACCGGCAGCACGAAGACCCCCAGGTTGACCAGCAGCGCGAAGGCCAGCCGCGGCGACGGCACCAGCCCGCCCTCGTTGCGCGGGCGGGCCAGCATGTGCACCGCGCCGTAGTCGGCCAGGTTGAACAGCCCCCAGGCGACCAGAACCGCCACCGGGAGCAGCGCCCAGAGCAGGCGCCGGGGCCGGGCCAGGGAGAGCCACAGCAGCGCCGGATACAGGAACAGCGCGGTGTATTTCGTCAGCACCGCCAGGGAAAACGCCCCGAAGCCGGCCGCTCCGGCCAGGCGGTCTCCTCCTCCGCGCCGGAGCAGCGCCAGAAAGGCCAGGCTCATCAGCGCCAGCAGCGGCATGTCCGCCATCACGTTCTGGTTGACGAGAAACCCCGGCCCCAGCGCCAGCATCGCCACGACCATCAGCGCCTGGCGCGGCACGAAGCGGGCGGCAATCGCATGCGCAGCCAGGATGGCCGCCAGCGTGAAGGCCGCCAGCAGCAAGTGCAGTGCCGTCTCCGACCAGCCGGCCAGCGCCACCACCCCGGCAATCAGGTAGAACAGGAAATGCGGCTGATTGGTAACGAAAACCGGCTCGGCCGTGTCCTGCCAGTTGATCAGCCCCGACATCGGCCGCCACGGTTCGCGCAGGATCTGCTCGGCGATCAGCAGATGCGCGGCATCGTCCAGATGGAACGGCTTGAGCAGGTTCAGGCCGGTTGCCAGCGACCACAGGCCCAGCAGGAAGAACCAGACGCTCCGCCGCTGCCCTTCCGGGGTGCCCGGCGCCATCAGCCGCGCTCTCTCCAAGTGTAGAACGATGTCATCGCGTAGTTCCAGATCGCCCCCGCCACGATGCCGGCGAGCGCCGCCGCGACCCAGGGCAGGCCGACCCTTTCGAACAGGAAGACTGCCAGCCCCACATTGGACAGCGCCCCGACGGAGGAGGCTACCGCAAAGGACAGCCAGCCGGGCAGCAGCTGCCAGCCCCGCAGCTTCCGGTCGTGGTAGGTGAAGACGTTGTTGACCAGGAAGTTCGTCGTCATTGCCACCAGGGTCGCGATCGCCTGGGCCGGAGCAAAGCCGCTCAACCCGGTGCCGAACAGCGCCGCCAGCACCCCCATGTGCACCAGCACGCCGAGCGCGCCGACCATCGCGAACATGACGAACTTGACCGGCATCCAGCCCCCGAAGGCGCGCGCCAGAAGGAGTTCGACGAAATCGAGCATCACCTTTCCGTCGAGCTTGCTCTGCCCGGCCTGCCGGGCCCGGAACTGATAGGGAATCTCGCGGATTTCGAGCCCATCTCCGGGGGTCGAGAGGATATCGAGCAGGATCTTGTAGCCCTTGCCCGTCAGCCCCGGGGCACGGGCACGGAAACATGCGCTGCGCAGCATGAAGAATCCGCTCATCGGGTCGCTCAGTTCCACCCCCGTCAGGCGGCGCGCCAGCCATGTGGCCAGGCGCGACATGCGCCGGCGCAGCGTCGGCCAGTCGCCGAAGCCGCCACCCTCGGCATAACGGGTAGCCACGACCATGTCCGCTCCCTCGGCCTCGAGGGTTTCCAGCATCCGGGTCAGGATCGTCTCGTCGTGCTGCATGTCGGCATCTATGACGGCGACCACCGGAGCGCTGGTAGCCAGGAAACCCTCGCTCACCGCCCCCGACAGGCCACGCCGCCCGATCCGCTGCAGGCAGCGGATCTGCGGATGTCGCCGTGCCAGCTGGCGCAGCCTGTCGGCGGTGCCGTCCGGGCTGCTGTCATCGACGAAGATGATCTCGTGCGGAATCCCGGCAAGCGTTTCCATGAGCCGGCGGGCAATCGGCTCGACATTTTCCGCCTCGTTGAAGGTCGGAACGATGACCGCAAGACGAGGCGCCGCGGGATGTTCCCCCGGGGCGGGCGCCGGGCCGTCGCCCGGATGCGGCAGGTCGGCCTCCGCGCCCGGGGAACCCGGGGAAGAAGCGCCCGGGGAAGAAGAAGCTGCACCGGGGGAGGGACCGGGGGCAGAACTGGGGGAGGAAGAAAAGGACATCAGGGTGCTCTTTCTGGAACCGGAACTCGTTACCCTGTCGGAACCTCGTTGGCCGCGCCCTCACGGCGGCGCAGGCGGCGAATCCGCTCCGCTCCACCGCTTCATAACATAACCGGCGGGGAGGGAAACACTCGGCCCCCGAAGGCCCCTTCCCTCCGCCCCCTTGCCCGATGCCGGCAGGCACCCTAAAACGCCCCCTGAGCAGGGGGAAACGCCATGGCATATGACGACATCTACGCCGCCTGGAAAGCCGACCCCGAAGGCTTCTGGATGCGAGCTGCCGAAGCGATCGACTGGGAGCGGCGCCCTTCGAAGGCGCTGTTCGACGAAAACGCCCCGATCCATGAGTGGTTTTCCGATGGCCTGGTGAACACCTGCTACAACGCCGTCGACCGCCACGTCGAAGGCGGGCGCGGCGAACAGGTGGCGATCATCCACGACAGCCCGGTGACCGGCACCAGAGCGCAGATCACCTACGCCGAATTGCAGCAGCGCGTCGCGCGCCTCGCCGGGGCGCTGGCGGCCCGGGGCGTGACCAAGGGCGACCGGGTGATCATCTACATGCCGATGGTGCCCGAAGCGCTGGTGGCGATGCTGGCGGCAACCCGCATCGGCGCCATCCATTCGGTGGTGTTCGGGGGCTTTGCCGCCAACGAACTGGCGGTGCGCATCGACGATGCCGCCCCCAGGGCGGTGATCGCGGCCTCCTGCGGGATCGAGCCGGGGCGCGTCGTCCCCTACAAGCCGCTGCTCGACGAAGCCATCGAACTGGCCGACCGCAAGCCGGAGTTCTGCATCATCCTGCAGCGCGAACAGCAGCGCGCCGAGCTGACCCCGGGGCGCGATTTCGACTGGCACGAGGTGCAGGAAGGGGTCGAACCCGCCGATTGCGTCCCGGTAGAGGGCAATCACCCGGCCTATATCCTCTACACATCCGGCACCACCGGCCAGCCCAAGGGGGTGATCCGCGCAACCGGCGGCCACCTGGTGGCGCTGAACTGGAGCATGAAGGCGATCTACGGGATGGACCCGGGCGATGTGTTCTGGGCCGCCTCCGACGTGGGCTGGGTGGTGGGCCACAGCTACATCTGCTACGGCCCGCTGATCCACGGCAACACCACCGTGGTGTTCGAAGGCAAGCCCGTGGGCACGCCGGACGCCGGCACCTTCTGGCGGGTGATCTCCGAACACCGGGTGAAGGCGCTTTTCACCGCCCCGACCGCCTTTCGCGCCATCAAGCGCGAGGACCCGGCGGGCGAACTGGTGAAGAAACACGACCTGTCGTCGCTGCAGACGCTGTTTCTCGCCGGCGAACGTTCGGACCCGGACACGATCCACTGGGCGCAGGAACAGCTGGGCGTGCCGGTGATCGACCACTGGTGGCAGACCGAAACCGGCTGGGCGATCACCGCCATTCCGGCCGGGCTGGGCGAGATGCCGCCGGTCAGGATCGGCTCTCCGGGCCTGCCGATGCCGGGCTACGACGTGCGGGTGCTGGGCGAGGACGGCCGCGAACTCCCGGCCGGCGAACTGGGCGCCATCGTCATCAAGCTGCCGCTGCCGCCGGGCACGCTGCCCAACCTGTGGAACGCCGAGGACCGCTACCGCAAGAGCTACCTCGACCGTTTCCCGGGCTACTACGAAACCGGCGACGCGGGCTACCGCGACACAGACGGCTACCTCTACATCATGGCGCGCACCGACGACGTGATCAACGTCGCCGGCCACCGGCTTTCGACGGGCGCAATGGAAGAAGTGCTGGCCAGCCACCCGGACGTGGCCGAATGCGCGGTGATCGGGGTCGCCGACCCGCTCAAGGGGCAGCTTCCGCTCGGCTTTCTGTGCCTGAACGCCGGCGCCGGGCGCGATCCGGCCGAAGTCGTCGCCGAAGTGGTGAAACTGGTGCGCGAAAAGATCGGCCCCGTCGCCGCCTTCAAGCTGGCGGTGGTGGTCGATAGGCTTCCGAAAACCCGCTCCGGCAAGATCCTGCGCGGCACCATGGCGGCGATCGCCGACGGGCGCGACTGGAAGATGCCCGCAACCATTGACGACCCGGCGATCCTCGGCGAAATCGCCGAAGCGCTGAAAACCCTCGGCTACCCGAAAAGCTGACCGCGCCGCGTCGCCGCTCCTTCATCTTGCCGGAAATACTCCGGGGGTGCGGGGGCAGCGCCCCCGCCCGTGGCGACGCGCATCGCGCGGCGCAATTCCTCAGGTGAACTGTTCGCGCATCAGCCGCTCTTCCAGCCCGTGACCCGGATCGAACAGGATCCGGTGCACGATGTCGTCCTTGCTGGAAATCTCCACCCAGGCGACATTCTGCACCGACCGGCTGTCGGCATCGGCCATCACCGGGCGCTTTCCCGCCTCGAGCACGTCGAAACGCACCCTGGCGCTCTTGGGCAACAGCGCCCCGCGCCAGCGCCTCGGCCGGAAAGGAGCGATCGCCGTCAGTGCCAGCACATCGCTGTCAATCGGCAGGATCGGCCCGTGCGCCGAATAGTTGTAGGCGGTCGAACCGGCCGGCGTGGCCACCAGCGCCCCGTCGCAGACAAGCTCCTCCAGCCGGACCTTCCCGTTGACGGTGATCCGGAGTTTCGCTGCCTGCGGGCCGGCGCGCAGCAGCGAGACCTCGTTGATCGCCAGCGCCACATGGCGGGCTCCGTCGGCGCAGCGGGCGATCATCTCGAGCGGGTTGATGGTTTCCTCTTCGGCCGCGGCCAGCCGCTCGGGCAGCCGCTCGGCACTGTAGCCGTTCATCAGGAACCCCATCGTTCCGCAGTTCATCCCGTAAACGGGCACCGCCATGCCCATCGTCCGGTGCAGCGTCTGCAGCATGAAACCGTCGCCGCCCAGCGCGACGATCACCTCGGCTTCCTCCGGCGGCCGGTTCCCGTGGCGCCGGGTCAACTCGGCCAGTGCCTTCCGGGCCGCCCCGGTGTCGCTCGCCAGAAAGGCAATCCTGTCCATTGCCGCCATCGGCCCTCTCCCGTTCCGGGCGACAATCGCGGCTGCCGACCCGGTTGACAAGCCCGCAGGCCCGGCCGCTGCCGGAAAAGCGCGCCCTTGCGTCGTTTTGCTGGCTTCCGTGCCCCCGGAGAATCCGATACACCCGCCACAGTTTCAACCCGTTCACCCAGCAGGAAACCTCCATGGAAGCCACCGCCGGAACCGACCCGTTCTTCACCGAGGATCTTTCCAGCCGCGACCCCGACCTGTTCGCCGCGATCGACCGGGAATTGACCCGCCAGCAGGGCGAGATCGAGCTGATCGCCTCGGAAAACATCGTCAGCCGGGCGGTGATGCAGGCCCAGGGCTCGGTGATGACCAACAAATATGCCGAGGGCTATCCGGGGCGGCGCTACTACGGCGGCTGCGAATATGTGGATATCGCCGAGAACCTGGCGATCGAGCGGGCCAAGAAGCTGTTCGGCTGCGGTTTCGTCAATGTCCAGCCCCATTCGGGCAGCCAGGCCAACCAGGGCGTGTTCACCGCGCTCCTGCAACCGGGCGATACCATCCTGGGCATGAACCTCGCCTCGGGCGGCCACCTGACCCACGGGGCGGCGCCCAACCAGTCGGGCAAGTGGTTCGACGCGGTGCAATACGGGGTGCGTCGGCAGGACAACCTGATCGACTACGACCAGGTGCAGGCCCTGGCCTGCGAACACCGACCGAAGCTGATCATTGCCGGCGGCTCGGCCATCCCGCGCCGGATCGACTTCGCCCGCTTCCGCGAGATTGCCGACAGCGTGGGTGCCTGGCTGCTGGTGGACATGGCCCATTTCGCGGGGCTGGTGGCCGGCGGCCAGCACCCCTCGCCCTTCCCCCATGCGCATGTGGTGACCACCACCACCCACAAGACCTTGCGCGGCCCGCGCGGCGGGATGATCCTGACCGATGACGAAACCATCGCCAGGAAGGTGAATTCGGCCATCTTCCCCGGCATCCAGGGCGGGCCGCTGATGCATGTGATCGCGGCCAAGGCAGTGGCCTTCGGCGAGGCGCTGCGCCCCGAATTCAGGGAATACACCGCCCAGGTGGTCAAGAATGCCCGTGCCCTGGCCGACCAGCTGACGAAGGGCGGGCTCGATATCGTGACGGGAGGCACCGACACCCATGTGCTGCTGGTGGACCTGCGCCCCAAGGGGGTGAAGGGCAACGCCACCGAGGCCGCGCTCGGGCGCGCCAACATCACCTGCAACAAGAACGGCATTCCCTTCGATCCGGAAAAGCCCACCGTCACCTCGGGCATCCGGATGGGCACGCCGGCGGGCACCACCCGCGGCTTCGGCGAGGCCGAGTTCCGCCGGATCGGCGAGTGGATCGTCGAAGTGGTGGACGGGCTGGCGGCCAACGGCGCAGAAGGCAACGCCGGGATCGAAGCCGCCGTCAGGGCCAGGGTGCTGGAGCTGTGCGCGCGCTTCCCGATCTACCCGCGGGGCTGAGCCGCGCCGCGCGTCTCACATCAGGCCGCGCCAGCGCAGGACGGCAACGAGCAGCCCCGCCACGACCAGCAGGTTGAAGGCATTGACGGTGAGCAGGGAAAGGGCGGCATCCCTGCGGCGACGCCACTTGTCGAGCCCGTCGAGATGGGTTTCGACCGCCCGGAAGGCGGCCTCGAGGCGCGCGGGGTCGTTCCTGCGGGCCAGCCGCGGGTTGCCTTGCAGCCGGACGGCCTCGGCAAGCAGATCGACCTCGCGGCGGATACGCCGTGGCAGCCGGCGCCGGGCCCGGCGCAGCCGCGCCTCGAGCCCCCTGCCCCCGACACCCAGCTTGCGGTGAAGAAGATCCGCAAGGCGTCTTGCCCTTTGCTCGCAAATCATCGCACGATACGTCCGCTCGTCTGCTGCCCGCATTTCGTCTGCAGCCCGCATTTTCTAGGACATGTCGCGCCGGATTGGAACCGTTCGCCGCCCCACGGGAGCTGGGCAACCGGCAGGGAGGCGCGTGCCTGCCCCGCCCACCGGCAGGCGAATGCGCCGCGCATTCTCGACACGGCGACCCGGCTCTGGCCAGCACCGCAACTTCGCGCTAGACCCGTCCCATGCTGCACGCGCTCGTCACCGGCGAACCCACCGGAACCCCCCCGCTTCTCATCGCCCACGGGCTGTTCGGCTCGGCCCGCAACTGGGGGGCGATCGCCAGACGGCTGGCAGATGAACGCCAGGTCGTGGCGGTGGACATGCGCAACCACGGAGAAAGCCCCTGGCATGAAACGCATGGCTACGAGGACATGGCCCGCGATCTGGCCGAGGTGATCGCGGCCCACGGCGGGCGGATGGACGTTCTGGGCCATTCCATGGGCGGCAAGGCGGCGATGGTTCTGGCCCTGCGGGAGCCGCAGGCGGTGCGCCGGCTGGTTGTTGCCGACATCGCCCCCGTGGCCTACCGGCACACGCTGGCCCACCTGATCGAGGCGATGCGCCGGGTCGATCCCTCGCGGGTGCAGCGGCGGGCGGATGCCGCCGCACAGCTGGGCATCGAAGATCCCGCGCTGCGCGCCTTCCTGCTGCAATCGCTCGACATCAGGGAAGGCAGATGGCGGCTGAACCTGGATGTTCTGGCCGCCGAGATGGAACGGATCACCGGCTTCCCGCCGGTGGAGGGGCGTTTCGAGGAGCCGGTATTGTTCCTGAGCGGGGCCGAAAGCAGCTATGTGCGCCCCGAGCACCGCAGCAGGATCAGGCGCCTCTTTCCCGCCGCCCGTTTCGCGAAGATCCCCGGTGCCGGCCACTGGCTGCACGCCGAAAGGCCGCGCGAGTTCGAGGCGGCGGTGCGGGCCTTTCTGAACCGCTGAACAGCGGACCGCATCAGCCGTCCCTATCCCGGCTCTCCCCAGCCGCCGCCGCCGGGCGTCAGGATCTCGAACAGCGCCCCTTCCGGCAGGTCGATCTCGTCATTGCCCTTCAGCGCCACCCGCGTCCCGTCGGGCATTTCCGCCGTGTTCACTCCCACGGCCCCCGGCGCCCCGCCATCGACCCCGAAGGGCGGCACCTCCCGGTGCGAACACAGCGTCGTCACCTTCACCGGCACCAGGAAGCGCAAGCGCCGCACCGCCCCGTTGCCACCGTGCCAGCGCCCCGCCCCGCCCGAACCATGCCTTATGGAGAATTCCTCCAGCCGCACCGGAAAGCGCTTTTCCAGCACTTCCGGGTCGGTCATGCGCGTGTTGGTCATGTGGCTGTGCACCGCGTCGCAGCCATCGAACCCCGGCCCCGCCCCGGTGCCCCCGGCGATGGTCTCGTAATTCTGGAAATCCTCGTTGCCCCAGACGAAATTGTTCATCGTCGCCTGCGAACACGCCATCACCTGCAGCGCGCCATAAAGCGCGTTGCACATCGCCTGCGAAACCTCGGTATTGCCGGCAATCACCGCAGCACCCGGGCGCGGGTTCAGCATCGAGCCTTCCGGCACGATGATCTTCAGGGGCTTCAGACAGCCCTCGTTGAGCGGAATATCCGCCCCCACCAGCGTGCGAAACACGTAAAGCACCACCGCCCGGCAGATCGCCAGCGGCGCGTTGTAGTTGCCGGCGTGCTGCGGCGAGGTGCCGGTGAAATCGATCACCGCCTCGCGCGCCGCCTCATCGACGCGCACCTTCACCCGGATCACCGCGCCGTGGTCCATCGGATAGGTGAACGCGCCGTCCTTCAGCCGCCCGATCACCCGGCGCACGCTTTCCTCGGCGTTGTCCTGCACATGGCCCATGTAGGCCAGCACCACATCCAGCCCGTAGGCGTCGATCACCTTCAGCAGCTCGCGCCGGCCGGTCTCGTTGGCGGCCACCTGCGCCTTGAGGTCGGCCATGTTCTGGCGCACGTTGCGGCACGGGTAGCGCCCCGAGCGCAGCAGCGCCTCGGCCTCGGCCTCGCGCAGGCGGCCGCGCTCCACCAGGCGGAAATTGTCGATCACCACGCCCTCGTCCTCCAGCACCGTGCTGTCGGGCGGACAGGAGCCCGGCGTGCGCCCGCCGATGTCGGCGTGATGGCCGCGTGAGCCCAGCCAGAACACCACCTCGCCGCCCACGAACACCGGGGTGACCACCGTCACATCCGGCAGATGCGTGCCGCCGTTGAAGGGCGAGTTCAGCATGAAGGCGTCGCCCTCGTGAATGTCGCCGGCGTTTTCGCGGATCACCGTGCGGATGCTGTCGGCCATCGAGCCCAGGTGCACCGGCATATGCGGCGCATTGGCCACCAGGTCGCCGCGGGCATCGAAGATCGCGCAGGAAAAATCCAGCCGCTCCTTGATGTTCACCGACCAGGATGTATTGGCCAGCGTCACCCCCATCTGTTCGGCAATCGACATGGTGAGGTTGTTGAACACCTCCAGCAGCACCGGATCGGCCTTCGTGCCGGCCGCCGGCGGGCGCGCCGCCGCGGCGAAACGCTCGATGATCAGGTTGCCGGCCCCGTCCAGCCGCGCCGCCCAGCCCGGCTCGATCACGTTGGTGCCGTTGGCTTCCTTGATGATCGCCGGACCGGCCACCTCCTGATCCGGCGCCAGATGGGCGCGGTCGAAGATCGGCACCTGTCGCCGGCGTCCGCCGATCCAGACGGGCACCTGCCCCTCGGGCCCGCCATCTCCCCGCGGCCGGGACGCCGCCGGTGCCGCCTCTGCCGCGCCCACCGCTTCCACGCTCAGCATCTCGAACAGCACCGCGCGCTCGGGCGAGGCAAAGCCGAAGCGTGCCCGGTGCACCGCCTCGAAATCCGCGAGCATCGCATCCGCGCTGCCGAACGCGACCTCCAGCGCCTGGTGCGAACCGTCATAGCGCAGATGCGCCCGCAACCGGCTTTCCACCCGCGCCACGCCCTGTTCGCGCACCTCGGTCTCGGCCGCCGCGCGCAGCCCCTCCAGCACCGCCGCCGCGCCCTCCACATCCGAAAGCGGCGCGTCGAACTGGGCCTCGCGCAGCGCCCGGATTTCCGCAAGCCCCATGCCATAGGCCGACAAGACGCCCGCGAACGGATGCACGAAGACGCGACGCATCCCCAGCGCATCGGCCACCAGGCAGGCGTGCTGCCCCCCGGCGCCGCCGAAGCACTGCAGGGTATAGCCGGTCACGTCATGACCGCGCTGCACGGAAATCTTCTTGATCGCATTGGCCATGTTGTCCACCGCGATGCGCAGGAAGCCCTCTGCCAGCGCCTCGGGGCGCATCGGCGCGTCCCCCGTGGCCGCCGCGACCTCGGCCGCGAGCGCCTCGAACTTCTCACGCACCACTTCGGCGTCCAGCGGCTGATCGCCGCCGGGGCCGAAAACGCGCGGGAAATGATCGGGGTTCAGCTTGCCCAGCATCACGTTGCAGTCGGTCACCGTCAGCGGCCCGCCGCGCCGGTAGC
>JALSKC010000025.1 GCA_026989055.1 Paracoccaceae bacterium
CGCAAGGTTCAGGGTGCCGGTGGTGATCGGTTCAAGCTCGATGATCGTCTCGACCGTCTCGGCGGCGACGATCCGCGCTTGCTGCCGGGCCGGGTGATACCCGTCAAGCGCGGCCGCAACCGTGGCCACGCCCTTTTGCAGATCGGGCGTTTCAAAGCGCCCGTCGGCTCCGCTCTTCAGGTTCAGCTTGCCGATGGTGAGGTTCGCGCCGGGCAGGGGGGCGCCGGTCTGCGCATCGCGCACCACGCCGGCCAGGCGCCCGGTCACGATCGGCTCGAGCATGATTTCCTGGTTGATCGTTTCGCCCTCGGCGATGGTCAGCGCCACCGTCGCGGGCCTGTATCGCGCGAGCGTTGCGGTTGCGGTGGCACCGCCGGCCTCCAGCCCCAGCATGGCAAAAGCGCCGTTTGCGCCGCTCGTCACGCGCTTTTCGCCGCTCGTCACGGTGACGCCGGGCAGGGGCTGGCCGGTATCGGCTGCCAGAACCCGCCCTTCGAGGTTGCCGGTGCCGGCGGGCTGAAGCAGGATATCGCCGATCTTGTGAATGCCGGGGTCCAGCTTGCCGAGATCGCGCCGCGCCTCCAGGTAGTCGGGATGATCGACGACCACCCTGGGCGAACGGCTGGAAATCTGCCGCACGCGGAAGGCGCCGTCGGGCCCGCTGCTGGCGCTCTTGCGGCCGATGAAGACCGAGGCATCGGCAACCGGCGCGCCGGTCACCAGGTCGCGGATCACCCCGGCAACGGTAACGGTGCGCTTGACCGGTTCCGGCCCGACCGTGGCAACGCTGATGCGCGGGGTTGCGGTTTCACCCTGCGCCACCTGAACGGTCACTTGCGGCGGGCCCTTGATCAGCCTGTTGCCGTTGGCGGCGTAGTAGTCCTTGCCCTGGGCGAAGGGATTGAGCACCAGCACCGCCTCGCCCGGCGGCACGTCTTCGAAGACGAAACGGCCCTCCTCGTCGCTGATCGCCTGTTTCGGCTTGGACATGAACAGGATGTCGCCGACGGAGGTCATCAGGACGGTGGCCGATTTCAGCGGCGCGCCGCTTGCCTCGTCCACCAGCACCCCGGCGATCCGCCCCAGATCCGAGGCCCCCTCGGCCGGCTGCAAGACCGGGTTCACCTCGCGCCGCTGATCGGGCAGCAGGAACAGCTGCTCGGCAAGGGGACCGTAGCGCGGGGACCTGGTGACGGTGATCTCGTGGCGGCCCGGGTAAAGCTCCAGGCGAAAGCTGCCATCGGCGGCGGATGTGGCCCGGTAGGTGCCCGAGGCGATGCGCGCCCCGGCAACCGGCGCGCCGTCCGGTTCGCCCGTCACCACGCCGAAAACCACGGCCGAACGTTCGGAGCCGGCCTGTTTCGCCGTCCGGCGGATCGCCTTCTTGGGAAGGAAGCGATGGAAGAAGTCGAGCGCCTTGTAGTTGCGCTCGTCGCCAGCCGCCTTGGTTTCGGTCATGCGCTTTTCGAGTGCCGACAGCGCCAGGCCCTTTTCGAACGGCGACAGGCCGCCGAAGACCCGGGACAGTTCCTTCACATCCACATCCGGCGTTTCGAGCTGCGCGGCAAAGGCATCGAGTCCCGGTGTCTGCGCCACGGCCCGCGAAGGCCAGGACGCCGCGAGCAGCACCATCAGCACCACCGCAACCAGCGCCGGCCAGAGCCCGCCGGCCGCGCGAACGCGCGCCTGCCGGGCCATCATCCCGACCTCTTGTACTGGATTGCCAGCAGCGCCTTCATGGAGCGCGCGCTCACGGAATTGGACACCGGCGGTATGCCTTCCGGCAGGCATTGATCGGCGCGCTCGAGCAGGTTCTGATAGCTGTTCATGAATTCGTTGAACTTCGCATCATAGGCGTCCTGGAGTTTTCTCAGACCGATCTCCATGCCGACCTTGACCTGGGTCCAGGCCGCCCCTGCCGCCTGGTGAAGGCCGGACAGTGAATCGCCGATGGAAACCGCCGTGTCATGGGTGCCCTTGTAATCGGCATAGATGACCCGCAGGCGCTCGAACAGGCGCAGCAGTTCGCCCAGTTCCTGTTCCAGGGGCCGCAGACATTGCAGGCAGTCCTCCTCACCCTTGCAATCGACGACAATCGGCGAGATGCCTTCGCCCGGCTTCGGTTCCATGTTGCGGTCTTCTTCCAGCAGCATGCGCAGTTCCTCGATCGCGCGGGCGTTTTCCTGAACCTGAGAGCGCAGGGTGCGGATGTTGTTGCGCGCCTCCTGCATCCGCTGTTCCAGCGATTTCACCCGCCCTTCCAGATCCCCCGGGTTCGGGTATTTCTTGTCGCTGTCCGGCGCGCCGGATTCATCCGGTTTCAGCGGATCTTCCTTCTTCTTGGTGTCGGCGCCGCTCGGGCTCTCCGACGCACCATCCCCCGGCGCACCATCCTTTGGCGCCCCCGGTTCCTTGTCGCTCTTGGGCGCGGGTTTGTAATCGGGGTCTGGCTTGACGGTTTCCCCGGATCCGGGCACGAAGATGCCCCCGCCGGCCGCCTGCGCCTGCGCGTTGGTGGCGGCAAGAGCGACCGAAAGGCCCAGCAGGCCGGCAATCGCGATTCCTGCAACGTCTCTCATGATCATTCCTCTGCTGTCTGCCTGACGGGCCGGTCATTGTCGAAAAAGATCGGCGGCACCTCGACCGGCACCGGCTCGCCGACCCAGAGCATCAGGTGATAGTCCGAAGGCTGCTCGGCCTTGAGCCAGATGCCGACGGTGCTTTCGAGCCGCCCGGTGAACTCGTAATTTCCCTCGGCGTCTGTGGTGCCGGAGGCCTCGGGCCTGTTCCACACCGAGCGATGCAGGCTGACCTCGATCGGCCTGGCGGGATCATCGGCAAAGACGGCAATGACGGTCGGGCTCATGACCCGGATGTTGACGGCATAGTATCGTCGCCCCTCGGCATCCGCAGTTCCCTGAACAACGGCCAGCCTGCCGCCCAGGTCGGTGTCCGGTTCCAGGGTCAGCTCTTCCATCGGGGCTGCGATCCTGCCGACCTCCAGCGGTTGCGCGTCGGCTTCCCGCCCTCCGGGGCCGAGCGCCAGAATGCCGGCCAGCGGAAGAACGAAGGCGGCGCCAGATCGTGTTTTCATGTCGTTTCCTTTCCTGTCCCGGCGTGTTGATGATCCGGGCCGGGTGCCTGCTTCCGCCGGTGGCGGCCGGCTCCTGCCGTCCGGCGGCAGGGCGTGCCGTTCCGGCGGGTGGTTCCGGAAGCCGGCGCGACGGCCTGGGCTGGGACCGGGGCGGAGCAGAACGCAGACGCCCGGCGGACCCGCTTGCGGGAACGGTTCCGGGAGTCGGCACCTGAACGCGGTGCGCCGTTCCGTTGCGATGATTCGGGATGCGACGGCTCGGGCGGAAGCCGCCGACAGGGGCGTCGGCAGGGGAGGAATCTGTTCCGCCGGGGAACCATAGAGCGATCGCTACTCCAGACAAAAGTTGCCGGATTGGAGGCGCGCGGGGTGGATTTGTCAAGAATATTTGTCCGCGAGCGGGCAGGTGGCCGTTTCTGCCCGATGGGCGATCCGCGCCGCCGGCCCCCGGCCGGAACGTCCGCCCCGGGAGCAACCGGCGCGCGGCGCCGCTGCGGCTGGACGGCATCGGCCTGTATCCGGTGACGGCCCGGATCCCCCGAACCCGAATACCCCGGCCCCGGAGAACCCCGAACGATGCCGACCGCCGGCGGGGAAGCTTCGGGGAAAGCTTCGCTGCGCAGCGGCGGCTGCCTCGGGCGGTCCGGCACCGGCCTGCGCGATGCCGACGATCCTTTCCGCAGCGGAGTTTTCCGGAAACCGGGCTTCAGCCGAGGCTTCCCGGAATGCGAGCGCCGTTGCGCGGCGGGGCTCCGGCTTGCTGCCCGGCGGCTCCCGGCCCGCATGTTCGCCCCGCATGTTCCGCATGTCTTGTGCCGCTTGTGTCTCCTGTCTCCTGTCTCCTGTCTTCTGTCTTCTGTCTTGTGTCGGCTGCGGTGGCGCATTTTCCCGATTTTCCCGGTTCTGGTTTCCCGGCAGGTATTCCCGGCACGCATTCGAGGGATGGGC
>JALSKC010000026.1 GCA_026989055.1 Paracoccaceae bacterium
GCAGCGCCTCAAGCGCAACCTTCGCCTTGAACCGATCCGTGAACTTCCGTCGGCGTTTCGTCATCTCGTATCCCTCTCGATGCTGCGGGATACACCTTGGCGCGCCGTCCGGTTTTCCGGGAGCACTCCAATTTCCGGAAGTCGGACACCCCCGCCAGGAGTCCAGCCCCGGGGGCATGGCCTGTGTTGATCGGGGCTCATCAGAAGGAAACATCACGGGAACAGACGGCCAGGGAAACGGACAGCCAGAGCGTGCCCGTTCATTCCCGTTCACGCGAAACGCGCCGATGCCCTGTTTTCGCATGTCCGGGAAGCGCAGGGCCGGTTCCACTCTCGAGAGCGTCCACTCTTGAGAGAAACACCTCAAGAGAAACGCCTCAGGGGCCGCCGGCCTGCCCCGCCAGCCCGGCAAACCACTCCTGCCACAGCCCGGCGGCATAGAACATCATCGAAAGCGTCAGGAGCAGCAGCCCGATCCCGCGCTTGTCGCGCATCGCGAACACGATCGGGTCGTAATCCTGCCGGCCGAAATAGCCCAGCCGCAGCATCCGCAACAGCCACATCGCCAGAGGGATCATCGCCACCCACAGGATCCAGCGCGTCGGGTAGAGCATCTCGGCCTGGGGCGAGAACGTATAGAGGAAGAAGATCACCAGCGCCCCGGCCATCCCCAGCGCCGCCACATTGCGCAGGTCGGCGCGGTCGGAACGGGCATAGCCGCGCCCCGGAAGGCGCTCCTGCGATGACGCCAGGGTAAGCTCGGTCAGCCGTTTCACGCAGCCCAGCGTGATGAAGACCGGAAAGACGAAGATCAGCATGTAGATGGACACCTCCACCCGCCCCGCTGCCGCCCCGGCGACCACGCGCAGCGTATAAAGCGTGGCCAGAGTCGCGATGTCGATCCAGCGCATCCGCTTGAGCCGCAGCGAATAGGCCAGCGACAGCAGCACATAGCCCAGGATCACCACCAGAAAGGCCGGCCCCAGGAGCAGGGCGATCCCCAGCGCCGCCAGCGCCAGCACCGCGAAGGCCGCCATCCCCACCCGGATCGGCACCGCTCCGCTGGCGAAGGGGCGCCGATGCTTCTTCGCATGCAGCCGGTCGGCCTCCAGGTCGAGCAGGTCGTTCACGATGTAGATGGCCGAGGCGGCGGCGGAAAAGGCCACCACGCCCAGCAGTACGAGCCACAGCGTTTCCAGCCGGAAATCATGCGCCGCCAGCATCGGCAGCAGCAGCAGGACATTCTTCACCCACTGGTGCGGGCGCAGGGCGCGCAGCAGGTCGCGCCAGGCCCAGCCGCCGGGGATCTCGACGACCTCTCCTTCATGCCCGGCCAGCGCACGCCGGAGCGCCGCACCGCCCCCCGCAACGATGGCCCGATCCGCATGGCGCCAGACGGCGAGATCGGCCCGCTCGTTGCCCGCATAGTCGAACCCCTTCTCGCCGAAGGCCTCCACCAGCGCGCGGGCCTTTTCCTCCCCCTTCAGGTTCCGCGTGCCGTCGGAGGCGAAGACGCGCTCCGAAAGCCCGTGCCCGGCGGCCAGGCGCGCTACCAGATCCCGCTCCGCAGCCGAAGCCAGGATCACCTCGCGCCCCTCCGCCCGCGCGGTCGCGGCCAGATCGCGCAGAGGCGGCGCCACCGGCAGCAGATCGGTCCGCAGCTCCGCCAGCCCGGCCAGCTCCCGCTTCAGCCGGGCCGGCGCGCGCAGATGCCGCAGGCAGAGCGCAATCGTGCGCCGCGGCGCCTTTCCCAGGGCAGCCCAGAAGCACTCGTAGAGGAGGTCCGTGTTCAGGAAGGTCCCGTCCACGTCGAGCACCAGGGGCTTTCCGTCAGTTGCCATCGCACGCCTCCCGAACGACACATACGCACCTGCCGGCACCGGCGCCGGCGAGATCACAGACAGCCCGCGCGCCACCTGCCGGGCGGCCGCCTCCCCGGGCACGCAGACTTCCGGGCACGCAGGCGCGGCTTCCAGCGGATGCCGGCGCGCCGCCCCCTGCGCCCCTCCAGCAGAAGGAAGGCGCCGGAAAGTGCGGGCGCAGGCCCGCGCGCCGGCACTGCCGGGGCCGCCACACCCACCGGGAGACCCGGAAGGGATGCCGTCGGCCTGCGCTCCATTCCGTCTGCCGCGTTTCCGTCTGCGCGTTCCGCCCGCGCGTGGGGCGTGTTTTCGCAAATATCCCGCCGGCTGGCCAGCGGTCTGTCGACAATTTCGGGAAAATCGCGCCATCCGCCCGCGGACAGTTACGGATCCGGCACCTTCAACACTCTGCCAGGAAGATATTTTTCCCTTTCTTTACAGAAAGATGACTGCATCTTCGCCGATCCCCGCCGGGTTCTGCAAAATTGTACGACTCGCGCCCAACTCTTGCCCCAATCAGCCGGCCTTATGGGGCCATACCAAGACGGCAACTGAACCCTCTGGCGTTCAGGAGCAGCCGCCAAGGTTCTGTGAGAGACTGCGGGAAACCGCACCGCAATGAACGTTCGGAGGGACCAAATGAAACTGTTCAAGCTCGCGAAAGACTTCAGGCGCGACGAAGACGGCGCCGTGACCGTGGACTGGGTGGTGCTCACCGCCGCCATCGTCGGCCTCGGCATCGCCGTGCTGGCCTCGGTGTCCGGCGGCACCACCGGCCTGGCCGACAAGATCAGCTCGAACCTGGCCGCCCAGACCATCGTGACCTACTGACACCCCCCGCCTCAACGGCCCCGCCGTCAGGCAAAACTACCGGAGAAGACACATGAAACTCATCAACCTCATCAAGACGTTCAAGCGCGACGAAGACGGCGCCGTGACCGTGGACTGGGTGGTGCTCACCGCCGCCATCGTCGGCCTCGGCATCGCCGTGCTGGCCTCGGTGTCCGGCGGCACCACCGGCCTGGCCGACAAGATCAGCTCGAACCTGGCCGCCCAGACCATCGTGACCTACTGAGCGCCGCTCCGCAGGCGACATTCACGGAATGGCCGCGCCCCCCGGGGCGCGGCCGTTTCCGTCTTGCGCCCCGGCCGTGCGCACCGGAAACAGGGGCGGCACAGGGCAACATGAAATGCCATGTTTTCCAGTCACTTCGCCCTTATCTCGCCATTTTCCTGCCGCATCCTTCCGCTAACACGGAACAAATCCCACCCGGCGGGACAACCGAGTAACGGAGATAAATGGTATGCGTGACATCTGCAGGCACTTCACCCGGGAAGAAGACGGTGCCGTAACGGTTGACTGGGTGGTGCTGACGGCCGCGATCGTCGGCCTCTCGATCGCCGTCATCGCCGCGATCAGCAACGGCGCGCTGGATCACGCAAGCGGGCTTGGCGCCCATCTGAGCGCCCAGACGGTGAACACCTACTGATACCTGCTGATACCGGAAACCGACTGATACCGCACGCCCGGGCCGCGGCGGGGCGGCCGCTCCCCGCGATGCGCCGCCTGCCCGCATGTTTCCGGATCCGCTATCGCCCATCGTTTCCATTCGCGTCAAAATCCACCGGCCGGACACGCTTTATCCAATGTTCTGCCGCATTTCCCCGATAACGTCTTCCCGGTGAAATGCCGTTCCGGATCTGGCGCCACGGGGGGGCTGAACGGTGTGACGGCAGAGAGGACAGAGCAATGCGTATTGTATTCGGACTTGTCTTGCTGATCGGCATGGGGCTGGCTGGTTTCGCCGTCTACATGGCCCGGGACTATATCAGCGAATACCAGGCCGCCCTGGCCCGCGAGCGCGAAGCGAATTCGCGCATGGTTCAGACCGCCGAGGTCTTCGTCGCGAACCGGCAGCTGCGCTACGGCGAAAGGCTGAAACCCGAGGACGTGCGGATGGTCCGCTGGCCGGTGGACGCCATTCCCCAGGGCGTATTCAACAGCCAGGAGGCCCTGTTCCCGAAAGGGCCGGACGAGCTGCGCACCGTGATCCGCGCCATGGAAAAGGACGAAGCCATACTGGCGGTCAAGGTGACCGGCCCGGGCGAGGATGCGGGCGTTTCGTCCCGGCTCGGCAAGGGGATGCGCGCCTTTGCCATCAGGGTTGACGTGGCTTCCGGCGTGTCCGGCTTCCTGCGCCCCGGAGACCGGGTCGATGTCTACTGGACCGGGCGCAACTTCGCCGACGATTCCAACCGGCGCGGCGCCGAAATCACCAAGCTGATCGAGAGCGGCATCAAGCTGCTGGCCATCGACCAGATCGCCGACGAGGACCGCAACACCGCGATAATCGCACGCACCGTGACCGTCGAGGCCACCCCGCTCCAGGTCGCCGCGCTGGCCCAGGCGCAGGCCACCGGCCGGCTGTCGCTGGCGCTGCTGGGCGCCGAGGATCCGGGACAGACGGACTCGGTCGAATACGACGGCCGCGACCTGCTCGGGATCGAGGAACGGCAGGTCGTCCAGGTCGAGCCGGAGCGGGTCTGCACGATCCGTACCAGACGCGGAGCCGAGATCATCGAAACCCCGATTCCCTGCGCCGACGCCGCCCGCTAGGAGCCCAGCCAGGCGCGCCAGGATGCGGGAACGCCGAAAAGGAGAGGGGCGCCGGGCGGACACCCGCCACGCCCCTCTCCCCTCCCCCCGCACATGCGGCAGCTGCATGCGGCGGGTGAGGGAACACGCCGGCAGGCCGGCACCCTTCCGCGGATTCGCCCGATCGCCCTTCCCGAAAGGCCGTCCTTCGGCATGAATCCGCCACCGCCGCGGCCCGGGTGTTGCGACTTGTCCACATAAGCGCCGCTGCTCAGACAATTGATTCTTGCAATAAAACGGGCTTTGCCGCATGGTGGCCGGAAAATGGGCGATTTCGAAGACCCGTAACGAGGCGTGATCGGAGAGGCAGGTCACCATGAAAATCGGAAGTTTCCTGAAGGCCGCGCTGGTCGGCTTTTCCCTTTCCGTTGCCACCATGACGGGCGCGGCAACGGCAGAACCGCTCAAGGTCATGCAGGGCACGGCGGCAAGCGCGCTCAACGTGATCATGAACCGCGCGGTCGTGGTCGAATCCGAGCAGCCCTTCGCGGAGGTCTCGATCGCCAACCCCGAGATCGCCGACATCTCCACCCTGTCGGAGCGCACGCTCTATGTTCTCGGCAAGACGCCCGGGCGCACCACGCTGACCCTGCTGGGCCCCGACGCGCGGCTGATCACCAATGTGGAAGTCCGCGTGACCCCGGATGTGGACGAGTTCAAGGAACGGCTGCGCCAGATCCTGCCGGGCGAGCAGATCGAGGTGCGCACCGCCAATGACGGCATCGTGCTGTCCGGCGTCGTTTCCAGCATCGCCAAGCTGGACCGGGCGCTCGACCTGGCCAACCGCTACGCCCCCGAGCGGGTCTCGAACCTGCTGATGGTGGGCGGCACCCAGCAGGTGATGCTGAAGGTCCGCTTCGCAGAGATGCAGCGCTCGGTGCGCAAGAACCTGTCCGCCAGCCTGGCCCTCGGCAACGGGAACACCGCCGCCGGCAGCGGCTCCCTGGTGGGCGGCCCGGTCGCCTCGCTCTTCGACGGCGACCCGACAACCAACCCGGCGGGCACCGTCGAATCCACCGGGCGCTACCTGTTCGGCTTCACCGCCGGCGGCCTGCAGCTGGCCATCGGCCTCGAAGCCCTCGAAAGCAAGGGGCTCGTGCGCACCCTCGCAGAACCGAACCTGACCGCGCTCTCGGGCCAGGCGGCGACCTTCCTGGCCGGCGGCGAATACCCGGTGCCGATCGTCGATGATCAGGGCCGCGTGAATGTGGACTACAAGCCGTTCGGCGTCGAGCTTCTGTTCACGCCGCGGGTCGTTGACGGCGATGTCATCAACCTGCAGATCACCGCCGCCGTTTCCGGCGTAGATCCCACCAACACCTTCCAGGCGAACGGTTTTTCCATCAACGCCTTCCGCCGGCGCGAGGCCTCGACCGTGGTCGAGATGCGCGATGGCGAAAGCTTCGTGATCGCCGGCCTCCTGGAGGACGACTTCAAGGACCTGAACGGCCAGGTGCCCTGGCTGGGCGACATCCCGGTTCTGGGCGCGCTGTTCCGCAGCGCCGACTACGAGCGCAACCAGTCGGAGCTGGTGATCATCGTCACCCCGCATCTGGTCACCCCGACCCGCGGCGAAGCCCTTGCCCTGCCCACCGACCGGGTCAGGCCGCCGACGGAAGCCGAGCTGTTCCTGTTCGGCAAGACCGCCAGTGCGAACCGCCCGAAAAGCGGCGCCGCCTCCGAAGTCGCCAAGCAGGACTTCGGCGGCTCCTACGGCTACGTGATGGAGTGATGAACATGGCTGGGCAAACGAAAGCGGCTCTTGCGGCGGCAGGATTCGTGGCGCTGAGCGCCTGCACGGGCAGCGGCCCCTTCGGCGACGGCACCCCGTTCGACAGCTGGACGCAGGAGGCCGGGGCCTTCATCGACGAGGGGCAGTTCGGCAATCCGACCATGAACAACACGCTGGTGCAGACCGGCAAGAAGAGCTTCATCATCAACCTCAACAACAGATTCGCCGCCGAAGTGCCCACCACGGTCAACTTCGCCTTCGACAGCGCCCTGCTCGATGGCGAGGCCCGGGCGATCCTGCGCCGGCAGGCCGACTGGATCAGGCAGTTCCCCGAAGTGCGCTTCCGTGTCTACGGGCATACCGATCTCGTCGGGACCGAAGCCTACAACAGGCGCCTCGGCATGCGCCGGGCCCGAGCGGTGGTAAACTACCTGGTCGGCCAGGGGATCGACCGCTCCCGTCTCGAAGCGGTTGTTTCCCTGGGCGAAACGCAGCCGCTCATCGTCACCCAGAACCGCGAGCGGCGGAACCGGCGCACAGTGACCGAGGTCTCCGGGCTGGTGCGCAAGCACCCGGCCCTGCTGAACGGCAAGTATGGCGAGCTTCTCTTCCGCGAATACGTGGCCAGCGCCACCGAGCGGCCGACCACCGATACCGGCGATCTGGAGTGACGGGCCTGCCCCCGGGAGCGCGCCTGCGCGCCCCGACCCGGGGGAGCATCGTTCAAAAAACCGAATTAATACGGCTTTTGGCCCCAATATTGCCCAGATTATTCGACAGCTTCGCCCCCAGGAGCCGTGCGTCGTTTCGAGTCGCACGCGGCACCTGGCGGTGGGATCCGAATTGAGTGCGGCACTCCTTCCTGCCTGCGGTGCCGGAAAGTGGAAGGACTGAAGCAATGACGAGCAGCGCAGCATTGCAACCCGAGCCGGCACCGATCGTCGCCTGCACGATCAGTCGCGATGTCCAGAACTTCGACCTGCTGATCGAGGACATGGAGACCGAACTGGGCGAAAGCTGGGGCGATCTGTCGTTCGAGGATGCCAAGGTCTTCATGACGCAGCCGGATTCGGCAACGCTCGAATTCGTTGCCATCGCCATCGATTCGGAAGACGAAAAGGATCTGGCGCTGATTTCGGAACTGATCCGCACCGCCGGGGCGCAGGGAATCAAGGTGATCGTGATCGCCGAGGATGTCAGCCCCGTTGCCCTGCACCAGCTCCTGAAGCAGGGCGCCGAGGAATTCGTCCCCTACCCGCTGCCCGACGGCGCCCTGCACGACGCCATCGAGCGCCTGCGCGCCCCGGCTCCGGCCGAGCCCGCGCCCACCGCGCCGCAGCACAAGTCGGGCGGCGGGCACGATGGCGTGGTGCTGGCCGTGCACGGGCTGGCAGGCGGCGTCGGCGCCACGACCTTTGCCGTGAACATGGCCTGGGAGCTGGCCACAATCGACAAGAAGAACCCGCCCAGGGTCTGCATCCTCGACCTCGATCTGCAATACGGTTCGGTCGCCACCTTCCTGGACCTGCCCCGGCGCGATGCGGTCTTCGAGCTGCTGAGCGACACCGAGAACATGGACAACGAGGCCTTCCTGCAGGCGTTGCAGTCGGTCGATGACACGCTGTTCGCGCTGACCGCGCCGGCGGACATGCTGCCGCTGGATCTGATCGGCCCCGAAGACGTGCAGCGGCTGCTCGATGCCGCCCGGACCAATTTCGACTATGTGGTCGTGGATCTCCCATCGACCGTCGTGCAGTGGACCGAGGTGTTGCTGCACTCGGCCCATGTCTATTTCGCGCCGCTGGAGCTGGACATGCGCTCGGCGCAGAACACGCTGCGGATGATCCGGGCGCTGAAGGCCGAGGATCTGCCCTTCGAAAAGCTTCGCTACGTGCTCAACCGCGCGCCCAGGTTCACCGACCTATCGGGGAAGAGCCGGGTCAGGAGAATGGCCGAAAGCCTCGACATCAAGATCGAGGTGCTTCTTCCCGACGGCGGCAGGCAGGTGACCGAAGCCAATGATCAGGGGCTGCCGCTGGCCAGATCGGCGGCCAAGAGCCCTTATCGCAAGGAGCTGCGCAAGCTGGCCATGTCGGTGCACGAACTGAACCTGTCGGTCGCCGAAGCCGGCTAGACGGCAGCATCCGGGGGAAGAGTTTCCATGTTTTCACGTTACAAGAAACCGGGATCGGGCAAGCCCAAGCTGGTCGAGATGCCGAAGGAGGAGCCGCAGGCCCCTCCCGGTGCCGCGCCCGTTGCGCCGGCGACCGGCATCAAGCGCAAGCCCGCCACCAGGCAGAACCCGGCGCAGGTCGTGCCGATGGACAAGGAAAAGAAGCGCAAGGAACGGCTGAGCGAGGTCAAGTCCGAACTGCACAAGCGCCTGCTGGACAACCTGAACCTGGCCGCGCTGGAAACCGCCTCGGAAGCCGACCTGCGGGCCGAGATCTCGGCCATCGCCGCCGAGGCGCTGGACGAGATGGCGATCGTGCTCAACCGCGAGGAACGCGCGACCCTCAACCAGGAGCTCTATGACGAGGTGGTGGGCCTCGGCCCGCTGGAGCCGCTGCTCAAGGACGACAGCGTGAACGACATCCTGGTCAACGGGCCGCATCAGGTTTTCGTGGAGCGCAACGGCAAGCTGGAGCTGACCTCCACCACCTTCAAGGACGAAAAGCACCTGCTGCGGATCATCGACAAGATCGTCTCCGCGGTCGGGCGCCGGGTGGACGAATCCAACCCCTATGTGGACGCCCGCCTGGCGGACGGTTCGCGCTTCAACGCGATGGTGCCGCCGATCGCGGTGGACGGTTCGCTGGTCTCGATCCGCAAGTTCAAGAAGGAAAAGCTCTCGGTCGATGACCTGGTGCGCTTCGGCGCCTTCACCGAGGAAATGGCCGCCTATCTGCAGGCAGCCGTTTCGACACGGCTGAATATCATCGTCTCGGGCGGCACCGGCTCGGGCAAGACGACCACGCTCAATGCGCTCTCCTCCTTCATCGACGATTCGGAGCGCATCCTCACCATCGAGGACACCGCCGAACTTCAGCTGCAGCAGACCCACGTGGGCCGGATGGAAAGCCGCCCGCCCAACGTGGAAGGCAAGGGCGCGGTCACCCAGCGCGACTGCCTGCGCAACGCGCTGCGCATGCGCCCCGACCGGATCATCGTCGGCGAGACCCGCGGCGAAGAGGTGATCGACATGCTGCAGGCCATGAACACCGGCCATGACGGCTCGATGACCACGATCCACGCCAACAGCGCGCGCGATGCGGTGAGCCGGCTGGAGAACATGATTGCCATGGCCGGCATCGAGATGCCGATCAAGGCGGTGCGCAGCCAGATCGCCAGCGCCGTGAACGTGATCGTGCAGGCTTCCCGCCTGCAGGACGGTTCGCGCCGGATGGTCTCGATCACCGAGGTGACGGGCATGGAAGGCGAGGTGATCTCGATGCAGGAGATCTTCCGCTACCAGCGCGTGGGGCTGACGCCGGACAACAAGATCATCGGCCATTTCACCGCCACCGGGGTGCGCTCGCACTACTCCGAGCGATTCAAGCTCTGGGGCTACGACCTGCCGCCGGAAATCTTCGAACCCTTCCAGGGAAACTGAACATCATGGTCATCAGCGCAGAACCGCTCATCTACGGGCTGATCTTCATTTCGGTCATCGTCCTGGTCGAAGGCATCTACCTGACGGTCTTCGGCAAGTCGATCAGCCTCAACAGCCGGGTGAACCGCCGCCTCGAGATGCTGGAAAAGGGGGTCGGGCGCGAACAGGTGCTGGAGCAGCTCCGCAAGGAGATGAGCCAGCACATGAAGGCGCGCTCGATCCCGATCTATTCGATCCTGGCCGAAAAGGCTCAGAAGGCGAACATCGCCTTCACCCCGCAGCAGCTGATGCTGATCATGGCGGTGCTCGCCGTGATCTCCTTCATCGGGCTGACCATCGGCACCGCCGCCAGCCTGCCGGTGCGGGCCATACTGGCGGTGGTGATGGGGGTCGGCGGGGTCTATGTCTGGGTCAACAACAAGGCCAGGAAGCGCCTGGCCCTGATCGAGGAACAGCTGCCTGATGCGGTGGAGCTGATGGTGCGCAGCCTGCGCGTGGGGCACCCGTTTTCCTCGGCACTGGCGATCGTCGCCAAGGAGGTCCCCGACCCGCTGGCCTCCGAGATGGGCGTGATCTCGGACGAGGCCGCCTACGGGCGCGACGTGGGCGAGGCGCTCAAGGACATGGCCGAACGGCTGGACATGCAGGATCTGCGCTTTCTGGCGGTGGCGGTGACCATCCAGCAGGTTTCGGGCGGCAACCTGGCCGAGATCCTCGACGGGCTGGCCAAGGTGATCCGGGCCCGCTTCAAGCTGTTCCGTCGGGTCAAGGCCATCACCGCCGAGGCGAAATGGTCCGGCATGTTCCTGTCGATCTTCCCGATCGGCGCGCTGGTGATGATCAACGTGATCCAGCCCGACTATTACGACGACGTGAAGGAAACCGCCGCCTTCATCCCCGCCGCCCTGGTCGTGGCCGGCTTCCTGGTGGCCAATGTCTTCGTCATGCGCGCGCTCGTGAACATCAAGGTCTGAGGATCCGCCATGGAAATGCTGCAAGACATCGAAACCATGCTGACCGATCAGCTGGGCCCGTTCGGCCCGCTGCTGGCGGTGGGCATCCTCGGCATGTTCCTGGTGCTGCTGACCCTGCCGGTCCTGCTGAAGAAGCAGGCCGATCCGCTGGACAAGCTGCGCGAGGCGAACCGGCCGCGCGAGAGCGGTCGCGAAACGGCCCAGAAGCTGCGCCACGGTTCGGGCAAGGACAAGCTCGAGAAATATTCCGAATTCCTCGAACCCAAGAACGAGGAGGAATATTCCGCCATCCGGCTCAAGCTCCTGCAGGCCGGCTACCGCTCGAAGAATGCGGTGCGGACCTATCACTTCCTGCAGTTCTCGCTCGGCATCACCCTGCTGATCATCGGCGCGCTGGTGGCGATCGTCCTGAAGACGACCGGAGATCCCTCCACCCAGCAGATGATCTTCACCATCCTGGGCCCCGGCGTCGTCGGCTACATGCTGCCGAAATACTGGGTGACCAAGCGCCAGCAGAAACGGCAGGAGGAAATCGTCAACGGCTTTCCGGATTCGCTCGACATGATGCTGGTCTGCGTCGAGGCCGGCCAGTCGCTCGACCAGTCGATCAACCGCGTGGCCAAGGAAATCCGTGCCGGCTACCCCGCCCTGGCCGAGGAATACGAGATGGTCGCCCACGAGATGAAGGCCGGCAAGGACCGGGTGCAGGTTCTGCGCGACATGTCCGAACGCGCCGGCGTGCCGGATGTGTCGAGCTTCGTTACCGTGCTGATCCAGTCGGCCACCTTCGGCACCTCGATCGCCGAGGCGCTGCGCGTCTACGCGGCGGAAATGCGCGACAAGCGCGTGATGCGCGCCGAGGAAAAGGCAAACACCTTGCCCACCAAGATGACTCTTGCCACTATGATGCTGACCGTGCCGCCGCTGCTGATCATCCTGATCGGCCCGTCGGTCTACAATATCGCGGTCATCCTGAAAGGGGCCAACTTCTGATCTGATGCGAAAAATCCGGGTGGGTCTGATCATGGCGGCGGGGCTTTTGGCCGCCTGCGCGCCTGCGGGCGGCCTTCGCATCGGAGAACCCGGCCCCTACGCCCCGGCCGGAGTCGCGCCCGGAGAACAGTCGGTGGACGGGCTGATCGTCGGCCACCGGCTGATGGCCGCCGGCGAATACGAGCTGGCGCTCAAGGCCTATCTGCGCGGTGCCGCCGAACACGGAATGAACGCGGATGTGCTCTCGGCGCTGGGCTCGGCCAATCTGGCGCTGGGGCGGCTGGGGCAGGCCGAACGGCTGCTGCGCCAGGCCATCGCGGTCGACGAAGGCTTCGTGCCCGCCTGGAACAACCTGGGCGTCGTGCTGATGGAACAGGGCAATGTCGGCGAGGCGGCCCGCGTGTTTCACACCGCCTTCGCGCTCGACAGTGGCCAAAGTGCCGAAATCCGGGAGAATTTGCGCCTGGCACTCGAAAAACTCGAAAAACCGGCGTATCCTGAGAGCGATGACAGCACATTCGCGCTGGTTCGGCGGGGGCCCGGGTCGTATCTGCTCCTGTCGAAACGATAACAAGCGAAGGCTGACAACGGAGGCAGAGCAGCAAGGGGACGCAGGCAGATGCGCCAACCGAGAATCTTCACCCTGTGCCTGGCCGGCAGCCTGGCCCTGTCGGCATGCGAGAAGGCCAGCACCAGCAACGAGGTCGAACGCGCCCTGCGCGGGGTCAACGTGATCGACGAAAGCAACCTGAACGACATCATGCTCTCGGCCGCCGATCCGGCCGAGGCGGTAACCTATTTCCGCCGCACCCTGGCCGAAGATCCGGAGCGGATCGACCTGCAGCGCGGCCTGGCAAAGGCCCTGCTGCGCGCCGGCAGGGCGCGTGAGGCGCTGCCGGCATGGGAAAAGGTCATCGCCCATCCGGAAGCCACCGATCCGGACCGGGTCGATTACGCCGATGTGCTGATCCGGGTCGGCAAGTGGGACGAGGCCGAACGGATGCTGGATTCCGTCCCCCCCAC
The DNA here is from genome assembly GCA_026989055.1 of Paracoccaceae bacterium. Taxonomy (GTDB): domain Bacteria; phylum Pseudomonadota; class Alphaproteobacteria; order Rhodobacterales; family Rhodobacteraceae; genus JAJRUE01. Next base: position 12,854 of record JALSKC010000026.1, read on the forward strand.
TCACGAGACATTCAAGCGCTACCGGCTGGAAGCGATGATCGCCGACAGCAACGAGGAATGGGAAAAGGCCGACAGCTTCTACGAAATCGCCGTCGGCCTGACGACGCGCCCCTCGGGCGTGCTCAACAACTGGGGCTATTCCAAGCTGACCCGCGGCGATTTCGTCGAGGCCGAACGGCTTTTCACCGAGGCGCTCAAATACCGCTCGGACATGTTCACCGCCAAGAACAACCTGGTCCTGGCACGCGCGGCGCAGCGCAAGTACATGCTGCCGATCGTCCCCATGACCCAGACCGAACGCGCCCAGCTGCTGCACACCATGGCCCTGGCCGCAATCAAGCAGGGAGACGTGAACACCGGCCGGACCCTGCTCCGGGAAGCGATCGATACCCATCCGCAGTATTTCGAGGTCGCCGTGCGGGCGCTGCGGGCGCTTGAAAACAACGTGATCAACTGACGATGGAAATGTCGGCCTGGGCGGCGCTGCTGTTCCTGCCCCCGGTGCTGCCCATCTGCATATGGGTGGCCTGGAACGACATGAAATACATGAAGATTCCGAACAAGGCGGTGCTCGCCCTGTTCGCCGTCTTTCTGGCGATCGGGCCGCTGGCGTTGCCGCTTGCCGAAATCCCGCAACGCCTGCTGCAGCTTGTCGTCGTGCTCGCGGCCGGGTTCGCGCTGAACATGCTGGGCAGCCTCGGCGCGGGCGATGCGAAATTCGCCGCCGCCGCCGCCCCTTTCATCGCTCCAGGAGATCTGCCGCTTCTGTTCTACCTGCTGGCCGCCGTCCTGCTGGCGGCGGTAGCCACCCACCGGCTTGCCCGCCGGCTGAAACCCCTGCGCGCCCTGGCACCGGACTGGCAGTCGTGGACGCGCAGCGACTTCCCGATGGGGCTGGCGCTGGGCGGAACGCTTGCCTTCTACCTGGTCGCGGCGGCTCTGGCCGGCCGCTGAACGGCTCCCGCGCCCGCAACGCCCGCGTCCCGACAACGCCTGCGCCGACCGCCACGCCCCGGGCGCGGATCAGAGCGGCGCATACAGGATGTAGAGCGGCGTGCGACGGATTTCCCGGAAAGCAAGCCCCCGCTCCTCGATCTGCTCGAGGATTCGCCGCCGCAGTTCCGGGATCACCGGGCAGAGCGGCACCAGCAGGTAATCGGCGCTCTCGATCCCGGGCAGCCCCCCGTAATACCAGGGCGCCCCTCCGATCAGCGGCCGCAGGTCGCCGAACAGCCAGTGGCTGGAAAACAGGTCGGCGGCGAAGAGGCGCCGCCCGCCGGCCAGGCCTGCCTGCTCCAGGTCGGCGGCAATCGCGTCGAACCAGGCAGGCAGGCCGATCTCCAGTTCGCATTCGGGCAGGGTCTCGCCCCCGAAAACCGCCGGCGGGTCGCGCTCGGCCAGTTCAGCGGCCGCCTCCAGCGGCGTGCCCGCGGCCGGCAGCGGCACCCGGGCATCGGTGCGTGCCACCCTGACCCGGGTGCCGTAGATGTCGCCGTGGCGCTGCGCGCGCGGCAGCAGCGGGGTGTAGTCCGCCGTCTCCAGCCGCAGGTGGCGGAAGGGGCTGTAGGCCAGGTTGAAGAAGGAAGGCGCCGCCAGCGCCAGGGCGACCGCGGCGGTGATCCTGACTGCGGCACGCATGTCCCAGCCCAGGGCGTTGCGCAGCTCGCGCCGGGGGGCGAAGGCCAGAAGAACCACCGCGAGAATCAGCAGCCACTGGGGATCATTGCCGTAGTTCTGATAGGTGACATAGAAGAACCCCGGCGCCAGCAGCAGCAGCGACAACCCCCCGGCGCGCGCATTGGACTGACGCAGGAAGATCACCCCCGCAAACAGGGTCAGGCTGGCCCCCAGATAGGCCGGCGCCCCGACAACGGCGCCGAAAGGCTCTCCGGGGTTGGGGCGGATATCCGAGCGCGCAACCGCCAGCAGATCCTGCACATAGGCCGGCCAGTAGTCCGCCCCGACCAGGAGCGTGAACAGCCCCAGCGCAGCCGCGCCACTCCACAGGGCATGCAGAAGGCCCGGAAGGGCCCCGCGCAGCAGCAGCGCGATGGCCAGGGCCGGCGCAAAGGCCGTGAAATAGGTGACCTTCGTCAGCAGCACCAGGGCAAGCGCCAGACCGATGATCACCCCGTCGATCAGATGCCGCGGCCGATGCAGCGGCACCAGCACGGCGGCGGCGATGGCAACGAAGCTTGCCGCCCAGGCCCAGCGGTTGTAGTTCATGGAGATGGAAACGCTGCGCTGGGCCTCGCCATGCACCAGCGCCCCTATGAGCACGAAGACGAACAGCCCGAACATGTAGGGCAGGATCCCCCGCATCCGGCTGAAGGCCACCCACCAGACGGCAGGCAGGAACGCCACCGCGACAAGGGCCTGCGCCATCAGGATCGAATGCCCGATACCGTAGCCGAGCCGGACGAACAGGGCGATCGGGGCGAAGGCCATGTAGCCGATCGGGGTCATGAAATCCCTGTGCGGCAGCTGCCCTTCGGCCATGCGCAGCACGATCTGCATCATGTGCAGCGTGTCGCCTTCGTGCTTGCCCAGGTAGAAGCCGCCCTTCAGCAGCGCCGCACCACAAATTGCGACGATCACCGCCACAAAAAAGCCAAAGAGAACCGTAGGATTTGCCCTGCCCATGACCGCGTTCCGCTGCTCGCCCTCTCCAGACTAGCGCGGAATGACGGAGCTTGTAACAGCCATCGCTGTTCCCGGCGGCCGTTTTCCGGGCCCCGCGCCCGAAACACAACAGGCCGGATGCCGGGAACGCCGTGCAATGCAGAGGATTGCCCATGAACATGCAGGCTTCTCCGGTGCTCGCGCCCCCCGCTCCGCGTTCGCTCGAAGATACCGGCCTCACCCCTGTCATGATGCGGGACATCCTGCTCAAGACGATGTTCCGCCAGAACCTGGATCAGGTGAGCGCACTTTCCCGTGCCCTGTGCCTGCCGATCAACGTCACCCAGGAGCTGGTGGACCTGGCCCGCGGCCAGAAACTGCTGCAGGCGACCGGCACGCTCCATGCGAATTCCGGCGGCGAAATGGGTTACGAGCTGACCGACAGCGGCAAGGCGCGCGCGCTGGATGCGCTGTCGCAATCCGAATACTACGGCGCCATGCCGATCCCGATGAGCGCCTATGGCGAACAGGTCAAGCGCCAGTCGATCCGCAACATCCAGGTGACGCGCGACATGCTGACCGGCGCGATGAAGCACCTGATCCTGCCTGACGAACTGCTGGACCACCTCGGGCCGGCCGTTTCCGCCGGCCGCTCGATCCTGATGTACGGCCCGCCGGGAAACGGCAAGTCTTCGATCTCGAACGGTATCCGTGATGCGCTGGGCGACAACATCTTCGTGCCGCGCGCCATCGAATATTCCGGCCAGGTGATCACCGTCTACGACCCGGTGGTGCATACCATCGCCGAAGATCCGGTGGACGACCCCAACAGCCTGCGCCGCACCTCGAACCGCTACGACCGGCGCTACGTGCTGTGCGAACGCCCCACCGTGATCACCGGGGGCGAACTGACGTTGAGCATGCTCGACCTGGTCTACAACCCGACTTCGCGCACCTACCAGGCGCCGCTGCAGCTGAAAGCCACCGGCGGCATCTTCATCGTCGACGACCTGGGTCGGCAGGCCGAATCTCCGCAGGCCCTGATCAACCGCTGGATCGTACCGCTGGAGGAAAACAAGGACATCCTGGCCCTGCAGTCGGGCGAGAAATTCGAGGTGCCCTTCGACACGCTGGTGATCTTCTCCACCAACTTCCACCCGAACGAGATCTTCGACCAGGCGGCGCTGCGGCGGATCTTCTTCAAGATCAAGATCGACGGTCCCAGCCAGGAAGACTTCCTGAAGATCTTCGCGATGGTGGCGCGCAAGCGCAAGATGCCGCTGGACGAAGAGGCGCTGATCTACCTGATGAAGAAGAAATACCCGCTGATCGACAACGTCTATGCAAATTATCAGCCGATCTTCCTGGTCGATCAGATGATCGCGATCTGCGAATTCGAGGGCATCCCCTACCAGATGAGCCCGGAGCTGATCGACCGTGCCTGGGCCAACATGTTCGTGCACGAGGAAAGAATCGTGCACTGAGCGCGCCGCCGGCCGGGGCGCGCCCGTTCACGGCCGGGCCGGGGCCCTGCATTCGCGCGGCCGGGACCCGGTCCTTTTCTTCGCCCCGCGCTTCGCGCCGATCGGGCCGGCCTCGACCTCGGCCCGCATGGCGCGGCTGACCGGAACCTTGCTGCCGTCGATCAGCTCGACAAGCCCCCGCGCGCCCTCCCGGCGATAGCCGGACACCGCCCCGGTCGCCACCCAGTGCGAGCGGTGCACCCGCTGGCCCGGCACCCCGTCAAGCTCGGCCAGCGCGTCGGAAAACCGCATCAGCAGCGTTTCCCGCCCCCGGTCGGTGTGAACATCCACATAGTGATCGCGGGCGCTGATCCGCAGGATCTTCACGTTCCGCGGCCCGGAAAGCCGCGCAAGCAGCCGCGGCCGCGCCTCGCGCGGCTGCGGCAGAACCCCGGCAAGACGGTCACGCAGCAGCCCGACGAAGACGACGATGGCCAGAACCAGCAGCACGATCAGCGAATAATCCGGCAGCCGGGACAGCTCGCCGCCGAAGACGCGGACCGATATCACAAGCGAAAGCGGCGGCAGCAGCACTGCGGCAAGGACGGCGCTGAAAAGGGTCGCCACGCCCCCTCCGGCCCGGGGCAGCCAGACGGCCGCGACCGCCCGCCCGAGATTCACCACGAAAACGCTCATGAACACGATCGTGAACCAGTAGAGGAAGCGCTCCACCGGCCCCAGCGCGTCATAGCTGCCGAACGGGCCGGAAATGGCCAGGAAGGATGCCACAAAGACCGTGATCAGAAGGCGCACGGGAACCAGCATGTACTCCTTCAGCAGGAACAGCACCTTCTTCCAACGCAAGGCGAAACTCCGGAAACCGCGCAGGCCTCCGGGTTTTCTGGAAAGGTGCGCCACGCCTGTCAAGAGGATACTCCGCCGCGCACGGGCGGCACGGAAACCCGCCGGCACGGCCGGTCTGGCGATCTGGCGGTCAGACGGTCAGCCCCTCCGGTTCAGGCAGGCCGTGGGCACGGCAGCAGGCGGTGAGCGTGTTTGCCAGCAGGCAGGCGATGGTCATCGGTCCCACGCCGCCGGGCACCGGGGTGATGGCGCCGGCCACCCGGGCGGCGCTGTCGAAATGGACATCCCCCACCAGCCGGGTTCTGCCCTCGCCCCTTTCGGGGGCGGGAATGCGGTTGATGCCGACATCGATCACCGTGGCGCCGGGCTTGATCCACGCGCCGGTGATCATCTCCGCCCGGCCCACCGCCGCCACCAGGATATCGGCCCGCCGGCAGAGCTCCTCTATGTTGCGGGTCCGGCTGTGGGCGATCGTCACCGTGCAACTGTCGCGCAGCAGAAGCTGCGCCATCGGCTTGCCCACGATATTCGAGCGCCCCACCACCACCGCATCCATGCCCGACAAGGATCCGTGCAGGTCGCGCAGCATCATCAGGCAGCCCAGCGGCGTGCAGGGAACCATCGCCTTCTGCCCGGTCGCCAGCCGGCCGACATTGGATATGTGGAAGCCGTCCACGTCCTTTTCCGGGGCGATCCGGTTTATGACATTCGCCTCATCCATGTGCCCGGGCAGGGGAAGCTGCACCAGAATCCCGTGCACCGTCGGATCGGCGTTGAGATCGTCGAGCAACGCCAGAAGGGCGGCCTCTTCCGTCTCCGCCGGCAGGCGGTGCTCGAAGGAGTTCATCCCCGCCTCGACGGTCATCTTCCCCTTGTTGCGCACATAGACCTGGCTGGCCGGATCGTCGCCCACCAGGACAACCGCCAGCCCCGGCGTGATGCCGTGCTCTGCCTTCAGGCGCGCCACCTGGGCCGCCACCTTCCTGCGCACATCCGCAGCAAAGGCCTTTCCGTCGATGATCTCGGCGCTCATGACATACCTTTTCCTCGGTTCACGGTTGTCTATGGGTTCTTGTCCATGGCATTCCCGGATTGCCGCCGCAAACCATGCTGCCCCATGAGGGCGCAGGATTTCGCCGATACCGGCGGATCAGAACAGGCCCTCGATCTGACCAAGCTCGTTGAGGTGAATGCCCTCGGCGGCCGGATGGCCGGGCAGGCCCGGCATCGTCATGATCTGGCCGCAGATCACGATCACGAAGCCCGCACCGGCGCTCAGGCGCACTTCCCGCACCGGCACCGAATGCCCGCTCGGCGCGCCGCGCAGGTCGGGATCGGTGGAAAAGGAATACTGCGTCTTGGCCATGCAGATCGGCAGATGGCCGTAGCCGGCGTTCTCCCACGCGCGCAGCTGATCGCGGATCTTCTTGTCTGCCAGCACCTCGTCGGCGTGGTAGATGCGTTTTGCGATGGTCTCGATCTTTTCGAACAGCGGCAGGTCGTCGCGGTAGAGCGGCGCGAACTGCGCGGCCCCGCTGTCGGCCAGTTCGACGACCCGCTCGGCCAGCTCCACCGCCCCCTCGCTGCCCAGTTCCCAGTGGCGGCAGAGGATCGCCTCGGCGCCCTGGGACTCGGCGCTCTGGCGGATCACCTCGATCTCGGCCTCGGTGTCGGTGACGAAATGGTTGATCGCCACCACCACCGGCACCCCGAACTGCTTGAGATTGGCGATGTGGCGGGTCAGGTTCGGGCAGCCCTCGGCCACCGCCGCCACGTTCTCGGCATCGAGATCGGCACGCGCCACCCCGCCGTTCATCTTCATCGCCCGCACCGTGGCCACCAGCACCACCACATCCGGCGCCAGCCCCGCCTTGCGGCACTTGATGTCCATGAACTTCTCGGCCCCCAGGTCGGCGCCGAAACCGGCCTCGGTCACCACGTAGTCGGCCAGCTTCAGCGCCGTGGTGGTGGCGATCACCGAGTTGCAGCCATGCGCGATGTTGGCAAACGGCCCGCCGTGCACGAAAGCCGGGTTGTTTTCCAGCGTCTGCACCAGGTTGGGCTGCATGGCGTCCTTCAGGAGCACCGTCATCGCCCCGTCGGCCCTGAGGTCGCGGCAGGTGATCGGGCTGCGATCGCGCCGGTAGGCGACGATGATGTCGCCCAGCCGCTTTTGCAAATCCTCGAGGTTGCGCGCAAGGCACAGGATCGCCATGACCTCGGACGCCACGGTGATGTCGAACCCGGTCTGGCGCGGAAAGCCGTTGGCCACGCCGCCGAGGCTGGTCACGATGTCGCGCAGGGCGCGATCGTTCATGTCCACCACCCGTTTCCAGGTGACCCGGCGTTCGTCGATGCCCAGTTCGTTGCCCCAGTAGATGTGGTTGTCGATCATCGCCGCCAGCAGGTTGTGGGCGCTGGTGATGGCGTGGAAATCGCCGGTGAAGTGGAGGTTCATGTCCTCCATCGGCACCACCTGCGCCCGCCCGCCGCCGGCGGCGCCGCCCTTCATGCCGAAGCAGGGGCCGAGCGAGGCCTCGCGGATGCAGATTGCGGCCCTCTTTCCGATCCGGTTGAGCCCGTCGCCGAGGCCTACGGTGGTGGTGGTCTTGCCCTCGCCCGCCGGCGTCGGGTTGATCGCCGTCACCAGGATCAGCTTGCCATCGGGGTTTCCCTGGACGGATTCGATGAACGCCTGCCCGAGCTTGGCCTTGTCGTGGCCGTAGGGCAGAAGATGCTCGGCGCCGATGCCCAGCTTTGCCCCGATTTCCTGGATCGGGAGCTTCGAGGCGGCGCGCGCGATTTCGATATCGGTTGGATGAGCCATGTATTCCCCCCGTCCGTGGTGGCATCCTGCACGGACAGGCTAGCAATATGCAACCGTATACAACGAAACATTTCCGACCGGATCGGGGCCGGAACCGCCTCTCCGCCACGCTCCCGCGCGGCATGTCCCGCGGGGCCGGCCCCAAGGAAGGAGAAAGCAGCCCCGCAGCCCCCGTGCGCGCGGCGGCGCGTTCCCCCGCCCGGCACCGGCAGGGAAAGGAACCGCGGAACGGGCAGGAGGGTCAGGCGGTCGGCTCGGGCTCGGGCTCCATCCCGCCGTCGCGCGGGCGCGATTTGGGCCGGGTCCGGGGAATTGCCGCAAGGGAAGGGGCGGCGCTGCCCGCATCCGGCTTGTCGCCCTCGTCGTCGCCGCTGTCCAGCGGCTCGCCCCTGATCACCTTCTTGATGTCGTCGCCGGTCAGGGTCTCGTATTCCAGCAGCCCCTGGGCCAGGCGCTCCCATTCCTTCTTCTTCTTCTTCAGGATGCTGTAGGCGGTTGCATAGGCCTCGTCGATGAAGCGCTTCACCTCTTCCTCTATCAGCTCCTTGGTGTGAGCCGATACCGAGAGCCCGCCGGCGCCATTGCCCATGTAGCCCTCATGCGCAACCTGGTAATCGACATTGCCGACCTTTTCCGACATTCCCCAGCGCAGCACCATCGCGCGCGCCAGCGCGGTCGCCTGCTGGATGTCCCCGGCCGGCCCGTTGGAAACGTTTTCCTCGCCGTATCTGATGACCTCGGCCGCCTTGCCGCCCATGGTCATGGCCAGCTTCTGCTCGCATTCGGCCTTCTCCCAGTTCAGCCGGTCGATTTCCGGCAGGCTGACCACCATGCCCAGCGCGCCGCCGCGCGGGATGATCGTGGCCTTGTAGACCGGGTCGCACTTGGGCAGGCTCAGCCCGACAATGGCATGCCCGGCCTCGTGCCAGGCGGTCTTTTCCTTCTGCTCGGGCGTCAGCACCATCGAGCGGCGCTCGGAGCCCATCATCACCTTGTCCTTGGCGTTCTCCAGATCCTCCATGGTGACGAAGCGCCGCCCGATGCGGGCAGCCATCAGCGCCGCCTCGTTGATCAGGTTGGCCAGGTCGGCACCGGAAAACCCCGGGGTGCCGCGGGCGATGATGCGCAGGTCCACATCCGGCCCCAGCGGCACCTTGCGCGCGTGCACTTCCAGGATCTTGGCCCGCCCCTTGATGTCGGGGTTGGGCACCTGCACCTGCCGGTCGAAACGACCGGGGCGCAAGAGCGCCGGGTCCAGCACGTCCTTGCGGTTGGTGGCGGCGATGATGATCACGCCCTCGTTGGCCTCGAAGCCGTCCATCTCCACCAGCAGCTGGTTCAGCGTCTGCTCGCGCTCGTCGTTGCCGCCGCCATAGCCGGCACCGCGGTGGCGCCCCACGGCGTCGATCTCGTCGATGAAGACGATGCAGGGCGCGTTCTTCTTGGCCTGTTCGAACATGTCGCGCACCCGGCTGGCGCCCACGCCCACGAACATTTCCACGAAATCCGAACCCGAGATGGTGAAGAACGGCACCCCCGCCTCGCCGGCGATGGCGCGCGCCAAGAGCGTCTTGCCGGTGCCCGGCGGGCCGACCAGCAAGGCGCCCTTGGGGATCTGCCCGCCAAGGCGCGAAAACTTCTGCGGGTTGCGCAGGAATTCGACGATCTCTTCCAGCTCTTCCTTGGCCTCGTCGATGCCGGCCACATCGTCGAACGTCACCCGCCCCTGCTTTTCGGTCAGCAGCTTGGCCCGGCTCTTGCCGAAGCCCATCGCCCCGCCGCGCCCCCCGCCCTGCATCCGGTTCATGAAGTAGATCCACACCCCGATCAGCAGCAGGAACGGCAGGAAGGAAATGATGATGGAGGCCAGCCCGGACTGCTCCTGCGGTTTGGCGTTCACCACCACGTCATTGGCGATGAGACGCTCGGTGATCTCGGCCCCCTCGGGGCGGATCGTGACGTAATCCTGCCCGTCGGCCGAGCGGAACAGGACCCGCTCGCCGTCAAGCGTGACCGCCTTGACCTCTCCGTCCTCCACGGCCCGGACGAACTCGGAATAGCTGACGCTGCGCGAGTTGACCGCCGACTGCCCGCCGCTGAACAGGTTGAAGAGCGCCAGGATCAGCAGAAAGAGCACGACCCAGAAGGCGATGTTTCTCGCGTTTCCCAAAGCAACTCTCCTTGCGCGCGGGGACCGTTTCCGCCTCTTGCGGACTGGTCCTTAAGATAAGGATGATGGCGGCCAGTTCAATGCGATAAAACCGATGCGACGAAATGAGCTTCGTCCCGCAGCGCCTCGGCCCGAAACCCGTTGCCGGCCCCGGCCAGCGGCGCGGCGACCAGCTCCGCCCCGCGCCAGACGGCCGGACTGGCCGCAAGCACCGGGCGCGGCAGCCCCGTCGCGCGCCAGCGCGGGCAGAAGGCAAGCCCCCCTTCGCCCAGAAGGCGCACCTCCAGCACCGGATCTCCGGCCGCGTCGGGGGGGGCGATCACCCGCCAGCGCCCATCCCAGACCTCGCCGGGGCGGGAGCGCAGCGCCCGCAGCGCCGCCGCCTCGCGGCTCAGCACATGCCGCACCCGGCCCGGGAGCATGAGACATCCGTGGAGCGTGTGCCGAACCCGGTCGCGCAGCGCCGCCTCCAGGGCATCCAGCGACCGCTGCCGGGGCGGATAGTCGGCCCCGGAAACCCAGCGCAGCGCATGGCCCAGCAGCCGGCGGCGGATCTCGTCCGGCAGGGCCTCCAGGGCGGCACTGTCCAGAAAGACCGCTCCGGCGCGGACCCGCGCCAGGGCGCGGGCGGCCTCCTGGGTCTGCCGTTCGAGCGCCGCGCGGGTCTGCACCATGCGCGCGGCAGTGGCGGCCAGACCTTCGGGTGAAATCCCCAGCGGGGCGAGTTCCGCCAGCGCCCGACGCATCCGGACCCGGGCAAAGCGCATGTCGGCATTGCTCGGATCCTCCGACCATCCGACCCCGCGCGACTCCAACCAGGCACGCAACCCGGCCCGGCGCAACCCGAGCAGCGGCCGCAGCCAGCGCACCCCGTGCGCCCGACGCTGCGGGGCCATCGCGCTCAGCCCGTCCACCCCCGCTCCGCGCGCCAGGCGCATCAGCACCGTTTCGGCCTGATCGTCCAGCGTATGGCCCAGCGCCACCGCCCCGACATCCCGTTCCCGCGCCCAGTCCGCGATCAGCCGGTAGCGGGCCCGCCGCGCCCGGTCCTGAAGGTTGCCGCCGCCCGCCCCCGCCCGCCAGCGCAGGGTATCATGCCCGACCCCGAGCTCGCGGCACAGCCGGGCCACGCCGCCGATCTCGGCCGCGGCTTCCGGACGCAGGCCGTGATCCACGCTCACCGCGCGCAACCGACAGCCGCGCGCCCCGGCACGCTGGTGCAGCAGGAGCAGAAGCGCCGTGGAATCGCTGCCGCCGGAAACTGCCACCCCGAGGGTTCCGGGCCAGCCTCCGGGCAGGAGCTCGTCGATCGCGCAGGAAAACTCCGCGACGATCCGCTCCGCCCGGCTCACGGGCAGCCGAGGTCCTGCATCGCCGCCACCGCATCGGCCACGGCGGCGGAATCGGGGTAGCGCTGCGCCACCTCCCCCAGGGTGATGCAGGCTTCGCTGATCTGTTCGAGCTGCCCCAGGGAAACCCCCAGCCGCAGCAGCGCTTCGGGTGCACGCACCCCCTGCGGATCGCCGGAAAAGCTTTCCAGGAAGGCCCGTGCCGCATTGGCTGTATCGCCGAGGCCACTCAGCGCCTCGCCGCGCAGGAACTGCGCCTCGGCGGCCAGCGGGCTGCCGGGATAGTTTTCGAGAAACTCCGCGAACAGCTGCGATGCACGGAAGTTCTCGCCCGCCTCCAGCGCCGCACGGGCCTGATCGAAGTCGCGCTGCTCGCCCACGGCCAGGAGCGGCGCGCCATCGTCAGGCGGCGGGGCGGCGGCCGTAAGCTCGTCGCGCGGGTCCACCCCGCCCAGGGTGGTGGTTTCGCCGAGCTGGCTGACATCGCCGCCCTCGAGCTCGACCAGGCGGAATTCCAGGTCGCCGATCCGGTTGGTGCCGTCCTCGACGATGCGGTTGATGCGGTTTTCCAGCCGCTCGGTCCGGGCCGTCAGCCGGCGCAGCTCGGCTTCCAGAAGATCGACCCGCTCCAGCAGCGAGCCCCCGGCCAGGCCGACGCCGACCCCGCCGGTGGTGGACAGCTCGCGCTTGAGCCGCTGGATCTCGACAAACAGCACCGACAGCTCCTGGCGGATGTCCGCCAGCGTCTGCGCGCGCGCCCCGCCATCCTGGGCGGCAGGCCCGCTCCCCGCCAGCGCCAGGGCCAGCGTCAGCAGCCCCCCCGCGACCTTCTGCCGCCACCCCGCGATGCTCCGGCTCCGCATGCCCGGCCTCCCGGTTCCGCCCTGCCGCCTAGCTCAGCCCGCCGGCCCGGAGCACCGTCACGGCCCGGCGGTTCTGCGCATAGCAGGATTCCTCGCTGCACAGGGCGATCGGGCGCTCCTTGCCCAGCGGCAGCGCCCGCAACCGCTCCGGGGCAACGCCGCGGCCGATCAGATATTCGATCACCGAATTGGCCCGCCGCCCGCTGAGCGCGAGGTTGTAGGCCGAAGTGCCCCGCTCGTCGGCATGACCCTCGATGATCGCGGCATATTCCGGATTGTCCAGAAGCCAGCGGGCCTGCGCGTCGAGAACGGCCATCGCCTCGGGGCTCAGAACGTGCTGATCCACCGCGAACAGAACCCGGTCTCCGACCGTCTGCCGGAAATAGGCTGCCGATGCCGGATCGGCGGCGGTGCCGCCAATGCCCGGGCCGCCGCCCGCCGCGCCCGGGCCGCCGAACCGGCCCGGATCCGCACAGGCGCCCAGCACGAGGGACGCCGCGATCAGTAGTGCCTTGCTGTGGAGTTTCATCGTGGAATTTCCCGTTTCTGCCCTGGTTTTCCTGTCCTGCTTTCCTGCCTGCTTCATTCCCGTGCCGCCATCCGGCGCCTTTCGCCGGCTCCTGCCGGGCCGGCACCTTCTGCTGGCCGGCTGCTGGCGGGCGCCTTCGCCGGCCGCTGCCCGCCGGGGCAGTCTAGCACCGCCGCCGGAAATTGGAAATGCGCCTCACCTGCCGTCATGCTCCGCCTCGCGCCCGTTCCCGCCTCCTGTTCCCGCTTCGCGCCTATTGCTGCAGCGGCGACCAGGCCGGATCGGAAGCCCCCTGCTCTGTGGGCACCCGCCGCAGGTTGCGCCCGGTAATGTCCACCGAATAGAGCGCCCGCGTCCCGTCGACTCCGCGGCTTTCCCGGGTGAACATGATCACCCGGCCGTTGGGAGACCAGGTGGGGCCTTCGTCCAGGAAGGAGGCCGTCAGCAGCCGCTCCTCGGAACCGTCGGTGCGCATCACCCCGATGTGAAAACGCCCGTTGGCCTGCTTGGTGAAGGCGATCAGATCGCCGCGCGGCGACCAGACCGGCGTGCCGTAACGCCCCTTGCCGAAGCTGATGCGCACCGCCTCGCCGCCATCGGCATCCATCACGTAGAGCTGCTGGCTGCCCGAGCGGTCGCTTTCGAAGACGATCCGCCTGCCGTCCGGGGAAAAGCTGGGTGCGGTCTCGATCGAGGGGGACGAGGTAAGCCGCTGCAGCCGCCCGCCCGAAACCGTCGTCCGGTAGATGTCGGTATTTCCGTTCTTCTGCAGCGACAGGAGCACCGTCTCGCCGTCCGGCGCGAAACGGGGCGCAAAGCTCATCGCTTCGGCCGGAATCTCCAGCGACCGGCGCGCGCCGGTCGCGATATCCAGCAGGAACACCTGCGGAAAGCCGGTTTCGAAGCTGGTATAGAGCACCCGGTCGCCATCGGGCGAGAAGCGCGGCGCCATCACGAGCGTGCTGTCGTCGGTCAGAAAGGCCAGGTTGGCCCCGTCGTAGTCCATGATCGCCAGGCGCTTGCGCCGGTCCCCCTTCGGGCCGCTTTCGGAAACGAAGACCACCCGGCTGTCGAAATAGCCGCTCTCGCCGGTGATCCGGGCATAGACCGCATCGGCCACCTTGTGGGCGATGCGCCGCCAGCTGCCCGGAGCAGCGGAAAAGCGCAGCCCCTCGCCCAGCGGGGCACCGGCGAAAACGTCGAACAGGCGGAACTTCACCTCCAGCCGCCCGTCGTCTCCCAGGCGGGCCGCGCCCACGATCAGCGCCTGGGCGCTGATCGCCTTCCAGTCGGAAAAGCGGACCGGGGCGGAAAAGCTGGTGATCCCCGAGATGTAGGCCTCGGGCGGGATTTCCCGGAACAGCCCCGTCCCGACGAGATCGGATGCGATGACCCGGGAAACCGCGCGTGCGTAATCCGCCGCCTCGGGCGTTTCGGCGATGAAATCGGGCACTGCCACCGGCAGCGGCTCGATCACGCCTTCGGTGATCTCGATGCGCAGCGGCCCCCTGCCCTCCTGGGCAGCCGCCGCAAGGGCCGAAAGAGCCGCAACGAGCAGCGCAAGGACGGCTGCGATCTGTCGGGTCGGTCTCATCTGATCCTCATCCTTTCCGGGTTGAAGGTCATCTCGATCTCCTTCCACTGCGCGTATTTCTCCGCCGGCAGGTCAAAGCCCCGGCTGCCGCAGCGGATGATCGCCCGCCGTGCCGCCTCATAGGCCTGCCTTGCCGCCGCTTCCGACCCGCCGCTGGAAGACAGCATGCGGATGCTGGAGACATCGGGCCGCCCGTCACGCCCCAGCTGCACATATACCACGACCGTGGTGGCCAGCGCCGCGCTGGACAAGGCGCCGACGTTCCAGCACTTCTGCACCGCAACGCGCAGCCCCTCGCGTTCGGCTCCCGTGAGCGGCGGGCCGCGGCGCGTGGCGCGCGGCGCCGCAGATGCGGGCGGTTGGCCCGAAACCGCCTCGCGCAGAGCCCCGGCCACGGCCGCGGCAATCGGGTCGGCGGCGCCTGCTCCCCCGGCGCCTGCTCCTTCCGGGCCGGACCCGGCCGCGGGCGCCTCCGGCGCCGGACGGGGCGGGCGGGGCAGCGGCCGCAGCGAACGGAGCAACCCCGCGCTGGCCGGGCGTTCCGCCTCGGTCACGATCTCGGTGGCGGCCTGTTCGGGCGCCGTTTCCGGGCGCTCTGCGGCTTCCGGAGCGTTCGGCGAGGAACTGTCTGCCCGAACGGCCGGCGCGGCCTCGGGGGCGCGCAGCGCCTCGGGCGGCGGCGGAGCGGCCTCGGGCGCCACCCGGGGCGCGGGCAGCGGCACGGCCTCCGCACCCGGGGCGGCCGGAATCTCCGGCAGCCCTTCCGGCACGGCACCCGGGGTCATGGCCGGCGGGGGAGCCACGTCCGGCGGGGCGGAATCCGGCGGCGGAGCGGCTTCGGGCCGCAGCGGCGCGTCCTCGGGAGGCGCCGTGCCGGGGGCGGGGGCTGCGGGTGCCGGGCGCGCCGGAGGAGCGGCGGGCGGAGAGACCGCCGACGCGGGCTGTTCCGGGGGGCTCTCGTCTGCCGGCGGGGCAGGCGGCGGAGAGCTCTGCGGGGCGGTTTCGGGAGCGCTCTGCGGCTGCGTCAGGGCGGCGAATTCGGCGCTGCTCAGCAGGGTCACCTCCGCAACCTGCGCCACCTCCGGCGGCCGGCGCCCCGGCAGGAGGCCGCCGAACAGCAGCCAGAGGATCAGCGCCACATGCGCGAGGCCCGAAATATATGCCCCGGTGCTCACGCCCCACGCCCTATTCGCCGCGCCCGTCCAGCCGCGGACCTCCGCTTTCGGTCACCAGTCCGATGTTGCGGAAACCGCCGGCATTCAGCGCTCCCATCACCTGCATCACCCGCTCGTAGGGAACGGCGCCATCGGCGCGCAGGAAGATCCTGCTGCCCTCCCGTTCGGCGGCAATCGCCCGGAGCTTGCCGATCAGCTCTTCGGGGGCGATCTCGGTCGTCTGGATCAGCAACCGCCCGTCGGCGGTGAGCGTGACGCTCAGCGGCTCTTCCCGTTCGGCGCTCAGCGGGGTGGCCGCGGTTTCCGGCAACTCCACCGGCACGCCGACCGTCATCAGCGGAGCCGCCACCATGAAGATGATCAGCAGAACCAGCATCACATCCACGAAGGGGGTGATGTTGATTTCCGCCATCAGCTGCGCATTGCCCCCCCGCCGCCGCCGACGGCGCCGGTTGCCTCCGTGGGATCCGAGTACGCCCGCGCCCATCTCAGCTGTCCAGCTGGCGGCTGAGAATGGTGGAAAACTCGTCGGCGAAGGCCTCATAGCCGGCGATGAGCCGCTCGGCATCGGCCGACAGCTTGTTGTAGAACACCACCGCCGGCACCGCCGCGAACAGCCCGAGCCCGGTGGCCATCAGCGCCTCGGCGATTCCCGGTGCCACCACCGCCAGGCTGGTGCTCTGCTGCTGGGCGATCTCGATGAAGGAATTCATGATACCCCAGACGGTGCCGAACAGCCCGACGAAGGGTGCCGCCGAGCCCACGGTCGCCAGGAACGGCAGGCCGCGCGTCAGGTCTTCGCTTTCCTTGGCGATGGCCACATCCATCGAGCGGTCGATACGCGCCTGGGCGCCGGCGATCATGCCGCCGTCGTCGCGGTGGCTGCGCCGCCATTCCAGCATCCCGGCGGCAAAGACGTTTTCCGCCGCCCCCGTGGGGGCCGGAGCGATCTGGTCGTAAAGCTCGTCCAGCGGCTCGCCCGACCAGAAGGCCCGGTCGAACAGCGCCGCCTGGGTGCGGGCCCGGCGGTAGTCGATCAGCTTCTGGATGATGATCGCCCAGGACCAGAAGGAAGCGGCGATCAGCATCAGCATCACCAGCTTGACCGTCAGCGTGGCGCGCATGAACAGCGCAAAGAAGGAGAAGTCCATCTCCTGCGCCAGTGCAAGGGTTTCGGTTTCCATGTTGCCTGCTCGCATGTCCGACCGTCTTCGCGCGGCCCGTGATGGCACGCAGGTTAGCCGATTTGCAGGGGGAAAGCCAACACAACTGCGTCAGCGGCGCGACGGCAGGCGCTTTGCCGCGCCTTCACTGCAAAAGCAGGCGGATGTTTGCCGGCAGGCGCTGCGGCTGGCCGCCCTCTCCCAGCGCCACCAGCGTCACCAGCGCCGAGAACAGCTCTTCGCCGTCGCGCCGCACCACCTGGCGCAGCAGGATCCGCGCGCCGCTCACCGACTCGGGGGTGGTGAATACCGTCAGTTCGTCGTCGAAGCGCGCCGGCGCCAGGTAGTCGGCCTCGATCCGGCGCACCGCGAACACCACCCCTTCGGCGGCGCGCAGGGCGGTCTGGTCGATCCCGAGTTCGCGGACGAATTCGGTGCGGGCGCGTTCGATGAACTTCAGATAGTTGGCGTAATAGACGATGCCGGCAAGGTCGGTATCCTCGTAATAGACGCGCAGATCGAAACGGTGCATGCGAATTCCCGACCGTCGGGCCGACCCTTTCCGGAAGAACCGGGCAGAAAATGCACCACGGCGGCGCGAACGACAAGACGGCAGCGCGGCAGGCCCGATGCCCCTCCCCTCCCGATACCCCTCCCCTGCTTCCGGCACCACCTCGTCCACCAGCCCGGCGGCCGCCCAGCTGCCGCCTATTCGCCGGACAGCCCGCCCCGGCCGGAAGCATCCGGCGCCCTCATCTCCAGATGCGCCCAGGCCTTCGCGGCCAGCATGCGCCCGCGCGGGGTACGCTGGATCAGCCCCTGCTGCAGCAGATAGGGCTCGATCACCTCCTCCAGCGCATCGCGGCTTTCCGAGAGCGCGGCCGAGAGTGTCTCGATCCCCACCGGCCCGCCGGCATAGCTCTCGGCGATCAGCCGGAGATACCGCCGGTCGGCCCCGTCCAGCCCGAGTTCGTCCACCCCGAGCCGGGTCAGGGCGTTGTCGGCCACCGCGCGGGTCAGCCGGCCGTCGCCATCCACCAGGGCGAAATCCACCACCCGGCGCAGCAGCCGGCCGGCGATGCGCGGGGTGCCGCGGGCGCGGCGGGCGATTTCGCGCAGCCCGTCGGGCTCGGCCTCGACCCCCATCAGCCGGGCCCCGCGCGACACGATCTCGTGCAACTCGTCCACCGAGTAGAACTGCAACCGCACCGGAATGCCGAACCGGTCGCGCAGCGGCGTGGTCAGCAGACCCAGCCGGGTGGTCGCTCCCACCAGGGTGAAGGGGTGCAGCTCGATGCGCACGGTGCGCGCCGCCGGGCCTTCGCCGATCACCAGATCCAGTTCGAAATCCTCCAGCGCCGGGTAGAGCACCTCTTCCACCGCCGGGTTGAGGCGGTGGATCTCGTCGATGAACAGAACGTCGCGCGCCTCCAGGTTGGTCAGGATCGCCGCCAGATCTCCCGCCCTGGCCAGCACCGGGCCGGAGGTCATGCGGAAGTTCACCCCCAGTTCGCGGGCGATGATCTGCGCCAGCGTCGTCTTGCCCAGCCCGGGGGGGCCGTGAAACAGCGCATGATCCATCGCCTCGCCGCGCATCCGTGCGCTTTCGATGAACACCCGCAGGTTGGCGCGGGCCTCGGCCTGGCCGATGAACTCGTCGAGCCGCTGCGGGCGCAGGGCGCGATCGGCGTCTCCGGGGCGCGGCTCGGGGCGCAGGATCGGGTCGGGCTCAGGCATCGGAGCGCCCGGAAGCCGTTCGCAGGGCCGCAAGCCGGCGGCGGGGCCCTGCAGCGAGGCACGCGCGGGGGGCGGAGAGGGCGGAGGGGGCGGAGCGCCCGGGGGCCATCCCCTCGAGGATCATTCCCTGCATCATCACCCCGACCCTTCGCCCGACCCCTTCGGCGCCAGCAGCTTCAGCGCCGCGCGGATCAGCCCCGCCGTGTCGGCCCCGGGCGCCTCTTCCGCCGCGCCGGCCACCGCGGCGGCGGCCTCTGCCGGCTGATAGCCGAGGTTCTGCAGCGCCGAAAGCGCCTCGGCCCGGGGGCTGCCGCCGGCCCCGCTCGGGCGCGCGCCCCCGTCGGGAGCCCCGTCGGGCGGCAGTACGGCGCCGTCTGCGGCCGGGCTTCCGGCCGGCACGGCGGAGGAAGCCGGGGCGAAGGCGGCCCCGCCATCCAGCGCCATGACCGCAGGCGCCTTGTCCTTCAGCTCGTTAACGACGCGCTGTGCGATCTTCGGGCCGACCCCCTGCGCCGCCTTCACCGCGTTCCAGTCGCCCAGCGCAATCGCCCGGCCGACCCCCTCGGCGCCGAGCGCGCTCAGGATCGCCAGGGCGGCCTTGGCGCCTACCCCCTGCACGCTTTTCAACAGGATGAACCACTCCCTTTCCGCAAGCGTGGAAAAGCCGAACAGCTGCAGCAGATCCTCGCGCACAAGAAGATCGGTATGCAGCGCCACCGCCGCTCCCGGCTCCGGCAGCGCCGCCAGCGTGCGTCGCGACACGTGAACCACATAGCCCACGCCATGCACTTCCAGCAGCACGTGATCGGCTCCCCGATGCACGACCCGGCCGGACAGCATGCCGATCATGCGCCGGCGCTCCGCAGCGCCGCCTGCAACCGCCCGCCTGCTTCCAGGTGGCGGGAATGGCAGATCGCCACCGCCAGGGCATCGGCCGCATCCGGCCCGGCGATCTCGGCCCCCGGCAGCTGCAGGCGCACCATGTGTGCCACCTGGCGCTTGTCGGCATGGCCGAGTCCGACCACCGTCTTCTTGACCGTATTCGGCGCATATTCCCCCACCGCCAACCCGGCGCGCGCCGGCACCAGCAGCGCAATTCCGCGCGCCTGCCCCAGCTTCAGCGTGCCGGCCCCGTCGCGGTTGACAAAGGTCTGCTCCACCGCCGCCGCCGCCGGGGCAAAGCGTTCGACGACCCCGGAGAGGGCTTCGAACAGTCCGAGCAGACGCTGCGCCAGCCCATCCCCGCCGGGGCGGCAGATGCCGTTGGCCACATGGCTGATTCGCCCTCCCTCGGCCTCGATCACCCCCCAGCCGAGGTTGCGAAGGCCCGGATCGATGCCCAGAATGCGCATGTGGCCACCCTGCCCCCGTTTCCCTTGCTCTTTTCCCTTGCGCTCCGCCGCTTGCCGACGTTTTCCGCCGGATTAGCACGAAAGGCGAACACCCGCCAGAAGATCTTGCCCCGGCGATGCGGCGGATGCCTGCCGCCGCCAGGAGCCGCGGGAACGGCGGCAATGCTCCTGCCCGGCGGAGGGCTGCCGCCGGGCAGGCAGCCATGCCCGGCCATGCGGGCCGCGGACGACGTGGATCTTGCCGCCCGCGGCAGATTCCGGGAACGCGCCCGCTCCGGCATTCCCCGGCAGAAGAAGGGCGCGCCGGGCGAGTGCCTATGCGGCCCTCCTCGGCGCGGATGCGGCGATCTCAGCCCCCTTCCTGCGGCGGAAGAAGGCCGCTGGCGCGGAAACTGAGCTCGGTCGAGCGACCGATGATCAGGTGATCATGCACGGTGATTCCCAGTGCCTCGGCGGCAGCGCAGATCCGGGCGGTCATCGCGATGTCGGCCTCCGAAGGAGTCGGATCACCAGAGGGGTGGTTGTGCACGAGGATCAGGGCCGAAGCGTTCAGTTCCAGCGCCCGCTTGACGACTTCCCGCGGATAGACGGGCACGTGATCCACCGTGCCGCGAGCCTGTTCCTCATCGGCGATCAGCACGTTCTTGCGGTCGAGGTAGAAGATCCGGAACTGTTCGGTATCCCGGTGGGCCATGGTGGCGTGGCAGTAGCCGAGCAGGGCGTCCCAGCTCGAGATGACATGCCGGCGCAGGATCCTGGAACGCGCCAGGCGGTGCGAGACGGCCTCGACGATCTTGAGCTCCAGGGCAACGGCCTCTCCCACCCCCTCGATCTCGGTGAGGCGGCCGACCGGCGCGGAGAGGACGGCGTTGAAATCGCCGAATCTTTCGAGCAGCCGCCGGGCCAGGGGCTTCACGTCGCGGCGGGGGATGGCGCGGAACAGGACAAGTTCGAGCAGTTCGTAATCGGGCATGGCCGCAGCACCGCCGGCAAGAAACCTCTCGCGCAGGCGCTTGCGATGGTCGCGAATATAGGAAGGCAGGGAGGGGCCGTGCCTTCCGGCGACGGCGCCCTTCTCCCGGAAGACGGGCGGGGAGACATCGGCGAACTGCAGCTGGCGATCGGAGCTCATGCCCGAACGCTCGGCGCAAAGGGTGAAAATTCCGTAAAATCTGCCGGATCGGGCAATCCGCCGGATCAGGTTCAGCTTTTCATGCTGTCCCAGAAGCTCTTGACCCTGGAGAAGAAGTTGTTGCTCTGCGGGCTGTTGTTTTCCGCCTGGCGCTCAAATTCCTTCAGCAGCTCCTTCTGGCGCTGGGTCAGGTTGACCGGAGTTTCCACCGCAAGTTCGATATACATGTCGCCGCGGCCGCTGCCGCGCAGCGCCGGCATCCCCTTGCCGCGCAGGCGCATCTGCCGCCCCGACTGGCTGCCGGCCGGGATCCGGACCCTGGCCCGCCCCCCGTCGATGGTGGGCACCTCGATGTCGCCGCCGATCGCCGCCGTCGTCATCGGAACCGGTATCCGGCAGAACAGGTTCGTTCCGTCGCGCTGGAACAGCGCATGTTCGCCCACCTCGACGAAGATGTACAGATCGCCCGGAGGGCCGCCGCGCACCCCGGCCTCGCCCTCGCCGGCCAGCCGGATCTTGGTGCCGGTCTCGACCCCGGCCGGGATGTTGATCGAAAGCGACCTGGTTCTTTCGGTCCGCCCGGTTCCGGCGCAGGACGTGCAGGGGTTCTTGACGATCTGCCCGAGGCCGGAACAGGTGGGGCAGGTGCGCTCGACGGTGAAGAAACCCTGCTGGGCGCGCACCTTGCCCATGCCGGCGCAGGTCGGGCAGGTCTGCGGTTCCGTGCCGCCCTCGGCCCCGCTGCCGTTGCAGGTTTCGCACAGAACCGCCGTGGGCACGCTGATCGTCTTCCGGGTGCCCTGAAAGGCCTCTTCAAGGCTGATCCGCAGGTTGTAGCGCAGATCCGAGCCGCGCACGGCCCGCTGGCGCCCGCCGCCACGGCCCATGAAGTCGCCGAACAGGTCGTCGAACACGTCCGAAAAGGCGGTGGAAAAATCGGCATGGCCGCGGCCGAATCCGCCGCCCGCGCCCCCCTCGAAGGCGGCGTGTCCGAAACGGTCGTAGGCGGCCTTCTTTTCCGGGTCCTTCAGGGTTTCGTAGGCTTCGTTGAGTTCCTTGAACTGCGCCTCGGCATCCGGGTTGCCGCCGTTGCTGTCCGGGTGCAGCTTTCTGGCCTTCCGCCGGTAGGCCTTCTTCAGCTCCTCGGCTGTCGCCCCCCTGGAGACGCCCAGAACTTCGTAATAGTCGCGCTTTGCCATCATCACGGCCTTTCCGGGAAACGGCGACCAGCCCCGGAGCTCCCGGGGCCGGCCACGAGATCATCGGCGCCGTCAGCCGTTCTTCTTGTTGTCGTCGAGATCCTCGAAGTCGGCATCGACGATGTCTTCGTCCACGCTGCGCGGTTCCTCCGCTTCGGCGGCATCGGCGCCGCCTTCGGCCTCGGACTGCTGCGCCTTGTAGATCGCCTCGCCCAGCTTCATGGCGGCGTCGGTCACGTTCTGGATGCCCGACCTGATCTTGCCGGCGTCCTCGCCTTCCAGCGTTTCCTTGAGCGCGGCGATGGCCAGCTCGATCGCCTCTATGGTGGACTGATCGACCTTGTCGCCGTGCTCCTCGATCGACTTCTCGGTGGAGTGGATCAGGCTTTCGGCCTGGTTCCTGGCCTCCACCAGTTCGCGGCGCTTCTTGTCGGCCTCGGCATTGGCCTCGGCATCCTTGACCATCCGCTCGATCTCTTCCTCGGAAAGCCCGCCCGAGGCCTGGATGGTGATCTTCTGCTCCTTGCCGGTGCCCTTGTCCTTGGCGCTGACCGACACGATGCCGTTGGCGTCGATGTCGAAGGTCACCTCGATCTGGGGCATCCCGCGCGGCGCCGGCGGAATGTCTTCCAGGTTGAACTGGCCGAGCAGCTTGTTGTCGGCGGCCATCTCGCGCTCACCCTGGAAGACCCGGATCGTCACCGCGCTCTGGTTGTCCTCGGCGGTGGAGAAGATCTGGCTCTTCTTGGTCGGGATGGTGGTGTTGCGGTCGATCAGCCGGGTGAACACGCCACCGAGCGTTTCGATCCCGAGGCTCAGCGGAGTCACGTCGAGCAGCACCACGTCCTTGACGTCGCCCTGCAGCACGCCGGCCTGGATCGCGGCACCCAGCGCGACCACCTCATCCGGGTTGACGCCCTTGTGGGGCTCCTTGCCGAAGAACCTGGTCACTTCCTCGACCACCTTCGGCATCCGGGTCATGCCGCCCACCAGGATGATCTCGTCAACATCGCCGACCGACAGGCCCGCATCCTTGAGCGCTTCCTTGCAGGGCTTGATGGTCTTCTTGATCAGGTCGCTGACCAGGCTTTCCAGCTTGGCGCGGGTCAGCTTCATCACCAGGTGCAGCGGCTGGCCGTCGGAACCCATCGAGATGAAAGGCTGGTTGATCTCGGTCTGGCTGGTGCTGGACAGCTCGATCTTGGCCTTTTCCGCCGCTTCCTTGAGCCGCTGAAGCGCCATCTTGTCCTTGGTCAGATCGACGCCGGTTTCCTTCTTGAACTCCTCGGCCAGGTAGTTGACCACCCGCATGTCGAAGTCCTCGCCGCCGAGGAAGGTATCCCCGTTGGTGGACTTCACCTCGAACAGCCCGTCGTCGATTTCCAGAATCGTGATGTCGAAGGTGCCCCCGCCCAGGTCATAGACCGCGATCGTCCTGGCTTCCTTCTTGTCCAGCCCGTAGGCCAGCGCCGCGGCGGTGGGCTCGTTGATGATCCGCAGCACCTCCAGCCCGGCGATCTTGCCGGCATCCTTGGTGGCCTGGCGCTGGGCGTCGTTGAAGTAGGCGGGCACGGTGATCACCGCCTGCTTGACCTCTTCGCCCAGGTAGCTTTCGGCAGTTTCCTTCATCTTCTGGAGGATGTAGGCGGAAATCTGGCTGGGCGAGTACTTCTTGCCGCGCACCTCCACCCAGGCATCGCCGTTGCCCCCGTCCACGATCTTGTAGGGGACGAGCTTCTTGTCCTTTTCCACTTCGGAACTGTCGATGCGCCGCCCGATCAGGCGCTTGACGGCGAAGATCGTGTTCTCCGGGTTGGTGACGGCCTGGCGCTTCGCCGGCTGGCCCACCAGGATCTCGTTGTCATCGGCGAAGGCAACGATCGACGGGGTCGTGCGCGCGCCTTCGGCGTTCTCGATGACTTTGGGTTGCGCACCATCCATGATGGCGACGCAGGAGTTCGTGGTTCCCAGGTCGATGCCAATGACTTTGGCCATGTCTCTTCATCCTCTTCCTTGGCGATTTCCCGAAACCGGGCCCCGTCAGGCACCCGGCTTCCAATCCCGTTTCCCGGAGCGGGGCAGGGCCTGCTCCGGCTTCCCGGGGTATATAGTCAGGGGGTATGGACCCTGCAAGCCGCCGCCGCCGCCGGACCATGAAAAATCCAGCGATCGCCGCCGCATCCCGCCCACCCGGAGGCCGCCCCTATCGGCCCGCCGACCAGCTGGCCGAGGCGTGCTGGCGGGTGTAGAACTCGCCCATCAGGCCGATCATGATCAACGCCAGCGACAGGTAGAGCGGATAGCCCGGCGAGGTGTTGTGCGGGTTGTAGTTGATGAAGGTGAAACCGCGGGCCTGGTCGATGCTGTGAAACAGGGGGTTCCAGGAAAACATCGCCAGCAGCTTCGGCGGCAGGGTGTTGGCCAGCACCATCTTGCCCGAGGCGATCATGTTGGCCCGCATGTAGATCGTCGAGGCGATCCCGATGAAGGTCGGAAACCAGGGCTTGGCGGCCAGGAACAGGATCCCCACGGCCACCCCGGAGAACCAGGCGAGCAGGAACATCGCCAGGGCGCCGACCGGATCGTCGATCGTGAAGGGGGTGGAGACGGTATAGTAGAGCACCAGGATGACCGTCATCGACAGGAACTGGATGTAGAGCGAGGCCAGCGCCGCCGAGGAGATCGCCACCACCGTGTTCATGGGCGCGTGTTTCATCATCGGCGAGGTCGGCCCCTCGGCCCCGACCACTGCTCCCATCGCCTTGGTATGGGTCATGAACAGGAAGACCCCGGTCATCATGTAGAGCAGGAAATCGCCGCGCACCGCGCTGGAGCGCAGCCCGAGGATCGAGAACATGACATAGAACACGGCGACGAACAGCATCGCCTGCAGCATGTTCACGATCAGGCCGATCACCGCATTGCCGTGCGACTTGCGGATCTGGCGCACGGTGGCGTGGTAGATCAGTTCGAGCAGGCTCGCGGCCGAGCCGATCCCGGACTTGCTGGCATGAGGGGTGAACATGGCTTCCGGTCCGCCTGGGTTGCTCCGCCTTGGGTTGCGCAGTTCCGTCCTGCCTGCGCCTTGTCGCAGGGAATTCTTGCCGTCCGCTTGACAGCGCATCATAAGGAGGCGGAACGCGCCGCGCAATCGCGCGGCCGCAACCGGCACCGCAACCGGCACGGAGCGACACATGGATGATGAACGGATGATGGCGCTCTTCCGCCGCTTGGCCCTGGAAGCGGGCGCGCGGATCATGGAGATCTACGGCACCAGGGATTTCGATGTCCGTGCGAAATCCGATCGGAGCCCGGTAACGGAAGCCGACGAGGCCGCCGACGCGCTGATCTCGGCCGGACTGCGCGCGGCCTTTCCCGAGCTCGCGCTGGTGACCGAGGAGCAGGCGGAATCGCACGGGCGGCGGGCGACACGCTTCCTGATCGTCGATCCGCTGGACGGAACGAAGGAATTCATCCGCCGCCGGGGCGACTTCACGGTGAACATCGCCTATGTGGAAGACGGCGCGCCGGTCCTGGGCGTCGTTCACGCCCCGGCCCGAGGGCGGCTGTTCTATACCGCGGCCCGGGGACGCTCGGTCGAGGAGGCGGGGCCGTTCGACCCGCGCCACCCCGGCACGACGCGGCCGATCCGCGTTGCGGAACCGGACAATGACGCGCTGATCGTCGTGGCCTCGAAATCGCACCGCGACAAGGCAACCGACGAGTATATCGCCCGCTACCGGACCGCCGGAACCACGGCAGCCGGATCGTCGCTGAAATTCTGCCTGGTGGCCACCGGCGAAGCCGATCTCTACCCCCGGCTCGGGCGGACGATGGAATGGGATACCGCAGCCGGGCACGCGGTGCTGGAGGGCGCCGGTGGGAAGGTGGTGCGCTTCGACGACCTCCGCCCCCTGCGCTATGGCAAGCCGGGCTACGAGAACCCCTTCTTCATCGCCCATGCACCGGGCGTGCGCCTGAAGGCGGGGCCGCGATGAAGACCCTCGTCGTGATCCCGGCCCGCCATGCCTCGGTGCGCTATCCGGGCAAGCCGCTGGTCGAGCTCAGGGGCGCGACCGGCCTGCGCAAGAGCCTGATCCGCCGCAGCTGGGAGGCGGCACGCGCCATCGCCGGGATCGACCGCGTGGTGATCGCCACCGACGACAGCCGCATCCGCGATGCCGGGCTGGCCTTCGGTGCCGAGGTGGTGATGACTTCCTCCACCTGCCGCAACGGAACCGAGCGCTGCGCCGAGGCCTTCCGCCGGCTCGGCGGCGGGCATGATCTCGTGATCAACCTGCAGGGCGATGCGCCGCTGACCCCGCCCTGGTTCGTCAGCGCGCTGATCGACGCCCTCGGGCAGGCGCCGGAGGCGGATATCGCCACCCCGGTGCTGCGTTGCGATTCCGGGATGCTGGAAGGGTTGCTGCGCGACCGGCGCGCCGGGCGGGTCGGGGGCACCACCGCGGTTTTCGACCACCGGATGCGCGGGCTGTACTTTTCCAAGGAGGTCATCCCCTTCACGGCCCGGCGCTTTCCGGCCGGAGCGCCTTCGCCGGTGTTCCACCACGTGGGGGTCTATGCCTACCGCCCCGAGGCGCTGCTGGCCTATCCGGACTGGCCGGTAGGCCCGCTGGAGGAGATGGAGGGGCTCGAACAGCTGCGCTTCCTGGAACGCGGCCGGGAGGTGCTCTGCGTCGAGGTCGAAAGCCGGGGGCGGAAGTTCTGGGAACTGAACAACCCCGAAGACGTGCCGCTGCTGGAGGCGATGATGGCCGAAATGGGCATGGCATGACACCGGCCCGGCCGGACGCGATGCCCCCGGCGGCAACAGTCCGGCGCAGTGGCACATATCGTTGCCGCCGCCGCTTCCGCCCCGGAGAAGCTGTTGCCTTGCCCGGGCAAAGTTGAAATACTGTGCCTCCAGAGGATGAAAGCGGTGCGACATGCAAAGAGCAACCCCCCCGCGACCGGATTTCATGCCGGGTCTCGTTGCGCGGACCGGGATTCACTTTCATGCCACATTCTCCGGATATCCTGGGGCGGTGCGGGGGCACCGGAAGGCCGGTGCCGGGGCCTGCGTCCCGGGAGCCCGGCCCCCTGAGAAAGACCCCCGGAACGGACGCCTCCGCAACGGACGGGGCCAGGCTGGGCAAGGGACAGGATGAAGAGACGGGTTACCAAGGCGATCTTTCCGGTGGCGGGGCTCGGAACGCGCTTCCTGCCAGCCACGAAGTCGATCCCCAAGGAGATCATGACCCTGGTCGACCGCCCGCTGATCCAGTATGCGATCGACGAGGCGCGTGCCGCCGGAATCAGGGAATTCATCTTCGTCACCTCGCGCGGCAAGGGCGCCCTGGAGGACTATTTCGACAATTCCCCGGTGCTGGAACAGGAACTGCGCAGGAAGGGAAAGACCGAACTTCTGGATCTGCTCAGAAACACCAACATGGAAAGCGGGGCCATCGCCTATATCCGTCAGCACAAGGCGCTGGGGCTCGGCCATGCCGTCTGGTGCGCCCGCCGGCTCATCGCCAACGAGCCCTTCGCCGTCATCCTGCCCGATGACGTGATCGCGGCCGAAAAGCCCTGCCTGCAACAGATGGTCGAGGCGCACCGCGAAACCGGCGGCTGCATGGTGGCGGCGATGGAGGTGCCGCCCGAAGCAACCTCGGCCTACGGGGTGCTCGACGTGCAGGAGGACATGGGCGCGCTGGTTTCCGTCCGGGGCATGGTCGAGAAGCCGGCCCCCGAGGCCGCTCCCTCGAACCTGGCCGTGATCGGCCGCTACATCCTGACCCCGAAGGTGCTCCAGAATCTCAACCGCCTGCGCAGTGGCGCCGGCGGCGAGATCCAGCTGACCGATGCGATCGCCGCCGAAATCCGCGCCGGGCGCAGCGTCCACGGCTACCGCTTCCGCGGTCAGCGCTTCGACTGCGGATCGAAGGCGGGCTTCCTGCAGGCCACGGTCGCCTTCGGGCTGGCGCGCGAGGATCTGCGCGACGAGTTCGCCCGCTATCTGCGGGAAATGGTTTCCATGCCCCATGCGGCGCAATAGGGGCGCACCGGGCCAGGGGCGGCAGGGGACAACCGGCGAGGCGATCACGTGAGGCATGTTCTCGTCACCGGAGGCGCCGGGTACATCGGGTCTCATGCCTGCAAGATCCTGCGGGCCAGCGGATTCACGCCGGTGACCTATGACAACCTTTCGACCGGCTGGCGCGAGGCGGTCAGGTTCGGGCCGCTGGTCGAGGGCGAGCTGAGCGACCGGGAAAAGCTGGACGCGACATTCGCGCGCTACCGCCCGCTGGCGGTGCTGCATTTCGCCGCCCTCAGTCAGGTCGGGGAAAGCGTGCGCCGGCCGGGCCTCTACTGGCGCAACAACGTCGAGGGCTCGCTGACCCTGATCGAGGCCACGGCAGAGGCCGGCTGCCTGAATTTCGTGTTTTCCTCCACCTGTGCCGTCTATGGCGATCAGGACGGGGTTCTGCTCGACGAAAGCTGCGCGCTGCACCCGGTCAGCCCCTATGCCTCCTCCAAGCGCGCGATCGAGGAGATCCTGCGCGACTTCGAACGCAGCCACGGGCTGCGCAGCGCGATCTTCCGCTATTTCAATGTCGCCGGCGCCGACCCGGAGGGCGAGATCGGCGAGTTCCACCGCCCGGAAACGCATCTGATCCCGGTGGTGCTGGAGGTCGCCGAAGGCCGGCGCGAGGCCGTCAGCATCTTCGGGACCGACTACCCGACGCCGGACGGCACCTGCCTGCGCGACTACGTGCATGTGATGGATGTCGTCGAGGCCCATCTGCTCGGCCTGCGCCGACTGGAGCGCGGAGGGGAGAGCCGGGTCTTCAACCTGGGAACGGGGCATGGATATTCCGTTCGCGAGGTGATCGAGCAGTGCCGCCGCGTGACCGGCCGCCCCGTGCCCGTGGTCGAATCCGGGCGCCGGCCTGGCGACTGCGCGGCGCTGGTTTCGGGCAGCGCCCGCGCACGGCGCGAGCTCGGCTGGGAGCCGACGCGATCGGATCTGGGCAGGATGATCGCCGATGCCTGGGCCTGGCAGCAGACCGGCCATTACGACAGCTAGCAGCCTGCCCGCTTCGCCGCGCCCCGCATCGACCGGAACCACGCACGGCCCCGGCACGACCCGCCCGGACCGGCGCCTGCCCCGCCCTGCCGCGACATGCCCTGGAGCATGTCGCAGGTGATCGGATTCGGCGCGACACGCGACAGCGGGCAGGTAAGTGCCTGGACGGACGCGAATGCGCCCGCCCTCACGCTGGAGCCGCCACGCCGGAAACGCGCCTGCGGCACGACGGGCGACGCATGGGGCGGGCGCATGGGGCGGACCGCTGGCGCGACCCGGCGAAGCAGGGGCGACCCGGCGCAGCGCTCCCTAGCGGATCCAGACCTCGACCCGCCGGTTCGTCCGCCGCCCCCAGGCGGTATCATCGCAGGCCAGGGGCATCGCCTCGCCGAAGCCCTCCGCCCGCAGCTCCACCCGCGCCGGGTCGGCCGTGGCCGCGGCTTCGCGCACCGCGTCGCGGACCGATGCCGCGCGCTGGCGCGACAGCTGCCGGTTGTTCCCGGCCGACCCCGTGCCGTCGCTGAACCCTGCGAACAGAAGGTCGCGCCCGCCGAGCGTTCCGCTTTCCAGCGCCCGGGCCAGCAGCGCGATGTCGGCACGGGAGCGCGCGCCAAGCCGGGCCGAACCGTCCTCGAAACGGAACGTGACCGACAGCCTGCGCCGCCCCTCCAGCTCTTCCACCAGGCGTTTCAGCTCTTCCAGGGCGGTTTCCCCGCCCGCGGCGCGGATCGCATTGGCCAGCCGGTGCCCCTGCCGCGAAAGCGGAATCCGCGAAAACCCCTGATCCACGAACCCGGCCCGCAGGATCGCCTCCCCGGCAGCGGGCGTGGCGAGAAACCGCAGGAACTCGCGCCCGACGGCCGGAAGCCGGATGCTGCCGGTATAGAAGAACAGCGGAACGGTCAGCGGATAGTCACCCGATTTGAGCGCCTCCGGGCTCGGCGCGGCGCGAAAGCCGCACCCCCCGCTCAACAGCAGCACCCGGCCATCCCCGGATGCCGAGCGCAGGGTCAGCCCGAGGGCCAGCGGGTTGCGCCCGACCGCATGCGCCAGCTCCCGGGGGTTCTCGAAATACCTGACCCGCCCTGCCGGGCGCAGCCCCTCCGGCTGCATGATCCGCCGCTCGAACACCCGCAGCACCCCGGCATCCGCGGCTGGCAGGAAAGGGTCGATCGGGGCATCCGCCCCCCCGAGCGGGCGCCAGCTGTCCAGCGCGCCGGCGAAGATCCGCGCCAGCTGCCCGGGCGAGACCTCCCGCACCGGATTGCGCGGCGACACCACCGCCACCAGCGCATCGAGCGCCACGACCCGGTTCTGCGCCGGCGCGGACAGCCGGCCCAGCCCCGCTTCGGCGGCAAGCACATCCTCCTCCGCAGAGACCGGGCGGGCGGACAGCGCGACATCCGCCTCGCGGGCCACAAGCGCGGCGATCCCTTCATCGCTGTCGGTCGCCCGCACCAGGAACCGCGCCACCGGGGTGCCGTCTTCGGGATCGCTCAGCACGAACAGGACGCCGGCGCCTTCCTCCTCGCGGCGGCTCAGCCGGTAGCCCTGCCGCTCGGCGAATGCCTCCAACAGGGGTGGCAGCAGGAAGCGCGCCATCGACGCCGCCCCCGAGAAGGTGAGCTCGGCCACATAGGCCTCCAGATCCGGGCAGCCGGGCCCGGCGCAGCGCACGGCAGAGCCGTCAACCGTCAGGGTGCCGAATTCCGTCCGGACCCGGTAGAACTCGCCGTCATAACGCAGCAGCGTGCCGGTGATTTCAACCGAGCCGTCGCGGGCGCTGAGCGTGACATCCTGGGCGACAAGAGGTGCCCAAGGCCATGTCGCCGCAAATGCGGCGGCAAGAGCGGCGCGCAACCACCTCATCCCGATACCTTCCGATCACTCTCGGTTGCGTGCGATCTTCAGGTCCCGGAACAGATTCTGCAACTGGATATATCCGGCCTCCTCACCGCATTCCGGCAGGGCGAATCTGACCTCCATGCCCTGCGGCGGGCCACCGGCCGGGACCTGAAGCGCGCTCATCGCATAGGCGCGCCCGCAGCTTTGCGGGGTCAGCGCCGCCTCGGCCAGCACCCGGACCGAACCTTCCCCCTCGCCCCGGGCCCGGGGGAAGGAATAGACCAGGGCCAGCTCCGGGTTCTCGATATCGGGGTTGCCCAGGCGTGTCAGAACCCCCCCGGCGACGGTCGGGACATCTGCCGCCTCGGCCCGGGCATGGCCGGAACCCCCGGATCCGGCGCCGGCTTCGAGGGCGTGGAGGGCCAGCGCCGGCGGCCCGCTCCATGCGATCGCCACCCGTTCGTATGCGTCCGCCCCGGCGACATCCGGGGCCCGCACCTGCAGCCCGGCTCCGTCGGCCAGTTCCGCCCGGAACACCGCCGCCGGATCGAGCAGCGGAACCTCCACGGAAAGCCGGCCTGCCGAATCGGTCAGTTCCGCAAAGCGCAGCCCGGCATGCGAAAGCACCACGCGCCGGCCCGCATGGCAGGGTGCCGAAAGCGTCAGTCGGACCATCGCTCCCGGCGCCGGCACCGCCTCCAGCCCCGGGGCGCAGCCGCCGGCGAAGGTCGGCCCCGGCAAGCCGTCTTCCGCCCCAAAGGCCCCGCCCGGAAGGCCGGCCGGAACCAGCCGGGACGGGGCGGGGCGCGCGGGCCGGGAACTGCTCCCGGGCAGCGTGATCGCATCATCGAGCAGGATCGCGGGCAGCGGGCGCGGACGGGGCGGGGCCGGCCAGGTTTCCACATGCGCCTGCGGCGCGCGGGCCGCCTTCGCCCCGCCATTGCGGGCGACATACCCGGCCGCCGCGACGATGCCGATCGCGGCAATCAGGAAAACCAGCCGGGTTCTACCGCGCATCGATACCTCGCCGAATTGCCGTTTCAGAGGGTCCGGCATCGGTTCTGGCACCGGATTCTGCCGATCATGTGGCCAAAACTGGCCTCTTCCGGCCCCGGTGCAGCAATTTCAGCGACAATTCTAACGATCCGGGAAGGCAGGGCGGCCCCGGTTTCCGGCGCACCTGCCGGCACCGCGCGCCCGGGCTTGCCGTCCCCGGACGACCCGATGCCAGCGCACCTGCCGGCAAGGCGTCACGTCACTTGCCGGGGCAGGCGCGGCTCCTGCCCCGCCGGGCCTCAGACGAGCCGCCCGTGGCAGTGCTTGAACTTCTTGCCCGAGCCGCAGGGGCAGCGATCGTTCCGGCCCGGATTGCCCCAGGTGGAGGGGTCGCCTTCATCGAAGCCGGGCCGGGCATCGGCGGCGGATGCGGGTGCCGGTGCGCCTCCCGCAGGAACGGCGGCGGCCGCCGCGCGCTGCATGGCCGCCTGGCGGGCCGCGATCTGGCGCAGCATCTCTTCCTGCTCTTCCGGCGTCATCGGGCGGACCCGGGCGAGCTTGCCGGTCACATCCTCGCGCAGGGAATCGAGCATCCCCTCGAACAGCTGGAACGCCTCGCTCTTGTATTCGTTCAGCGGGTCGCGCTGGGCATAGCCGCGAAAGCCCACCACCGAACGCAGATGCTCCAGCTTCAGCAGGTGTTCGCGCCACTTCTCGTCGATGGTCTGCAGCAGGAACTGCTTCTCGATGCTGCGCATGGTCTCGGCGCCGAAGGCCACGGCCTTTTCTGCCATCATCCTGTCGGAGGCCTCATACAGCCTTTCGCGGATGGCCTCGTCATCCACCCCTTCCTCGGCCGCCCATTCGACCACCGGCACATCCACCCCCAGCCGCTCCAGCACGGCGGCATACAGGCCTTCGGCGTCCCACTGCTCGGGGTAGCTGTTTTCCGGGATGTGACGATCGACCAGATCGTCTATCACCTGGTGGCGCATGTCCTCGACGATCCCGGAGAGATCTCCCGATTCCATGATCTCCCGCCGCTGGGCGAAGATCACCTTGCGCTGCTCGTTCATCACGTCATCGAACTTCAGCAGCTGCTTGCGGATGTCGAAGTTGCGCCCCTCGACCTTGGCCTGGGCCTTTTCCAGGGACTTGTTCACCCAGGGGTGGACGATCGCCTCTCCCTCCTTCATCCCCAGCTTCCCGAGCACCGCATCCAGCCGGTCCGAGCCGAAGATGCGCATCAGGTCGTCCTCGAGCGACAGGAAGAAGGACGAACGCCCCGGGTCGCCCTGCCGCCCCGAACGGCCGCGCAGCTGGTTGTCGATGCGGCGGCTTTCATGCCGCTCGGTCCCCAGGACGTAGAGCCCGCCGGCCTCCAGCACCTTCTGCCGTTCCTCGGCGTGCTCGGCCTCGATCCGCCGGCGGATTTCCTCCGGGTCGGCGTCCGGTTCGGCCGACAGCGCTTCCAGGACCTTCATTTCCACGTTGCCGCCGAGCTGGATGTCGGTGCCGCGCCCGGCCATGTTGGTGGCGATGGTCACCGCGCCGAAGCGGCCGGCCTCGGCCACGATCTGCGCTTCCCTTTCATGCTGGCGGGCGTTCAGGACGTTATGGGGAATTCCCGCCTTCTTCAGCAGGCCGGACAGGTATTCGGACTTCTCGATCGAAGTCGTCCCGACAAGCACCGGCTGCCCCTTTTCATGTGCCCGGCCGATCTCTTCCACGATCGCCCGGTATTTCTCGGCCGCCGTCCGATAGACCTGATCATGCTCGTCCACCCTGGCAACGGGGCGGTTGGTGGGCACCTCGACCACCCCGAGGCCGTAGATTTCCATGAATTCCTCGGCCTCGGTGGCGGCGGTGCCGGTCATCCCGGCGAGCTTGTCATAGAGGCGGAAGTAGTTCTGGAAGGTCACCGAGGCCAGGGTGACGTTCTCGGGCTGGATCGGCACGCCTTCCTTGGCCTCGATCGCCTGGTGCAACCCCTCGGACAGGCGCCGGCCGGGCATCATCCGGCCGGTGAATTCGTCGATCAGGACGACCTCGCCATCCTTCACGATATAGTCCTTGTCCTTCTGGAACAGCTTGTGCGCACGCAGGCCCTGGTTCACGTGGTGGACGATGGTGGTCGATTCCGGATCATAGAGCGATTGCCCCTCGGGCAGGATCCCGGCCTCGTGCAGCCGCCGCTCCAGAAACTCGTTGCCCTCGTCGGTATAGGTGACGTTGCGGGTCTTCTCGTCGATGCTGAAATGCTCTTCGTCCAGCTCGGGGATCAGCCTGTCGATGGTGATGTAGAGTTCGGAACGGTCCTGGGCCGGGCCGGAAATGATGAGCGGCGTGCGCGCCTCGTCGATCAGGATGCTGTCCACCTCGTCCACGATCGCGAAGTTGTGATGGCGCTGGTTGATGTCCTTCAGCTCGGACTTCATGTTGTCGCGCAGATAGTCGAAGCCGAGCTCGTTGTTGGTGGCGTAGGTCACATCGGCGGCATAGGCCGCGCGCTTTTCCTCCTCGGGCTGCTGCGGATAGACGACCCCGGTGGTCAGCCCCAGCGCGGAATAGACCTTGCCCATCCACTCGGCATCGCGCCGCGCCAGGTAATCGTTCACGGTGACGATATGAACGCCCCTGCCCGTCAGCGCGTTCAGATAGGCCGGGAAGGTGGCCACCAGGGTCTTGCCCTCGCCGGTCTTCATTTCGGCGATCTTCCCCTGATGCAGGAAGATGCCGCCCATGAGCTGCACGTCGAAGGCCCGCAGCCCCAGCGCCCGGCGCGCCGCCTCGCGGCAGTTGGCGAAGGCCTCGGGCAGCAGGTCGGCCAGATCCGCTCCCCCCTGCGCCCGCCGGCGCAGGTCTTCCGTCCGGGCCCGGATCTCCTCATCCGAGAGCTTCTCGAATTCCGGCTCGAGCGCGTTGATTCTCTCGACAACGGGGCGGATCGCCTTGATCAGGCGGTCGTTCGGGGTGCCAAATACCTTCCTGGCAAGCGTTCCTAAACCCAGCATCTGCTCTCCGCCTGAACCATGTTGCGCCCCGCCTGGCGACGGGCCCTTGCTGGCAACGGGCTCTTGTCGATCTCCGCTGCGCACCATAGAAGGGCGAGAACGACAGCCTCCCGGGCCCTCAGGCGATGTAAGGGTCTGCCCTGATGGTGTCAATGTCGCGCAATCGGGGGGCAGCAGCAAGGAGTAGACGATGCCCAGAGCCACCCACGCAGTTGCCGGCCTGCTGATTGCCGCCGCGTTCGCCTCCCCGGCGCTCTCGCAGGAAGTGTCGGCGCAGACCGTTGTCGCCACCGTGAACGGAACCGAGATCACCGTCGGCCACCTGATCCTGATGCGCCGGAACCTGCCCCAGCAGTATCAGGCGCTCCCCGACGAGGTTCTGTTCGACGCGATGATGGATCAGGCGATCAACCAGACCGTCCTGGCCCAGACCGTTTCCGCGCCGCCGCTTTCGGTGCGGCTGCAGCTGGAAAACGAGCGCCGGGCGCTGCTGGCGGGCGCGGCGATCCAGACGCTGGTGAGCGAGGCGCTCACCGAAGAGGCGATCCGGACCGCCTACGAGGAACGCTTCGCCAATGCCGCGCCGGAAACCGAGTACAATGCGGCGCATATCCTCGTGGCCACCGAGGAAGAGGCGCTGGAGCTGATCGAGGCGCTGGAAGGCGGTGCGGATTTCGCCGAACTCGCCCGGGAGCGCTCCACGGGTCCCTCGGGGCCCAACGGGGGCGCGCTCGGCTGGTTCGGAACCGGCATGATGGTCAAGCCGTTCGAGGACGCCGTGCGGGCGCTGGAACCCGGCCAGATCTCGCCCCCCGTCCAGACCCAGTTCGGCTGGCACGTGATCCGGCTGAACGAGACCCGGCTGAAGGACGCTCCGCCTCTTGAAGAGGTGCGCGGCGAGATCATCGACGAGCTCCAGGCCGACATCCTCCGCCGGCTGCTCGACGATCTGACCGGCAAGGCCGACATCCGGCGCCTCGAGGTGCCCGGTTTCGGCCCCGAAACCCTGCGCAACGACGCGCTCCTGGAAGACTGAACGCGGCGGCGGGCCGGCATGAACCCGAACGCTCCCCGGAAATCGCCCCTGGCGCCGGAAACCGAGCTCGAAGGCCTGCTGCCCGTGCCCGGCGCGCGCTTTGCCAGCGCCGCGGCGGGGATCAGATACCACGGCCGGGATGATGTCATGCTCGCCGAGCTGGCAGCGGGCAGCACCGTGGCCGGGGTCTTTACCCGCTCGGCCACGCGCTCGGCGGCGGTGCTGGACTGCCAGGCCAAGATCGCCGCCCCGGCCGGAAGCGGCAAGGCCGCGATCCTGATCAACTCGGGCAATGCGAACGCCTTCACCGGCGCCCGCGGCACCGAGGCCGTCTCGACCATCTGCCGGGCGCTGGCCAGGCGCCTGGATCTGTCCGAAAGCCGGGTCTTCACCGCCTCGACCGGGGTGATCGGCGAACCGCTCCCCCACGGCCGGATCACCGCGGTGCTGGATGCGCTGGCCGACGGCCTGTCCGAAGCGAACCAGCCCGCCGCGGCGCGCGCGATCATGACCACGGACACCTTCGCCAAGGGCGCCGGGCGCCGGCTGGAGCTGGGCGGCGCACAGGTCACGGTCTCGGGTTTTGCCAAGGGTTCGGGCATGATCGCCCCGGACATGGCCACGATGCTGGCCTGCATCTTCACCGACGCAAGGGTGGCCCGGCCGTTCCTGCAGGAGATGCTTTCCGAACTCGCGGCGCAGACGTTCAACTGCATCACGGTGGACAGCGACACCTCGACCTCGGACAGCGTGCTGCTCTGCGCCACCGGCCAGGCCGGCGGCGCGTCGCTGCGCGGCCCGGACGACCCCGGCGCCGTGCACTTGCGCGCCGCCCTGCACGAGGTGATGCTGAGCCTCGCCCATCAGATCGTGATGGACGGCGAGGGTGCAAGCAAGTTCGTGGAAATCCGCGCCACCGGAGCGGCCTCGGACGCCGATGCGCGCCGGGTGGCACTGGCGATCGCCAATTCGCCGCTGGTCAAGACGGCCATCGCCGGCGAGGATCCGAACTGGGGCCGCATCGTCATGGCCGTCGGCAAGGCCGGCGCCAGGGCCGAACGGGACCGGCTCAGCATTCGCTTCGGGGACATCCTGGTTGCGGAAAACGGCTGGGTCGCGCCGGGCTACCGCGAGGAAGAAGGCGCCGGATACATGAAGAACGACCGGCTGACCATCACGGTCGATCTCGGGCTCGGGCCGGGGCGGGCCACGATCTGGACCTGCGATCTCACGGCCCGCTACATCGAAATCAACGCGGACTACCGCTCATGAGGCGCCGGTGAGGATCGTGCTGGTTTCCGCGGTGGCCCTGGTGGACAGGGACGGGCGGGTCCTGCTCGCGCAGCGCCCCGCGGGCAGGCACATGGCCGGCCTCTGGGAGTTTCCCGGCGGCAAGGTCGAACCCGGCGAGACCCCCGAAGCGGCCCTGATCCGCGAACTGCGCGAAGAGCTCGGCATCGATACCTGGCAGAGCTGCCTGGCGCCGCTGAGCTTCGCCAGCCACGGCTACGACGACTTCCACCTGCTGATGCCGCTGTTCGTCTGCCGCAAGTGGAAGGGCATCGCCCGCCCCGCCGAAGGCCAGAAGCTGGCATGGGTGGCGGCACGGGATCTGGCCCGCTACCCGATGCCGCCGGCCGACGCGCCGCTGATCCCCGCCCTGCGCGAGCTGCTCTGAACCCGACCGGCCCCGCCGACCGTGCGAAACCGGCGGAAGCCCGGCGCCGGCAACGAAAACTCTACCTATAGGCGAAAAGTCGCGCATTTCGGAAACAGCGCAGATCATGCTCGCATTCTGTTTCCGTTTCCTTCAGAAAGAGAGCATCTGGGAACTTGGGGGATGAGTTTCTATGCTTCGGACAATCTTGCTGGGCAGCTGCGTTTACGTTCAGGGCGTCTTCGTGCGCAGGCTGGATGACGGGCGGATCATGGTGCGGGTCGGCGAACGGCTGTTCCAGGGGGCGCCGGTTTCTCCTGCGGGTTCCTGAAGCCGGACGCCCGCCGTCGCCGCAGCGCCGCCGACAGGCGGAGCGACGGCAGGTCAGGGAACGGATCGCAGAACAGCAGACAGGCGGGAAGCGAGCAGGGACAGGGGGGCAGGTGCAGCGCATCCGCCCCCTTTGTCGCCCCCTTCGCCGTGCCGGCGCCGACCTGTCGCTGGTGCCGACCGGTCCGCCGGTTCCGCGCCAGGTTTCCCGCGCCTCGCCGGCCCTCACCGGCACCCCCTCACCGGCACCCCCTCACCGGCAACGGCTCAGTCGAGGCGGCGTTCGACCTCCTCGCGCTCGAAGATCTCGATGACATCGCCCTTGCGGATGTCGTCGTAGTTCTCGAAGGCCATGCCGCATTCCTGGCCGGACTGCACCTCGGCCACCTCGTCCTTGAAGCGCTTGAGCGTTTTCAGCGTGCCCTCGTGGATCACCACATTGTCGCGCAGAAGCCGCACCCCGGCC
Organism: Paracoccaceae bacterium; assembly: GCA_026989055.1. Lineage (GTDB taxonomy): Bacteria > Pseudomonadota > Alphaproteobacteria > Rhodobacterales > Rhodobacteraceae > JAJRUE01. Next base: position 51,327 of record JALSKC010000026.1, read on the forward strand.
GAGCGGCGGGCCACGCCCTCGGTCACGAGACAGCCAGCGACCCGGCCGACGCCGGATACACGGAAAACCTCCTTGATCTCGGCATAGCCGATGAAGTTCTCACGCACCTCGGCCGAAAGCAGCCCCGAGGCCGCCGCCTTCACGTCGTCAACCAGGTCGTAGATCACCGAATAGTAACGGATCTCCACCCCCTTCTGGTTGGCCACCTTGCGCGCGCTGGCATTGGCCCGCACGTTGAAGCCGATGACCGGCGCGTTCGAGGCCTCGGCCAGGCCGATGTCGGTTTCGGTGATCGCCCCGACACCGGAATGCAGGACCCGCACCCGCACCTCGTCGTTGCCGATCTTTTCCATCGCCTGGACGATGGCTTCGGCCGACCCCTGAACGTCCGCCTTCACCACGATCGGCAGTTCTGCCACGTTCTCGTCTGCCCTGGCCTTGGCCATCAGCTGTTCCAGGGTCGCGGCGGCGCCGGCGGCGGCCCGCTTTTCCTTGGCCTTCTCGCGGCGGTATTCGGCGATCTCGCGGGCCTGGGCCTCGGTCTCGACCACATTGAGCACGTCGCCGGCCTCGGGGGTGCCGTGCAGCCCCAGCACCTCCACCGGAACCGACGGCCCGGCCGACTTCACCCGCTCGCCCTTGTCGTTGACAAGCGCCCGCACCTTGCCCCACTGCTCGCCGACCACGAAGATGTCACCCTGATGCAGGGTGCCGTTCTGCACCAGAACCGTGGCCACCGGCCCGCGGCCGACATCGAGCTGGGCCTCGATCACCGCGCCCCGGGCCTCCCGGTCGGGATTGGCCCTGAGGTCGAGCAGTTCGGCCTGCAGGACGATCGCCTCCAGCAGCTGGTCGAGCCCGGTGCCGTTGATCGCGGAAACCTCCACGTCCAGAACCTCGCCCGACATCTTCTCGACGATCACCTCGTGCTGCAGAAGTTCGGTGCGCACCCTGTCCGGGTCGGCCCCCGGGCGGTCGATCTTGTTGATCGCCACGATCAGGGGCACCCCGGCCGCCTTGGCGTGGTTGATGGCCTCGACCGTCTGCGGCATCACCGAATCATCGGCCGCGACCACCAGAACGACGATATCGGTCACCTGCGCGCCGCGCGCCCGCATCGAGGTAAAGGCGGCGTGGCCGGGCGTGTCGAGGAAGGTGAGCACGGTGCCGTCGCCGGTTTCCACCTGATAGGCGCCGATATGCTGGGTGATGCCGCCGGCTTCTCCGGCCACGACCTTGGTGTTGCGGATCGCATCCAGAAGCGATGTCTTGCCGTGGTCCACATGGCCCATCACGGTGATCACCGGCGGGCGCGGCTTCAGATCCTCGGGGCGGTCCTCTTCCGTCTTGATGACATCCTCGACATCGGAATCGGAAACCCGGACGACCTTGTGACCGAACTCCTCGACGATGAGCTCGGCGGTATCGGCGTCGATCGACTGGTTCTGGGTGACCATCATGCCATTCTGCATCAGCGCCTTGACCACATCGGCCACCCGTTCGGCCATGCGGTTGGCAAGCTCCTGCACCACGATGGTTTCGGGCACCTGCACCTCGCGCACCACCTTCTCGCGCGGCTCGCTGCCGCCCAGCGCCTTCTGCCGGGCACGCTCCTGCTTGCGCTTCATCGCGGCAAGGGAGCGCTGCCGGCCGCCATCGCCGCCGGCCAGCGCCTGGTTCAGCGTCAGCTTGCCCGCGCGCCGGCCGCCGCCGTCGCGCATGGCCTTGCCTTTGCCGTCGCGCCGCTGTTCGCGCTCGCGTTCCCCCTTGCGCGGGGCCGGGCGCCCCCCGGGGCGCGCTCCGGCCGGCGGCGGCGCGGGGGCGGGGGCCGGCGCGGAGGCGGGGGCCGGCGCGGAGGCGGGGGCCGGCGCCCTGCGGCCGGCCCCGGCGCGGGATTCTTCCTGCTTGCGGGCTTCTTCTTCCGCCTTCCGGCGAGCCAGTTCCTGACGCTCACGCGCCTCGCGTTCCCGCGCCTCGGCCTCTTCGCGGCGGCGCTGGCGCTCGCGCTCGCGCTTCAGTTCCTCCTCGCGGCGGCGGTGCTCTTCCTCTGCCTCGCGGGCCTTGGCCGCCCTGAGTGCCTTCAGCCGACGCTCCATCTCGGCTTCGGAAAGCCCGGCCGGGCGTTTCTTCGGGTCGCCGCCCGGCGGCGTTCCGGCGGCCGGCTTCACCGCGGCAGACCTGGCCCCCGGCTTGGGAACCACCACGCGCTTGCGCTTGGTCTCGACCACGACATTCTTCGTCCGGCCGTGGCTGAAGCTCTGCTTCACCTGACCGGACCGGAGGCCGCCACGCAGGCCGAGGGGTTTCTTGCCGTCTGTATCGCTCATCTCGTCGTCTTACCTTCCCGGCGGGTCTGCCCGCCGTCAATGCCGCGGAAACCCACAAGCCGCGTAGCATCCTCTACAACACGCGTTGCGAGTCCACCAGCCGCAAGCGCGCCATGTATCACACTTTCGCGCCCGAATGCCAAACCCAATTCCGCCGAGCCGAGCATCCCGAAGAAGCGCCCGCCCTGCGGCGTCCACAGCTTGCCCTTGCCACGGGCCGAACCGTCGGCGGCCTGCAGGAGCACCTGCACGCGGCCCTCGGCCAGCCAGCGCTTCACCCGTTCGAAGCCGGCAACCGCACAGCCGGCCTTGCGCGCGAGCGCCACCAGTTCGACCACCCGGCGCGCCAGCAGCCGCTCCACATCGCCGGGCAGGTCCTCGGGGATCTTCACCGCCGCGCCTGCCGCTCCCGCCGCTGCTGCCGCGCGCGCGAACAGCCCCCTGCGGATGGCCGTTTCCAGCGCCTGCCGGTCGGCAGAAACCCATATCCCGCGCCCCGGCAGCCGCCCCAGAACATCCGGGCACAGGGTGCCGTCCGGCCCGATGACGAAGCGGACGAGCTCCTGCCGGGGGCGGCTTCTGCCGGTTGCGATGCACCGCCGCTCGGGTCCGTTCCGCTCCTGCCTGCGCCCGCCGCGCCCCATCGGAGAGCCCTCCCGGTGCCGGCTCAGGTCCCGCCTCCGGCCCGCCCGGCCCCGGCATCGGCGTCGGCATCGGCGGCGGCTTCCGCCGCCTCGCCCGTCGCTTCCGCACCCTCCGGCCCGTCCACGCCGGCGGCCGCGTCCCCGTCCGCGCCGTCCGTTTCCAGATCGGCCGGATCCACCCAGCCCAGCTGCACCCGTGCCGTCATCACCAGATTCTGGGCCTCCTCGAGACTGACATCGAACTTTTCGAGAATGCCCTCGTCCTTGACCCGCTCGCCGTCCACCGTCGTCCAGCCGCCGGCCAGTTCCCAGTCGGCGCAGGTGGCGAAGTCTTCCAGCGTCTTGATGCCGTCCTCGGCCAGGGCTTCGAGCATCTGCGGGGTCAGCCCCTCGAAGGCGATCAGGCTGTCCTCCACGCCGAGCGCGCGCGCGCGCTCAAGCGCCTTGCGGTTCTGTTCCTCGATGTGATCGCGGGCGCGGGCCTGGAGCTCGGCGGCGGTTTCCTCATCGACTCCGTCGATCACCACCAGCTCTTCGGGATCGACATAGGCGACCTCTTCCAGCGTGGCAAAGCCTTCGGCCACCAGCAGCTGGGCGAAGAATTCGTCCAGGTCCAGCGTGTCCATGAACAGCCTGGTGCGTTCCTCGAACTCGGCCTGACGGCGCTTGCTTTCTTCCTCCTCGGTCAGGATGTCGATATCGAGCCCCGTCAGCTGGCTGGCCAGGCGCACGTTCTGCCCGCGCCGGCCGATGGCCAGCGAAAGCTGCTCCTCGGGCACGACCACCTCGATCTTGCCGGCGTCCTCATCCAGCACGACCTTGGTGACCTCGGCCGGCTGCAGCGCGTTCACCAGGAAGGTGGGCGCATCCTCGTTCCAGGGGATGATGTCGATCTTCTCGCCCTGAAGCTCGTTCACCACCGCCTGGACGCGCGAGCCGCGCATGCCGACGCAGGCGCCCACAGGGTCGATCGAGCTGTCGTAGCTGATCACCGCGATCTTGGCGCGCGAGCCCGGGTCGCGGGCAACCGCCTTGATCTCGATGATGCCGTCGTAGATTTCCGGCACTTCCATCTTGAACAGCTCGGCCATGAATTCCGGCGCGGTGCGCGACAGGAAGATCTGCGGCCCGCGCTGTTCGCGGCGCACTTCCTTGATGTAGCAGCGGATCCGGTCGTTCGGGCGATAGCTTTCGCGGCCGATCTTTTCGTTGCGCCGCAAGATCGCCTCGCCGGTACCCACATCGACGATGACGTTGCCGTATTCCTCGCGCTTGACGATACCGTTGATGATGGTGCCGGCGCGGTCCTTGAATTCCTCGTACTGGCGGTCGCGCTCGGCCTCGCGGATCTTCTGCAGGATCACCTGCTTGGCCGACTGCGCGGCGATCCGGCCCATTTCCACCGGCGGCACCTCGTCAACGATGGTATCGCCCACCTTCGGGTCGTCCAGATACTGTTTCGCCTGCTCCACGGTCAGTTCGGCCTGGTAGTTTTCAAGCTCGTCGTCCGCGACCACGGTGCGCACGCGGGTAAAGGTCGCCCTGCCGGTCTTGCGGTCGATCGACACGCGAATGTCCATTTCCGCGCCGTAGCGGCTCTTGGCGGCGCGGGCGAGGGATTCCTCCATCGCCTCGATCACCAGCGCCGGGTCGATCATCTTTTCGCGCGCAACGGCCTCTGCGGTCTGCAGCAGCTCGAGCTGGTTCGCGGATGTGATGGCCATCTTTTCAGTCCTCCTCGGAACCGGGGTCGGTTTCCACTTCGTCGTATTTATCTTCGTCGATCACGCCGGCGGCCTTGCGCTGGCGCAGCATTTCGCGGATCAGATCGTCGCTCAGAACCAGCTTGGCGTCGCTGAGCCAGTCGAATTTGAGCCCTATGGTGCCGGCGTCGATGTTCAGCAGCACCTCGTCGCCCTCGACACCGGCCAGCACGCCCTTGAACCGGCGGCGGCCGTCGATCGGTTCGCCGGTTTCCAGCCTGACCTCGTATCCCTCCCAGGCTTCGAAATCCTTGAGCCGGGTCAGCGGCCGGTCGATGCCGGGGCTCGACACTTCCAGCGTGTAGTTTTCCTCGATCGGGTCTTCCACATCCAGCACCGCGCCCACCGCGATCGAGATCTCGGCGCAGTCGTCCACCTCGATGCCTCCTCCGGGGCGTTCGGCCATGATCTGCACCGTGCGGGTCCTGCCGCCCATCAGCCGGATGCGCACCAGTTCGAACCCCATGCTTTCGATCACGGGGCGAACGATGTCGGCAAGGCGCCGGTCGATCGCGGCTCTGGCGACGAGGTCATTCATCGGCGGGGGCCTTTCGGGCACAAAAAAACGGGCGCGCGGCCCGTCAGAATTTCCGGTGGAGCCTCGGGGGTGGAAGCCGACGCGCCGCTGTTGAAAGCGATATAGGGGGGATGGGCGCAGGATGCAAGGCGTAAGTGGCAGAGGCCGTGGCCAGGACCCGCCCTACAGGGCGGGCGCCGCCCTCGGGACGATCCACGCGGACTGCCTCGGTCCGGTTTTCGCGCCACCGCGAACAGGGCCAGCCCCTTGCCGGGCAGCCATTCCTCTTCAATCCCGAAGCCGGCGGCGCGAAACTCGGCCAGCAGGGTGCCCCTGTTCAGAAAACTGATCGCCGGCAGGATCCGCAGCGCCCGGCCCAGCAAAAGGATCGTCCCCGCAGCCGGCGTCCTGCGCAGGCAAGGGGTGGAAGACACCAGCACGCCGCCGGGCCTGAGCAGCTCGAACAGGCGCGCGATCGCCTCGCGCCGGTTGTCCAGCAGGTGCAGGATGCTCATCGCCAGGATCACGTCGAAACTTTCCGGTGCGGCGTCGAGATCCTCGAGCGAGCCGATCTCGAAGTCGATGTTGTCCACCCCGGCCCCGCGGGCCTTGTCGCGGGCGATGGCGATCATGTCCTGCGAAAAATCCACCGCCCGGATGCGGCGCACATGCGGCGCGTGCAGCACCGCCGCGGTGCCGGTGCCGCAGCCGATTTCGAGCACCTCGCTTTCCGGGGTGAAATATTCGCGGGTCCTTTCCAGCCTGGCCTCCCAGGCGGCGACATCGGAAATCCGCAGCCGTTCGTAGCGCCGTGCAACCCGGTTCCAGAACCGCGGCCCCGTGGCCATCAGCGATTGCGGCGGCGCGCGAAGCGGGCGGCGACCTCGTCGGTCGCGCGCACGAGTTCACGCGCAATGCCCGGCTCCGACATCGCATGGCCCGCAGCCGCCACCATCCGCAGCCGCGCACCGGGCCAGGCCCGGTGCAGCCGCCAGGCCGACAGCGGCGGGCAGATCATGTCATGGCGCCCCTGAACGATCACCCCGGGCAGATGCGCGATCCGGCCCATGTCGCGCAGGATCTGCCCCTCCTCCTCCAGGAAACCGCCGTTGTGGAAGTAGTGATTCTCCAGCCGGGCGAAGGCATGGGCATAGCGCGCCGGCCCGGCCCCGGCCCGGCCGCTGCCATCGATCGAGGCCAGCGCGTTCTCCCAGGCCGTCCAGGCGCGGGCAAAGCGCATTTCCTGCATCTGGTCGCCGGAAAACAGCCGCCTGTTGTAGGCCGCGATCAGATCATCGCGCTCCTCCTCGGGCACCATGTCTCGGAACTGGCCCCACAGCTCGGGCCAGAACCGCCCCGCCCCGCCGCCGTAAAACCAGTCAAGTTCGTCCTGCATCATCAGGAAGACCCCGCGCAGCACCAGGTGCAGCACCCGGTCGGGGTGGGCCTGGGCGTAGATCAGCGCCAGCGTCGCCCCCCAGCTGCCGCCAAACAGCACCCATTTGCCGATGCCCAGGGTCTTGCGTATCCGCTCCATGTCGGCGACCAGGTGCCAGGTGGTGTTGGCCCGCACCTCCGCATGAGGGCGCGACAAGCCGCAGCCGCGCTGGTCGAACAGCACGATGCGCCAGCCCTCGGGGTCGAAGTAGCGCCGCATCACCGGGCTGCAGCCGCCGCCGGGACCGCCGTGCAGGACGACCACCGGCAGGCCGTCGGGGTTGCCGCACTGCTCCACATACAGGCTGTGCCCGTCGCCGACATCGAGCATGCGCCGATCGAAGGGGTCCAGCGCCGGGTAGAGGGGGGAAAGACCGGCGGAATGGTCTGCTTTCCTGTCCATCGCAAACACTATAAACCCTGTCGCACGGGGCCGCCACCTGCCGGGCCCGACTTGCGGATCCCAGATGGAGCCCTGCCATGAACGCCGAAACGAACAGCAGCAGCCCGAACGGCACCGCCCCGCAGGGCAGCGGCCCCGGCAGCATCGACCCGGCCGAGGTGGCCAAGTTCGAGGCGATGGCCGCCGAATGGTGGGACCCGGACGGCAAGTTCAGGCCGCTGCACATGCTCAACCCCTGCCGGCTTGATTACATCACCGCCCAGATTGCCGCCGAGTTCGACCGCGACCTGACCGGGACCCGGCCGTTTGAGGGGCTGCGCCTGCTGGATATCGGCTGTGGCGGCGGGCTGCTTTCGGAACCGATGGCACGGCTCGGGGCGCAGGTGGTGGGCGCCGATGCGGCGGCCGGGAACATCCCGGTGGCGCAGGTGCATGCGCGCCAGGCCGGGCTCGAGATCGACTACCGCCACACCACGGCCGAGGCGCTTGCCGCCGCGGGCGAGACCTTCGACGTGGTGCTGAACATGGAGGTGGTCGAACACGTGGCCGATCCGCCGGCCTTTCTGGCAACCTGCCGGGAGTTGCTGAACCCGGGCGGGCTGATGATCTGTTCCACCATCAACCGGAATCCGAAAAGCTACCTGATGGCGATCATCGGCGCCGAGGTCGTCATGCGCTGGCTGCCGCGCGGCACCCACGACTGGCGAAAGTTCATCACCCCGGACGAGCTGTATTCCATGCTGCGCCGGGCCGGGCTGGAGCCGGTGGATCGCGCGGGCTTCGTGTTCAACCCGCTGCGCTGGGAATGGTCGCTTTCAGACAGCGACCTCTCGGTGAACTACGTCACCGCCAGCATCCGCCCGAGGTGATCCTCCGAGGCGACCCGCCACCGCGCAGCGGGCCGCTGTCGCGCCCGCTTCCTCCGGCCCTTGCCTCAGCCCCTTTCGTCGGCCAGCCGCAACCGCAGCTCCCGCAGCACCGGCAGGGCGGCACGGGCCCGATCCACCCCGATCGCATCGACCACTTCGCGGATCACCGGCGTGATTGCGGCAATCGCGGAATCGCGCGCCTGACGGCCCGCAGGGCTGATCGCCACGAACTTGCGGCGGGCATCGTCCCAGTCGGGGCGGATATGCACATGGCCCGCCATCTCCAGCTTGTGCAACGTGTTCGTCATCGCGCCGCGGGTCACGTTGAAGGTGCGGGCAAGCTGGGCCGGGCTGCGCTCCCTGCGCACATGGGCAAGGTGGTTGAGCACCGAGAAATGGCTGATCTCCATGCCCTTCGGAAGCGCCCGACCCAGGCGGGCCCGGGCCAGCTGATCGACCATGAAGATCTCGCTGAACAGCGAGACCGCCAGCGGATCTTCCGCCTCACTCATCGCGGTCCCTCGAAATCGCGCTCATGCTCCAGCACCGGCAGCCGGCGGCGCGCGCGGCGCACCTCGGCGAGATCCAGATCCACCAGCGTCACCCCGGGCCCCTCCCCGGCATCGGCCAGCACCTCGCCCCAGGGGTTCACCGCCAGGGAATGACCATAGGTCCGGCGCGGGGTGCCGTGCGAGATCGGGTGCTCCCCGCTCTGGGCCGGCGCCAGGACGAAGCAGCCGGTCTCGATCGCCCGCGCCCGCAGCAGCACATGCCAGTGGGCTTCTCCGGTGAGCGGGGAAAATGCCGCCGGCACCGCGATGATCTGCGCCCCCGAGCGGGCCAGCCGCCGGAACAGCCGGGGAAAGCGCAGGTCGTAGCAGATCGTCATACCCACGTCGGCCGGCGCGGTCCGGGCCAGGACCGCCCGCGCGCCGGGCCGGTAGGCGGCAGATTCGCGGAAGGTCTCGCGCGGGCTCAGCTGCACGTCGAACATGTGGATCTTGTCATAACGGGCGACGACCCCGCCTTCGGGAGACAGCATGAAGGAGCGGTTCGCGAAACGCCCGTCTGGGGAGTCCGTCTTCACCCCGAGCGAACCGATCAGAAGCCAGACGGAAAGCTCGCGCGCCAGCGCCCGCAGGGCGGCAAGCGTCGGATCGTCGCGCTCGTGGCGCAGCACCTGTTCCTGCCATGCCCTGTCCTGCGACAGGCAGTTGGTGTTTTCCGGCGTCAGGACGAGCCCGGCCCCCTGCCCCGCCGCTTCCCGGATCAGGGACTCGGTCAGCGGCAGGTTCGCGGACGGATCGTCCGACACGTTCAGCTGGATCAGCGCCGCGCGCAGCACTAGGCCGCCAGCATCTCGTCAAGCTTGCCGTCCTGTTCCAGTTCGAACAGGTCGTCGCAGCCGCCGACATGCTGCCCGCCGATGAAGATCTGCGGCACCGTGTGCCCGCCGTTGGCGCGCTCCATCATCTCCCGCCGCCTGTCCGGGTCGACCGAGACATCGTATTCGGTGAAGACGACTCCCTTGCCGGAAAGCAGGCGCTTGGCGGCATGGCAGAAACCGCAAAGCGGCGACGTGTAGATCTCGACTGGTTTCATCCTCTGTTTCCCGCTCTGGTGCAGACGAACTGCCGGACGCCGCACTATAGCGTATCAGGCTTCCCGCGCAACGCGGGCAAGCGTCGCAACGGATATCCTCCCCGCGCCCGCCGCACGGCAGGCATCGGCTGCCGCCGCCAGCGTGGCGCCAGAGGTCATCACGTCATCCACCAGCAGGACATCGCGCCCGGCCAGCACCCGACCCAGGCGCCGGTGCGGGACGATCGCCCCCCGCAGATTGACAAACCTCTGGCGGCGGTTCAGCCCTTCCTGGCGGCGGCCGGGGCGATCGCGCACCAGCGCCTGCGGCTGGATCTCCAGGCCGGACAGCCTCGCCAGCCCGGCCGCGAGAAGCGCCGCCTGGTTGAACTTGCGCTGCCACAGGCGCCGCCTGTGCAGCGGCACCGGAACGATGATCATGCCGTCATCCAGGATCGGCCGGACCGCCTCCATCAGCCAGCGGGCCGCAGGGCGCGCCAGCTCGGGCCGGTCGCCATGTTTCAACGCGAGAACCAGCCGCCGGGCATTGCCCGAATACAGCAGCGCCGCCCGTCCGCGGCTCCAGGGGCGCTCGGTGGCGAGGCAGTCATCGCAGAGCGCAGGTGGCTCGGCCCGCGCGCCGCCCTTTCGCGCGCGGTCCGGCCCGGGGGTGCAATCCTCCATCAGCGGCGCGCCGCATTTGTCGCAGACCGGCCCGGCGACGAACGGCGTGTCGCGCCAGCAGGGCCCGCACAGGGCGCCCGCCGTGGCAACCGGCGCATCGCAGCAGAGGCAGTGATCCGGAAAGATGACCTTCAGCAGGTTTTGCAATCCGCCCTCATCGGCAATATGTCTCCTCACTCCCGCGGCCTTGCGCGCCGCGGCAGCGTTTCCAGCCGACCGGAGCCCGCCGATGCCCCCTCGCCCGAAACTCACCGACCGCGCCGCCCTCCGGCGGCACCGCGCCCGCGCGCTTGCCGCCGGAACGGGGGCGGACTTCCTGCACCGCAGAGCCGTTTCCGAGATCAAGGAAAGACTGGCACTGGTTAACAGAACCTTTACGAAAGCGGCGCTCGTCACCGGAATGCCGCAGCTCTGGCAGAAAGCCTTTCCCCGGGCCCGGATCATTGCCGATACCGAAGTCCTGGATCTGCGCGAAGCGGAACACGACCTGGTGATCCACGCCCTCGCCCTGCACTGGGCGAACGATCCGGTGGGCCAGATCGTCCAGTCGCGCCTGGCGCTCGAACCGGACGGGATGTTCCTGGGCATCACTTTCGGCGGTGCAACCCTGACCGAGCTGCGCCAGGCGCTGGCAGAGGCGGAAACCGCCGTGACCGGCGGCCTGTCGCCACGGGTGGCACCGATGGCCGATATCCGCGAACTGGGCAGCCTTCTGCAGCGGGCCGGCCTCGCCATGCCGGTGGCCGATTCGCTGCGGATCGATGTCCGCTACCGCTCGTTGCGCCGCCTGCTGCACGATCTGCGCGCGATCGGCGAGACCAACGCCCTGGCCGCGCGCGAGCGCCGCCCCATGCCCCGCGCTCTGCTGCGGGAAACCGAGCGGCGCTACCGCAGCCGCTTTGCCGATGGCGAAGGCCTGATCGCCACCTTCGAGCTGATCGTGCTGACCGGCTGGGCCCCGGCCCCCGGCCAGCCCGTTCCGCTGCGCCCCGGCTCGGCCAGCGCCAGACTGGCCGATGCGCTGGGAACCCGGGAATATCCCCTGGGCGAACCGGCCCGGCCGCGCCGCTCCCCGGGATGAACAGCACCCTTGAACCCCGGCAAAAACCCGCTATTGCCGGGCATGTCGGAAAACGGGGAACCACGCCATGACCACGGAACCGGAACCGCCCGCCACGTCAGCTTCCGCAGAAACGTCAGCTTCCGCAGAGACGGCCGGAACCGGGCCGGAGCGGATCGGTGTCCTGCTGGCCAACCTGGGCACCCCGGACGGCACCGACTACTGGTCGATGCGGCGCTACCTGAACCAGTTCCTCTCGGACAGGCGGGTCATCGACTACCCGGCCTGGAAATGGCAGCCGCTGCTGCAGACGGTGATCCTGACCAGACGGCCCTTCTCCTCGGGGCGGGCCTATCGCTCGATCTGGAACACCGAGGCAGACGAAAGCCCGCTGATGACGATCACCAGAGCGCAGACGGAAAAGCTGGCCGCCGCGCTGGCGCCCGAGTTCGGCGCCCGCGTCGAGGTCGATTTCTGCATGCGCTACGGCAACCCCTCCACCGCGTCGCGCCTGCAGGCCCTGCTCGGGCGCGGCTGCCGGAAGATCCTGTTCTTCCCGCTGTATCCGCAATATGCGGGCGCGACGACCGCCACCGCGAATGACGAGTTCTTCCGTGCCCTGATGCGCCAGGCATGGCAGCCGGCAGTGCGCACCGTGCCGGCCTACTGCGACGATGCCGCCTATATCGGGGCGCTGGCCGAATCCGTCGAACGCACCCTGGCCGACGCGCCACACCCGCCCGAACTCCTGATCGCCTCCTACCACGGGATGCCCGAGCGCTACCGCACCCGGGGAGACCCCTATCACGACCAGTGCCAGCGGACATCCCGGCTGCTGCAAAGGCGTCTCGGCTGGCCCGAAGGCCGGATCGTGACCACCTTCCAGTCGCGCTTCGGCCCCGAGGAATGGCTGAAACCCTATACCGTGGACGAGGTGGCCCGCCTGGCCCGCGCCGGGCACCGGAGCATCGCCGTGATCGCGCCGGCCTTTTCTGCCGACTGCCTGGAAACCCTCGAAGAGATCAACGAGGAGATCCGCGAAAGCTTCCTGCAGGCCGGAGGAGAAAGCTTCACCTACATCCCCTGCCTGAACGACGACGACGCCCATATCGCCGCCTTGGCGGGCATCGTGCGCCGGAACCTCGCCGGCTGGATCTGACAGCCCGCTCCGCGGGCGGGCGAGCGGGCAGAACCCGCATGCGCCCGGGCGGTCGTGATCACCAACCCCGACATGTGGGTCCCCCGACATATGGGCCTCGGTCGGCGGAACCTGCATATGCCCGGAAACGCGCGCTCGGCAAACCGCCGGACGGAGGCCCGCCCGGACGGAACCGCGGCTGCCGCCGTCGGGGCGCCCCCCTCAGGCGGCCGCCAGGGAAGTGTTCAGGGAAATGATTCGGAGCGGCGATGAGCGGGACGATGCTGCCGCTGTCGGCAGAAAAGGGATGCCGGGAAAAAAGATGGCGAAAGATGCCGCTGTCGTGCAGACGCCGCACAGCGCGCGCCCGCGAGCGCCGCACAGGCAGGCAGTGCCGCAAGAAGACCGCCCGAGAGGGCACAAAAGAGAACAGGGGGCGCCCGCCGCGGGATCGCCCCCTGCCTCCATTCGCTCCGGGAACACGCTCCGGAAACGCGTTCCCGCGTCGGTCGCTCAGCCGGCGACGGCGGCGGCGACCAGCAGCAGCAGGATCAGCGGAACCAGCATCCCGCCGGCCGAGGAGGCCGCGGTTTCTTCCACGATGACCGGCGCCTCCATGACCGGGGCTTCCAGGCCACCGGCCACGGCGGCGGTGGCGGCAACTGCGACGATGGCAGCGGCAAGTGCGATCTTCTTCATTGTATCCTCCAGGTAAGCCGACAGCGGAAACAGCCCCGCAACGGCAAATGAGATGCGTGTAAAGCCTATATGCAACTAGAGATGCCGGAATCCAGAAAAAACTTTCCGCCCCGGCAAGAGTTCGCGCGCCTTGTCGTCAAATAAGCAACACTTGCCCGCCCGCGCGGCCCCAGCCCCGGCCCGGAAGCCGCCGTCGGGCGGCATGCGCTCTCATCGAGGTCTTGTGTATTTGAACCCGCCCCGCCGACAGGCTAAGGCTGTCCGGGATGCAGCAGACGAATGCAACGAGCGGTGGCATGAGATGATCCGTTTCCTCGCGGTTTCCCTGGCGGCCGGGGCCATCCTTTCGGCCTGCGCCGCGCCGACCACGACCTTCGGCCCCGACGGCAAGCCCCTGCCCAAGATATACCGGATCGCGCCGGGCGACACGGCGGAGATCGAATTCCGGATGCTCGATTCGATCAACGCGCTGCGCCGGGCCGCCGGGCTGGCGCCGGTCGAGCTGGACCCGCTGCTCAACGCCGCCGCCGCCACCCATTCGCGCGACATGTCGATCCAGAACCGCCCATGGCATTTCGGCTCGGACGGTTCCTCCCCGCTCGAGCGGGCGCGCCGGGTCGGCTTCGCCGGCGATGTCCTGGGCGAGAACATCTCGGAATCCTATGAAACCGAGCTGCAGACCCTGGCCGCCTGGATGGAGCAGCCGGACACCCGCGCCGTGATCATGGACCCGAAGGCACGCAAGATCGGCTTTGCCTGGTTCCAGGAGCCCAACGGCAAGATCTGGTGGACCCTGGTCACCGGCACCCCGATCACCGGCAGCTGAGCCCCGCTCCGCCGGCGCGGCAAGCCGGCAAGGCCGCGACCGACCGCGCGACCCGGCACGCCGCCATTCCGGCCGCGCCGCCATTCCGGCGCGCGGCGGCCCGGCCCCGGGGCAAGGCCGCGGGCAGCTGCGGGCGGCTACACGTCCAGTTCTTCCACGAAGCGCGCGTTCTCCTGGATGTACTGGAAGCGCAGCTCGGGCTTCCTGCCCATCAGCCGCTCCACCAGTGCCGCCGTCTCGCCCGGCTCGTCCTCGTCGATGGTCACCCGGATCAGCTTGCGGGTGTCGGGGTTCATGGTGGTTTCCTTCAGGTCCTTGGCGTCCATCTCGCCCAGGCCCTTGAAACGGCTCACCTCGATCTTGCCCCGCCCGCCCAGGCCGCGCGCGAGCCAGGCGTCGCGTTCGGCCTCGTCCAGGGCATAGACGCGCCTGGCCCCCTGGGTCAGGCGGTAGAGCGGCGGACAGGCGAGATACAGATGGCCCGCGTCGATCAGCGGGCGCATCTGGGTGAAGAAGAAGGTCATCAGGAGGCTGGCGATATGGGCCCCGTCCACGTCGGCGTCAGTCATGATGATGATCCTGTCGTAGCGCAGGTCGTCGAGGTTGAACCGCGTGCCCATGCCCACGCCCAGCGCCTGGCACAGGTCGTTGATCTCGGCGTTCTGGCCCAGCCTGGACGAGGCCGCCCCCAGCACGTTGAGGATCTTTCCGCGCAGCGGCAACAGCGCCTGGGTGCGCCGGTCGCGTGCCATCTTGGCCGAGCCGCCGGCGCTGTCGCCCTCGACGATGAACAGCTCGGTGCCCTCGCGGCTGCGCGCGGAGCAGTCCACCAGCTTGCCCGGCAGGCGCAGCTTTCTGGTGGCGGACTTGCGCGCGGTTTCCTTCTCGGCGCGCCGGCGCAGACGCTCCTCGGCGCGCAGCACCAGGAAATCGAGGATCGCGCCGGCCGATTTCGTGTCGGCCGCCAGCCAGTTGTCGAAATGGTCGCGCACCGCGTTTTCCACCATCCTCTGGGCGCTTTCGGTGGACAGGCGGTCCTTGGTCTGGCCCACGAAGGCCGGATCGCGGATGAATACGGAAATCAGCGCACACCCCCCCGCGATCAGGTCTTCGCGGGTGATCTGGCCCGCCTTGCGGTTGCCGGCCAGGTCTCCGTAGGCGCGGATGCCCTTGAGGATCGCCGCCCAGAAGCCGGCCTCATGGGTGCCGCCCTCGGGCGTGGGCACGGTGTTGCAGTAGCTGTGGATGAACCCGTCGCGCGCCGGCGTCCAGTTGATCGCCCATTCCACGAAGCCCGGCTCGCCGAACTTTTCCCGGAACTCCACCTTGCCGGCGAAGGGGCGCTCGGCATAGGTGGCGGCCCCGCCCAGGGCCTCTCCCAGGTAGTCGGCCAGCCCGCCGGGGAAGTGGAAGACCGCCTCGCGCGGGGTGTCGCCGTCCTCCACGGCGGATTTCCAGCGGATCTCCACCCCCGAGAACAGATAGGCCTTGGAGCGGGCCATCTGCATCAGCCGTGCGGGGCGGAACTTCAGCTGCCCGAAGATCTCCGGATCGGGGTGAAAGGTGACGGAGGTGCCGCGGCGGTTGGGGGCGGGCCCCACCTTCTGCAACGGCCCGGTGGGCAGCCCGCGGGAGAATTCCTGGGCGAACAGCTCGCGCCCCCTGGCCACCTCTACCCGCAGCCGGTCGGAGAGCGCGTTCACCACCGATACCCCCACCCCGTGCAGCCCGCCCGAGGTCTGGTAGGCCTTGCCGGAAAACTTGCCGCCCGCGTGCAGCGTGCACAGGATGACCTCGAGCGCGGATTTCTCGGGGAATTTCGGGTGCGGGTCCACCGGAATGCCGCGACCGTTGTCGCGGATGGTAACCGAGCGATCGGCGTGCAGCTCCACCTCGATCCGGCTGGCGTGGCCGGCCACCGCCTCGTCCATGGCGTTGTCGAGCACCTCGGCCACCAGGTGGTGCAGCGCACGCGCGTCGGTGCCGCCGATATACATCCCCGGCCGCTTGCGCACCGGCTCCAGCCCCTCGAGAACCTCGATGGAGCGGGCATCGTAGCCCTGCGGGTCGGATGCGGCGAGAAGATCGTCTGCCATTGCGCTGCTCTTGCCTGTCGGTCCTGCCTGGCCACGATTACACCACGAATGGCCGGGCCGGTGCAAAGGGAAAAGGCGTGCCCCGCTTGCCGCCCGGCGGCCCCCGCCGCTCCTCAACCCTGCCGGTCCGTGCCCCGCCCCGACCAGCGCGCGAGAATCTCGGCCGCATCCTGCCGCCCCCCTGCGCCGACGGCCCGCCCCGGCGTGCGCGAAAGGCGCGGGGCCGGGTTCGGTCCGTGCGCTCCGAATACCTCTCGCGCCCGCATGTGCGGGGCCTTGCGGGCCTCGTCGATGGAAAACACCGGGCTGACGCAGGCATCGGTCCCCTCGAAGCGTGCCACCCATTCGTCGCGCGAACGGGTGGCGAAAACCCCGGCCAGGCGGGCGCGCATCACCGGCCAGTCGGCCACCGCCATCTGCGCCGGCATGTCCGAGATCCCCAGCCCCTCCAGCAGCGCCTCCCAGAACTTTCCCTCGATCGCCCCCACCGCCACATGCCCGCCGCAGGCGCAGCGGTAGGTGGTGTAGAAGGGCGCCGCCCCGTCCAGCAGGTTGGCCTGCCGCCGGTCGGTCCAGAGCCCGGCGGCGCGCAGCGAATGGATCATCGTCGCCAGATGCGAAACCCCGTCCACGATCGCCGCATCCACCACCTGCCCGCGCCCCGAGCGCGTCGCCTCCAGCAGCGCGCAGACCATGCCGAAGGCCAGGTAGATGCCCCCGCCCCCGAAATCGCCCAGCAGGTTGAGCGGCACCGCCGGATCCTCGCCACCGATCGCATGCAGCATTCCGGTGAGCGCGATGTAATTGATGTCATGGCCCGCGCGCGCGGCCAGCGGCCCCTGCTGCCCCCAGCCCGTCATCCGCCCGTATACCAGCCGAGGGTTCGCCGCGAGCATCTCCTCCGGCCCCAGCCCGAGCCGTTCCATCACCCCGGGGCGCATCCCCTCGATCACCCCGTCGGCCCGCGAGATCAGGGCGCGCGCCGCCCCCTGCCCGCCTTCCGACTTCAGATCCAGCTCGACAAACCCGCGCCCGCGCTCCAGCAGGTCAGGCTCCTGCGGGATCAGCGGCCGCGCACCGGGGCGTGTGATGCGCACAACCTCGGCCCCGAAATCGGCCAGCGTCATCGCGGCAAAGGGCGTCGGCCCGAGCCCGGCCATTTCGACAATGCGAATACCCGCCAACGGTCCGGCCATGACGCGCTCCCCTGTTCATCTTGCTTCAAATACTCAAAACCGGTGGCGCCGCAGGCGTCACCCGGCACTCAGCACGCCATGATCCAGCCGCAACACCCGATCCATCCGGGCCGCCAGTTCAAGGTTATGGGTGGCAATCAGCGCCGACAGCCCGGTCTCGCGCACCAGATCCATCAGCACGGCAAACACCTGATCGGCGGTTTCCGGGTCAAGGTTCCCGGTCGGCTCATCGGCCAGCAGCAGCGACGGCGCATTGGCCAGCGCCCGGCAGAAGGCGACCCGCTGCTGCTCGCCACCCGAAAGCTGCGCCGGGCGGTGGTCGGCACGCCCGCCGACACCCACGCGCTCCAGCAGATCGCGCGCCCGCGCCTCGGCCGCACCCCGCCCGGTGCCGTCAGCCAGCTGCGGCAGCACGATGTTTTCCTGCGCCGAGAACTCGGGCAACAGGTGATGAAACTGGTAGATGAACCCCACTTCCTCGCGCCGGGCCCGGGTGCGGCGCCGGTCCGAAAGCCCGGTCATGTCGGTGCCGTTCAGCGCGACACGTCCCGCATCCGGCGTATCCAGCAGCCCGGCGATATGCAGCAGCGTGGATTTTCCCGCCCCCGAGGGCGCCACCAGCGCCACCACCTCGCCGCGGGCGACGGTCAGCGAAGCGCCGCGCAGCACCCGCACCTCGTTCGGACGGCCGGGGTTGTAGGCCTTTTCGATTCCCTCCAGTTCGAGCACCGGGTCACGCATCGCCGAATCACTCATAGCGCAGCATCACTCATAGCGCAGCGCCTCCACCGGGTTCATCCGCGCCGCGCGGCGCGCCGGAAAGATCGTGACCAGAAACGACAGCCCCAGCGACAGCGCCACCGCCGCCGCCACATCCGACCAGACCAGTTTCGCCGGCAGGGTGTAGATGCCGCGGATCGACGGGTCCCACACCCCGCCGCCGGCGGCATAGTTGACGAAGGAAAAGATCGGGTCGATGTAGATCGCGAACAGGACGCCGAGGATCACCCCGAAGAAGGTGCCCAGCGCCCCGATCAGCGCCCCGCAGATGAAGAACACCCGCAGGATCGACCCCTGGCTCAGCCCGATCGTGCGCAGGATGCCGATGTCGCGGCCCTTGTTCTTCACCAGCATGATCAGCCCCGAGATGATGTTCATCGCCGCGATCAGCACCAGGATCGCCATGATGACGAACATCACGTTGTCCTCGATGTCGAGCGCCCGCAGGAACGCGCCCGAGCGGTCGCGCCATGTCCACAGCAGGGCGCGTTCTCCAGCCGCCCGCAGCAGTGCCGGGGCGTAGGCATCGACGTTCTCGGGGTCTTCCAGCATCACCTCTATCTCGTCGGCCACGCCGTCGCGGTTGAAATAGCTCTGCGCCTCGGCAAAGGGCATGTAGACGCGGGTGCGGTCGATGTCGTAGCGCCCGGCGGTGAAGATGTAGACGACCTCGTAGCTCTTGACCCGCGGGCTGGTGCCGAAGGCCGTCCTGACGCCGTTCGGGGAAATCAGCCTGATCCGGTCGCCCACGCCGACGCCCAGTTCGCGCGCCACCCCCGAGCCGATCGCCAGCCCCTCGTCAAAGCGCATGATGTCGCCAAGAGCAGCCTGCGGCCGGGCCACCCGCGGGATGGTCAGCAGGTCGTCCAGCCGGATGCCATAGACATCAACCGCGGTGTTGTTGTCGCGCATGTTGGCCATCACCTGCCCACGGATCAGCGGGGCTGTACGGGTCACGCCGGGGATGGCGGCGATCCTTGCGGCCACCCCGTCAAATTCGGGGATCGCCCTGGTTCGCCGGCCGTTTTCATCGGTGTAGACCGCATTATAGACGGTGACATGGGCGTTGGTGCCCAGGATCGTGTCGACGAACTCGGCCCGAAACCCGGCCCGCACGGCCATCGTGGCGATCAGGGCGAAAACCGCGAGCGTGATGCCGATCAGCGAAATCCAGGTCATCACGCTGACCCCGCCCTCGGCGCGGCGCGCGCGCAGGTAGCGCCAGGCGATCATCCATTCGAAGCGGGAAAACGGGACGGTGCCGGTGGCCAAGGGCTGCTCCTGCCGATTTTGGCGGAATGTGGGGCCAATGGCCGGTGGGGTCAAGCAGTTCCCCGATGGTTCAACCGCTTGTCAGGCCGGCACCGGCGCCGTTTCACTTGCCTGCGCCGCGCGATGTCTCGACCGCAGGAGCCTCCGGCGGGGATATTTGCGAAAAGGTGAAGGTCAGCGGGCTGCCAGGTCGATCCTGTAAAGCAGGCCATCCGCGTTGGAAAGCGCGCCGGTCCGGGTCACCTCCCTAACGAAAACGCCACCGTTGGCGATGATCACCTTTTGCGACGGGATGTTGCCGACGTCGGTCGAAATTTCCACATGCGCAAGGCCGATCTTTCGCGCTTCCGGCAGGATTTCCGCCAAGGCGCGGGTGGCATACCCGCGTCGCTGCTTCCACGGAACGACGCTGTATCCGATATGCCCCAGGCCCCAGGCACCAGGCATCAGGCACCAGGGCGACAGCGCCGCGGTGCCCTCTTGCCAGCGCAGGTTGACGATGCCGCAAAAGCCCCCGTCCCAGATGAAGCGTTTCAGGCCGGGCAGGCGTTTGACCATGGTGCCATCGGGTTTTTCGATGTCACCGGCCAGCGCGTCCGGGTCATCCATCGACCCCAGGAAGGCTTGCGCATCTGCCTCGATCATTGCCGATTCCCCAGCGGAAACATCGCGGGTGGTGCTGGACGACCAGCCGCGTTTCAGGGCGGCGATGTATTGTGGCAGATGTTCGGGGCCGGGGCGCACGAGCAGGGGCATCAGGGGCTGGCTTTCAGCCAGCCGACCAGCACGCCCACATGCGCGTCCGGCGGGAACACCGGGTAGAAGGCGCGGGTGATGCGGCCCTCGTCGATCACCAGCGTCAGGCGTTTCAAAAGCGTCATCCCCGCCACCCGGAAGCGCGGCAGCCTCAGCGCATCGGCCAGCGCCAGGCCCGCATCAGACAGGAGCGCAAACGGCAGGTGCAGCCGCTCGGCGGCCTCGCGCTGCCAGTCGCCCTCCTGCACCGACAGGCCGAACACGTTGGCCACGCCCAGCCTGCGCAGCTCGGCGAAATGGTCGCGAAAGGCGCAGGACTGCGGCGTGCAGCCCCGCGCGCCGGGGATCATGTCCCAGCCCTCGGGCAGCGGCACGTCGGGCCGGCCGGTCATCGGGTAGATGTAAACGACAGTGCGCCCGGGCAGCGCCGACAGGTCAACCCGGCGCCCGTCGGTGGCCGGCAGCGCCAGCGCCGGCAGCGCCATGCCCGCAAGGTGATCGGCGCCGCCATCATCGACGGGCGGCGGGAGGCGCGACCAGTCCACCTCTTCGAGCGACACCGGCCTACAGCCAGGTATGGAAGGAGCGGCCCGCCATCGGCTCGACCAGCCCGGCCTCGTGGTGCGGCGCATAGATTTCCCGCACCCGGGCAACCGCGTCTTCGGCACGCATCTCCTCGCTCTCGCCGGTGCGCCGGCAGGTGAGCTCGACCACGCCGTTCTTCAGCCCGCGCGGGCCGACGGTGATCCGCCAGGGCAGGCCGATCAGATCCATGGTGGCAAACTTGGCGCCGGCGCGTTCCTCGCGATCGTCGTAGAGCGGTTCCAGCCCGGCCGCGCACAGCGCCGCATGGATTTCCGCGCAGGCGGCATCGCAGGCCGGATCTCCCTGGCGGAGGTTCACGATGCCCGCGTGAAACGGGGTCACGCCCTCGGGCCAGACGATGCCGCGCTCGTCGTGGCTGGCCTCGATGATCGCCCCCACGAGCCGGCTTACCCCGATCCCGTGGCTGCCCATGTGCACCGGCACCTGGTTGCCGGCCTCGTCGGTGACGGTGGCGCCCATCGGCTCCGAATACTTGGTGCCGAAATAGAAGATCTGGCCCACCTCGATGCCGCGCGAGACCCGGCGCCTTTCCTCGGGAATCCGCGCAAACAGCTCCGGGTCGTGGGTTTCGTCGGTGCGGGCGTAGGGGGTTGTCCATTCCCGGCAGATCGCGGCGATAGCGCCCCGGTCGTCATAGTCGATCCGCTGCGCGCCCAGGCTCAGCCCGGTAACCGCGCTGTCGTAGAACACCTCACTCTCGCCGGTTTCGGCCAGCACCAGAAACTCATGCGTATCGTCGCCGCCGATCGGCCCCGAATCGGCGCGCATCGGGATCGCCCTGAGCCCCAGGCGCTCGTAGATGCGCAGGTAGCTGACCATGTGGCGGTTGTAGGCGTGCAGGGCGTCCTCCTTCGTGAGGTCGAAATTGTAGCCGTCCTTCATGTAGAACTCGCGCCCGCGCATCACCCCGAAACGCGGGCGGATCTCGTCGCGGAACTTCCACTGGATCTGATACAGCGTCAGCGGCAGGTCGCGGTAGCTCTTCACATGAGCGCGGAAGACGTCGGTTATCAGCTCCTCGGCGGTGGGGGTATAGAGCAGCTCGCGCCCCTGCCGGTCCTGCATCCGCAGCATTTCCGGGCCATAGGCATCGTAGCGGCCGCTTTCGCGCCACAGATCTGATGACTGCAGGGTCGGCATCAGCATCGGGACATGGCCGGCGCGCTGCTGTTCCTGATGGATGATGCGCTCGATCTTCCGGAGCACCCGGAAGCCCAGCGGCAGCCAGGTATAGATGCCGGCGCTCGCCTGCCGGATCATGCCGGCGCGCAGCATGTAGCGATGGCTGACGATGCTCGCCTCGGCCGGGGTTTCCTTCAGAACCGGCAGGAAATAGCGGGACAGGCGCATGGCGGACCTCTGGCGGGTTGTCGGACTGCGCCAAGCTCTAGGGCAAAGCCCCGGATCAGGCAACGCCATTCGCGGCCCGCCGCCCCTGCCTTCGGCGGCCGCGCGGGCCGCTACAGGCCCAGGCACCAGCGCATGATCGCCTTTTGCGCGTGCAGGCGGTTTTCGGCCTCGTCGAAGATCACCGACTGCGGCCCGTCCATCACCGCCGAGGTGGCCTCCTCGTCGCGGTGGGCCGGCAGGCAGTGCATGAACAGCGCGTCCGGTGCGGCCGCGGCCATCAGCCGCTCGTTCACCTGGTAGGGGCGCAGCTGGTTATGGCGACGCTCCCGGGCGGAGAGAGCGTCATGCATCGACACCCAGGTATCGGTAACCACCAGATCGGCCCCCTCGACCGCCTTCAGCGGATCGCGTTCGATTTCCACCTTCACGCCCTTCGCGCGGGCGAATTCGACGAACTCGGGCTCGGGGTCCAGCGCCGGCGGGCCGGTGAAGGTGAAGTCGAAGCCGAACTGCCCGGCGCCATGCAGGAAGGAGGCGCAGACGTTGTTGCCATCGCCCGACCACATCACCTTGCGCCCCCTGATCGGGCCGCGGTGTTCCTCGTAGGTCATCACGTCGGCCATGATCTGGCAGGGATGGGTGCGGTTGGTGAGCCCGTTGATGACCGGCACCGTGGCGTGTTCGGCCAGTTCCAGCAGCGTGGCCTCCTCGAAGGTGCGGATCATGATCAGGTCCACGTAGCGCGAAAGCACCCGGGCGGTATCGGCGATGGTCTCGCCATGGCCCAGCTGCATGTCGGAACCCGAGAGCACCATCGTCTGCGCCCCCATCTGGCGCGCCCCCACATCGAAGCTGACGCGGGTGCGGGTGGAGGGCTTTTCGAAGATCAGCGCCACCATCCGCCCGGCCAGGGGCTGGTCGTCATCGGGGGCGCCCCTGGGCCGACCGGCGCGGGCCTTCTTCATGGCGATGGCATCATCGATGATGGCCCGCAGGGCGGCGGCATCGGTCTTGTGCAGGTCGAGAAAGTGATTCATGTCAGGTCTTTCTTGCAAGGGGTGCAGGGGCTGCCCGCTCCTCCCGTCCCGATCGGAAGCGGTTCACCCCGGGGGTTCAGGGCACGGAAGACGGCATCACGCGGTTTCCCGCAGGCGCTGCGCGGCGCGCTCGAGCCGGGCGACAGCCTCGGAGAGTTCCTCCGCGCCGATGGTCAGCGGGGGCAGAAGGCGCACCACGTTGCCGGCGGCGGGCACGGTGAGGACGCACTCCTCGTAGCCGGCCTGCACCACTTCCGCGTTGGGCGCCTTGCAGACGAGCCCGAGCATCAGCCCCCGGCCGCGAACCTCCGCGAAGATCTGCGGATGCCCGGCCACCAGCCCCTCCAGCCCCTGGCGCAGCTGGCCGGCCTTGCGGTTCACCTCGGCCAGGAAGGCCGGATCGGCAACGGTTTCCATCACCTTCAGCCCCACGGCGCAGCCCAGCGGGTTGCCGCCATAGGTGGAGCCGTGGGTGCCCGCCGTCATCGCCGCGGCGGCGCGCTCGGTGGCCAGCACCGCGCCCAGCGGAAAGCCGCCGCCGATGCCCTTGGCGACCATCATGATGTCGGGCGCGACCCCGGCCCATTCGTGGGCGAAGAGCCGCCCGCTGCGCCCCATGCCGCACTGCACCTCGTCGAAGACCAGCAGCGCGCCGGTGGCATCGCACAGCGCGCGCAGCCGTTGCAGGAAGGCATCCGGCGCGGGCCGGATGCCGCCCTCGCCCTGGATCGGCTCGACGATCACCGCGGCGGTGGTTTCGTCGATCGCGGCCTCGATCGCGGCCATGTCGGCGAAGGGAAGCTGCCGGAAGCCCGGCAGCAGCGGGCCGAAGCCGGCGGCGAGCTTCTCGCTTCCGGCCGCCGAGATGGCCGCGATCGAGCGGCCGTGGAAGGCGCCCTCGAAGGCGATGATCTCGCTGCGCTCCGGCCGCCCGGCCGCGTGCCAGTGCCGGCGCGCCATCTTTACCGCCAGTTCCAGCGCCTCGGTGCCGGAATTGGTGAAGAAGACGGTATCGGCAAAGCTTTCCTCCACCAGCCGCTCGGCCAGCGCCTGCTGGGCGGGGATCCGGTAGAGGTTGGAGACGTGCCACAGGGCCTGCGCCTGCTCGGCGAGCGCGGCCACAAGCGCCGGGTGGGCATGGCCCAGCGCATTGACGCCGATGCCCGCGCCCATGTCGAGGAAGCGTCGGCCGCCGGCCTCCACGAGCCAGGAACCTTCGCCCCTCACGAAGGAAAGCGGTGCGCGGTTGTAGGTCGGCAGGACGGGGGGGATCATCGGAACAGCCTTTTCGGAAAACCCGGGGGCGCCCGTGGCACGGGGCATAACGATCAGGAAGAAGGGGGCGCGCACGGCGCCGGGACACATCAGCGTCGGCGTCGGAAGGCGGAGGAGGGGGCGCTCATGCTCATGGCGGGCTGATAGCGCGCGGCGGGGCGCTTGTCCAGAGCCCGACCGCGCGCACTCCGGACCGGCCCGGAACGGATGCCGCCGGCCCGCCGGAAAGACGGCCGGAGCACCGGCGGCGCGGCTTCCCCGCTTGTATCCTCCTGCCCGGAAGATGTAAGCTGGCTCCGCCCGCAATCCGGAACTGCCGTGGCAGAAGCCCGGCCCTGCCGGCCGGGAAACCCGCCACGCCAACGAGCCGCCTGAGGAAACGAGATGTCCTGGACCGACGAACGCGTTGAAAAGCTGAAGAAGATGTGGGGCGAGGGCCTCTCGGCCAGCCAGATCGCCAAGGAGCTTGGCGGCGTGACCCGCAATGCGGTGATCGGCAAGGTGCACCGGCTGGGGCTGTCGAACCGCAGCGGCTCCGGTTCCAAGCCGGCAAGGGAGGCAAAGGAAAAGACGCCCCGCGCCGCGGCCGCATCCGCGCCGCCCCCCGAACCCGCGGCCGAGGCCTCGGCACAGCCCGAACCCCGGCCGGCGGCACCCTCCCGAAAGCAGATCATCCCGGCCGGCCAGCCGCTGCCGCCGCAACCCTCGGCCAACGAGATCAGCCCCGAAGCGCTGGCATCGGTGCGCGAGGTCGAGAAGAAGGCGAAGAAGCTCAGCCTGATGGAGCTGACCGAACGCACCTGCAAATGGCCGATCGGCGATCCGGCCACCGAGGAATTCTGGTTCTGCGGCCTCGCCGTGCAGCCCGGAAAGCCCTATTGCGAGGCGCATGTGGGCGTGGCATTCCAGCCGATGTCCTCGCGCCGCGACCGGAGGCGCTGAGACCCGGCGGCGTGCTCCCGTACCCGCCGCCGGACGCACGGGCAATGTCTCCTTCCGGGGCGGATCAGCCGGGTCCCCAGGCCGCGCGGGATCGGGGCAGCGGCGGAATCGGGGGCGCAACGTAAACAGGCATACGGACGGGCAGGCATCATGGCGGCGATCATCTCGGTCAGTGCACTTTCCAAGCGATACGCGAAGGGGCCGACCGCACTGGAAGGCGTGTCGCTCGACATCGAGGAAGGCGAGATCCTCGCCCTGCTCGGCCCCAACGGCGCCGGCAAGACTACCCTGATCTCGGCGATCTGCGGGCTGGTCCGGCCCACCTCCGGCACCGTGACCGTGGCCGGCCACGACATCGTGACCGACTACCGCGCCGCGCGCGCCCTGATCGGGCTGGTGCCGCAGGACATCTCCATCGAACCGTTCGAGCGGGTGATCAACACCACCCGCTTTTCGCGCGGGCTGTTCGGCAAGCCGCGCGATGATGCCCACATCGAGCGGGTGTTGAAAGCGCTGTCGCTCTGGGACAGGCGCAAGGCGCGCAACATGGAGCTTTCGGGCGGCATGAAGCGCCGGGTGCTGATCGCCAAGGCGCTGGCGCACGAGCCGCGAATCCTGTTTCTGGACGAGCCCACCGCCGGGGTGGACGTTTCGTTGCGCAAGGACATGTGGGCGCTGGTGCGCCGGCTGCGCGACGACGGGGTGACGATCATCCTGACCACCCATTACATCGAGGAAGCCGAAGAAATGGCCGACCGGATCGGCATCATGGACAAGGGCCGGCTGCTTCTGGTGGAAGAAAAGGCACGCCTGATGCACCAGCTGGGGCGCAAGGCGCTGTGCCTGTTCCTGCAGGAGCCCCTGGACAGCCTGCCCCCGGCGCTTGCCGGCCACGCGCTGAAGCTGGGCGAGGGAGGCCGGACGCTGACCTTCGAATACGACACCGCCGCCGGGCGCACAGGCATCACCCGCCTGCTGGCCGATCTGGCGGCGGCCGGAATCGCGGTGCGCGACCTGGAAACGCGGCAGAGCTCGCTCGAGCAGATCTTCCTGAACCTGCTGGAGGAAGCCGCATGAACTGGCAGGCGATCAAGGCGATCTACGTTTTTGAAATGTCGCGCACCTTTCGCACCCTGGCGCAGTCGGTGATCTCTCCGGTGCTCTCCACGGTGCTTTATTTCGTGGTCTTCGGGGCGGCGATCGGCGGGCGCATCCAGTCGGTCGAAGGGATCGGCTACGGCGCCTTCATCGTGCCGGGGCTGATCATGCTGACGCTGTTGCAGCAGTCTGTCACCAACGCCTCTTTCGGCATCTATTTCCCGAAGTTCATCGGCACCATCTACGAACTGCTGTCGGCGCCGATGTCGTTCATGGAGATCGTCATCGGCTACGTCGGCGCCGCTGCCAGCAAGGCGATCATGATCGCGCTGATCATAATGGCCACCTCGACACTGTTCGTCGATCTGGACATCCGGCACCCGCTCTGGATGATCGCCTTCCTGCTGCTGACGGCCGTCAGCTTCGCGCTGCTCGGTTTCATCATCGGCATCTGGGCCGGAAGCTTCGAGCAGCTGCAGCTGATCCCGCTGCTGGTGATCACCCCGCTGGTGTTCCTCGGCGGGGCCTTCTACTCGGTCTCGATGCTGCCGGAATTCTGGCAGGCAGTGACGAAGCTGAACCCGGTCCTCTATCTGATCAGCGGCTTTCGCTGGGCCTTCTTCGGGGTGGCCGACGTGCCGGTGGGGCTGTCGATCGCCGCCGTCTGCACGTTTCTCGCGCTGTGCCTCGGGCTGATCTGGCTGATCTTCCGCACCGGCTGGAAGATCAGGCCGTGAAGGCGCCATACAGAAGGAAGATCCTGCTCGGCGGCGCGCTGCTGGCCGTCGGCGGAATCGCGGCAGCGGGCTGGCGCACCGGCCTGCCGCTGCCCGCCCGCCTGCCGGAATTCGCGCCGATGCCCGCCCTGCCCGGCTACCGGCTGCTGAAGGGCGGCCCCCTGACCCCGGGGGGCGTGCCTCTGTTCGGGCTGGAGCAGCCCCCCCCCGCCGGGCTGGAAGCCGCGCGCGGCGAAGTGGCGCGCGATCTGTGCGGCGCGCTGTTCGGAGACGCCCTCGGCGTGGCAAATGCGGTGCCGGTGGCCTATTTCTTCGACTTCCAGTGCCCCGTCTGCCGCCGTCTGAGCCCGCGGCTGCGCCGGCTCGAAGGCATCGCCATCAGCTGGCACGACCTGGCCGGGCTGGGCCCGGCGTCGGAGGTGGCGGCGCGGGCCGCCATCGCGGCGCGGGCGCAGGGCGCGGGCGATGCCTTCCACGACCGGCTGATGCGGGCCCGCTTCCAGCCGAACGAAGCCTATGTGAAGGCGCTGGCCGAAGGCATGGGGCTGGATGTGCCGCGGCTTCTGGAGGACATGGCCTCCGATGCGGTCGAGCGGCGGATGTGGCTGTCGCGCGCGCTGGCCGGCAAGCTGGGCATGGCCGGCACGCCGGGCCTGGTGATCGGGCGCACGGTCATCATCGGCGATCAGCCCGACAAGCTGCTGCGACGGATCGTCGCCGTCGAACGCGCCGAGCCCGGCCCCTGCGGGTTGCGCCCCTGAGCAACCCGCCCCAGCGCGACCCGCCCCCGAGCAACCCGATTGAGTCGTCCAGCGCGATTGGCTATGAGCAGCGGATGAGCCGGAACCCCCCCGACCTGCGCCCCGACCTCGCCGCCGCGCGCACGCCCGAGCTGCGCCGTGACGGCCAGCCCGCCATCGGCATGGTCAGCCTCGGCTGCCCCAAGGCGCTGGTGGACTCCGAGCGCATCCTCACGCGGCTGCGCGCCGAAGGCTATGCGATCAGCCCCGACTACGCCGGCGCCGATGCGGTGATCGTCAACACCTGCGGCTTTCTCGACAGCGCCAAGGCCGAAAGCCTTGCCGCCATCGGCGAGGCTCTGGCCGAAAACGGCCGGGTCATCGTCACCGGCTGCCTGGGCGCCGAGAAGGACTACATCACCGGCGCGCACCCGAAGGTTCTGGCGGTCACCGGCCCGCATCAATACGAGCAGGTGCTGGACGCGGTCCATGCCGCGGTGCCGCCGCAGCCCGACCCGAAGATCGACCTGCTGCCCCCCGCCGGGGTGAAGCTGACCCCGCGCCACTACGCCTATCTGAAGATTTCCGAGGGCTGCAACCACAAGTGCCGCTTCTGCATCATCCCCGAGATGCGCGGACGCCTGGCCAGCCGCCCCGCCGCCGCCGTGCTGCGCGAAGCCGAAAAGCTGGTGGACAGCGGCGTGAAGGAACTGCTGGTGATCAGCCAGGACACCTCGGCCTATGGCACCGACTGGAAGAACCGCCCGGAAAAGGCGCCGATCATCCCGCTGGCCCGCGACCTGGGCGCGCTCGGCGCCTGGGTGCGGCTGCACTATGTCTACCCCTACCCCTTCGTCACCGATCTGATCCCGCTGATGGCCGAAGGGCTGGTGCTGCCCTATCTGGACGTGCCGTTCCAGCACGCGCATCCCGACACGCTGCGCCGCATGGCCCGGCCGGCGGCGGCGGAAAGGACGCTGGATCGCATCGCCCAGTGGCGCGCGATCTGCCCCGAGATCACCCTGCGTTCGACCTTCATCGTCGGCTATCCCGGGGAAAGCGAAGCGGAATTCCAGACCCTGCTGGACTGGCTGGACGAGGCGCAGCTGGACCGGGTGGGCTGCTTTCAGTATGAAAACGTCGCCGGCGCCGCTTCGAACGCGCTGCCCGATCATGTGCCCGACGAGGTGAAGCAGGAGCGCTGGGAACGGTTCATGGCCAAGGCCCAGGCGATATCCGAGGCAAAACTGGCGGCAAGGGTCGGCCAGCGGATGGAGGTGATCGTGGATGCGGTGGACAGCGAAGGCGCCACCTGCCGCACCCGCGCCGACGCCCCCGAGATCGACGGCAACCTGTTCATCGACGAAGGCTTCGAGGGGCTGAAGCCGGGCGACATGGTGACGGTCGAGGTGGACGAGGCAGGCGAATACGACCTCTGGGGACGGCTGGCCTGAGGCCGCGCCTCGGCGCCGCCTCGATGCCCCGCCCCGGGAACACCTCTCTCGCCGCGCCGGCGCCCCGGCGATCGGAACCCGGCGCTTCCTGCCGCCCGCAAGCTCCATGATGCGCCCCTTGCGCCCGTTTCGAAGCAGCGCCCCGGAAACATCGCCCGGCGACGGCGCGGGCCGACCCGCTTGCCGCACCCCTGCCCCGTGCAGCCGCTCCCGCCAGGCGCCGCGATACCGCGGCAGCTCCCGCGCGCAGGGCAGAGCCGGGCAGCCGGCCGAAGGCTTCAGCCGCGCCCGACGAAGGGCATTTTCGTCGCCATGACCGTCATGAACAGCACATTGGCCGAAAGCGG
>JALSKC010000027.1 GCA_026989055.1 Paracoccaceae bacterium
GGGCGACAACCTGAAGTTCTCGGTCGAGCTGATCGCGCCGATCGCGATGGAAGAGGGCCTGCGCTTCGCCATCCGCGAGGGCGGGCGCACCGTCGGATCGGGCGTCGTGTCGAAGATCATCGAGTAAAAGACCGCGCAGGAAAGCGCAACGCCAGGAACGCGATTTGCGCCGTCCCCGAAAGGGGGCGGCGTTTTTCCTTGCGGTGGAACGGTGCCGAAGGTTGCTGGCAGATACCTTCTGTGGGCAGGAAGGCTGTTCGAGCGGCCGCCGTCCTTTCCACTCGGCAATCCGGGCGGCGCCGGTCCCGATGTCATCGTCATGCGCTCCGGAGGGTTCCCGGCGCATCTGATGCCCGAACATGGCGCAAAATCTGGTGTAAAGCGCGGCAGCGTGGCCCGGGACCTCGACGTTCTGGCCCGCAAGGCGATGATCGACCGGGAGGCCGCAATCATGCGGTGGCAACTTTCCGGGGGGGAAAGGGGCCAACGGATGTCTGGCTGTTCGGGGGGGCGACCCGGACTCTGCCCGCCCCGCCGCGCTCACCTGTCCGGGGGGCGCCGGGCCAGTTTGTCCATGTCGGCGGTGATCCTGTCCAGTTCGGCCGCAAGCTCGGCGGTCAGGGCGTCGTGGTCGGCCTCGGTCGGCCGCTTGGGTATTTCGGCCTCCCACCGGCGGTAGCCGTAAACGCAGCGCGAGAACGGCAGCGGGATCATCAGCCGGTCCCACGACCCCAGCCTGATCGCACGGCGGGCCGACCAGGCAAACAGGAACACCGGGCGCCCGGTGGCGCGCGCCCAGTCGAGCACTGCCGTCTTGGCCCGCCGTGGCGGCCCCTTCGGCCCGTCGGCCGTCAGCCCGAGGCTCTTGCCGGCGCGCACGCGTTTCAGGACGAGACGCATGTTCGCAAGCGAAGAGTTCTTCGGGTTCATCGCAACCGGCTCGGTGCCCAGGCGGGCCTGGGTGTGTGCCGAAAGCAGCCCGGCCGGCGACGGGTCTCGCGGCACCACGGCATCGGGCGGGGTGGCCGGCCAGACCAGCGGCGCCAGGATCAGGCGCTGGTGCCAGCACACGACGATGACCGGCCCGTTTTCGAGTTCCGCCAGAAGCTCGCCCAGGCCATGCCCTTTCCATCGCCCGCTGCGCCGGACGAATCGCAGATAGCCCGCCAGCAGCCAGGAAAGCGCCGCCGCCAGGCGTTCCGAGCGTTCGATCCTGCGTCTGATGCTCATGGGGACGTTCTGCCCTCAAAACCGCCGCCGGCACAAGCTCTGCCCTTGCAAGCGGCCGGGTTTGCGGCTATGCGCATCCCGGCCGCAGGGGTGTAGCTCAGTTGGTAGAGCATCGGTCTCCAAAACCGAGGGCCGGGGGTTCGAGTCCCTCCACCCCTGCCAGGCCGCGCCTTGCAGCCCCCCCTGCCCCCCACCCCTGCCAGGCCGGCGACTTCGGTGGTTGCGGTATCCCGTGCCGGGTTTTCAGGCTGCGCGGGTTGCCCGTGGGCGGGGTATCGTGCGCAGGGCATTGTAAGAGGCCGGGCGCGGTGGAAGCCCGGTTGCCGAAGCCGGCCTGTGGCAGGCCTGTCGCGGGCCGGGTTCTCCGACCGTTTCAGGTCGCGCAACCTCCCGAACGCCTTCAGGCATCTCCGCGCGGGCATGAAACTGCTCCGGCCCGAGCGCAGGCCCTGATCCCTGTTGCCCGAAAACGCAAAAAGTCCTAACCTGCGGAAAAACGAGCAGTATGCCCATGACAAATCCCTACGCCGGGCTGCCGGAGGCAGCTTTCTATCGGACTGCCGTCGCCGATCGGGAGCCCATGCAGATTGGCGGCTTGTGGAAGCCGAAGTTTCCGATCCGCCCGCACCATGCGATCGTCACCGCCGGGTCGTGTTTTGCCCAGCATATCGGGCGCGCGCTGCTGAAGAACGGTTATCGCTGGCTCGACTGCGAACCGGCGCCGCGGTTTCTTTCCGCAAAGGAGCGGCAGGAATTCAGCTACGGCATTTTCAGTTTTCGCACCGGGAACATCTATACCGCGAAGATGCTCTTGCAGTGGCTGACCCTTGCCTTCGAGGAGGCGACGCCGCGCTGGGCCGGGGAATACTGGGAATCGGATGGAAGATATTTCGACCCCCTGCGCCCGCGCATCGAACCCGATGGGTTCGAAAGTATCGATGAACTGGAAATGTCGCGTCAGGCGACCCTGGCGGCGATCCGCACGGCCGTCGAAAAGGCACAGGTGTTCGTATTCACCATGGGCCTCACGGAATCCTGGCGCAACCGCGACAGCGGGCTGGAATACGCGATGTGCCCGGGGACAGGTGCCGGACAGTTCGATGCCTCGCGCCACGAGTTCCACAACCACTCTTTCGCGGAAATCCTGAAGGACATGCGCCAGGCGCTGGCGATCATGCGCGCGGTGTCCAGGAGGCAGAAGGTGCTCTTGACGGTTTCCCCGGTTCCCCTGACGGCCACCGCAAGCGGCGAGCATGTATTGAACGCGACCTCGCATTCCAAGTCGATCCTGCGTGCCGTCGCCGGCCAGCTCGCCTCGAGCCGGAAAGACATCGACTACTTCCCCTCCTACGAGCTCATCTCCTCGCCGCCGTTCCGGGGCCGGTTCTTCGCGGACAACCAGCGCAGCGTTCTGCCGGAGGGGGTTGATTTCGTGATGCGAAACTTCTTTGCCGACCAGCAGGCCAGGTTCGGAGCGCCGGTGCGCAGATCGCCCGGCGCCGGCCGCCGGCCGAGGAGGCGGATGGCCGGCAGGGCCGAAGATGTGCGCTGCGAAGAAGAATTGCTCGATGCCTTCGCCTCCCGCTGATAAGGCCATCAGGATATGCATTTACGGCGACAGCCATCTCGGCTGTCTCAAGCAGGCGCTGGATCAGGGTCTGGTGGATCCCCGCGGATACGATATCGAGTTCTGGGGAGCGGATGGGCCGTATTTCCGCCAGCTCCGGCTGCAGGATGGCGTCATCCGCCCCGACCCGGAAGCCGAGGAAAGGGTGCTGCTGGTCAACGGCCGGGGCCGGAAATTCCTGAGGCCCGGCGATTTTGACGTGATGTTCTTCATGGGGGCGCGTCTGCGGGCCGGTGAATTCCTGGAGTTCCTTCGGCGGCGGATGTCGCGCAGCAACGGGTTCCTGAGCCGGGCGGTCGTGATGCGGGTCGCACGCGGCTGGGCCAACAGGACCCGCAGCTATCGCTATGCCGGAGAGATCGCCCGGAGCGGAGCCGCCAGGGTGGTCTATTTCCCGACACCGCTTCCGACGTTCTCCGGACGTGATGGCGCAACGCAGCCGGGGCCGCAAGAGGCCGGAAGATGCGGGGATGTCGTCGCGCTCGGATGGTCCAGCCTGTCGGAAGTCGCCGGATCCGACGGTATCGATTTCATTCGTCAGCCGGATGCAACCGTAACTGGCGGACTTCGAACCAGGGCCGAGTTCGGGTGCGCAGGCTTCGCCGAGGCGGGCGATCTCGTGCACAAGAACGCCAGGTTCGGGGCAATCGTCCTCGAGCAGCTGTTCGGCGTGCTCGAGGCGGCCCCGGTCCGGGCCGGCGCGCAGCACCGGCGCGCAGCAGCGGCAAATTGAACCGCGCACGGCTTGAACTGCCCCGGCAAAGCGCGTATCTGCCTTGCACCGCAAGAACACGGACAGAAACCATGGCCAAGACCCGCAATCCGCTCCAGTTCGTCCAGCAGGTGCGCGCCGAAGTTTCCAAGATCGTCTGGCCGACCCGGCGCGAGACGCTGCTGACCACCGGCATGGTGTTCGTGATGGCGGCGCTGACAGCGCTGTTCTTCTTCATCGTCGATCTGATCATCCGTTCCGGCCTGCAGCTCGTGCTGGGGGCGTTCGGCTGAGTCTCGGCCGGAGCTGCCGGGGGCGCTTCACGATGGCGGGCGAGGCTTGAAATCCTCTGCCATCGCCTGTAATCGGGGCCCATCTTCCCGACATGATGCGCTTTGATTCGAGGTCACGGCCTGTTGTCGGGGCCACGGCGGGCGGGCCGGGGAGGTTCCCACACCCGGCCGGTTTGCCGGGCGCAGCGGTGGACCGGCGCAACAGCAAAGGCGGAAGCGACATGGCGAAACGGTGGTATTCGGTGAGCGTCCTCTCGAACTACGAGAAGAAGATAGCCGAGCAGATCAGGCAGGCTGCCAGGGATGCCGGGCTCGAGGACGAGATCGAGGAGGTTCTGGTGCCCACCGAAGAGGTGATCGAGGTGCGCCGCGGCAAGAAGGTCACCGCCGAGCGCCGCTTCATGCCGGGTTATGTGCTGGTGCGCATGGAGATGAGCGACCGCGCCTATCACCTGATCAACGGGATCAACCGGGTGACGGGGTTCCTCGGCCAGCCGGGCAAGCCGATGCCGATGCGCGATTCCGAGGTGAACGCCATCCTGAACCGCGTCGAGGAGGGAGAGCAGCAGCCGCGCACGCTGATCCACTTCGAGGTGGGAGAGAAGGTTTCGGTCACCGATGGGCCCTTCGAGGGTTTCGACGGGCTGGTGGAAGGCGTGGACGACGAGAACCAGCGCCTGAAGGTGTCGGTCTCGATCTTCGGGCGCGCCACGCCGGTCGAGCTGGAATACACCCAGGTTGCCAAGCAGGGCTGAACCGGGCGGAGACGGGCCGAAGCGCATCTGCCGCCGCCCCTTGCCAAGGGCGCCGCAAATCTGTATCTGCCCGTCCGTTCAGGCTGCCTCGGCCGTCTGATCGATTCCCGTGGGAGGTGCGGCGCGCGCGCGCGACCGGCCGGACCACTGAACCGCAAGGCTGCCCGGGCGCGCCCGGGCGGTGGTGAACGAAAGGAGAGGGCCGATGGCCAAGAAGGTTGCAGGCACGATGAAGCTGCAGGTGCCTGCCGGGCAGGCGAATCCGTCGCCGCCGGTGGGTCCCGCGCTGGGGCAGCGCGGGATCAACATCATGGAGTTCTGCAAGGCATTCAACGCCAAGACCCAGGATCTGGAGCCCGGGGCTCCCTGTCCGACGGTGATCACCTATTATCAGGACAAGTCCTTCACCATGGACATCAAGACGCCGCCGGCGTCCTATTTCCTGAAGAAGGCGGCCAAGCTGAAGAGCGGCGCCAACACGCCGGGGCGCGAAACCGTCGGCACCGTCACCACCAGGCAGGTGCGCGAGATTGCCGAAGCCAAGATGAAGGATCTGAACGCCAACGACATCGAGGCGGCGATGAAGATCATCCTGGGGTCTGCCCGCTCGATGGGCATCGAGGTGAAGGGGTAGGTCATGGCCAGGATCGGAAAACGCATGAAGGCGGCCAGGGCCGCGCTCGAGGGCAGGAAGAACGTCTCGGTCGAGGAGGCGGTGCAGCTGGTCAAGCAGAACGCGACCGCGAAATTCGACGAAACCGTGGAGATCGCGGTCAACCTCGGGGTCGATCCGCGCCACGCCGACCAGATGGTGCGCGGTGTCGTCTCGCTGCCCAACGGCACCGGCAAGGACGTGCGCGTGGCAGTGTTCGCCCGCGGCGAAAAGGCCGAGGAGGCGAAGAAGGCCGGGGCCGACATCGTCGGCGCCGAGGAGCTGATGGAAACCGTGCAGGGCGGCAAGATCGAGTTCGATCGCTGCATTGCCACCCCCGACATGATGCCCATCGTCGGCCGGCTGGGGAAGATCCTCGGCCCGCGCAACCTGATGCCCAACCCCAAGGTGGGCACGGTGACGATGGATGTCGCCGATGCGGTCAGGAAGGCCAAGGGCGGCGAGGTGCAGTTCAAGGTCGAGAAGGCCGGCGTGGTACATGCGGGCATCGGCAAGGCCAGCTTCGACGAGCAGAAGCTGGCGGAGAACGTCCGTGCCTTCGTGGATGCCGTGCAGAAGGCCAGGCCGTCCGGCGCCAAGGGGGCCTACATGAAGTCGATCGCGCTGAGTTCGACCATGGGCCCCGGGGTGCGCGTCGATATCGACTCGGCCACCGGGAACTGAACCGGCGGTGCCCGGCAGGGGCGGTTCCGCAGGGCCGCCCCCGCCCCTTCCTTTTCGCGCCGCCCTGTCCGGGGGCGTTCGCCATTTGCGTCCTTGTGCCGGATCCTGGCGGGCGGCGGAGCGCGTGCCGCGTCGAACGAGGGGCCCGCAGCGGCCGGGAAACGGCTCGGATCCAGCGAAAGGCAACCTGCTCATGAACATGCGCGATGTCGTCATCAAGCCCATGCACCGCGAGGGCATCCGGTTTGTCGGGATCTCGGCCGTGATCACCGTGGTCCTGGCCTGGCTCTGGGCGCCGCTCGGCTGGGTCGGCATCGCCCTCATGGTCTGGGTCTACTATTTCTTCCGCGACCCGAAACGCACCACGCCGACACGCGAAGGGCTGATCGTCAGCCCGGCCGACGGGGTGATCTCGCAGATCGAACCCGCCGTGCCGCCGGGCGGGCTGGGCATGGAGGAGCGGCCGCTGACCAGGGTCAGCGTGTTCATGAGCGTCTTCGACTGCCACGTGAACCGCGCCCCTGTCGCCGGCGAGGTGGTCGCCGTCGCCTACCGTCCCGGCAGGTTCCTGAACGCCTCGCTCGACAAGGCAAGCGAGGAGAACGAGCGCAATGCGCTTGCCATTCGCATGGCCGACGGGCGCACGCTGGCGGTGGTGCAGATCGCCGGGCTGGTGGCCCGGCGCATCGTCTGTTTCGTGAAGCAGGGGCAGGCCCTGCAGGCCGGAGAGCGCTTCGGCCTGATCCGTTTCGGCTCCAGGCTGGACCTCTATCTGCCCGAGGGTGTGGCGCCGCTGGTCTGCCCCGGTCAGACCATGGTGGCGGGGGAAACCGTAATCGCCGATCTGCATTCGGGGGAACCCCGCCGCCCCTGCCGGAGCGACTGAACGATGGGCGCTCTGCCAGGCAGCCCCCGGCGCGGCGAGGGCGAGCTGAGCCTGCTCCAGCTCCTGCCGAACCTGATCACGATCACCGCCATCGTTGCCGGGCTGACGGCGATCCGCTTCGGCATCCAGGGGAATTACGAACTGTCGGCGCAGCTGATCGTTCTGGCCGCGCTGCTTGACGGCATCGACGGGCGGATCGCCCGGGCGCTCAAGAGCGACAGCCGGCTGGGGGCCGAGCTGGATTCGCTTGCGGATTTTCTCAATTTCGGCGTGGCGCCGCCGCTGGTCGTCTATTTCTGGGTGCTGCAGGACGCGCCGTCGGCCGGCTGGCTGGCCGTGCTCGTCTTTTCGGTCTGCTGCGTGCTGCGGCTGGCGCGTTTCAACGTGTGGAACAAGGCCGGGCCGGGCCGTGACGAGCTCTGGTTCGTCGGGGTTCCGGCTCCGGCCGGAGCGCTGCTCGTGATGCTGCCGATGTTCCTGTCCTTCGCGATCGCGGAGGCCCCGGACCTGCCGCCCGGGCCGGTTGCCGCCTACATGGTTCTGATCGGCCTGGCGCTGATAAGCCGGCTGCGCACGCCCTCGCTCAGGCAGGTGCGGATCGCGCGCGGCAGGGTGCGCTACGTGATCGTCGCCCTGGCCTTCGTGGGGGCGGCGCTGATGACCTATCCCTGGGTCACCCTGGCACTGCTCTGCCTGGCCTATGTGGCAGCGGTCCTGGCAGGGCTGTTCCGCCACCGGCGCCGGGGAGAAGGCCGGTGAGAGCGTCGGGCGCGGTGATGGCGGAAGCGGTCGGCAGGCCCTGCCTGCGCCGGGATCCGCCGGCGCGCGCCTCGGGCCCGGTCCCGCCATTTTTGTGCTTCACATTGCCGGCGAAACGCCCTATATCGCGCCTGCTCAGGTCGCTGCGGATTCGCGGCGGCCTGTGCACTTCGTCCGAGACGGTCGGTGGCGCGGGGCGGCCCGCACCATAATTCCGGCCCGAGACGGGAAATGGACAATACTCCTCGGGCGTTCCCGGGGGCGAGATTGCGAAGGACCCGTAAGGACCCGATTGCCGGGCGCTTGCCCGGCAGAACACGAGCCGGAGGGTCTGCGCCCTCCATGACTGGAGTGAAACTGTGGATAGAGCCCAGAAAGAGAAAGTGGTCGAGGAACTCGGCCGGATCTTCGAAAGCTCTGGCGTGATCGTGGTTGCGCATTACGCAGGTCTCACGGTTGCCGAAATGCAGGACCTGCGCGCGCGGATGCGCGAGGCGGGCGGGTCCGTGCGCGTTGCCAAGAACAGGCTCGCCAAGATCGCCCTCGAGGGAACTCCGAGCGAACCGATCGCCGGGCTTCTGACGGGGATGACCGTTCTTGCCTATTCCGAAGACCCCGTGGCGGCGGCCAAGGTCGTCGATGCCTATGCCAGGGAAAACGACAAGCTCGTGATCCTGGGCGGGGTGATGGGCGGAACCGCTCTGGATGTCGATGGCGTGAAGGCCGTCGCCAAGATGCCGTCGCGTGACGAACTTATCGCTCAGATCGCCTCGATGCTTGGTGCGCCTGCCTCGAACATCGCCGGGGCGATTGGCGCGCCTGCCTCGAACATCGCGTCCATCCTGTCCACGATCGAGGACAGGGCGGCGGCATGAGCAACCGGACGGCCTGCGCCATGTGCGGGTGGTCGCGTTGGAACACATCGAAACGAACGGAAAAGTGAAATGGCTGATCTGAAGAAACTTGCTGAAGAGATCGTGGGTCTGACCCTTCTCGAAGCCCAGGAACTGAAAACCATCCTCAAGGACGAATACGGTATCGAACCGGCGGCCGGTGGCGCGGTTGTCGTGGCCGGCGGGGCCGGTGGCGATGCCGGCGGGGCCGGCGGCGGCGAGGAAAAGACCGAATTCGACGTGGTGCTGAAGTCGCCCGGCGCCTCCAAGATCAACGTGATCAAGGAAGTGCGCAGCATCACCGGCCTGGGCCTGAAGGAGGCCAAGGATCTGGTGGAAGCCGGCGGCAAGATCAAGGAAGGCGTCTCGAAGGAGGAGGCCGAGGAGGTCAAGGCCAAGCTGGAGGCGGCGGGCGCCGAGGTCGAGCTGGCCTGAGTGCGCGCCGGCCCCGAGGGCCCGTGAATCAAGAGGCTGGGCGCGCAGGTCGTGCCCGGCCGAACCTGTCTTTGCGAGGGGCCTGCGCGGGCGGGCCCTTTCCGAAGGGAGGTTTCCGGATCGGGAGCGCGCCGGTGGGACGGCGTGCGGGAATGGACCGGCGACATCCCGGTTTCGAGAGCGCATCGCCGTGGCCCCGGCGGCTGGTGCGCTTGCGAAAATGAAAGGTGAACACGAGCATGGCAACGCCTTATCTCGGCCAGAAGCGTCTGCGCAAATACTACGGCAAGATCCGCGAAGTCCTGGAAATGCCGAACCTCATCGAGGTTCAGAAATCCTCCTACGATCTGTTCCTGAAGTCCGGCGAGGGCCCCGAGCCGCAGGACGGCGAGGGGCTGATGGGGGTCTTCCAGTCGGTCTTTCCGATCAAGGATTTCAACGAGACCGCGGTTCTCGAATTCGTGAAATACGAGCTGGAGAAGCCGAAATACGATGTCGAGGAGTGCCAGCAGCGCGACATGACCTATGGCGCGCCGCTCAAGGTGACGCTGCGTCTGATCGTCTTCGACGTGGACGAGGACACCGGCAACAAGTCGGTCAAGGACATCAAGGAACAGGACGTGTTCATGGGCGACATGCCGCTCATGACGCCCAACGGCACCTTCATCGTGAACGGCACCGAGCGGGTGATCGTGTCTCAGATGCACCGCAGCCCCGGCGTGTTCTACGACCACGACAAGGGCAAGACGCACTCCTCGGGCAAGCTGCTGTTCGCCTGCCGGATCATCCCCTACCGCGGCTCCTGGCTGGACTTCGAGTTCGACGCCAAGGATATCGTGCACGCCCGCATCGACCGGCGCCGCAAGCTGCCGGTGACGACCCTGCTCTATGCGCTCGGCATGGATCAGGAAGAGATCATGCAGGCCTATTACGACACCGTCCGCTTCAAGCTGGAGAAGAACAAGGGCTGGGTCACGAAGTTCTTCCCCGAACGCATTCGCGGCACCCGTCCGGAGCATGACATCATCGACGCCAAGACCGGCGAGGTGATCGCCGAGGCCGGCAAGAAGGTGACTCCGCGCCAGGTCCGGAAGCTGATCGAGGAGGGCAAGGTCACCGAGATCCTGGTGCCGTTCGACAAGATCGTCGGCCGCTTCGTGGCCAGGGACATCATCAACGAGGAAACCGGCGCCATCTATGTCGAGGCCGGCGACGAGCTGACCTGGGAGGTGGACAAGGACGGCACGGTGACCGGCGGCACGCTCAAGGAGCTGCTGGATGCCGGCATCACCGACATCCCGGTGCTGGACATCGACGGGGTGAATGTCGGCCCCTACATCCGCAACACCATGGCCGCGGACAAGAACATGAACCGCGAAACCGCGCTCATGGACATCTACCGCGTCATGCGCCCGGGCGAGCCGCCCACCGTCGATGCCGCCTCTGCCCTGTTCGACACGCTGTTCTTCGACCCGGAGCGTTACGATCTTTCGGCCGTCGGGCGGGTGAAGATGAACATGCGCCTGAACCTCGATGCCCCCGACACGCTGCGCACCCTGCGCAAGGAGGACATCGTGGCCTGCGTCAGGG
The DNA here is from genome assembly GCA_026989055.1 of Paracoccaceae bacterium. GTDB lineage: Bacteria > Pseudomonadota > Alphaproteobacteria > Rhodobacterales > Rhodobacteraceae > JAJRUE01. The sequence goes on from JALSKC010000027.1 coordinate 10,517, forward strand.
GGCTGGTCGAGCTGCGCGACGGCAAGGGCGAGATCGACGACATCGACCACCTCGGCAACCGCCGGGTGCGCTCGGTGGGCGAGCTGATGGAAAACCAGTATCGCGTCGGTCTGCTGCGCATGGAGCGCGCGATCAAGGAGCGCATGTCCAGCGTCGAGATCGACACGGTGATGCCGCAGGACCTGATCAACGCCAAGCCGGCCGCCGCCGCGGTGCGCGAGTTCTTCGGATCGTCGCAGCTCAGCCAGTTCATGGACCAGACCAACCCGCTTTCCGAAGTCACCCACAAGCGTCGCCTGTCGGCGCTGGGCCCGGGCGGTCTGACCCGCGAGCGCGCCGGCTTCGAGGTGCGCGACGTGCACCCGACGCATTATGGCCGGATGTGCCCGATCGAAACCCCCGAGGGGCCGAACATCGGCCTGATCAACAGCCTTGCCACCTTTGCGCGGGTCAACAAGTACGGCTTCATCGAGACGCCCTATCGCAGGGTGGTGAACGGGCAGGTCACCGACGAGGTGGTCTACATGTCCGCCACCGAGGAGATGCGCCACGTGGTGGCCCAGGCCAACGCCCGGCTCGACGAGGAGGGCCGTTTCGTCAACGAGCTGGTTTCCACCCGCAAGGCCGGCGAATACACGCTCAGCCCGCGCGAGAGCGTGGATCTGATCGACGTGAGCCCCAAGCAGCTGGTCTCGGTGGCCGCCTCGCTGATCCCGTTCCTGGAAAATGACGATGCCAACCGGGCGCTGATGGGCTCGAACATGCAGCGCCAGGCGGTGCCGCTGCTGCAGGCCGAAGCGCCGCTGGTGGGCACCGGCATCGAACGCAAGGTGGCGATCGACTCCGGCGCCGCGATCATGGCGAAGCGGGCCGGCGTCATCGACCAGGTGGATGCCCAGCGGATCGTGGTACGCGCCACCGAAGATCTCGAACCGGGCGATCCGGGGGTGGATATCTACCGGCTGCGCAAGTTCCAGCGCTCCAACCAGAACACCTGCATCAACCAGCGCCCGCTGGTGAAGGTCGGCGATCTGGTGAAGAAGGGCGAGGTGATCGCCGACGGCCCTTCGACCGATCTCGGCGAACTGGCGCTGGGCAAGAACGTGGTCGTCGCCTTCATGCCGTGGAACGGCTACAACTACGAGGACTCGATCCTGATTTCCGAGCGTATCGTGCGCGACGACGTGTTCACCTCGATTCACATCGAGGAATTCGAAGTCGCCGCCCGCGACACCAAGCTCGGCCCCGAGGAAATCACCCGCGACATCCCCAACGTGGGCGAGGAAGCGCTGCGCAACCTGGATGAGGCGGGTATCGTCTACATCGGCGCCGAAGTCGGGCCGGGCGATATCCTGGTGGGCAAGATCACCCCCAAGGGCGAGAGCCCGATGACGCCGGAAGAAAAACTGCTGCGCGCCATCTTCGGTGAAAAGGCATCCGACGTGCGCGATACGTCCCTGCGCGTCAAGCCGGGTGATTTCGGCACCGTGGTCGAAGTGCGGGTGTTCAATCGCCACGGGGTGGAGAAGGACGAACGCGCGCTGCAGATCGAGCGCGAGGAAGTCGAACGTCTGGCGCGCGACCGCGATGACGAGATGGCGATTCTCGAACGCAACATCTATGCGCGTCTCAAGGGCATGCTGCTGGGCAAGGTCGCGGTCAAGGGGCCCAGGGGCGTCAAGCAGGGCTCGAAGATCACCGAGGAACTCCTGGACAGTCTCAGCCGCGGCCAGTGGTGGCAACTGGCGCTGGCCGATGACGGGGATGCGGCCGAGGTCGAGGCGCTGAACGCGCAGTACGAGGCACAGAAGCGGGCGCTGGAGCACCGTTTCGAGGACAAGGTGGAGAAGGTGCGCCGCGGCGACGACCTGCCGCCGGGGGTGATGAAGATGGTCAAGGTCTTCGTCGCCGTCAAACGCAAGCTGCAGCCGGGCGACAAGATGGCCGGGCGCCACGGCAACAAGGGCGTGATCTCCAAGGTGGTGCCGATGGAGGACATGCCGTTCCTTGCCGATGGCACCCCGGTGGATTTCGTGCTCAACCCGCTTGGCGTGCCCTCGCGGATGAACGTCGGCCAGATCCTCGAAACCCACATGGGCTGGGCGGCCCGGGGCCTGGGGCGGCAGATCGACGAGGCGCTTCAGGCCTACCGCCGCAACGGCGACCTGACCCCGGTGCGCGAGGCGATGAAGATCGCCTATGGCGAGGAAGCCTGGGAGGCCGGCATCGGGGACATGGACGAGGCGCAGCTCGTCGAGGCTGCCTCAAACGTCACCAACGGGGTTCCGATCGCCACCCCGGTTTTCGACGGGGCCAAGGAAGAGGACGTGAACGATGCGCTGCTGCGGGCCGGGTTCGACGGTTCGGGGCAGACGACCCTCTATGACGGGCGCACCGGCGAGAAATTCGCGCGCCCGGTCACCGTCGGGGTCAAGTATCTGCTGAAACTGCACCACCTTGTGGACGACAAGATCCACGCGCGTTCCACCGGGCCCTACAGCCTGGTCACCCAGCAGCCGCTGGGCGGCAAGGCGCAGTTTGGCGGCCAGCGCTTCGGCGAGATGGAAGTCTGGGCGCTGGAGGCCTACGGCGCCGCCTACACGCTGCAGGAGATGCTCACCGTCAAGTCGGATGACGTGGCCGGGCGGACCAAGGTGTATGAGAGCATCGTCAAGGGCGAGGACAACTTCGAGGCGGGCGTGCCCGAAAGCTTCAACGTCCTGGTCAAGGAAGTGCGGGGCCTCGGCCTCAACATGGAACTCCTGGATGCGGAGGCGGAGGAGGAGGGCTGACGCCGCCCCTTCCGCCCGGCCGGCCCCGCGCGGGGCCGGCTCTCCCGCCCCGCACCAATTCGAGGACATCAAGATGAACCAGGAACTGACGACCAACCCGTTCAACCCGCTGACCCCGCCGAAGACCTTCGACGAGATCAGGATCTCGCTGGCAAGCCCGGAACGGATCCTCAGCTGGTCCTTCGGCGAGATCAAGAAGCCCGAGACCATCAACTACCGCACCTTCAAGCCCGAGCGCGACGGGCTGTTCTGCGCCCGCATCTTCGGTCCGGTCAAGGATTACGAATGTCTCTGCGGCAAGTACAAGCGCATGAAATACCGCGGCGTCGTCTGCGAGAAATGCGGCGTCGAGGTCACGCTTCAGAAGGTGCGCCGCGAGCGCATGGGGCACATCGACCTGGCCGCGCCCGTTGCCCATATCTGGTTCCTCAAGTCGCTGCCCTCGCGCATCGGGTTGATGCTCGACATGACGCTGCGCGACCTGGAACGCATCCTCTATTTCGAGAACTACGTGGTGATCGAACCGGGGCTGACGGATCTCAGCTACGGCCAGCTTCTGACCGAAGAGGAGTTCCTGGATGCCGAGGACACCTATGGCGGCGACGCCTTCACCGCCAATATCGGCGCCGAGGCGATCCGCGAGATGCTGGCGGCGATCGACCTCGAGGCCCTGGCCGAGCAGCTGCGCGAGGATCTGAAGGAGGCCACCGGCGAGATCAAGCCCAAGAAGATCATCAAGCGGCTGAAGATCGTGGAAAGCTTCATCGAATCCGGCAACCGCCCGGAGTGGATGGTGATGACCGTGATCCCGGTGATCCCCCCCGAGCTGCGCCCGCTGGTGCCGCTCGATGGCGGCCGCTTTGCCACCTCGGACCTGAACGATCTCTACCGCCGGGTGATCAACCGCAACAACCGCCTCAAGCGGCTGATCGAGCTGCGCGCGCCCGACATCATCGTGCGCAACGAAAAGCGCATGCTGCAGGAATCGGTCGATGCGCTGTTCGACAACGGCCGGCGCGGGCGTGTCATCACCGGCGCCAACAGGCGCCCGCTGAAGTCGCTTTCCGACATGCTCAAGGGCAAGCAGGGCCGCTTCCGGCAGAACCTGCTCGGCAAGCGGGTCGATTTCTCGGGCCGTTCGGTGATCGTGACCGGGCCGGAACTGAAACTGCACCAGTGCGGTCTGCCCAAGAAGATGGCACTGGAGCTGTTCAAGCCGTTCATCTATTCCCGGCTCGAGGCCAAGGGCTACAGCTCGACCGTCAAGCAGGCCAAGAAGCTTGTGGAAAAGGAGCGCCCCGAGGTCTGGGACATCCTGGACGAGGTGATCCGCGAGCACCCGGTGCTGCTGAACCGCGCGCCCACGCTGCACCGGCTCGGCATCCAGGCCTTCGAGCCGGTGCTGATCGAGGGCAAGGCGATCCAGCTTCACCCGCTGGTGTGTTCCGCCTTCAACGCCGACTTCGACGGCGACCAGATGGCCGTGCACGTGCCGCTTTCGCTGGAAGCCCAGCTGGAAGCGCGCGTGCTGATGATGTCCACCAACAACGTGCTCAGCCCGGCCAACGGCGCGCCGATCATCGTGCCGTCGCAGGACATGATCCTGGGCCTTTATTACGTGACGCTCGAGCGTCAGGGGATGAAGGGCGAAGGCATGAAGTTCGCCGATGTCGATGAGGTCATGCATGCGCTGGAGGCGGGAGAGGTCCACCTGCATGCGAAGATCACCGCCCGCGTTCCCCAGATCGACGAGGAGGGCAACGAGTATCTCAGGCGCTACGAGACCACCCCGGGGCGGGTCAAGCTGGGGGCGCTTCTGCCGCTGAACGCCAAGGCGCCGTTCGATCTGGTCAACCGGCTGCTGCGCAAGAAGGAGGTGCAGGAGGTCATCGATACCGTCTATCGCTACTGTGGCCAGAAGGAGAGCGTGATCTTCTGCGACCAGATCATGGCGATGGGCTTCCACGAGGCCTTCCGGGCCGGGATCTCCTTCGGCAAGGATGACATGGTCGTTCCCGAAACGAAGTGGCAGATCGTCGAGGAGACCCGCCGACAGGTCCAGGAATACGAGCAGCAGTATCTGGACGGGCTCATCACCCAGGGCGAGAAGTACAACAAGGTGGTCGATGCCTGGTCGAAGTGCAACGACCGGGTGACCGAGGCGATGATGGAAGCCATCTCGGCCCCGCAGGTGAACGAGAACGGAACCGAGATGGAGCCCAACTCGGTCTACATGATGGCCCATTCCGGCGCCCGCGGCTCGGTCACCCAGATGAAGCAGCTGGGCGGCATGCGCGGGCTGATGGCCAAGCCCTCGGGCGAGATCATCGAGACCCCGATCATCTCGAACTTCAAGGAAGGCCTGACGGTGCTGGAGTATTTCAACTCCACCCACGGGGCGCGCAAGGGCCTGTCGGACACGGCGCTGAAGACGGCCAACTCGGGCTACCTGACCCGGCGCCTGGTGGACGTGGCGCAGGATTGCATCGTCCGCGAACATGATTGCGGCACCGATCGCTCCATCACCGCCGCCGCCGCCGTCAGCGACGGCGAGGTGGTCGCCCCGCTGTCCGAGCGCATCCTGGGCCGGATCGCGGCCGAGGACATCCTGCGCCCGGGCACCGGCGAGGTGATCGTTTCGCGCGGGGAGTTGATCGACGAACGCAAGTCGGAGGAGATCGAGCGGGAGAACCTTGCCAGCGTGCGCATCCGCTCGCCCCTGACCTGCGAGGCCGAGGAGGGCGTCTGCGCCATGTGCTACGGGCGCGATCTTGCCCGCGGCGCCATCGTGAATGTCGGCGAGGCCGTCGGGATCATTGCCGCCCAGTCGATCGGCGAGCCGGGCACCCAGCTGACCATGCGCACCTTCCACATCGGTGGCGTGGCCCAGGGCGGCCAGCAGTCCTTCCTCGAGGCCAGCCAGGATGGCACCGTTCGGTTCGAGAACGCCAGCGTGCTGGAGAATGCCGAAGGCGACATGATCGTGATGGGCCGCAACATGGTGCTGCTGATCATCGACGAGAACGGTCAGGAGCGCGCCCGCCACAAGCTGACCTACGGCTCCAGGCTGCATGTCAGGGAAGGCGACGGGGTTTCGCGCGGCGACAAGCTGTTCGAATGGGATCCCTATACCCTGCCGATCATCGCCGAAAAGGGCGGGACGGTGAAATTCGTCGATCTGGTGAGCGGCATCGCCGTGCGCGAGGAAACCGACGAAACCACCGGCATGGTGCAGAAGATCGTGTCCGACTGGCGCACCGCGCCCAGGGGCAACGACCTGAAGCCGGAGATCCTCATCGTCGATGATGACGGCGAGCCGGTGCGCAATGCCGTCGGCAACCCGCTGACCTATCCGATGTCCGTGGATGCGATCCTTTCGGTGGAAGACGGGCAGAAGATCAGGGCCGGCGACATCCTGGCGCGCATTCCGCGCGAGGGAGCCAAGACCAAGGACATCACCGGCGGTCTGCCCCGGGTGGCCGAGCTGTTCGAGGCGCGCCGCCCGAAGGATCATGCGATCATCGCCGAGATCGACGGCTATGTGCGCTTCGGGAAGGACTACAAGAACAAGCGCCGGATCACCATCGAACCCGCCGACGACAGTCTGGAGCCGGTGGAATACATGGTGCCCAAGGGCAAGCACATTCCCGTGGCAGAGGGGGATTTCGTCCAGAAGGGTGACTACATCCTGGACGGCAACCCGGCGCCGCACGACATCCTGCGCATCCTGGGGATCGAGAAGCTCGCCAACTACATGATCGACGAGGTGCAGGACGTCTATCGCCTGCAGGGCGTGAAGATCAACGACAAGCATATCGAGGTGATCGTCCGCCAGATGCTCCAGAAATGGGAGATCCTCGACAGCGGCGAGACCACGCTGCTGAAGGGCGAACATGTGGACAAGGCCGAGTTCGACGCCGCCAACGAAAAGGCCATCGCCAAGGGGCTGAAGCCGGCCAGGGGGGCGCCGATCCTGCTCGGGATCACCAAGGCGTCGCTGCAGACCCGCTCCTTCATCTCGGCGGCCTCCTTCCAGGAGACCACCCGCGTGCTCACCGAGGCCAGCGTGCAGGGCAAGCGCGACAAGCTGGTCGGGCTCAAGGAGAACGTCATCGTCGGCCGGCTGATTCCGGCTGGCACCGGCGGCGAGGCCCAGCGGATCCGCAGGATCGCGGCAGAGCGCGACCAGAAGGTGATCGAGGAAGCTCGCGTCCGGGCCGAGGCCGCCGCGGCGCTGGCCGCGCCGGTGGATGATTTCGTTTCCGGCGATGAGTTCGACAGCATGATCGTGGACACGCCGGAGAACCGGGACGAGCGCGCCTGATCCGCGGATCGCGGGGCGCCCGGCCGGGCGCCCTCGTTCCCCCCCCCCTTCTGCGCCGGGAGAGCGGGCGGGCAGGTTGCGGGCATCGGGAGGATCTGCGATGGGGCTGCGTCGTCTTGCAAGGCGGATCAGACGCCACATGCGCCGCAACCACCCGGCGGTCGTGGTGGCCAGCATGGGCCGGGCGGGGAGCACACTCGTCTTCGAGGCGCTTTCCGCCGCCAGCGACATGCGCCCCGATCCGAGCTTCCTGCCGGAGCTGGCCGGCGCCCGTTTCGAGCCCGGCGCGGTCTACAAGACGCATGACTACCCGGATGCCCTGGAAGGGGTTGCGAACCTGCGTGTGGTCTTCGTGTTCGGCAGCGCCTCGGAGGCGGCGCGCTCCGTCTTTTTCCAGGAACGGGCGCTGGGGCGGGAGTGGATTCGCAAGCATCTGGCCCATCTGAAAGCGGAGCGGCCCTTCGAGGCGCTCTTCGATGAGGACATCCTGCGTATCGGCGATCAGCTCGACGCCTGGACCGGCTGCCCCCACACGCCGGTTCTGAGCCTGCGTTTCGATGCGCTGTGGGACAATGTCGACATCCTGCGCCGTTTCACCGGCCTGCGGGTGCGTCTGCCGGCGCGCCGGCCGCGCCGGCCCAAGCCGCTCCCGCCGGAGCTGGAGGCGCGTTGCGCGGCCACCTACGGGCCGCTCGACAGGCGCATTGCGGCCATGCCGCCGGTCATCCTTTCGGGGCCGCGGGTGCTTTGAGAGCCGGGGCCCATGCGCGCTGGATCACGCGCGTACGTACCAGTCGTCCCATCGCGAGAGCTTCGGCAGCACGCGCCGGTAGCCCTTTGCCGACAGCAGATCGAAGATCTTCTGCCGGGCCGGGGTGTAGTTGTGTTCGCAGGTAATGATCCGGATGTCGTAGGCATCGAAATCGAAGGCCCGCAGGATGTCGTATTCGCTGCCCTCGGTATCGATCGACAGGTAGTCGATCACCTCGGGTGCATCGTGCTTCTTCAGCAGGTCGAGCAGCGAGATCGTCCTGGCGGTGAAGCTTTTCCCCTGCTGCAGGCGGGTCTCGGCCCAGCCGTCCACCTCGTTGAAGCGGGCTATGGTGGAAAGCATCCCGTCATCGACCTCGTTGAACTCGATTTCCTCTCCGGTGGTCGTCCATACGCAGTCGAACTCCAGCCGGGCGCGGCGGTTCGCCTTCAGGGCGGCATGATACTGGCGGGCCGGCTCCGCGCAGATCCCCTCCCAGTCGAATTCGGTTTCCAGCAGGTAGGTGTTGTTCAGGGTCACGCCGTTGGTGGCGCCGAACTCGACGAAAAACCCGCCGCGCTTCATCCCGGTCCGTTGCAGGACGAAGAGCTCCTGGTTGAGCTGGGAGCGGGCCCGCGCGCCGAACTTTCTGGCCAGCCTTCTGATCTGGAAACCCTCCCAGATGTCCGCGAGAGCGCCGGGGGTCATCGTCGTGTTCCTTTCCGTTGCCGCGGGCGGGCGGTCCCGCTCCGGGGGCGTGCCTGATACGTTTCTGTGCCGGCGGACTGTATGCGTCCGGCGCGGGTGGCACAACATCAGATCCGCAGACGTGAGGATCCGCGGTTTCCGATCCGTGGTTTCCGATCCGTGGTTTCCGGGCGGCGCAAATGTGATAACGCAGCCGGGATGCCGAGCAAGCGGGGAGGAATGCGATGGCAGGCACCAGTCCGAACACCCGCAGCGCGCTGCTGATGATGGGCTCGATGGCGGCCTTCACCTTCAACGACGCCTGCATGAAGGCGCTGTCCGACGAGATTCCGCTGGCCCAGGCGGTTTTCATGCGCGGGATCGCAACCGGGCTGCTGCTGGCCGTCCTGGCCTGGCGCATGGGCGGGTTGCGGTTCTCCCTTTCGCGTCGGGACCGGGCGCTGATCGCGCTGCGGACCGTGGCCGAGGCGGCGGCGGCCTGGTTCTTCATCACCGCGCTGTTCAACATGCCGATCGCCAATGCCACGGCCATTCTTCAGGCGCTGCCGCTGACGGTCACCCTGGCGGGTGCCCTGTTCCTGCGGGAGCCGATCGGCTGGCGGCGCCTGCTGGCGATCCTGATCGGACTGGTCGGCGTGCTGCTCATCGTCCAGCCCGGGGCGGAAGGCTTCACCGTCTATTCCGTCTATGCCGTTCTGGCGGTGCTGACGGTGACGGTGCGCGATCTTGCGGCGCGCCGCCTTTCGGCGGAGGTTCCCTCGATGCTGGTGGCGCTCGTGGCATCGCTCGGGGTTACGGTTTCCTTCGGTGCGGTCTCGGTTCTCGACAGCTGGGTTGCCCCCAGCCCGCTGGCCTGGGCGCAACTCGGCGGGGCCGCCGTCTTCGTGATCGGCGGTTACGTCTTCTCCGTGATGACCATGCGGCTGGGTGACATCGCCGCGGTCACGCCGTTTCGCTACACGAGCCTGCTCTGGGCGCTCCTGCTCGGGCTTGTCGTTTTCGGGGAATGGCCGGATCGGTTGACTCTGACCGGCGCGGCGATCGTGGTGGCGACCGGTGTCTTCACCCTGATGCGCGAGGCCCGGGTCCGGCGGGCGGCAGGGCCCGCGGCATCGTGCTGACACCGCCGCCCGTGCGCCGGGGCAGGCCGCCTTGCAGGCGCCGCTCCGGCCGGGGGCGGCGTTTCCGCCGGGAGCTTGCCGGCGGACGGGAGCGGGGCGCCGCTTCGGAGCGGCTGTTGACAAGGGGGGCGACTCTCCCTATACCGCGCGCACTCGGGCCGGCCGGGGAACCGAAGGGCCTGATTGCAGAATTGAAGTGGTCATGATCCGGGCCGATGCGGCCCCGATCCTCTGGAACTCCACCGCACCGTTCCCGCCGGGATTGGGGGCATGCGGTTTTTGCGTTTTGCGCACGCCAAAAGCGCCCGAGAGATGAACAGGTTGCAACACGGGGACGAGACCCAATGCCAACGATCCAACAGCTGATCCGCAAGCCGCGGCGGCCGAAAGTCAAACGCTCCAAGTCGCTGCATCTGGAGAGCTGCCCGCAGAAGCGCGGCGTCTGCACCCGCGTCTATACCACCACGCCGAAGAAGCCGAACTCGGCCATGCGGAAGGTGGCCAAGGTGCGGCTGACCAACGGCTATGAGGTGATCAGCTACATCCCCGGGGAAAGCCACAACCTGCAGGAGCATTCGGTGGTGCTGATCCGCGGCGGTCGGGTGAAGGACCTTCCCGGCGTGCGTTACCACATCCTGCGCGGGGTACTCGATACCCAGGGGGTGAAGGACCGCCGCCAGCGCCGCTCGAAATACGGCGCCAAGCGCCCGAAGTAAGAGGAAGAACAGATGTCCCGCCGTCACGCCGCCGAAAAGCGCGAAGTTCTGCCCGACCCCAAGTTCGGGGACCGGATGCTGACCAAGTTCATGAACAACCTGATGATCGACGGGAAGAAGTCGGTCGCCGAACGCATCGTCTACAGTGCGTTCGACCGGGTCGAGGAAAAGCTCAAGCGCGCGCCGGTCGAGGTGTTCCACGAGGCGCTCGACAACATCAAGCCTTCGGTCGAGGTTCGCTCGCGCCGGGTCGGCGGCGCCACCTACCAGGTGCCCGTCGAGGTGCGCCCCGAGCGCCGCGATGCCCTGGCCATCCGCTGGCTGATCGCCGCCGCCCGCGCCCGCAACGAAAAGACGATGGAAGAGCGGCTGGCCGGCGAGCTCATGGATGCCGTGAACGGCCGGGGCGCGGCCGTGAAGAAGCGCGAAGACACCCACAAGATGGCCGACGCCAACAAGGCGTTCAGCCACTACCGCTGGTAACACAAGGCCGAGGCTGAACAGATGGCACGCGAATATCCCCTCGAGCGATACCGCAACTTCGGTATCATGGCGCATATCGACGCCGGCAAGACCACCGTCACCGAGCGGATCCTGTATTACACCGGCAAGTCGCACAACATCGGCGAGGTGCACGACGGCGCTGCGACGATGGACTGGATGGAGCAGGAGCAGGAACGCGGCATCACCATCACCTCGGCGGCCACCACCACCTTCTGGGAGCGCACCGAGGACGGCAAGAGCGCCGATACCGAGAAGCACCGCCTCAACATCATCGACACCCCCGGCCACGTGGATTTCACCATCGAGGTGGAGCGCTCGCTTGCGGTGCTCGACGGCGCGGTTGCGGTGCTGGATGCCAACGCCGGCGTCGAGCCGCAGACCGAAACCGTCTGGCGCCAGGCCGACCGCTACAAGGTGCCGCGCATCGTCTTCGTCAACAAGATGGACAAGATCGGCGCCGACTTCTTCAACTGCGTCCACATGATCCAGGACCGCACCGGGGCGACCCCGGCGCCGGTGCAGATCCCGATCGGGGCGGAAAACGAGCTGGAAGGGGTGATCGACCTGATCACCATGGAAGAATGGGTCTGGTCCGGTGACGATCTGGGCGCCACCTGGGAAAAGCGCCCGGTGCGCGACAGCCTGAAGGCGCAGGCCGAGGAATGGCGCGGCAAGCTGATCGAGACCGCCGTCGAGATGGACGACGATGCGATGATGGCCTATCTCGAAGGCGAAGAGCCCGACGTCGAGACCCTGCGGAGCCTGATCCGCAAGGGCACGCTGTCGCTGTCCTTCGTGCCGGTTCTCTGCGGCTCGGCCTTCAAGAACAAGGGCGTGCAGCCGCTCCTGAACGCGGTGATCGACTATCTTCCCAGCCCGCTTGACGTGGATGACTACATGGGCTTCAAGCCCGGCGACGAGAGCGAGGAGCGCACCATCGCCCGCCGTGCCGACGATGCCATGCCGTTCTCGGCGCTGGCGTTCAAGATCATGAACGACCCGTTCGTCGGCTCGCTGACCTTCACCCGGATCTATTCGGGCACGCTGAAGAAGGGCGACAGCATCCTCAATTCGACCAAGGGCAAGAAGGAGCGCATCGGCCGGATGATGATGATGCACTCCAACAACCGCGAGGAAATCGACGAGGCCTTTGCCGGCGACATCATCGCGCTTGCGGGCCTCAAGGACACCACCACCGGCGATACGCTCTGTGCGGTCAACGATCCGGTGGTGCTGGAAACCATGACCTTCCCGGACCCGGTGATCGAGATCGCGGTGGAGCCCAAGACCAAGGCCGACCAGGAAAAGATGTCGGCCGGCCTTGCGCGCCTGGCGGCCGAAGACCCGTCCTTCCGCGTCGAAACCGACTTCGAAAGCGGCCAGACCATCATGAAGGGGATGGGCGAACTGCACCTGGACATCCTGGTTGACCGGCTCAAGCGCGAGTTCAAGGTCGAGGCGAACATCGGCCAGCCGCAGGTGGCCTACCGCGAGACCATTTCCAGGAAGGTCGAGCACCGCTACACCCACAAGAAGCAGTCGGGCGGCTCGGGCCAGTTCGCCGAAGTGCTCCTGGAAATCTCTCCGACCGAGCCGGGCGAGGGCTATTCCTTCGAGAGCCGCATCGTCGGCGGCGCCGTGCCCAAGGAATACATCCCCGGCGTCGAGAAGGGCATCCAGTCGGTGATGGACTCGGGGCCGCTGGCCGGCTTCCCGGTGATCGACTTCAAGGTGGCGCTGGTGGACGGCAAGTATCACGACGTGGACAGCTCGGTGCTGGCCTTCGAGATCGCCGCCCGCATGTGCATGCGCGAAGGCCTGAAGCTGGCCGGCGCCAAGCTGCTGGAACCGATCATGAAGGTCGAGGTGGTGACGCCCGAGGAATATACCGGCAACATCATCGGCGACCTGACGTCCCGCCGCGGTCAGGTGACCGGGCAGGAGCCGCGCGGCAATGCGGTTGCGATCAACGCCTTCGTGCCGCTGGCCAACATGTTCGGCTACATCAACACCCTGCGCTCCATGTCTTCGGGCCGGGCGAACTTCACCATGCTGTTCGACCACTACGATCCGGTGCCGCAGAACATCAGCGAAGAAATCCAGGCGAAATACGCGTGATCATGCGCGATAACGAGATGACAGGAGGCCATCATGGCGAAGGAAAAGTTTGAACGTACGAAGCCGCATGTGAACATCGGGACGATCGGTCATGTTGACCACGGCAAGACGACACTGACGGCTGCGATCACGAAGTATTTCGGTGATTTTCAGGACTAC
>JALSKC010000028.1 GCA_026989055.1 Paracoccaceae bacterium
TTGGTCTGGGCGATCAGCCGGTCGTAGCTTTGCCTGGCGCTGTCGCCGAAGGCGAAATGGCCGTGCTTGAGCAGCACCAGCCCCTCCACGGCGGGGTTGGCATCGAACACCTCGGCTGCGGCCTTCGCCAGTTCGAACCCCGGCATGATGAAGGGCACGCAGGCGATGCGGCCCTCGAAGATCTCCTCCACCGCCTTCTCGGCTTCGGGCAGGTCGGCCAGCGACAGCATCGCCGTGGCATGGGTGTGGTCGATGAAGCGGTGCGGCAGGAAGGCATGCAGCAGGGTTTCGACCGAGGGGTTGGGCGCGCTGCTGTCGAGCAGCGCCGCGCGCTGGAGGTTGACCATGTCCTCGTCGCGAAGCGCATCGAGCGCGCGCAGCTCGCGCAGCGGCTCCAGCCGAACCCCCGGCAGCCCCGCCGCCTCGATGGTGGCGAGGTCCCAGCCCGAACCCTTGATGTGCAGAACCTCGATTTCACGGCCGAAGATGTCGTGCCGCATCACCTTGCACGAGGTGTTGCCGCCCCCGTGCAGCACCAGGTCCGGATCCGAGCCGATCAGCCGCGAGCTGTAGACCCTCAGCGCCAGCTGACGGTCGGCCTCGCCCGCTCCGGCGGCATCGGCGAGGGCGCGGGCGTCGTCATCGTTCCATCGGTTGGGGACCACGGAATCTTCCTTTCCTTTTCGTTTCTTCGTTTCGGCAGGTTCGGGGTTTCGGCAGGTTCGGGCGGGGCGCTTCGGGCGGGGCATGCAGGGGCGGAACCGGGCGCAGGTCGCTCACGCCGCCCGTTCGGGGAACATGGCCGCCAGCCCCTCGGGGGAGGCCTTGCAGATGCCGCGTTCGGTGATCAGCCCGGTGACGAGCCGCGCGGGGGTGACATCGAAGGCGGGGTTGCCGGCCGGTGTGCCGTCGGGGCTGATCTGCACCTCGCTCACCCGGCCGTCGGCAAGCCGGCCCTGCACATGGGTCACCTCGCGCCCGTCGCGTTCCTCGATCGGGATTTCGTGGCCCTTGCGCACCGTCCAGTCGATGGTGGGAGAGGGCAGGGCGACGTAGAAGGGCACGTTGTTGTCGGCCGCCGCCAGCGCCTTGAGATAGGTGCCGATCTTGTTGCACACGTCGCCGGCGGCGGTGGTGCGGTCGGTGCCGACGATCACCACATCCACCTGCCCGTGCTGCATCAGATGCCCGCCGGCATTGTCCACGATCAGATGATGGGGGATGCCGTGGGAGTTCATCTCCCAGGCCGTCAGCAGCGCGCCCTGGTTGCGCGGGCGGGTTTCATCGACCCAGACATGGACGGGGATGCCCTCGGCATGTGCGTGGTAGATGGGGCTGGTGGCGGTGCCCCAGTCCACCGTTGCCAGCCAGCCGGCATTGCAGTGGGTGAGGATGTTGACCGGCGCACCGGGGGGCTTCGTGGCGGCGATCTCCCGGATGATCTCCAGCCCGTGCACGCCGATCATGCGGTTGATCTCCACGTCCTCGTCGCAGATCTCCAGCGCACGTTTGTGGGCGGCAGTAGCGCGCTCGGATTCGGGCAGGGGGCGCAGGAGGGTGCGCATCTCGTCCAGGGCCCAGCGCAGGTTGACGGCGGTGGGGCGGGTTGCGTGCAGTTCTTCCCAGGCCGAATCGAGGTTGGCATCCGAGGGGTCCCGTTTCATCTCCTCGGCGATGGCATGGGCGGCGGCGGCGCCGATCAGCGGCGCGCCGCGCACCCACATCTCGGCGATCGCGGTGGCGAAATCGGCACGGCTGATCAGATCCACCACCCGGAATTCATGCGGCAGCCAGCGCTGATCGATGATCCGCACCCGCCCTTTTGTCTCGTCATGCCAGATCGAGCGGTAATTCGCGCTGCCTACCTTCATCTCCCCTTCATCTCCGGTCCTCTCTTTCGGGAGCGCGCCTTCCGAGCGCGCGGGAGCGCGTCGCGCACTCCGGGCCTGCGGCATTCGCGGCCCGCCGCCCGGGCCTGCGCCGGCGGCGGGGCGCGGCTTTCGCCTGCGGCGCCTTTCGCATACGGTGGCGCCCTTTGCACCCGGCCCTGCCGCTTTCCGGGAGGCGGGGTCCCGAGACGCGGGCCGGAGATGCGGGCCGGACGCACAGCCGGTTCCCCGCAGCCTCCGGCAGGGCGCCGCGACCGCACCGGGAGGCGAACGCCACCAGCACGCGACGGCTGCCCGGCCCCTGGACCCGCCCGGCCCCTGGACCCGCCCGGCCCCTGGAGCCGCCCGGCTCCTGGACCCGCCCGGGCCTGCGGCAATCGTCGGCGCGCCGTCCGCCCGGAGGTTCACGGGCGACCGGCGCGCGCGCGGCCGGAGCCCGTTCCGGTTTCCTCTCCGACCGTTCCGCTCCGGGGTTCCGGCTGGCCCTGCGACAGCGCCTTTCCGGGAGCATCGGCGGCCTGCGCGCATCTGTCAATATCGTGCCGGGACATTGCGCCGGGGCGCGCACTGCCCGCGCCGGAACCCCGGGGAAGTTCCGGGCATGGCCGTGCCGAACTGCGGGTTTCCGTGGCCGGGGCCTCGGCGGTCGTGCGATCGGCCAGGCGAGGCCCGGGGCGCGGGCGGACAATCAGCCCCGCCACCGCTCGGCCCAGGCCACGGTGCGCAGGCGCTGCTCGCCCAGCCCCTCGATGCCCAGGCGCATGGTCTGGCCCGGGCGCAGATAGGTCGGCGGCGTCTGCCCCATCCCGACCCCCGGGGGCGTGCCGGTCGCGATGATGTCTCCGGGCAACAGGCTCATGAACCGCGAGATGTAGCTGACCAGGGTCGCCACGTCGAAGATCATGGTGCCGGTGGAGCCGTCCTGCCGGCGCCTGCCGTCCACCTCGAGCCACATCCGCAGCCCCGAGACATCGGGGATCTCGTCGCGCGTCACCAGCCAGGGGCCGATCGGGCCGAAGCTGTCGTGCGACTTGCCCTTGACCCATTGCCCGCCCATGTCCAGCTGGAAGGCGCGTTCGGAAATGTCGTTGACAACGCAGTAGCCGGCCACATGTGCCAGTGCCTCTTCCCGCGGCACGCGGCGCGCGGGGCGGCCGATCACCACGCCCAGCTCCACTTCCCAGTCGGTCCTTTCGCTGCCGGGCGGGATGATCACCTCGTCCTCGGGGCCGCAGATTGCCGAGGTCGCCTTCATGAACAGGATCGGTTCCCCGGGGATCGGCAGCCCGGCTTCCCGGGCATGGTCGGCATAGTTCAGTCCGACGCAGACGAACTTGCCGACATTGCCCACGCAGGGGCCGATCCGTGCATCGGCCGCAAGCGCGGGCAGGGAGGCCGCATCCAGCCCCTCGGCCCAGCTCATGTCGGCCAGCGCGGCGCCGTCTATGTCGTCAACCACCCCCGACAGGTCGCGCCGGATGCCGTTTTCGTCCAGAAGCGCCGGCCTTTCGCGGCCCGCCTCGCCAATGCGCATGAGCTTCATGCCACCTCTCCGTTGTGCCGCGTTGTCGTGCCGCGTTGCCGCACCCGTCCGGGGCCGGCGGCGCCCCGGCCGAAGCCGGTTCCCATCGCCGGCCAGAGTCGTCGATTTCGCCGGAGCTGCCAAGCCGTTTGTTGCCGGCGTGCCCGCCCGGATGCGTGGCCGGCCGCCCGGACGGACGGCTGCCCGGCGCGGGCGGGTCATGTCCGCGCCCGGCCGGGAGGCGAGGGCGGCCTTCCCGCGCCTCTTGAAAGCGCTTCTCTTGAAAGCGCTTCCCGGCCCAATAGCTGTAGTATGGGGCCTGTATCGTTTCAGGCCGGAAACGAGGGGGAATGCCCATGCGGATCATCCTGCACAATGACGATACCCTGCACGGTTTCGACAGCGCCCGGACGCTGGCCGAAGAGGTGCTGCACAAGGAAATAAAGGGCCGGATGCGGGAGATGCTGACCCGGGTCGAGATATGGGTGGCGGATGAGAACGCCGACAAGGGCGGCCCCGACGACAAGCGCTGCACGATGGAGGCGCATCCGCGCGGCAGAAAGCCGGTCGGGGTGCAGGCCCGGGCGGCCGACATACCGGCAGCGCTGTGCGCGGCCGCGAAGAAGCTGGCCCGGGCCCTGGGCAGGGAACTGCGCCTCGGGGTCGTCAGGAAATGACCGGCAGCAGATGACCGGCAGCAGATGACCGGCAGGGAATGCCGGGAGGGAAGGGCCGGGCAGTGCGCAGGGCAGTGCCGCGGGGGCGTTCCTTTCGCCGCCCGGAAGGTGCCCTGCTGCGAAGTGCCCTGCCGCCTTGAGGCGCGCCGGGCGGTGATCGGGCGGGGATGATGCCGGTTCCGGCGTCGGGCCGGCCCTGCCCCGCCTGCTTCTCCGGCTCCGCCCCGCTTCTGGCGCGATGCCTGTGGCGCGATTCCTGTGGCGCGATGCCTGACGTGCCCGCTGTTCCCGGCATGAGCGCGATTGCGCTCCCGTGCCGCCGTCACGCGATGCTGCGCGCTTCCACGCTGCCCGCACCCCGGGCGCTTGCCCCGCGGCGCCTTTTCGCGCGGCAAGACATCCGGGCGCGCCGGTCATGTGCCGCCGCGCCCTGACATGCCGCGCCCGGATATGGCACCCTTGATATGCGCTCCGGCCCCTGATCTGCGGCCGTGCACCGCGCCACCTGGCGCGGACGGGCTTCAGAGAGCCTTCAGCTCGCCGGCCGACTGCCGCCCGTCGCGCCCCTCCACCATCTCGTAGGAAACCTTCTGGTTGTCGGCCAGCCCGGTCAGCCCGGCCCGTTCCACGGCCGAGATGTGCACGAACACGTCCTTGCCCCCGTCATCCGGCTGGATGAACCCATATCCCTTGGTGGTGTTGAACCATTTCACGGTGCCGGTCGCCATGATCCCGCGTCTCCCTTGCCAGTTTCCTTGTCGGTTTCCGCCCGCGACATGCGGCGGTTCGGTGCAGCCAGCGTCTTCTAGTGGTCCGGCTGCTCCTCGGGAAAGGAGCGCGCGTCATAGAAATAGTGGTTGTCACGGGGGGGAGTCTGGCCGTAACGGAGAAAAAATCAAGCAAAAGATTGCGCCTGCCCCGATGCGGCCCGCCCGGCGCGGGGTGGTGCGGCGCGACGGGGGAGACGGAGGGAGGAGACGGATGCGCGTGTTCATGCTGAAATCCTGCGACACATGCCGTCGGGCGCTGCACGAGCTGCGGGCGGCGGGATATGCGCCGGAAACGGTGGATCTGCGCGCCGCGGGCATTCCGGGGGCGGAGATCGAGCGTTTCCTGGAGGTATTCGGGGAGGCCCTGATCAATCGCCGCTCGACCACCTGGCGCGGGCTGGATGCCGGAACCCGGGGCCGGGAGCCGAGGCAGCTTCTGGCGGATTTCCCGGTGCTCATGAAGCGCCCGCTGATCGAGCACGAGGGGCGGCTCTACCTCGGCTGGGGGGCGGAAACGCGAACGGCGCTGCTCGGCCCGGACGCGGGGTGAGGCGACAGCCGGACGGGGCGGTTCCGGGGCGGGGCGCGAGGGCGGGCCGCCGGAGCCGGGTTGCGGCCGGGCGGTGCGGCTCAGCCCGTGCCGTCCGGTTCCCGGGCCACGGCCAGCACCTCTGCCAGCGCCGAAACGGCCAGCGTGCGCGGATCGCGCGCCGAGGGGATCAGCCCGATCGGGCCGCGCAGCCGTGCCAGATGCTCATCGGGCACGCCCATCGCCCGCAGGGAGGCAACCCGGGCATCGCGCGCCCGCCGGCTGCCCTGGGCGCCCACGTAAAAGGCCGGCCCGGCCAGGGCCGTGGCCAGGATGTCCGGCTCCATCTCGTGATCGTGAAAGAACAGCACCACCGCGCTCCGGCGGTCCACCGTCAGGTCGGCGGGAAAGGCCGCCCTGGTCAGATGTTGCGTGGCGCTGCCGGTTGCACGGACAAGGGCCAGGGTTTCCTCGTCGGGTGACAGAAGCAGGTTTTCGAAACCTGCCGAGTGCACCAGCGCCGTGAAGGTTCCGGCTTCCGGCCCCTTTCCGAAGATCAGGAAACGGATGCCCGGCTGAAAGTCCACCCGGTCGGTAAAGCCGTCGGGCGGCGCGGCTTCGGTGCCGGGTTGTCCGGGATCAAGGCCCAGGGCGCCCGTGTTCCGGTCGATCCACAGCCTGCAGGGGGTGCGCGCCGCCCTGTGTTCCTGCACCCGGCGCAGTGTTGCGGCGTCGGGTTCGGGCAGCAGAAGTATTTCCAGCCCGCCGCCGCAGGGCAGTTCCAGGTCGTGAAACGGAGAGCCGGCGCCATAGCGGATCACCTGCGGCGCGCCGGCCCGGAGCGCGCGTTTCGCATGAACCGCGAGGTCGGACTCGATGCAGCCCGACGACAGCGACCCGATCCTGCGCCCGTCCGGCAGAAAGCTCATGCAGGCGCCCACCGGCCGGTAGGATGGCCCCTCGACTGCCGCGATTACCGCCAGCACCGCGCCTTCGGGCGCGCCGACGATGGCCTCGATCGGGTCGCCGGAGGGGCCCCAGCCGATCAGTCGCGCCGTCATGGCGCGCCCGCCTCCGGCCGGGCCGTCATTTTCGCCGGGGTGTGCATGCGGCCGAAAATAGGAGATCCGGCAAGCCGGGGCCAGAGTCCGCCGCGCCGGCGCTCAGAGCGGCAGCGGGCGCTGCTCGGCGATGGCCTCCATCGCGAACATCGAGGTGACGGAGTCGAGCTCGACCTTCGAAATCAGGCGCTGGTAGAAGGCATCGTAGCTTTCCATGTCGCGGGTGACGACCTTGAGCAGATAGTCCTGTTCGCCGCCGATGCGGAAGAAGTCGATCACCTCGGGGATGGCGACGACATGCCTGCGGAAGCTTTCGAGCCAGTCCGCGCTGTGGTGTCGGGTGCGGATCATGACGAAGACCACGAGGCCGAGATCGAGCTTCCTGCGATCCAGCCGCACCGTCTGGCCGAGGATCACCCCGTCGCGCTTCAGCGCCTGCACCCGGTGCCAGCAGGCATTGGGCGACAGGTTGACCCGTTGCGACAGATCCTTTTGCGCAAGCGATCCGGTGGCCTGGGCGGCGCGCAGGATGGCGCGGTTGAATTCATCGAGCTTCATGCGACACTTTCGATCAAAACATCGATATAATACCGTAATATTACGTAATTTCAAACATTATCATACCTCTATACGGGTAATTTTCCTGGCAGAGTCTTTCGGTCAGGATGGAGCGATCACATGCCGTTCGAGGAGTTCCGCAGCCAGCTGGTGCAATCGGGGGGCGTCGCGGCGCTGCGCGCCGGGCTGATCGGCGAGGGGGCGTTCTTCGACAGCCCCTTCGGCCGGCAGAAGCTGGTCTATGCCGATTACACCGCTTCGGGCCGGGCGCTGCGCCAGGTCGAATCCTTCATCGCCGAGCGCGTGCTGCCCTTCTATGCCAACAGCCACACCGAGGCCTCCTTCTGCGGCGCCCACACCACGCGTCTGCGCGAGGCGGCGCGCAGCTATATCGCCGGGCAGGTGAATGCCGGCGAGGACTGCGCCGTGATCTTCGCCGGGGCCGGGGCCACGGCGGGGATCAACCGGCTGGTGGCCCTGTCCGGCCTGGCACAAATTCCGCAGGGTGCGGGCAGGGCCGTGGTCTTGATCGGGCCGTACGAGCATCATTCCAACATCCTGCCCTGGCGCGAAAGCGGCGCCGAGGTGATCGAGATCGACGAGTCGCCCGAAGGCGGGCCGGACCTGGATCAGCTGGAACGGCAGCTGCGCGCCCATCGCGATGCGCCGTTGTTGATCGGCGCCTTTTCGGCGGCCTCCAACGTCACCGGCATCCTGACCGACACGGTTGCCGTGACCCGGCTGCTCAAGGCGCACGGCGCGCTGGCCTTCTGGGACTATGCCGGGGGCGGGCCCTATCTGGACATGGACATGTCCCCCGCGCCGGACGCGCAAAAGGATGCGATCGTGTTCTCGCCCCACAAGTTCGCCGGCGGGCCGGGGGCCTCCGGCGTGCTGGTGATCCGCCAAGGCGCCGTGCGGGCGGCGCGGCCCACATGGCCCGGCGGCGGTTCGGTCGCCTATGTCTCCCCCTGGGCGCATGACTATCTGCCCTCGGTCGTCGAGCGCGAGGAGGCCGGAACGCCGAACATCCTGGGCGACATCCGCGCCGGGCTGGCCCTTGCGGTCAAGGCGGCGGTGGGCACCGATTTCATCGCCCGGCGCGACCACGAACTGCTGACGCGCGCCCTGCGTCGCTGGGCGGACAACCCGGATATCGTCGTCCTGGCGGCGGAGGTCGAAAACCGGCTGCCGATCATTTCCCTTCTGGTGCGCGACGGGCGCGGCGGCTTCGTGCATCACGAGACCTTCACCCGGATGCTGTCGGAGCGCGCCG
Organism: Paracoccaceae bacterium; assembly: GCA_026989055.1. Lineage (GTDB taxonomy): Bacteria > Pseudomonadota > Alphaproteobacteria > Rhodobacterales > Rhodobacteraceae > JAJRUE01. The sequence continues at coordinate 8,283 of JALSKC010000028.1, forward strand.
GCATCCAGGTGCGCGGCGGCTGCGTCTGCGCCGGTCCCTACGGGCACCGCCTGCTGGGGGTCGAACGCGCGCAGTCCGAAGAGATCCGGCGCGCGGTGCTGGCCGGCGAGGACATGCGCAAGCCCGGCTGGGTGCGGCTGAACCTGAGCTGGCTGATGGATGACGAAACCGCCGATTACATTATCGAAAGGGTCGATGAACTGGCCCGGCGCGCCCCGAAGCCGGCCGGCGAAGGGGCGGGCGCGGAGCCTGCCCCGGCGATCGTCTGAACCGGGGCGCGGATCGGCGCCCCGGTGCCTCCGGCGGGGATGTTTCCGGACGGAAGAAGCGGCGGTCGCGGGGCGGTCCGGGGGCGGTTGGCGACGCTGCGGCATGGCAGCGCGGGCGGCGTCGGCCCGAGCGGGTGCGCTGCACGCGTCGGCCTGATCGGTCCCGACCCTAGGTCGCCCGTCCCGCTTCCGGGTAGAGCCCCTGCCCCCCGGCATCGAAGAACACGGTGCGTTCCCCGGGAAAGGCCAGCCCCACGCTTTGCCCTGTCCGGACGACCTCGTCGCCGGGAATGCGCACCGTGAGCTTTCCGCTCGCGCCGCAGTCCACCACCAGCATGGTGTCTGCGCCCTGGTATTCGGCCAGGTCGATCTTGCCGTCCACCTGCCCCTTGCCGGCATCGGTCACGGTGATGTGCTCGGGCCGGATACCCAGCTTGACCGCCGCCCCGCCGACGGGGCAGGGGCCGGAGCCGCCGCCGGGCAGCGCCCATTGCCCGCCTTCGGTGGTGCAATCGAGGATGTTCATCCTGGGCGAGCCGATGAACTGCGCCACGAACAGGTTCGCGGGCCGGTTGTAGAGCGTGCGCGGGGTGCCGGCCTGGGCGATATGGCCGCCGTCGAGCACCACGATCCGATCCGCCAGCGTCATCGCTTCGACCTGATCGTGGGTGACGTAGATCATGGTGGTTTTCAGCGTTTCGTGCAGCTTGGCGATTTCGTAGCGCATCTCGACGCGCAGGGCGGCGTCGAGGTTCGACAGCGGCTCGTCGAACAGGAAGGCGGTCGGGTCGCGCACGATCGACCGGCCGATGGCGACGCGCTGGCGCTGGCCGCCCGACAGTTCCCTGGGCCGCCGGTCGAGGAACTTCTCCAGCTTCAGGATGCGCGCCGCCTCGCGCACCTTGGCCTCGATCTCCGCCTTCGGCGCGCCGGCCATCTTCAGCGAAAACCCCATGTTGTCGCGCACGCTCATGTGCGGATAGAGCGCGTAGGACTGGAACACCATCGACAGCCCGCGCCTTGAGGGCGGCGCGGATGTCATGTCGCGCCCGTCGATGGAGATCTGCCCGCGGGAGGTTTCCTCGAGCCCGCCGATCATGCGCAGGAGCGTGGACTTGCCGCAGCCCGAGGGGCCGACGAAGACGATGAATTCGCCGTCCTCGATCTTCAGGTCGATCCCCTTGATCACCTGCACCTCGCCGAACCACTTTTCGATGTTTCTCAGCTCGATCGCGCCCATCGTCACTCCTCCTTGCCGGGAGATGCCCAGCCCAGCCAGACGGCTGCCGTCCAGGTGAATGCCCCCCCGCCCGCCGGCGCCCCGGTGAACGGGTTGAAATATTCCGCAAAGCCGTTCTGCGCGATCAGCGCGCGGGTTGCGGCGCGCACCCGGTCGGCCAGAGCGTCCAGCCCGGCGTCGCTCAGGCCGGTGCCGATCAGCGTGTTCATGATCGCCCAGACCGGGCCGCGCCAGTAGCGGTTGGCATCGAAGCGTGCGCCCTCCGGGTCGAAGCTGGGCACGCCGAAGCGCGCCGCCTCCAGAACGCGCCGCAGGTGGGCTTCCATCCGCGCGTTGCCGAGCCCGCCATACCAGCACAGGAAGGAGGCGTTCGAGATGCTGCCGGCAAAGGCGCCGCTGCGCATGTCGCGGGCGTCATAGGCGCCGATCCGCGCATTCCACAGGGTCCGGGCGCCGGTCTCCAGCGTCCGGACCCAGCCTTCGATCTCGGCGGTGCCGTGGCCGGCCTCGGCGGCCATTTCCGCCAGGTCGCGGCAGGCGCGCAGCAGGATGAAGGTCATCGTCGGGTCGGCCACCCGAAACGGGTTTTCGCGCTGCAGCGCCGCCTCGTCCCAGTTCAGCCGGCGCCCCAGCTGCACCAGCCAGATGTAGCGGTCGTAATCATACTTGGTGGGCCGCATGTGCGGATCCACATGGGTTGTGTCGCGCCGGCTGTATGCGCCCACCCCCACCGGGTCGATCGCCGCCATCGGCCCGTCCCAGTCCGGGGCGTTGTCGCGCCCGCTTTCCCAGGGATGCGTGACGCAGACGGCGCCGTTTTCCGTGCGCCAGTCCATGAACCAGCGGTGCCAGCGGATGAAGCGTGGCACCAGCGCCCGGATGTGATCGCGCCCCGCCTCGGGGTCCTTGCGAAACAGCTTCCAGGCGATGCTGGCGGCCACCGGCGGCTGGCTGATGCCCGAAGAGGCCACCGGCCCCAGCCCCTCGCAGCCCCAGACTTCGGGGCCGGGGAAATAGCCGGGGTTGGCCTCGTGAAACTGGATATGCGGCACCATGCCGTTGTCCCACTGGCCGGCCATCAGGGTATGCAGCTCGGTCCAGGCGCGCTTCAGGTCGAACTCGGCAAATCCCAGCGCGGCGAAGGCGCTGTCCCAGTTCCACTGGTAGGGGTAGAGCCCCGAGGTGGGGATGGTGTAGCAGCCCCTGTCGTTGCGCCGCAGGATCTCGCGGGCCCGGGTGTCGAGGGCGTCGGGATGTATCATTCGGATCAGCCCTTTACCGAACCGGCCGTCAGGCCCCTGGTCATGAACCTTTCCAGCCCCAGGAACAGCGCCATGACCGGCACCGTGGCGATCACCGCGCCCGCCATCAGGTGCTGGCGCGGAATTTCTGACGAATTGAGCATGGCAACGCCGCGTGTGAGGGTGAATTTCGACGGGTCGTCCAGCAGCATGAAGGCCAGCAGGAACTCGTTCCAGGCGATCATGAACACGTAAAGCGAAACGCTGGCAATCGCCGGCAGGCCGAGCGGAAGCGTGATCCGCAGGATCACCTGCAGCCGGTTCAGCCCGTCCATCAGCCCGGCTTCCTCCACCTCGGCCGGCAGGCCGCGGAAATAGCCCTGAAGCATGTAGAGCGCGACCGGAATGGTGGTGACCGGGTAGATCATCACGATCCCGAAGATCGAGTTGCGCAACCCGGTCATCGAAAAGGCGATATAGATCGGCAGCGCCAGCACGATCATCGGCACCATGTAGATCAGCAGGATCGAGCGCGAAAACGCCGCCCGCCCGCGAAAGCGCAACCGGGCCACCGCATAGGCGCCGGGCACCGAGAACAGCAGGGTCAGCAGCACGGTCAGCACCGAGACATAGAACGAGGTCCAGAGATAGCTGCCGAAGTTGAAGTCGCTGAACAGTTCGAAATAGCTGCGCAACAGCTCCGCGCCCCTGGAAAGGTCGATGGCAAAGTCGAGCGGGTTCTGCAGCAGTTCCTGCTGGCTCTTCAGGCTGGTCATCACCATCACGTAGAACGGGATGATCACGATCACGGTGAAGAAAATGTAGCCGAACCCGGTCAGAAAACGGATCACCGCTTCCTCGAATTCGTGGCGGCTGAGTGCGCCAAATCTCAGCCCGCGCAGGATGCGTTCAAGCGGCCAGGCGGTGGTTGCGGCAAACAGCACCCAGGCAAAGATCAGCGCGCCGGTTTTCGTGCCCGCGCCTGCGCGCAGCGCCGGCGAGATCAGCCAGAAAACGGCCAGCACCACGCCCGCCAGCACCACGCCCCACAGGATGCGCGAAGCGCGCGTGCGCCCGCTGTCGGGCAGCCAGACAAAGCCGAGCCAGGCACCGAACACCAGGGTGGGCACGATCACCGGGGCCACCGCGAAGCCGGTGAAGAACGACACCGCCACCGCGGCAACCGTCGCCATGATGACCGCCCAGAGCGCGCCGATCAGCGGCCCCGTGACAAAGCCGTAGCGCAGCCACTTCACAGCCCTTCCTCCTGGCTGATGTAGCGGAAGAAGCCCCAGGAAAAGAGCAGCAGGCAGCAGAAGATCACCACCGCGACGGCGGCGCCCGCTCCGATGTTCGACACCGCGAAGGCCTGCTCGTAGACATCCACCGTCAGGGTGCGCGTGCCGGCATTGCCGCCGGTGAGCAGGAAGATGTCGTCGAACTTGTTGAAGGTCCAGATGAAGCGCAGCAGGAACAGCACCGACAGGATGCCCAGCAGCTGCGGCAGCGAGAGATACCGGAATTTCTGGAATGGCGACGCGCCGTCCATGTCGGCGGCTTCGTACATGTCGCTGTCGATCGACTGCATCCGCGCCAGGATGAACAGGAAGGACAGCGGAAAGTAGCGCCAGATCTCGAACACGGTCACCATGATCAGCGCCAGCGGCCGCTGGCCGAAGAAGTTGATGGATCTGTCGATCACCCCCATCTGCACCAGAAGCGCATTGGCCGAGCCCGAGAACGGATCGAACAGCGTCACCCAGGTGAAGGCCACCGCGATCACCGGGGCCACATAGGGAAACAGGTAGAGCCCGCGCAATATGCCCTGGCCGCGGAACGAGCGGTTCAGCAGCAGCGCGGCGAACAGCCCGACGACGAGCGCGCCGAAGGTGCCGAAAACGGTGTAGAAGGCGGTTGCCCAGAGCACCTGGAGGAACTCCTTGCCGTCGAACACCTTGCGGAAATTTTCGAGCGTGAATTCGCCGTTCAGCAGGATGTTGTCGGCGTCACCGCTCAGCTTGGGCACGGTTGCCTTCGGGTCGATACCGGCATCGAAGAATTCCTTGTTCACCGTCACCGGGATTTTCAGGGTTTCGCGCTGGCCGCCTTCGAAATCGCCCAGGTCACAGAACAGGCGCGTGCCGTCGAGCGTGCAACGGCCGTCCATTTCGCGCACTGCCAGGCCGGGCGGCCAGTCGTCTGCAAGCGTTACGTTCCGGATCGGCTTCGTCTGGCTGGAATTTCGCAGCCGGTATTCGATCCGCGCCGCGTCGCCGGGGGCGGCCGGGCGCCCGCGCAGGGCCTCGCGCACCACCGGGCTCGGCGCGCGCAGGTCCGCCAGGCTGATCGGCTTGAAGCTGATCCAGAATATCGACAGCAGCGGCAGGATGATCACCGCCGAGACGATCGCGATCGTCGGCGCCAGCATGCCCCAGGCCAGGCGCGCTTCGCGCCGGGCCAGCGGGCCCGTGCCGGAAGGGGGAGTTGCTGCTGCCATCGTCTTGTGCCCCGGGGTATGCTGCCGGCCGGTCCGGGCGGCGGGGGGAGACCCGCCGCCCGCAGGGAGGATCTAGCGGATCTTCGCCAGCTCGTCATTCATCGCAGCAACCGCCGCCGCCGCGTCGATCTCGCCGTCGATATACTGGCGCACGACGCGGTTGATCACCTGGCTGTTGACGATCTTGGAGGCCAGCGCAAGCTGCCCTTCCCTGACCCCCCAGCGCTGGGCCACGTCAAGCCCGCCGACGATCTCGCCGATCATCTCGGCCGGGTAAAGCTCGCTCAGCGGGGCCTTGCGGTCCACCCCGACCGGCAGCGTCGCCCAGGCCTTCACGAATTTCTCGGGATCCTCCGCCGTGCCGCGGCGCACCGGGAACTTGCCCTCGGGGGCGATCGAAAGCGTCTGGGTGTAGCCCTGATCCATCGAGAACTGCACGAACTGCTGCGCCTGTTCGATGTCGGCATCGGCAGTGATGCCGAAATAGCGGATGTCGGCCCAGGCCGCGCCCTCTGGGTTCGAGGGACCGGCCAGCTTGGTGACGATCCCCGTCACTGCCGCCAGTTCGCGCGTGGTCGGATCGTCGTTGATCGTCGGCGGGGCGCTGTCGCGCAGGCCGGCGAGCTCGTCGAGAATGAACGGCGACCAGATGATCATCGCGGCCTTGCCGGCCAGATAGAGCTCGCGCGACTGCTTCCAGTAAAGCTCTCCCGGCGGCGAGGCTTCGGCGATGGCCTTGTAGAACTCCAGCACCTCGGTGGTCTTGGCTTCGTCCAGCGGCTTGAAGCCGTTCTCGTCAACCGGGCTGACGCCGTTGGCCAGGAACACGTGCTCCAGCACCTGGCTCATGAAGTTCTCGTCGACCTTTGTGGCGGCCACGAAGCCGAACATTTCCGGCGGGTTGTGCAGCCTGGCAATTGCCGCGCGGATGTTGTCATAGCTGTCGGGCGGGGCCAGCCCGGCCTCCCTGAACAGATCGGCGCGGTAAACGATCATCTGGGTCCAGCCGTCCACCGGGACCGAGGCCCAGCCGTTTTCGGTCTTCGCCATGTCCAGCGCGCCGGGGGCGAAGGTGCCGGTGCCCAGCGCCTCGATCACCTCGGTGGCGGCCTCGTCATCGAGGATGCCGGCCTCGATCCAGGGCAGGGCGTATTGCAGCGGGTGATAGATCACGTCCGGCAGGTCGCCGGCGGCAAAGGCGGCGGTGGCGCGGGTGCCCAGATCCTTTTCGGTGACCGGGATCACCTCGACGCCGATGCCGGTTGCGGCCTCGAATTCGGCGGCCATCGCCTGCTGCTTGGCCAGCCGGTCCGGCTGTTCCTCGGTGGTCCAGAAGCGGATATCGGCCTGCGCGGCAAGCGCGCTCATCGCCAGCGCCGTCGAGGCGCCAAGCAGCAGCCTGGCATGGGTGTTGAATTTGGTCATGGTTTCCTCCCATTGGTGTTGTCATGGCCTCGTCTTGCCCGGACGATCCGGGCCAGGTCTTCACTGGTGACGGCGGGCGGGCCGTCGGAGGCGCGCGCCAGAAGGCGTGCCTTTTCGAGTTCCCTGAGGGTTTTGGGGTCGGCGCCGCGGATGCGGGCGATCAGGAGATGCGCAAGCCGTTCGCCGGCGCGGCGCGAATCGACATCGAAGGTGGTCAGCGGCGGGGTGGCATAGGCGCCCTCGGGCACCCCGTCGTAGCCGATCACCGAAAGCTCTCGCCCGATGCTCAGCCCGAGCGCCGCCGCGGCCGGGTAGGCGCCCAGCGCGGCCATGTCCACGGCGAAGACGATCGCGGTCGGCGGTTCCGGCAGGGCCAGCAGCGCGGCGGTGGCGCTCCGGCCGTCGGGCGGGGTCACCGCGTCGGCGCGCATCAGCGCCGGATCATGCGCCAGCCCGGCCCGTTCCAGCCCCTCCAGATAGCCCTGCTCGCGCAACACCGCATAGTTGAACCCCGCCCCGCCGTTGACAAAGGCGATGCGGCGGTGCCCGAAGGCCGCAAGGCGCAGCACCGCGTCGCGCATCGCCGCTTCGCCCAGGATGTCGAACCATGCGCATCCGGTCGCATCTCCGGTGCGCCCGAACAGCACGAAGGGCACGTTCAACTCGCGCAGCAGGCGGATCCGGCAATCGTCGGTCATGGTCCGGGGCAGGATGAACCCGTCGGCCTTGTGCTCGCGGGCCAGCCGTTCGAGAGTGGCCAGCATTTCGGCCTGCGATTGCGCCGAGGCGACGGTCAGAGACCAGTCATGGATACCGGCCGCCTGCGTTACCCCGGCCAGGAATTCCGCCAGGAAGGGGCGCTGGGCGTCGTGCACGTTTGTCTGCAGCACCAGCCCCAGCGAACGCGTGCGCCCGGTGCGGATCGCCTGGGCATGGCTGAGCGGACGGTAGCCCATCCGTTCGGCCTGCCGGGCCACCCGCCTGCGGGTGCTTTCCGAGATGTCGGGGTAATCGTTGAGCGCTCGCGATACCGTGCCCTTGGTCAACCCCAGGGCCTCGGCCACATCGGCGATGGTGACCCGGGGGCGGCGCAGCCCTTTCGGAGGCGGATTGTCCGGGTATGCGTTTGCCATCTTGCTTCTCCCGACTCTCAGGGTTTCTCCCGAAACCGGTTTCGGCAAGGATTTTTGGCGGCTCGTCCGGCAATCCGTCAGAATCAGGCCCGATCCGGGGGCTGCCACCCCGCAGGGAGGGCGCGGCTGCCGGGCGGGCGGCCTTCCGGGCGGAGGCGTGCGGCGCGGAGGCGGTGCGCGGCGCGGCTGCGCCTGCCGGCGAGGCCGAGCGCCTGTGGCGCCTCCGTGGCAGGCGCATCGCCGGGAAGCCCCCGCGGGTTGTCCCGATCCTGCGCTATGCCGTCCTCGCCCGTGTTGCGGCCGGTGGCGGCCCTGCCTTGCCCGCGGGGCCCGGCTCACTCGCCGGCCGCCGCCTTCCCCGACACCAGATCGGCGGGCGGATCCAGTATCACCTGTTCGGTTCCCTTCAGCCTCGAGATCACCAGAATCCTCCCGTCGGCCAGCGGATAGCCGACCCGGACCAGCCGCAGCGACGGCCTGCCCTCTTCCAGCACGAAGACCGCGGGCAGCGAACCGCGCCAGACCGGCGCCTCGGCGGGTATCGCCTGTTCGGTGCGCAGCGGCACCGACGGGTCCGGCAGGGTGCGCTCGGCATATGTGCCGGGCCCGCCCGGGGTGTCGGCCGGCAGGTCGAACTTGACCCGCACGGTGTGGCGGCGCGGATCGGCCACCGGGAAGATCTGGGCAACCCGGGCATCCACCGTCATCCCGCCCACATCGAGCCGCGCCGGCACGATCATGCCGATGTCGAGTCCGGCGGCCAGGCGCACCGGCACTTCGGCTTCGATGCGCAAATATTCGACATGGGCGAAATCCGGCAGCGACGTGCCGGGCTGAACCGTATCGCCGGTTTCCACATGCTTCCGGATGATCACTCCCTCGAAGGGGGCCGGCGTCTTGGTGTCCCGGGCCTGGGCATCGAGAGCCTCCAGCCGGGCCTGGGCCTGGTTGATCCCGACGCCGCGGGCGTAGAGATCGGCCTGGCGCTCGAGAACGGTGTTGGAATTGCCGAAGCTGTTGGCAAAGCCGCGGGTGAAGAACGGGTGAAGAACTGGTCGAACAGAGTTCGGAATGCCCATGCCCGGGAAGCCGGTGATGCTGTCCACGCGCGGGGCGCAGAGCTCGCGCGAATACTGCATTTGCGAATTGCGCAGCGTCGCTTCGGCCTGGGCGATCTGCGCCAGGGCGGCGCGGCGGCGGGCCTGGATGCCGTCGTCGTCGATCTGCATCAGCACCGCGCCGGCTTCGGCCCCGTGGCCCTCGCTGCCGGCGATGAAGGTCACCCGGCCGGGAACCTGCGCGGTCAGGGTGACTTCCTTGAAAGGGATGAGCGTGCCGCCGACGCAGGCCTCGCCGCCGGTGGTGGTGGTCGAGACCGGAGCCGTGCGCAGGGCCGGGGCGGCCTGCGCGCCGGCCTGCCGCGCAGTGCCGATGTCGAGGAGGCCGAATGCGCAGGCGAGGGACAGCACGCCAGCCGTTGACAGCCTTCCTGCTCCGCCTGTCCGCATGTTGTCCCCCGTCGGCTTTTCCTGTCGATGTCTGCGCGGGTTCTCCGCCCGGCTGTCGATGGGGCTGCGGAGCCGATATCGGAATTCAAATGTCTCCGCCATTGTCCTTCCGCCATCGCCCCGGCCGCCGGCCAGCCGACGCGAGGCGACATGTTTTTCGCCTTTCGTCGAGGGGTTGAAAATCTTCCCCCCACAAGCCGAGAGTGTCTCCGGGCGCAGGGGAGGAGGCGGGGGCCCGAAGCGCGCGCATCCTGCCCGGGAGGGGGAGGATGCGGGGTGATTCGCCGGTTGCGGCTCGGAGCGGGAACGGGTTCCCCCACATGCAGGACACCGGATTGATCATCGCATAGGTGGCATCGCATAGGTGGCATTGCCGACGTCATGTGTCATCCGGTTGAAGTTCTCGGCCATCGAGCGCATGGCATCGTTCATTGCCACGACCGACCCCGCCATCGCGCCGACATGGCATTCATCCGGCCGATCTCGACCTGCATGGCGCCGATGCTGCGGTTCCTTTCGGCAATCGTGCCGGTCATGGTGGCGATGTTTTCGCTCATCGCGTGCTGTGTGCCGCCATCGCCTGCATGCTGTCGTTCAGTTCCACCATGATGTCGGTCATCACGAAGACCTGCCGGGCCATGCATACATCGCCCGGGTGAAGACCGCCATCACCACCACGATCCCGGAGGTCTCGGCCCGATGAAACGTCCGCTGTTGACGCGCCTGTACATGGGATCGCTCTGCTCCGTGTCGCCTCGCGGCCGTGGCCGCGGGGAGGCGGCAGCGGACAGGCCGGCGGGACCGGCATTCGGGAAATCATGTGTGAATATGTGAACGAGGTGAAGTGGCAGGCCGCGCCGGCTTCAGCCGGTCAGCGCGGCGAACAGGCGGGGCAGCTTTTCCGGCAGGCGCTCGACCCGATCGACGATGGTATAGTTGTTTTCGCCGAAGATGCGCGCCACGTAGCGGTCGGCCTCCGGGTCGAGCGTCAGGCAGTAGCTGTGGATGCCCTGCTTGGAGAGTTCCTGGACTGCCTTCTTCGTGTCGTGGCGCAGGTATTGCGGGTCGCGCTCGTCGATGTCGGCGGGTTCGCCGTCGGTGACGATCAGAAGCAGCCTGTGCTTCTCGGGCCGCTGCGCCAGGTGGCGCCCGGCGTGGCGCATGGCCGCGCCCATGCGGGTGGACAAGCCGCCCTTCATTCCGGCCAGCCGGCTTTTCGCCTCGGCGTCCAGCGGCTGCTCGAAGTCCTTGTAGCGGTAATACTGCACGTCGTGGCGCCCGTCCGAGGCAAAGCCGTGGATGGCAAACGGGTCGCCGATGCCGTCGATGGCCGCCGCCACCAGCGCCGCCGCCTCGCGGGTCAGTTCCAGCACCGTGCGCTCGGTGCCGCGCACCACCTCGTTGGTGCTTTCGGACAGGTCCAGCAGCACCACCACCGCCAGGTCGCGCCGGTTGGCGACCGTGCGCATGGTGATGCGCATGTCCGGCTGAAGGCCGAGGCGCAGCATCACCATCGCGTCCACCGCGGCGTTGATGTCCAGCTCGTCCCCGTCCTCGAGCTTGCGCATCCGCGTCATGCCCTGGGGGCGAAGCCGGTCGATGATCTGGCGGATGCGGTGGCTCACCCCCTTGTGTTCGCTCAGCAGCCGGTCGATGGATTCCGGGTCGCCGCGCCCCTGGCGGCGCTCGTAGACGGTGGTCCAGGCCGGGCGGTCGAGCTGCACGCGGTAGTCGAATTCCGGGTAGTGGAAGGGGCCGGTGACGGGCTCCTTGCCCTCCATCTCGTTGTAGGAGATGCCCTCGTCCTCGTAGGGGAACAGTTCCGTGCCCAGCACCCAGACCTCCTGGGCGTCGTCGCCGGCGGTTTCCACCTCGACCTCGTTGACGAATTCCATCAGGCTGACATGCTTGCGCAGCTGCCTTTGCGAGGCCGGGACATAGGCCGTGTCCTGCACCCAGTCGAATTCTTCAAGGTTCCAGACGAATCGGTTGTCGTCGCGCCAGGGCAGGGCGAGGCTTTCGAGGATACGCAGGGAGGGCAGGGCGCGGCGGTGGGAGAAGATCCCGTAAAGCTCGCGCCCGAGATCGGCGGAAAAGGCGCCGTCGCGGGCGTGCTCGGCCACGTGCGCGTGGAAACGGCGGGCGAGATCGTCCAGCAGGTTATCGCCGGTCTCGCGCCCCGGCTCCAGCAGCGCCAGCGCGGTGCGCTCCAGCAGCGCCATGCTCTCGTGTTCATAAGCCGCCGTCGGCGCGGCTTCGGCCAGCGAAAGCCACAGCCGGCGCAGCCCCGGAAAGTCGCGCGCAGCGCACCATTCCACCCGGGCGTCTTCCATCAGGCCGATCATGAATTTCTCGGCAGGCGCCAGTGCGCCGGCGCTTTGCGGCATCTGCGTATAGCCGATGTGGGCCGCCATATGCGCGGCCATGGCGCGGTAGAGGTCGATGCCGGACACATCGCCCAGCCCGTCTACCGCATCGGGCAGGTGCAGCGCGCCCTCCTCGATGAAGGGGCGAAAGCCCGCCGTGTCGGCCGCCGACGGGCGCAGGAAGAAGTCGCGCCCCCAGAAGGCGCGCAGGTAGAAGTTGAGCCGCCGCTGGCTGTCGATGAACAGCGTGCCCTTGCGTTCGCGTTTCAGCACCGCGCGGCTGTCTTCGGTTTCCAGCCCGAAATAGGCGGCCTGGCGGGCGAGATCGCGCCGATAGGCCTCGGCGCCGAAATCGGCCCAGCGGCGCAGCCCGGTGAGCGTGAGCTTGCCCAGCAACTCGTCGATCACCCGGAACATGGGGCGCAGGCCCCGCGGTGCGCGTGCGGAAAGGCGGTGCAGCAGCTGCAGATAGGCGCGCAAGAGGTCCGGGTCGCCCAGCCGGGCCGAGACCGCCGGAAGGGTGGCGATCATCCGCTCCAGCACCTGGCCCGAGACCATCGAGGACAGCCTGAAGGCGGCCTCGGCCACGTCGCGGATGATGTCCTCGCCGCAGTCCTTGACCACCAGCGGCATCTCGTCGAGCCAGGTCAGCAGCAGGTCCGGCCCCTTGCGCAGGGAGACGATGCCGCGGGCGCCGTCGAGCCAGTCCTTGAGCGCGGCCGGGGACATCACCCGGGCGGCCTCGGCGAAGCTGGCATCGAGCGTGTCGGCCAGCTCCGGCGCGGCGGCGATCAGATCTTCGCGGTAGTCGTCGAGGTTGACGGTCATGATCAGGTCCGAACGCAGGGGAGTGCCCGACCGCGGGCGGAAGCGAAGCGCCCGCCCGGGGGGGCGGTCGGGCGCTGCCCGGGCCGCTGCGCGCCCCGGGCGGTGTTGAAGCCGGCCCCGTTCATGGCGTCACCCGAAAAACGTGGTGACGGCCGCGTCCAGCGTCTCGCGCATGTCGGGATCGTCGGTGATCGGCTCCACCAGCGCCATGCGGCAGGCGGCGGTGGGGGCGATGCCCTTGGCGATCAGCTGGCCGGCATAGATCAGCAGCCGGGTGGACATGCCTTCGTCCAGCCCGTGGCCCTTGAGGTTGCGCGAGCTTTGAGCCACCTGCACCAGCTTCGCCGCCAGATCCGGCGCCACGCCCGATTCATGGGCGATGATCTCGGCTTCCACCTCCGCCTCGGGGTAGTCGAAGCTCATGGCGCCGAAACGCTGCTTGGTGGACTGTTTCAGGTCCTTCATCATCGACTGGTAGCCGGGGTTGTAGGAAATCACGATCTGGAAATCGGGATGCGCCTCGACCAGCTCGCCCTTCTTGTCGAGCGGCAGCACCCGGCGGTGGTCGGTGAGCGGGTGGATGACGACGGTGGTGTCCTGGCGCGCCTCGACCACTTCGTCGAGGTAGCAGATCGCGCCGATGCGCGCGGCGATGGTCAGCGGGCCATCCTGCCATTTCGTGCCGTTGATATCGAGCAGGAAGCGGCCCACCAGGTCGGCGGCGGTCATGTCCTCGTTGCAGGCGACGGTGATCAGCGGGCGGCCCAGCTTCCAGGCCATGTATTCCACGAAGCGCGACTTGCCGCAGCCGGTGGGCCCCTTGAGCATCACCGGCATGCGCACGCCATAGGCGGCCTCGTAGCGCTCCACCTCGTCACCGACCGGGCGGTAGTAGGGCTCGGCCTTCACCATGAAGTCTTCGCGGGCGGGGGTGCTCATCTGGGCCTCTCGCTCTGGCAGGTTGCGGGATCTGGAAAGGCGGGGCCGCCGGCGCGGAATGCGGCGGCCCCGGCCCCGGCCGTCAGGCCTTGATCTCGGCCCGGTGCACCAGCATCGCGGTGCCCTGGGTCTGGTTGTAGTTGTCGTAGCCGATCAGGCGCACATGGTTGCCGGGGTTGGACTTTCGGCACAGTTGCACCTCGGCCAGAACCGCATCCACGTCGGTTTCACCGAACATGGGCAGCTTCCACATGTACCAGTAGTTGCCGAAGGCGTTTTCCGGCTCGGTATGTTCGATGCCGGGGTTCCAGCCCTGGTTCACGATGTATTGCACCTGCTTGCGGATCTCGTCGTCATCCATCGCCGGCAGGTAGGAGAACGTGCCCAGCTTGCGGCTGGCGGGATCCGACAGGCGGGAGGGGTAGTCTTGAACGTCGCTCATGGTTTCATTCCTTGTCAAAGTATCCCGGGGTCAAAGCGTTCCGGGTGCCCCCGGCGCCGGGCCGGGGGCGGGATGGTGCGCGATCAGCGGTGCTGCACGTCGAGCTTGTCGACGGTGTCGAACTCGAACTTGATCTCCTTCCACGTCTCCATGGCGATCTTGAGCTCGGGGCTGTGCTGGGCTGCTGCGGTGAGGATGTCCTTGCCTTCCTTCTCCAGCTCGCGGCCCTCGTTGCGGGCCTTGACGCAGGCTTCCAGCGCTACCCGGTTGGCGGCCGCACCCGCGGCGTTGCCCCAGGGGTGGCCCAGCGTGCCGCCGCCGAACTGCAGCACCGAGTTGTCGCCGAAGATCGTGACCAGCGCCGGCATGTGCCACACGTGGATGCCGCCCGAGGCCACCGGGAACACCCCCGGCATCTGCCCCCAGTCCTGATCGAAGAAGATCCCGCGCGAGCGGTCCTCCTTGACGTATTTGTCACGCATCAGGTCGATCCAGCCCAGGGTTGCGGCGCGGTCGCCCTCCAGCTTGCCGACCACGGTGCCCGAATGCAGGTGGTCGCCGCCCAGAAGCCGCAGCAGCTTGGCCAGCACGCGGAAGTTGATGCCGTGGGTGGGCGAGCGGTCGATCACCGCATGCATGGCGCGGTGGACATGCAGCAGCAGCCCGTTGTCGCGGCACCACTTGGACAGCGAGTTGTGCGCCGCCCAGCCCAGCGTCAGATAGTCGGACATGATGATCTTGGAGCCGACCTCCTTGGCGAACTCGGCCCGCTTGAACATCTCCTCCACGTCCGGCGCGGTGACGTTCATGTAGTGGCCCTTCTTCTCGCCGGTCTCGGCCTCGGACTTGTCGATCGCCTCCTGGCAGAACAGGAAGCGGTCGCGCCAGCGCATGAAGGGCTGGGAGTTCACGTTCTCGTCGTCCTTGGTGAAGTCGAGCCCGCCGCGCAGGCATTCATAGACGGCGCGGCCGTAGTTCTTGGCCGAAAGGCCCAGCTTGGGCTTGATGGTGCAGCCCAGAAGCGGGCGGCCGTATTTGTCCAGCTTGTCGCGCTCCACGTAGATCCCGTGCGGGGGACCGTGGCAGGTGGCCACGAACCACAGCGGGAAGCGCACGTCCTCCAGCCTGAGCCCGCGCACCGCCTTGAAGCCGAACACGTTGCCCACCAGCGAGGTGAAGACGTTCACGACCGAGCCTTCCTCGAAAAGCCCCATCGGATAGGCGATGAAGGCATAGAAGGCATCGTCGTCGCCGGGCACGTCCTCGATCGCGTAGGCGCGGCCCTTGTAGTAGTCCAGATCGGTCAGAAGGTCTGTCCACACGGTCGTCCAGGTGCCGGTGGAGCTTTCGGCGGCCACGGCGGCGGCGGCCTCCTCGCGCGGCACGCCGGGCTGGGGCGTGATCTTGAAACAGGCCAGGATGTCGCTGTCCTTCGGCGTATAATCCGGCTCCCAGTATGTGTCGCGGTATTCCTTCACACCCGCCTTGTATGACTTGGCCATGGCTCTCCC
>JALSKC010000029.1 GCA_026989055.1 Paracoccaceae bacterium
CTTCCAGCATCTCGTTGCGGATGCGGATGTTGGCGAAAGTGCCGCGCATCATCACCTCGTGGTTGCCGCGCCGCGAGCCGTAGCTGTTGAACTGGTGCGGCGGCACCTGGCGTTCGATCAGGTAGCGCCCGGCCGGGCTGTCCTTGGGGATGGCGCCGGCGGGGCTGATGTGGTCGGTCGTCACCATGTCGCCGAGCAGCGCGAGGATGCGCGCGCCTTCGACGTTTTCGATGCGCCCCGGCTCGGGCGACATGCCCCGGAAATAGGGCGGGTTCCGGATATAGGTGCTGGCGGGCGGCCAGTCGTAGACCTCGCTGTCGGTGGTTTCCACCGCCTGCCAGCGCTCGTCGCCCTTGAACACGTCGGCATATTTGGCCTGAAAGGCCTCGCGCGTCACCGTGCGCTCCACCAGTTCGGCGATTTCCTGCGTGGTGGGCCAGATGTCCTTCAGATAGACCTTGTTGCCGTTCTTGTCGGTGCCCAGCGGATCGCGCGTCAGGTCGATGTTCATGTCGCCGGCCAGCGCATAGGCCACCACCAGCGGCGGGCTGGCGAGATAGTTGGCGCGCACGTCGGGGCTGATGCGCCCCTCGAAGTTGCGGTTGCCCGACAAAACCGATGCGGCCACCAGATCGGCCTTGTGGATCGCGTCCGAGATTTCCTTCTGCAGCGGCCCCGAGTTGCCGATGCAGGTGGTGCAGCCGTAGCCCACCAGGTTGAAGCCGATGGCGTCCAGGTGGTCTTGCAGGCCGGCGGCCTCAAGGTATTCGCTGACCACCTGCGAGCCGGGCGCGAGCGAGGTTTTCACCCAGGGTTTCGGCCTGAGGCCAAGCTCATGGGCCTTTTTCGCCACCAGACCGGCGCCGATCATCACATAGGGGTTCGAGGTGTTGGTGCAGGAGGTGATCGAGGCGATGACCACCGCGCCGTCGCGCAGTTCGTAGTCCTCGCCCTCGACCTTCACGCTGCGGCGCGGGTCGATCAGCGGGTCGGCGGCGGGGCCTTCGGCCGGCATCTTTTCCGACTCCGCGCCGCCGTTTTCGCCGCGGTATTCCGAGACCACCTCGAAGAAACTGTCGGCGGCCTTGTCGAGCGCCACGAAATCCTGCGGCCGCCTGGGGCCGGAGATCGCCGGCACCACCGTGCCCATGTCCAGCTCCAGCGTGTCGGTATAGACCGGCGCGTAGTCGTCGCCGCGCCACAACCCGTTTTCCTTCGCGTAGGCCTCGACCAGCGCGATGCGGTCCTCGTCGCGGCCCGAAACGCGCAGGTAGCGCAGGGTTTCGCCGTCGATCGGGAAAAAGCCGCAGGTGGCGCCGTATTCGGGGGCCATGTTGGCGATGGTGGCCCGGTCGGCCAGCGGCAGCCGGTCCAGCCCGTCGCCGTAGAATTCGACGAACTTGCCGACCACGCCCTTCTCGCGCAGCATCTCGACAACCTTGAGCACGAGATCGGTGGCGGTGGTGCCCTCGACCATCTCGCCGGTGAGCCTGAAGCCGACCACCTCGGGGATCAGCATGGAAATCGGCTGGCCGAGCATGGCGGCCTCGGCCTCGATCCCGCCGACGCCCCAGCCCAGCACGCCCAGCCCGTTGATCATCGTGGTGTGGCTGTCGGTGCCCACCAGCGTGTCGGGGTAGGCGACGGTCTCGCCGTTCTGGTCGGTGTCGGTCCACACGGCGCGGGCCAGGTATTCCAGGTTCACCTGGTGGCAGATGCCGGTGCCCGGCGGCACCACGCGGAAGTTGTCAAAGGCGTTCTGGCCCCATTTGAGGAAGGTGTAGCGCTCGATGTTGCGCTCGTATTCGCGCTCGACGTTCATCCGGAAGGCGCGCGGGTTGCCGAATTCGTCGATCATCACCGAGTGGTCGATCACCAGATCGACCGGGTTGAGCGGGTTGATCTTCTGGGCGTCGCCGCCCAGCGCCTTGATCCCGTCGCGCATCGCCGCCAGGTCCACCACCGCCGGCACGCCGGTGAAGTCCTGCATCAGCACGCGGGCCGGGCGATAGGCGATCTCGCGCGGGTTGCGCCCGCCCTTTTCGGCCCAGTCGGCAAAGGCGCGGATGTCGTCCAGCGTCACCGTCTTGCCGTCCTCGAAGCGCAGCATGTTTTCGAGCACCACGCGCAAGGCCGCCGGCAGGCGCGAGAAGTCTCCGAGCCCGGCGGACTCGGCGGCAGGGATCGAGTAGAAGGCGAAGGAACGCCCGCCCGCGACAAGCGTTCTGCGGGTTCGGGCGGTGTCCTGTCCAACGGTGATCGGCATGGCGGCTTCCTCTCCGGGTTTCGGTCAACTGCTTCGGTCAACTGCGTCGGGGCGCTCTTGCCGCATCGGCGGTCGCGGCGCAAGACGCCAGTTTGTGTATACTAAAGTATGCAGAGTTTTCCAAGCCCGAACCTCCGTGTTTCGCGTCCCCGTTCCAGCCCCTCGCCAATGCTTGATTGGCAGTTTGCCCGGAGTCGGGTTAGACAGCCGACAAGGCGGATTTTCCGAGGTGCGGAGTCGATGCGACATTTCCTGGCGGCGATGGCAGTCCTGTTCGGTGCGCTCCTGCCGGCGCAGGGGCAGGAGGCGGCGGCGAAAAGGCCGGTCGTGGTCGAGCTCTATACCTCGCAGGGCTGCTCTTCCTGCCCGCCGGCGGATGCGCTGCTGAAGAAGCTGGACGCGCGCCCGGGAATCATCGCGCTGGCGCTGCATGTGGACTACTGGGACTATATCGGCTGGAAGGACGAATTCGGCAGCCCGGCCCATTCGGCGCGCCAGCGTGCCTATGCGCGCCATTCCGGGCGGCGGGCGGTCTACACGCCGCAGATGATCATCGGCGGGCAGGGGCATGTGGTCGGCCACAGGCCGATGGAAGTCATCGACCGGATCGAGGCGGTGCGTGCGCAGCCAGAGGAGGTGACGCTGCAGATCGCGCGCCGGGCCGACAGGCTGCAGGTGAAGGCGCGGGCCGTTGCGGGGACACGGGGCGAAGGCGCCGGGAAGAAGCGGGAGCTGGTGGTGCAGCTGGTGCGCTACATCCCGTCACAGGTCAGCCGGATCACCCGCGGAGAGAACGCCGGGCGCACCATCGAATACACCAATATCGTGACCGAGTGGCGCCGGCTGGCCGAGTGGGACGGTGCCGGCACGCTGGAACTGAGCGCGCCGGTGTCGGGGGAGCTTCCGGTCGTGGTGATCATCCAGGAAAGGGGGCCGGGGCGGATCCTGACTGCGGCCCGCCTGCGCTAGCGGCGCGGCCCCGGCGGCCGGGGCGCGCGGGCGCGCTGGCCGGGGCCTTCCTCGGCGGCTGCCGGGCCGGCCCGTCGCTTCCGGAAGGCTGCCCCGGCCCACCGTCCGCGGCTGGCGGCCCTCCGCCCACCAGCCCCCGCCAGCCCTCGCAGTTCCCGCGCACGCGCAGGGCCGTCACCCACGCGCGGACAGGGACGGGCAGGGCAACCCCGGCCACCACCAGCGCCAACAGCCGTCACTCACGCGCGGACAGGGACGGCGGGAGGTGCCGCCCCGATTTGCCTTTGCCCGGTCCAGCGCGTATCAGTCGGGCAGGCACAGCCCGAAAGGAGCGGCACTTGCAAGATCCCGACCCCCCCCGCCAGCGCCACCCGGAAAAGGCGCACCGGCCCGACAACCCCCAGCCGAAGAAGCCCGCCTGGATCCGCGTCAAGGCGCCCAGCGGCGCGGGCTATCGCGAAACCCGCGACATCCTGCGCAAGGGGGGGCTGTCCACCGTCTGCGAAGAGGCCGCCTGCCCCAATGTCGGCGAATGCTGGAGCCAGCGCCATGCCACCATGATGATCATGGGAGAGATCTGCACCCGCGGCTGCACCTTCTGCAACATCGCCACCGGCCGGCCGGATGCGCTCGATCCGTTCGAGCCGGGCCGGGTGGCAGATGCGGTGGCGAAGCTGGGGCTGAAGCACGTGGTCATCACCAGCGTCGATCGCGACGATCTGGAGGACGGCGGGGCGGAGCATTTCGCCCGCACCATCCGCGCCATCCGCCACCGTGCCCCGGCCACCACGATCGAGATCCTCACCCCCGATTTCCTCAAATGCGCCCCTTCGGCGCTGGAGGTGGTGGTCGCGGCCCGGCCCGACGTCTTCAACCACAATCTCGAAACCGTGCCGGGGCTCTACCCTTCGGTGCGCCCCGGTGCGCGCTATTTCCACAGCTTGCGCCTGCTGCAGCGCGTCAAGGAGATCGACCCGACCATGTTCACCAAATCGGGGATCATGGTGGGGCTGGGCGAGGACCGGCAGGCGGTGATGCAGGTGATGGACGACATGCGCGCGGCGGATGTGGATTTCCTGACCATAGGCCAGTATCTGCAACCCACCCCCAAGCACCACGCGGTGGCGCGTTTCGTCACCCCGGAGGAGTTTCGCGCCTACGAGAAGGCCGCCCTCGGCAAGGGGTTCCTGATGGTCTCGGCCACGCCGCTGACGCGCTCCTCCTACCATGCGGGAGAGGATTTCGCCCGCCTGCGGGCCGCGCGCCTGAAGAGGGCCGGGCAGGGCTGAGCAGGCGTGCGCGGGGCGGAAAGGGGCGCTCCCGTTTCCTCCGGGAGGCAGAGGCGGGGCGGTGCCATCCGGAGAGTCACCCGGCAAGCCTCGGAAAGCCCCCGGAAAGTCTCGGAGAGCCTCCGGAAACGGGCCCCCGGCATCCCGCGCGCGCCCTTCGGCCCATGCCGCGCGGCGGCCGGAAGTGCCCGGAGTTGCGCCATGCTCCTGCCCGTTGTGGACAGTCTCCCGACGTGCGGTTAAACGGAAACGACCGTCTCACACCGCAGGGAAGCATACCCACCGATGGCCAGCCTGAACGACATCCGCTCCACTTTCCTGGGCTATTTCGAAAAGAACGACCACAGGGTCGTCGAAAGCTCGCCGCTGGTGCCGCGAAACGACCCGACGCTGATGTTCACCAACTCCGGCATGGTCCAGTTCAAGAACCTGTTCACCGGGGCCGAAAGGCGCGACTACCTGCGCGCCACCACCTCGCAGAAATGCGTGCGCGCCGGCGGCAAGCACAACGACCTGGATAACGTCGGCTATACCGCCCGCCACCTGACGTTCTTCGAAATGCTGGGCAACTTCTCCTTCGGCGACTATTTCAAGGAGGCGGCCATCCCCTATGCCTGGGAACTGCTGACGCGCGAATTCGGGCTGGACCCGGACCGGCTGCTGGTCACGGTCTATCACACCGACGACGAGGCGGCGGCGATCTGGAAGAAGGCCGCCGGCCTGCCGGACGAGCGCATCATCCGCATCGCCACCGACGACAATTTCTGGCGCATGGGGCCCACCGGCCCCTGCGGCCCCTGCACCGAGATCTTCTTCGACCACGGCCCGGATGTCGCCGGCGGCCCGCCGGGCAGCCCCGACGAGGACGGCGACCGTTTCGTGGAGATCTGGAACCTGGTGTTCATGCAGAACGAGCAGCTGGAAGACGGCACGCTGCGTGAACTGGAGATGCAGTCGATCGACACCGGCATGGGGCTGGAGCGGATCGGCACCGTGCTGCAGGGCAGGCACGACCTGTTCGCCACCGACCTGATGCGCGCCCTGATCGAGGCCAGCGCCCATGTCACGAACACCGACCCGGACGGGCCCGGCGCGGTGCACCACCGGGTGATCGCCGACCATCTGCGTTCGACCTCCTTCCTGATTGCCGAAGGGGTGCTGCCGTCGAACGAAGGCCGCGGCTACGTGCTGCGTCGGATCATGCGCCGCGCCATGCGCCATGCGCACCTGCTGGGGGCTAAGGATCCGGTCATGCACCGTCTCGTCCCGGCGCTGGTGGCGCAGATGGGCCGGGCCTATCCCGAACTGGGCCGGGCGCAGGTGATGATCGAGGAAACCCTGAAGCTGGAAGAAACCCGCTTCAAGGGCACGCTGGAGCGCGGGTTGCGGTTGCTGGAGGAGGAGCTGGCAAAACTGCCCGAGGGTGCAGCCCTGCCCGGCGAGGCGGCGTTCAGGCTGTATGACACCTACGGATTTCCGCTGGACCTGACCCAGGATGCCCTGCGCGAGCGCGGCCGCGGGGTGGACGTGGCCGGCTTCGAGGCGGCGATGGCCGAACAAAAGGCGCGGGCGCGTGCCGCCTGGATCGGTTCGGGCGAAACCGCCGATGCGGCGATCTGGCTGGATCTGGCGCAACGGCACGGGGCGACCGATTTCATCGGCTACGAGGATGAAAGGGCGGAGGGGCGGATCCTGGCGCTCGTGCGCGAGGGCAGGGAAATCGAAACCGCCGCAGCGGGCGAGAGCGTCCAGGTGGTTCTGAACCAGACCCCGTTCTATGCCGAGGCCGGCGGCCAGGTCGGCGATACCGGCAGGCTCGGAACCGAAACCGCCGATGTGCGGATCACCGACACCCGGCAGGTGGCCGGGGTTTTCATCCACCACGGCGAAGTGGTGTCTGGCGAAGTGGCGACAGGCCAGGCGGCCGTGCTCGAGGTGGACCACGAAAGGCGGAGCCTGATCCGCGCCAATCACTCGGCCACGCATCTGCTGAACGAGGCGCTGCGCCAGGTACTGGGCGAACATGTGGCTCAGCGCGGTTCGCTCAACGACGACAGGCGGCTGCGCTTCGACTTCTCGCACAACAAGGCGCTCGACCGCGACGAGCTGCGAAAGGTGGTCGAGACGGTCAACTTCCACATCCGCCAGAACACGCCGGTGGAAACCCGGATCATGACCCCCGACGAGGCCCGCGCCATCGGCGCCCAGGCGCTGTTCGGCGAGAAATACGGCGACGAGGTGCGGGTGGTCTCCATGGGGCGCGCGTCCACCGGCAAGGGGCTGGACGGGCAGACCTGGTCGATCGAGCTGTGCGGGGGCACCCATGTGCGGCGCACCGGCGACATCGGCTGTTTCGTGATCCTTGGCGACAGCGCCTCCAGCGCCGGAGTGCGGCGGATCGAGGCGCTGACCGGCCAGGCGGCGCTGGAGCACATGCAGGCCGAGGCGGCGCGCTTGGCCGAGCTGGCCGGGGTGCTGCGGGTGCCGCCGGCGGAGGCGCCGGAACGGGTGCGCGCGCTGCTGGCCGAGCGCCGGGCGCTGGAGGGCGAAGTCGGAAAGCTGCGCCGCGAGCTGGCGCTGGGCGGCGCCGGCTCCGGGCGGCCGGTCGAGGGCAGGCGGATAAACGGAACGCAATTCGTCGCCCGGGTTCTGAAGGGCGTGTCCGGCAAGGATCTGCCGGCGCTGATCGACGAACACAAGGCCCGGCTTGGCTCCGGCGCGGTGCTGCTGGTGGCCGATGCCGGCGGCAAGGCGGCGGTGGCCGCCGGCGTCACCGAAGACCTCGCGGCCCGGATCTCTGCCGTGGACATGGTGCGCGCGGCGGTGGCCGAACTCGGCGGCAGGGGGGGCGGCGGGCGCCCCGACATGGCACAGGGCGGCGGCAGGGATCCCTCGCGCGCCGAGGCCGCCATTGCCGCGGTGGAAAAACTTCTGGGAGGATGAGGAAATGGGCGCATTGTGGATCGCGCATGTGAAGGTGACGGACGAGGAACGCTACATGAAATACGCCGCCATCGCCACCGAGGCGATCGCCGAGCATGGCGGGGTGTTCCTGGCCCGCGGCGGGCGCTACGTGCAGCTGGAGGGCAACGAGCGGCCGCGCAACGTGGTGGCGCGCTTCCCCTCCATGGAGGATGCGCTGGCCTGCTACAACTCGCCCCGCTACCAGGAGGCGCTGAGTTTCGCCCGGGGGGCCAGCGAGCGCGACCTGATGATCCTGGAAACCAGCGACTGAACGGGCGCAAGGCAGACGGGAACAGGCCCTACAGCAGCAGGTCTTCCAGGATCAGCGAGACGAATTGCGCCTTGCCACTGACGCCGGCCTTGCGGTAGAGCGCAGTGCTCTGGGCGCGCACGGTGCCTTCGCGGGTGCCGCGCAGCGCGGCGATCTCGCTCAGCGACATCCCCTTGAGGAGGAACCACGCCACTTCGGTTTCCGCGGGGCTGAGACCCATCTCCCTGAACCGTTTCCGAACCTCTTCGGTAAACTGGCCGGCCAGCAGGCGCCGCGAAGAGGCGGCGCGGGCGATCTCGCGGCGCGCGCTCAGCGCCAGCATGACGCCGAGCCCGGCCCCGAGCACCAGGCCGAGCACGGCGGCGATCTCGATCATCTCCCGCCACTGCCACTCCAGCGGCAGTTCCGGCAGCCCGAACAGGGAAGCCAGGATCTCCCACAGGAAATAGAATCCGGAAACCGACTGGATGACGGCCAGCACCCAGACGAAGGAGGGATGTCGCAGCATTTCAGTGCCCCCCGGGCCGGGGGAGGCCGGCGGTGCCAGGCATCGGTTCAGCCGCCATTGCCCATGCCGCCGCCCATGCCGCCATTGCCCATGCCGCCGCCCATGCCACCATTGCCCATGCCGCCGCCGGTGCGGTCTTTCCCGCCTGTGCTGCGGTTGCCCATGCCGCCGGACCCGCCGCCCATGCCGGGCTCTTCCGGGCCCTGCCCGTTCGCGCGGGGGGCCGTTTCGCGTATCGGGAAGAAGCGGTCGCGCAGAACCGCGCCGCTGTGCCGGTTGAGTACGGTTTCGCGCATCCTGCTGCCGTCGCTGGACAGGATCAGGATGCGCCCGAGCCAGGTGCGCCTGATGCGCATGATTGCGAAACCTTCTGCGGCCAGCCGCCCGAGCACGGGTCGGAGGACGACGCCGCCTGCATCTTCCGGTATCTGCAACTGCTCCGGTAGCTGCATCTGCTCCGGGTGCTCCTGGGCACGGGCGCCCGGCGGCGCCAGCGCCAGCGCCAGCGCCAGCGCCAAGATGCGAATCGGGATCCTGACAGAAACAGCCATTTCCAAACTCCGACCGCTTGCCGTCAGCGGTGCCGCGCGCAGGGCACGCGGCACCACTCTAGCCGGGTCGGGAGGCCATGCAAGGCGGATCAGTTGCGCCCGCCGCCCATGCCGCCTCCCATGCTTCCGCTCATGCCCCCGGAACGGGAAGAGCCGCTTGCGCGCTGCCGGTCGGCGCCGGGCCCGCGATGGTCCTTCTTTGCGCTGTCGCCCATTGCGGGGCGGGCCTTGTCGCGGGGGGTGTCATCCGTTCCGCCCATGCCCGGTCGGCCCGTCTGTTCCATTCTTTCCATCCGGGTGCCGTGTTCGCGGGCCCTTTCGAACATCTCCTTCAGGCGTTCGGGGGTCATGCCCGGAAGCTGGTCGATCAGCATGTCGATCTGATCGGGGCTCAGCGAGGCGATGTCGATGGCCATCAGGGCCACCTGCTTGCCGGTGATCGGGTCGGTCACCATCGGCCCGGAAGGGGCGCCGTCGGCCAGGGCGGTGCCGAGGCCGACCAGAAGGAAGGCGGCACCGGCAAGGAGGGTTCTGCCGGCATTCGGCTTCATGTTCATCTGCTTCATCTGCATTCACCAATCGTTGCATGTCGTTTCGGTTCGTCCTGCCCGGGGCGGGGCCGGGGGCAGGATCTGCGGCACTCCTCGGGCAGACGCCCGGGATGGCGCCGAGATGAACCGATCGGCGGTTGCCGACCATCGGCATTCCGCTTGTTCCGGCCTGAACAAGCGTTTCGCATATGCGCTCAGGAGGCGGTTTTCGCGGCTCTCTTGCGTTCATGCGGGTCGAGGTGGCGCTTGCGCAGGCGGATCGCCCCGGGCGTCACCTCCACCAGCTCGTCATCGTCGATCCAGGCGATGGCCTGCTCCAGGCTGAGGCGCACCGGCGGGGTCAGGCGCACCGCCTCGTCCGAGCCGGCGGCGCGGATGTTGGTCAGCTTCTTGCCCTTGAGCGGGTTCACCTCCAGATCGTTCTCGCGCGCGTGCTCACCGATGATCATGCCCTGATAGACCTGTTCCTGCGGGCCGATGAACAGCCGCCCGCGCTCTTCGAGGTTCCACAGCGCATAGGCCACTGCCTGGCCGCTTTCCATCGAGATCAACGCACCGGCGCGGCGGCCGGGGATCGGGCCTTTCCAGGGCGCCCAGCCGTGGAAGACCCGGTTGAGCACCCCGGTGCCGCGGGTATCGGTCAGGAATTCGCCGTGATAGCCGATCAGACCGCGCGCGGGGACCAGCGCCACGATCCGGGTCTTGCCGGCGCCGGAGGGGCGCATCTCGACCAGTTCGCCCCGGCGCGGGCCGGTGAGCTTTTCGATCACCGCGCCGGCGTGGTCGTCGTCCACGTCGATGGTGACTTCCTCGATCGGTTCCAGCTTCTGCCCGTCCTCCTCGCGCAGCACCACCTGCGGGCGCGAGATCGACAGTTCGAAGCCTTCGCGGCGCATGTTCTCGATCAGCACGCCCATCTGCAGCTCGCCCCGGCCCGCGACCTCGAAGGCCTCGCCGCCGGGTGTGTCGCTGACCCTGATCGCGACGTTGCTTTCGGCTTCCTTCATCAGGCGCTCGCGGATCAGTCGCGACTGCACCTTCCTGCCTTCGCGCCCGGCCAGCGGGCTGTCGTTGATGCCGAAGGTCACCGAAATCGTCGGCGGGTCGATCGGCTGGGCGGGCAGGGGCTCTTCGATCTCGAGGGCGCAGATGGTGTCGGAGACGGTCGCCTTGCTCATCCCCGAAAGCGTCACGATGTCACCGGCCGCCGCCTCGTCGATCTCCTGCATGGCAAGGCCGCGGAAGGCCTGGATCCGGGAGACGCGGAACCGTTCGACCTGCTCGCCCAGCCGCGAAAGCGCCTGCACCGTGGCGCCCGCCTTCAGCCGCCCCGATTCCACCCGGCCGGTCAGGATGCGGCCCAGGTAGGGATCGGTTCCGAGCGTCGTGGCCAGCATGCGGAAGGGTTCGTCCTGGCGGGCGATCTGGCGCGGTGCCGGCACGTGGGTGAGCACCAGGTTGAACAGCGCCGACAGATCCCTGCGCGGCCCGTCAAGCTCGGCATCGGCCCAGCCGGCGCGCCCCGAGGCGTAGAGATGGGGGAAATCGAGCTGCTCGTCGTCGGCATCGAGCGCCGCGAACAGGTCGAATACCTCGTCGAGCGCCCGGTCGGGTTCGGCGTCGGGCCTGTCCACCTTGTTCAGCACCACGATCGGGCGCAAGCCCAGCGCCAGCGCCTTGGAGGTGACGAATTTCGTCTGCGGCATCGGTCCTTCGGCCGCATCCACCAGCAGCACCACGCCATCGACCATGGAGAGGATGCGTTCCACCTCGCCGCCGAAATCGGCATGGCCGGGGGTATCCACGATATTGATGCGCGTGCCCTTCCAGTCGACGCTGGTGGCCTTGGCAAGGATGGTGATGCCGCGTTCGCGTTCCAGGTCATTGCTGTCCATCGCGCGTTCGGCCACCGCCTGGTTTTCGCGAAAGGCTCCGGACTGTCTGAGAAGTTCGTCCACCAGCGTCGTCTTGCCGTGGTCCACGTGAGCGATGATCGCGATGTTGCGCAGGTCCATGTGCGTGCCTTTTGGGGTGCGTGCCTTTCGAGGGCATCGCTCGCCCCTATAGCGCAAGGGGCGGAAATGGCCAGAGACATTCCGCCTCGGCGGCCTCCTTGCCGCGAGCGGTGGGCGCGCAGGCGCGCATCGTCTTCCCGTGGCGGGGCCTCAGGGAATGATGCGCGTGTATTTGGTGCCCTCGATGGTGGCTCCGGCGATCAGCCCGGCCTGGCCGAAGACCACCGCGATCACCGGGGCGAGGGTGGTCGTGGTATCGACGGCGATGGTTTCGCCCTCGTTCTTCAGCACATAGCGGATGTCCGCGCCCACGGCCCAGCCCGGCGACCTGCGGAAATCGGCCAGGGCCTCCTCGGTCATGAAGAACAGCACATGGGCGTATTGCTGGGCGCCGGCCTGGAGCCCGAAGCTGGCCTTGGCGGTGGCGTAGTAGTCCACGCTGACCCCGCCGATGCGCAGCGCGCCGCGCCCGTAGGCCCCTCCGAGGCCGAACCCGACACGGGTGACCAGCGGCATCACCAGCATGCCGGCGGCCTTGTCGGCAAGGGCGCGGGTGCCCGGGTAGGCGGAATGGAGGTAGTCAAGTGCGGCATCGACCCGCGCATCGATGGTTGCCGCGCCGTTGCCGCCCAGGCCGTTGGCGCAGCCGGAAAGGACGGCCATGCTCGCGGCCGCCAGGACGAATCGCCGGGTGATCTGCTTCATCGGGTATCCTTGTCTGCCGGTTGTGTCTGCTCTGGTCTGCCGGTCGCCCCTGTTCTGCCGGTCGCCTCCGGGGCGCCCTGCCTGGCGGCCCTGTCTGCCTGCCGTTGTCCCTGTTGCCTCCGCCGCGCTGCCTCCGCCGCCTTGCCGCTGCCTTGCCGCTGCCTTGCCGGCGCCGCTGCCTCGGTGCCGGCCCTGCGGCCGCTTCACGGACAGCACGGGGCCGAGTATAGGCCGGCCGCCCGGAGATGTCATCAGTCGGGAGGAGCCGACAGGCAGGCATGCCCTTCAGCCGCGCAGCATGCGCGCCACCTTCGGGGCGAAATAGGTCAGGATGCCGTCGCAGCCGGCGCGCCTGAAGGCCAGCAGGCTTTCGAGGATGGCCCTGTCGCCGTCAAGCCAGCCGTTTTGCGCCGCCGCCGCCAGCATCGCGTATTCGCCCGAGACCTGATAGGCGAAGGTGGGGGCGCCGAAGGCCTCCTTTACCCGGCGGCAGATGTCGAGATAGGGCATTCCCGGCTTGATCATCACCATGTCGGCGCCCTCGGACAGGTCGCGCCCGACCTGGCGCAGCGCTTCGTCGGAATTGGCCGGATCCATCTGGTAGGTGTTCTTGTCTCCCTTCAGCGCGCCCCTGGCACCCACCGCGTCGCGGAACGGGCCGTAGAAGGCCGAGGCGTATTTCGCCGCGTAGGACATGATGGACACATGGTGGTGGCCGGCGGCCTCCAGGGCGGCACGGATCGCGCCGATCCGCCCGTCCATCATGTCGGAGGGGCCGATGATGTCGGCACCGGCCTCGGCCTGGGCCAGCGCCATCTTCACCAGTGCGGCAACGGTTTCGTCGTTGACGATCTCGCCCTCCACCACGAAGCCGTCATGGCCGCTGATGTTGTAGGGATCGAGCGCCACGTCGGTCATCACCGCGATCTCCGGCACCTCGGCCTTGAGCGCCCGGATCGTCCGGTTCACGAGGTTGTCCGGGTCCCAGGCGGCGGCGCAGTCTTCGGTCTTCAGTTCGGGCTCGATGTAGGGAAACAGGCAGAGTGCGGAAATGCCCAGATCGGCGGCCTCGCGCCCGGCCCGCACCACGCGGTCGATCGTCAGCCGTGACACCCCGGGCATCGAGGCGACCGGGGTGGCGGCATCGCGTCCTTCCCGCACGAAGAGCGGCCAGATCAGGCTGGCAGGTTCCAGCCCGGTTTCACGCACCAGCGCGCGCAGCGCCGGGGTGCGGCGCAGCCGGCGGGCGCGGGCGGCGGGGTAGGGGGCGAAGCTGTTTGCCATTGAAAGCTTTCCTTACTGTCACTATCAACCCGATTGGCACGGATCGCCCCTCTTCTCAAGGGTTCGCGCTCCGGCGGCCACGTCAGGGATATGCGGAACTCGGCAGGGTGGACACATTGGACTGGTACGACGTGGTCTTCGAAGTCATCGACATGCGGTCGTTTTCCAATCTGTGGTACTGGATCGCGCTGGCCGTCCTGTGGTCCACCGCCAGCCACTGGGTGATCGGGGTGCCCTACGACATGGTGCAGCGGGCCCGGCGCAGGGGCGGGCAGGCCGAACGCGACCTGGAGGACATGGTGCGGATCAACGTGAACCGGCTGCTCCATATCGGCGAGGTTGCGGGGGCCTGGCTGCTGGCATCGGTTTCGGCCTTCGTCAGCGCATTGGCGGTGCTCGGCTTCTGGTACGGGGTGGAATTCGCCCAGGCGCTGTTCTTCTTCGCCTTGCCGATGGCGGTGGTGGGCGGGCTCAGCATGAACACGGCGCGCCGGATCGGGACCGAGCGGATCCGGGGCGAGGTGCTGCGCCGCCGGCTGGGCCGCCACCGGATGCTTGTTCAGGCGATCGGCATGGTGTCGGTTTTCGTCACCGCGATGTGGGGCATGTATCAGAATCTCGCGCTCGGCCCGCTGGGGCGCGGGTTCTGATCAACGGGCGCAGGGGCGGCGGCGGGGCAGGAGCCCGGGCGGAAGATGCGGCCCCTGCCGTGGGCGCGCCGCCCGGCAGGGGCAGGACGGACAGGCAGGCAGAGCGGAGAGAGATGAACGGCACGGCCCGGATCACCATCGGCGGCGCGCCGGAAGGCTTCGATGCCCGGCTGCTGCTGGACGAGCTGGAGCGGGCGGGCGGGCCCGTCATCCACCTGGCGCGCGACGACAGGCGCCTGGAGGCGATGCGCGCCGCGCTGGCCTTCTTCGCGCCCGAGCTGCCGGTCCTGCGGTTTCCCGCCTGGGACTGCCTGCCTTACGACCGGGTTTCGCCGCAGGCCGCGGTCACGGCGGAGCGCATGGCCACCCTGGCCGGGCTGGCCCGGGGCGTGGCGGGGCGCTTCGTGCTGCTGAGCACGCTGAACGCGGCGCTGCAGAGGGTGCCGGCGCGCCGGTTGTTGCGCGAGGCCTCCTTCGTTGCCCGGGTCGGGGAGCGCCTCGACGAGCAGGCGCTGCACGGCTTTCTCGCCCGCATGGGCTTTTCCCGCGTCTCCACGGTGGGCGAACCGGGAGACTATGCCGTGCGCGGCGGCATCATCGACATCTACCCCCCCGGCCACGCCGCGCCGGTGCGGCTCGATCTGTTCGGCGACGTTCTGGAGGGCGCGCGCCGCTTCGACCCGGCGTCCCAGCGCACCACCGAGAGGCTGCAGGGGCTCGAACTGGCGCCGGTCTCGGAGGTGATCCTCGACGAGGCGGCGATCACCCGGTTCCGCCGGAGCTACCGGGCCGAGTTCGGCGCCGCCGGTTCCGACGACCCGCTGTACGAGGCTGTCAGCGCCGGGCGCAAGCATCAGGGGATGGAGCACTGGCTGCCCTTCTTCCACGAGCGGCTCGAAACCCTGTTCGACTACCTGCCGGAAGCCCCGGTGATGCTGGACGAGCAGATCCCCGCCGCCCGGCAGGAGCGCTGGGAGGCGATCGCCGCCCAGTACGGAAACCGCCGCCGGGCGATGGAGGCCGGCAACCCCCGGGAGACGGTTTACAAGCCCTGCCCGCCGGGGCTGCTCTACCTGGACGATGCCGCCTGGCAGGCGGCGCTGGCCGGGCGCCGGGTGCTGCGGTTTGCGGCATTGCCGCGCCCTCCGGGGCCGGGGGTGGCCGATGCGGGCGGGCGGATCGGGCGCGATTTCGCCCCCGAGCGCCAGGCCGAGGACGGCGGCCTGTTCGCCGCCCTGCGCGACCATGTGGTGCAGCGGCGGCGCGACGGGCAGGTGGTGATCGCCAGCTGGTCGTCCGGCGCGCGCGAGCGCCTCGAAGGGCTGCTGCACGAGCAGGGGCTGAAGGACACCGCCCGGATCGCCGATTTCCGCGACGTGCCCGAGGGCCGGGGCGGGGTATTCCTGGCTGTCTGGGCGCTGGAGCGGGGCTTCGAGGGGCGCGGGCTCTGCGTGATCTCGGAGCAGGACGTGCTGGGCGCGCGGCTGGTCCGCCCGGCCAGGAGGCGCCGCCGGGCGGAGGAGTTCCTGACCGAGGCCGAGGCGCTCAGCCCCGGCGAGCTGGTGGTGCATGTGGAGCACGGGATCGGCCGCTACCGGGGGCTCGAGGTCATCACCGCGGCCGGCGCGCCGCATGAATGCCTGGTGCTGGAATATGCCGGCGGCGACCGGCTCTACCTGCCGGTGGAGAACATCGAACTGCTCAGCCGTTTCGGCCACGAGGAAGGGCTGCTCGACAAGCTGGGCGGCAGCGCCTGGCAGGCCCGCAAGGCGCGGCTGAAGGAGCGCATCCGCAAGATCGCCGAGCGGCTGATCCGGGTGGCCGCCGAGCGGGCGCTGCGCAGCGCCCCCATCCTCGAGCCGCCCCGGGACATGTGGGAGGCCTTCTGCGCCCGCTTCCCCTGGCAGGAAACCGACGATCAGCTGAAGGCGATCGAGGAGGTGCTTGCCGACATGGCCTCCGGCCGGCCGATGGACCGGCTGATCTGCGGCGACGTGGGCTTCGGCAAGACGGAAGTGGCCATGCGCGCGGCCTTCGTCGCCGCCATGAGCGGCCACCAGGTGGCGGTGATCGCGCCCACCACCCTGCTGGCGCGCCAGCATTACCGGAGTTTCTCCGAACGCTTCCGCGGCTTTCCGGTAAACGTGCGCCATCTGTCGCGCTTCGTCTCCGCCGGGGAGGCCGCGCGCACCCGCGCGGGGCTGGCCGAGGGCACGGTGGACATCGTGATCGGCACCCATGCGCTGCTGGCGCGGGGAGTCCGGTTTCGCAATCTCGGATTGCTGGTGATCGACGAGGAGCAGCATTTCGGCGTCGCCCACAAGGAGCGGCTCAAGCAGCTGCGCTCGGACATCCATGTGCTCACGCTCACCGCCACGCCGATCCCGCGCACGCTGCAGATGTCGCTGAGCGGGGTGCGGGATCTTTCGGTGATCGCCACCCCGCCGGTGGACCGCCTCTCGATCCGCACCTACGTGTCGGAGTTCGACGCGGTGACCATCCGCGAGGCGCTGCTGCGCGAACATTACCGCGGCGGGCAGAGCTTCTACGTGGTGCCGCGAATTTCGGACCTGGCCGAGATCGAGCAGTTCCTGCGCGAGCAGGTGCCCGAGATCAGCTTCGTGGTGGCCCACGGCCAGATGGCCGCCGGCGAGCTGGATACGCGGATGAACGCCTTCTACGATGGCAGATACGATGTGCTGCTGGCCACCACGATCATCGAATCGGGGCTCGACATTCCCGCGGCCAACACCATGATCGTGCACCGCGCCGACATGTTCGGGCTGGCCCAGCTCTACCAGATCCGCGGCCGGGTGGGCCGCTCCCGGACCCGCGCCTACGCCTATCTCACCACGAAGCCGCGCGCGCCGCTGACCCCGGCGGCGGAGAAGCGGCTGAAGGTGCTGGGCAGCCTCGACATGCTGGGGGCGGGCTTCACCCTGGCCAGCCAGGATCTCGACATCCGCGGCGCCGGCAACCTGCTGGGCGAGGAGCAGTCGGGCCAGATCCGCGAGGTGGGCCATGCGCTCTATCAGTCGATGCTGGAGGAAACGATCGCCAGGATCAGGGCCGGCGAGCTGGAGGGGCTGTCGGAGGCCGACGAGCAGTGGGCGCCGCAGATCAACCTCGGGGTGCCGGTGCTGATCCCGGAAAGCTACGTCCCCGATCTCGACGTGCGGCTGGGGCTCTACCGCCGGCTGTCGGGGCTGCGCGGCAAGGTGGAGCTCGAAGGCTTCGCCGCCGAGATGATCGACCGCTTCGGCAAGCTGCCGAAGGAGGTCAACACCCTGCTGGCGGTGGTGCGCATCAAGGAAGCGTGCAAGAGGGCCGGCATCGCGCGCCTGGACGCCGGGCCCAGGGGGGCGACGATCCGCTTCCACGAGGACAGGTTCGCCAACCCGGCGGGGCTGGTCGATTTCATCCACGCCCAGAAGGGGCTGGCGAAGGTGCGTGACAACAGGCTGGTGGTGCGGCGCGACTGGCGCGAGGCGCGCGCCAGGGTCAACGGCGCCTTCGCGATCGCCCGCGACCTGGCCCGGCAGGCCCGGGGCTGAGCCTGCCTGGCGCGGCAGGAGGCGGGGCGCCCCAGCGCGGGGTTTCGCGATCTTTCCCCGTCTTCGGCCCCCCCGTCTTCGGCCCCCCGTCTTCGGCGCCGCGTCTTCGGCGCCGCGTGCCTGCGCCCGCGGCTCCGACCCGCGCTGCGCGGTTCAGGCGCCGCCGTTCCGACCCGCCGGGGCCAGCGCCCGCGCGCTCAGCACCCAGCCCGGGCCTGCAAGCAGCGCCACCCCGCCGATCAGCGGCAGCGGCGTGCCGTCGAAGGCCAGCCCCACCGGCACTGCAAGGAGCGCTCCGGCGATCGTCGAGAGTGCCGAGACCACCGAGGCGGCCATCCCCGCCACATGGCCGAGCGCCTGCAGCGCCAGCGCGGTCAGGTTGCCCATGATCAGCCCGACCCCGAACAGGAAGGCCGAGGACCAGGCGAACCAGATCGCGAATCCTGCCCCCCCTTCCGCCATGCCGGTGAGGAACAGCCCCCCGGCAAGCAGCGACAGCGCCCCCTGGGCACCGAAGGACCACAGCACCAGTCGCCGCATTCCCAGCTGCATCACCAGGGTCGCGTTCAGTACCGTCCCGCCGGCGGCGATCAGCGCGCTGGCGGCGAACCAGAGCGGAAAGCTCCCGCCGCGTCCGAAGGAATCCGCATAGACCTGCTGGGTCGAGGACAGCAGCGCCACCAGCGCGCCGAATTCCAGCGACAGCAGGAGCAGCGAGACCCGCACCAGCGGATTGGCGATGACTTCGACGAATCCCTCGCGCAGCCCGGCCGCGCGAAAGGGGCGCCGCTCCTGCGCTGCCAGGGTCTCCCCCTGGCGCAGCAGCATCCAGGTTCCGGCCAGGGCGGCAAAGGCCACGAAGGCCGGGAAGATCGCTCGCCAGCCGCCGAAATGGATGATCAGCGCCCCCAGCGAGGGGGCCAGCGCCGGCACCAGCATGAAGACCGTGGTAATGAAGGAGGTGATCCGCGCCATGTGCCGCCCGGCATAGAGGTCGCGCACCATGGCGATGGGGGCGATCCTCGGTCCGGCCACTCCCAGCCCCTGCAGCGCGCGTGCCAGCAGCAGCAGCTCCATCGAGGGAGCGACAAGGGCCAGCAGCGCCCCCAGGATGAACAGCCCGATCCCGCCGATCACCACCGTCCGCCGCCCCCAGGCGTCCGACAGCGGCCCGCTGAAGAGCGAACCGACCCCGAGCCCGAGCATGAAGGCGCCCACCACCAGCTGGGCCCGGTTGGGCGCCTCCGGCGCGAGCTCGGCGGCGATCTCGGGCAGGGCAGGCAGCATCGCGTCTATGGAAAAGGCCACCATTGCGGCCATCATCGCCATCATGGCGATGAACTCCCCGACCGGAAGCCGGCGTTTCGGGCGCGGACGCAGCATCATCCGTTTCGCGCCTGTGCCGACCGCAGCTCGCCGATCACCTCTTCCCAGAAGGCGGTTTCCCGGGCACCGGGCACCACCGAGCGGCCGCCGACGATGAAGGTGGGCACCGCCCTCACCCCCATTGCGCGGGCCCGTTTCTCGCGTTCGAGTATCTCCTGCCGGTCGGCATCTCCGGCAAGCAGCCTGCCGATCGGCTCCGGCGCCATCCCGGCCCGGGCGGCGATGTCTTCGAGCACCTCTTTCTCGCCTATGTCACGCCCTTCCAGGAAATAGGCGCGAAACAGCAGGTCCACGACCGCCCCCTGGCAGCGCTCGATGCCGGCCCAGTGGATCAGGCGGTGTGCGTCCAGCGTGTCCGGGGTGCGCCGGATCGCCGCGAAGTCGATCTCGATTCCGCTTTCCCGCGCTGCCCGGTCGATTTCCGCATAGGCCTTCGCCGCCGCCTGGCGGCTGCCGAACTTCCGCTCCAGGTAGATGCGCCTGTCCATTCCGCCGGGAGGCATGTCCGGGTTCAGGCGGAAGGGGTGCCATTCGATCTCGAAGGGGGGAGCGGGGCAGGCTTCCAGCGCCCGGTCGAGCCGGGCCTTGCCGATGAAGCACCAGGGACAGATCGGGTCGGACAGAATGTCGAGCTTGATCATCGGAACCTCCGGCGGGCAGGTTATGAGGCGGGAGAGCGGGTTTCCAGCGGGTTTTCTGCCCGCACATGGCGCCCTGCCAGCGCCCCGTCCGGCTGCCGGGGGAAGGGCGGCAGGCCTCCGGAGCCCGCGCCCGGCGCTCCCTGGCGGCCGGTTGCGGCCTCACGGTTCTTTCCGGCACCGGCTTCCGTTCTTCCCCGCCGCCTTTCCGCTTTCCCGGCCCCGGTTCCGCAGCGGCGGAGCGGCGGGGGAGGGAGGTGTCGAAAGGCTCCACTCCAGCCCGCGCAGGCGGCGGCGGTCGATCTTCCCGTTGGCCGACAGGGGCAGCGACTCGAGCCGGCGGTAGAGGCGCGGCTGCTTGTAGCGCGCCAGCCGGGCTTCGGCATGCGCCCGCAGCGCGGCCTCCTCCAGGGGGTGTTCGGAGGTGTAGCACAGGGCGATCAGGCCGGTATCGGGCCGCACCCGGACCTCGACCGCGGCACAGGCGGTGAGCCCGGGGAAATCGCTCAGGGCGTTTTCCACCTCCACCGGCGATACCCGGAAACCGCCGGCGTTGAGCATGTCGTCGTTGCGCCCGAGCACGCACAGCGCGCCGGTTTCGTCGAACCGGCCGCTGTCGCCGGTCTCGAACCATTCCCGACCGCTGCGTGCCGGTGCCTCTTCCGGGGCATCCAGATAATGCAGCATGAGCCCCGGATCGTCGCTCGCCACGGCGATCGTCCCGGCAATGCCGGGGCCGACGGGGCGGCCGTCGCGCAGGACCGCGACCCGGCGCCCGTCCTGCGGATAACCTACGGTTCCCGGCGGGGCGGGGCGGCGCGGGCAGGAGGAAACGAAGGTGGAACATTCGCTCATGCCATAGGCTTCGTGGATGTCGGTCTGCGTGGCTTCCCGCCAGCGGCGGGCGATGGTCTCCGGCAGTTTCTCGCCGGCCGAAAGCGCATGGCGCAGCCGCGGCAGCGGAGGCAGCCCGGCCCGCAGCATCCGGCGGAAGACGCCCGGCGCGGCGGCAAACAGGCTTGCCCGGTGGCGGGCCAGGAGCGGGCCGAGTTCCGCCGCATCGGTGCCGGGGGCGGGGATCAGCGCTGTCGCTCCCGCCGCCCAGGGGTCGAGCAGCCCGGTGCCCAGGGTGAAGGTCCAGTTGAAGGCGCCGGCATGCAGCAGCCTGTCGTCGGGGCGCAGGTCGTACCAGTCGCGCCACATCATCCGGCGGGCCCAGACCGCGCGATGGGCATGGACGACCCCGCGGGCCCGCCCGGAAGTGCCCGAGGTGAAGATCACGTAGGCCGGGCGCTCCGGTGCGCCGGGGTGCGGGGGCAGGGCGCCGCTTTCGGGGGCGGGGCCGGAAGTCGCCTGCGCGGGGCTCAGCACGGTTCCGATCTGCTGTTCGGGGCGGGCGACCCCCCGGGACAGGACCATCGCCTGCGGCTTCAGCTCCTCCGTCATCGCGGTGATTTCGGGGACGGTCAGCTGCGCCGATGTGGGAACCGGCAGGATCCCGGCCCAGACCGCGCCGAGAAAGACGATCGGGAACTGGATGCAATTGTCCATCCGCATCAGCAACCGCGCGCCGGGGGAAAGCCCGGCCGCCCGCAGCCGGGCAGCGCAGCGGCGAACCTCCCCGCGCAGCGTGCCGAAGTCGAGCATCAGCGGGCGTGCCGCCCCGACAAGCTCCAGCGCCGGCTTGTCCGGGTGTTCCAGTGCCGGGGCGAGCACATGGGCCGCCAGGTTGAAGTCCGGCGGGCAGGGGGCGGATGCGGAGAAGTTCCCCGAGGGCGCGGCGCTGCGGCTCATGCTCCGTGGATAGAACCGGCGGGGGGCGGGATCAAGCGGCTCCGCCTCGGGGTCGGAGCGCGCCGCGCCCCGATTCGGGGGCTCCGATTCGCCGCCGGCCCGATTTTGGTGCGCGCGGGCAGAATCAGCGCGCCCGGCACCGCCCGGCAGACAGGCGGGCGCATGCGGGGGCGGGGCGCTCCGGCAAGCCGGCAGGAGCGATTGCGCCTTTGTCCGGCTCGTCGGGGCGGCTACAAGATCGGGTAGCGGGCGCGACAGAACCACCATATCTGCCGAGCGTGTCCGGGAAATTGCCGGACCGGCTCCGGCCGGGTGCCCCCGCCCTTTTTCGGAGCGCGCGCGGGAGGGTGCTCCATGCGTCCCGCATCGGGGCGGCTTTGGCAGGCATTTCAAACTTTTGGCTTGGCCCGGGCGGATCGGTATCGTATAAGGAGGGCACTGCTCGATAGGTTTCTTGCCTGTATGAAACCTGCCTCAACAACTGGACGCCCGCCTCGTGCGGGCGTTTTTTTGTCTGCTGGTTTCGTCTGCTGGTTTTGTCCGACCGGACGCCCGCTTCGTGCGGCGTTTTCGTGCTTTTGTACCTCGGCCTGCCCCTCCGGCGGGAGGCCCGGACTGTCCAAAACGCAATGTTGTCAAGATCTCGGGGCCGGGAATACCCTGTCGTCGCGCTGCATCCGATGCGGTGCCCGGAGCAGGAGGAACCCGGAGCAGGAGGATCCGGCGGAATCGGATGGGATCTGAAGGGATGTCTCTGAGCGGGAAGCTGGCGGTCATAACCGGATCGACATCGGGAATCGGGTTGGGGATCGCCCGCGAGCTGGCCCGTGCGGGGGCCGATGTCGTGCTCAATTCCTACACCAATGCCGCGGCCGATCGCGAGCTGGCCGCCGGGATCGCCGCCGAATTCGGCGTTTCCGCGCGCTATCTGCAGGCGGACATGGCGAACGGGGCCGACTGCCGCGCCCTGATCGCCAAGAGCGGGGGCTGCGACATACTGGTGAACAATGCCGGTATTCAGCATGTGGCGCCGATCGAGCGCTTCCCGGATGACTCCTGGAACCGGATCCTCGCGGTCAATCTGAGCGCGGCCTTTCACACCTGTGCCGCCGCCCTGCCGTTCATGCGCCAGAGGGGCTGGGGGCGGATCATCAACGTGGCTTCGGCCCACGGGCTGCGGGCTTCGCCCTTCAAGTCGGCCTATGTCGCGGCAAAGCACGGCCTCGTGGGGCTGACAAAGACGGTGGCCCTGGAAACCGCCGAAGAGGAGATCACCTGCAATGCGATCTGCCCGGGCTATGTGTTGAGCCCGCTGGTCGAAGCGCAGATCCCCGAACAGATGCAGGCGCATGGGATGGATCGCGAGACCGTGATCCGGGAGGTGATGCTGGCGCGCCAGCCCTCGCGCCGCTTTGCGGAGGTCGGGCAGATCGGTGCCGCTGCCGTCTTCCTGTGTTCGCCGGCCGCGGGGCAGATCACCGGCACCACGATCAGCATCGACGGGGGCTGGACGGCACAGTAGCGTGCCGTGCACGGCCGGCGCGCTCGGGGCGCTCGGGGCGGTCGGGGCCAGGGTTCGGAGGGGAGGGGCTCGGATGGGGGCTCAGATGCTGGCCCAGTCCGAATAGCGGAACCGCGATCGCGCGGCCCGCTCGCGGCTCGGCGGGTTC
This sequence comes from Paracoccaceae bacterium, assembly GCA_026989055.1. Classification (GTDB taxonomy): domain Bacteria; phylum Pseudomonadota; class Alphaproteobacteria; order Rhodobacterales; family Rhodobacteraceae; genus JAJRUE01. Next base: position 23,066 of record JALSKC010000029.1, read on the forward strand.
GCATCGGAGCTCCCGTCCGCCTTCCGCTCCGGCTGCGCGGGCCGCGCCGCGTCCTGGGCCGCGTCCTGGTTTGCGCGCGGCCGGTGCCCGTCGCCGGAGGCGCACCCGCGATCCCCGCGCTCTTTCCGCCTGCACTCTTTCCGATCGTCGGCAAACATGCTTCCCTCCATGGGGGTCGGGGCCGGAACCGGCAGTGCCTTCCCGCCGCAGCGCCGTCCCGTTCCCGGAACGCCCCCACGCCAATGTTCCCACACCCGCGATGCTGCCATCCGATGATGCCCTTGCGGGGGCCGAAACATGGCTCCTGCGAGGAAACTTCGTGCCGAAAGGGAAGGATATGAAAGGACCGTGTGAAGGAGTTCGGCATCTGTGGTTGATCTGAGAGGTTCTTCCCGACCGCCGCCGGATCCTGCCGGTGCCCGGGAGGAAGACATTTCCCTCGCGCGCCCATGCCCAGAAGGAGAAGGTGACGCGGCACGAGAAGCTTCCGGCCGAGGTGGAGGCGGTGGCGCCGCGCTCGCGCCTGCCGGCTCCGATCGCACCGCATTGCCCGCAGATGGCCGCAAGGGCCCTCGCCCGGCGATGCCGCTGGAGGTGATGTTGC
>JALSKC010000030.1 GCA_026989055.1 Paracoccaceae bacterium
GGCAAGCGCCGCGTCCACCTCTTCGCGGGCGCGGGCGACCTCGCCGATGATCCAGCGGTTGGCGGTGGCCTTGGGGCGGAAGGCGGCGATGTCGGCGATCCGCTCGGTCGTGGCGGCCCCGAAGGCGGCGTTCATCTCGGCGAACCGCGCCGCGTTCCAGATCTTGGTGCCGAAGTTGCGGTAGCCCTTCACGCGCTCCATGCTGAGCTTCAGCACCCCGCCGATCGCCGCCATCGAGGCCATGGAGAAGCGCAGCGCGTCGGCGCCGTATTTCTCGATGGTGTCGACCGGGTCGATGACGTTGCCCAGCGTTTTCGACATCTTCCGCCCCTTCTCGTCGCGCACGAGCTGGTGCAGGTAGACGGTGTGAAACGGGATGTCGCCGGCGATTTCGAGCTGCATCATGATCATGCGGGCGACCCAGAAGAACAGGATGTCCTGGCCGGTGATCAGGTCATCGGTGGGGAAATATTTCCGCAGTTCCGGGGTGTCGTCCGGCCAGCCCAGGGTGCCGATGGGCCAGAGGCCGGAAGAAAACCAGGTGTCGAGCACGTCCGGGTCGCGCCTGAGCGTCTTGCCGCCGGCCAACCGGCGGGCCTCGTCCTCGGTTGCGGCGCAGTATTCGTTGCCCTCATCATCATACCACACCGGGATCTGGTGCCCCCACCAGAGCTGGCGGGAAATGCACCAGGGCTCGATGTTCTCCATCCAGTGAAAGTAAACCTTTTCACCGCTTGGCGGCATGATCCTGATGCGCCCGTCCTTCACCGCGTCGCGCGCCGGGCCGGCGAGTTTCTCGGCATCCACATACCACTGGTCGGTCAGCATCGGCTCCATCACCACCTTGGAGCGGTCGCAGAACGGCTGCATGATCTTCTTGTCCTCGACCATGATCATCAGCCCCTCGGCGTCGATGTCGGCGACCACGCGCCTGCGGGCCTCGAAGCGGTCCAGCCCGCGGTATTCGTCGGGCACCAGGTTGAGGCTGTCGATCTCGGCTTCGTCCCACTCGGCGCCTTCGGCGATCTCGCGGGCGCGCGCGGCGGCCTCGGCATAGGGGGCGCCGTCGTCGCGCATGTGGGCGCGGGTGTCCATCAGCCGGTACATGGGTATGCGGTTGCGCCTGGCCACGCCGTAGTCGTTGAAGTCATGCGCGCCGGTGATCTTGACCGCGCCCGAGCCGAAGTCCGGGTCGGGGTAGTCGTCGGTGATGATCGGGATCAGCCGGCGGTGTTCCTTGGGGCCGACCGGGATTTCGCAGAGTTTTCCGACGATTGGCGCGTAACGCTCGTCCGATGGGTGAACCGCCACCGCACCGTCGCCGAGCATGGTTTCCGGGCGCGTGGTGGCGATGGAAATGTAGTCCCGCTCCTCTTCGAGCACCACGTTCCCGTCCGCGTCGCGCTCGATGTAGGTATAGGTCTCGCCGCCCGCCAAGGGGTATTTGAAATGCCACATGTGGCCGTCCACCTCGATATTCTCCACCTCGAGGTCGGAAATGGCGGTTTCGAAATGCGGATCCCAGTTGACCAGCCGCTTGCCGCGGAAGATCAGCCCCTTGTTGTAGAGATCGACGAAGACCTTGAGCACCGCGTCGTGGAAGTCGGGCGAATTCTCGTGGCCCGTGCGCGGGTCGCCCGGCGCGCCGGCCATGGTGAAGGCGTTGCGTTCCCAGTCGCAGCTGGCCCCCAGCCGCTTGAGCTGGTTGATGATGGTCGAGCCGTATTTGCCCTTCCATTCCCACACCTTGGCGATGAAGTCCTCGCGGCTCATGTCGGTGCGGCGCAGGTTGCTTTCCTCGGCGAGCATCTTTTCCACCTGCAACTGGGTGGCGATGCCGGCGTGGTCCTGGCCCGGCTGCCAGAGCGTGTCGAAGCCGCGCATCCTGTGCCAGCGCACCAGGATGTCCTGCAGCGTGTTGTTGAAGGCGTGCCCCATGTGCAGCGCGCCGGTGACATTGGGCGGCGGGATCATGATGCAGTAGGTGTCGGGGCTGTCGCGCTTCGCCGCCGGACCGGCCCCGGCCCGGAAGGCGCCCGAGCGTTCCCAGGCGTTGTAGATGCGCGTTTCGGCCCCGGCGGCGTCGAATGTCTTTTCCATGGGCATGTGCCGTCCCGTCAGATATTTCGGCTCCGGCATCATCTAGCCGGTGCGGCGAACAAGGAAAAGGGGGCTTTCCGCCCCTCCGGGCCGGCGGCCGTTCTCCCGGATGTCTCCGCACCTGGAATGTGCGCGCGGGGACTGTTCGCGCCGGGAAGGCGCCGCGCGCCGGTCAGAGGGAGCGGTCGAACCTGGTGGTCAGGTGGATCAGGCTTTCCGAGCCGCGCACCCCGTCGATCGCGCCGATCCGGTCGAGCACCGCATCGAGCCGGGCGGTCGTTTCGGCGGCGACCTTCAGGATCAGGTCGAAACGGCCGCTGGTGGTGTGGCAGGCTTCGACCTCGGCGATCGCCTTCAGCCGGCTGACCACGCCGGCGCCGGCACGTGGTTCGACCTGCACCAGCACGGTGGCCCGGATCAGCCGGACATCGGCCGCCGTGCCCCGGCGGATCGTGTATCCGGCGATGACCCCGCTGCGCTCCAGCCGGGCGATCCGGGCCTGGACGGTCGAGCGGGCCACGCCGCAGCGGCGCGCGATCTGCGCGGTCGGGATGCGGCTGTCGGCGGCCAGGGCGGCCAGGATCCGGCGGTCGAGTCCGTCCATCTTCCTGCTGTCTTTCTTCCCGTTCCTTGCCGGCTCTGTCGGAACTTCCGCCCGGTTTCTGCGCGGCATGTCCTCCCGGGACATCCTCCCGGGGTATCGATATGACTGAAGATTTCGTCATAATGACGAAGTTTTCACCCTGATCAACCATGATGACAGGTGCATTCGGCGCCGTCTTCCTGTTCGATGAAAGAAGCCTTCCCGGTTCCGGGATGCGAACCGGGACGGAAGAGCGCGCAGGAGCGGCAAGACGGCAGGGCACAGGAGCAGCGAAGCGGATGAAGGTCTCCCCCCCACCCTGGAAGAACCCGCGGGAATTCCTGTGCCGGGCGGCTCCGGAGGAGCCCGTGGCGCTGTTCTGCCCGGCCCGGCTGCACGAGACCGCGCTCCGTTTTCGTCAGGGTTTTCCGGGGCTGGTCACCTATGCGGTCAAGGCGAACCCCGATCCGGCGGTGCTGGGCTGCCTGGGCGCTGCCGGGCTGAGCGCCTTCGATGTCGCCTCTCCCTGGGAAATGCGGCATCTGCGTGCCATCGTGCCCGATGCGGTGCTGCATTACAACAATCCCGTGCGCACGGCCGGGGAAATTGCCGAGGCGGTGCGGCTGGGCGTTGCCTCCTATGCGGTGGACTGCCCGGGCGAGCTGGCCCGGCTGGCGGCCCTGGTGCCGGCGCGGGGCACGGAGGTCGCGGTGCGCTTCAAGCTGCCCCTGCGCGGGGCCGCCTACGACTTCGGGTCGAAATTCGGCGCCACGCCGGAGCAGGCTGCCGTTCTGCTGCGCGAGGTCGCCCGGCTCGGGTTCGCCCCGGCGCTGGCCTTCCACCCGGGCACCCAGTGCCATGATGCCGGTGTCTGGAGCGGCTATGTGGCCGCCGCCGCCGGGATCGCCCGCGAGGCCGGGGTGGAGATCGCGCGGCTGAATGTGGGGGGAGGTTTCGCCTCGCACCGGCTGGAGGCGCAGCCTCCGGCGCTGGAGGATGTGTTCGGGGCGATAGATTCCGCCGTCGCACGCGGTTTCGGAAGGGCGCGCCCCGCGCTTCTGTGCGAGCCGGGGCGGGGGCTCGTGGGCGATGCGTTTTCGCTGCTCACGCGAGTCAGGGCCCTGCGCCCCGACGGCGCGGTGTTCCTGAACGAGGGGATCTATGGCGGGTTGTCCGAACATCTGGTGATCGGGCCGATCGACCGGGTTGTCTCCTGCGCGCCCGACGGGCGCCGCCGTCGGGGCAGGCTGCGCCCGCGGGTCGTTTTCGGGCCGACCTGTGACAGCCTCGACCGGCTGCCCGAACCGCTGCTGCTGCCGGAGGATCTGGCCGAGGGGGACTATCTCCTGTTTCATGGCCTCGGCGCCTATTCGACGGTGCTGGCGACCCGCTTCAACGGCTACGGCGTGCAGCGCAGCGAAACCGTCGTCAGCCTCGAGTGCTGAGAGGCATACGGCCGCCGGCACTGCCGGACACCGCCGCTGGACACCGCCGCTGGACACCGCCGCTGGACACCGCCGCTGGACACTGCCGCGCGCGCGGCTAATCTTCGGAGCCGGAATGGAGATGCGCGTGGGAGGATACGGCAGGGCACGCCCGGTCCGGGATGCGGCGGGCGGGCGGTTTCGGCCCGGGGAGCTCTCTCCGTCGCCGGGGGTGCGGCGGCGGGTGCGGGTGCCGGGGGGGCGCCGGATGCGGCTTCTTGAGCGTCTGCGCCGCTGGCTGCGGCTGACACCGCCGGTCCGGGCCACGAGCGGGCCCGGCAGGCGCGGACGGATCGACCATGTGGTGATTCTCGACGGCACCATGTCATCGCTGGAGCCGGGGCGGGAAACCAACGCCGGGCTGGCCTACCGGCTGCTGTCGGCCGCGGCGGGCTCGGCGCAGATGTCGCTGCGTTACGAGCAGGGGGTGCAGTGGCGCACATGGCGCGACGTGCTGGCGGTGATCGAGGGGCGCGGCATCAACCGACAGATCCGGCGCGCCTACGGTTTCCTGGCCTCGCGCTACCGCCCCGGCGACCGGATCTTCCTGCTCGGCTATTCGCGCGGGGCCTATGCGGTGCGCTCGCTTGCCGGGATGATCGACCGGCTGGGCCTGCTGCGCCCGGAAAGCGCCACCGAGCGCAACATCCGCCTGATCTGGCGCCATTACAGGCAGGGCCCGGATGCGCCGGCGGCCCGCGCCTTTGCCGCGCGCCACTGTCACCCGGAGGTGACGATCGAGATGATCGGTGTCTGGGACACGGTCAAGGCGCTGGGCAATCCGCTGCCGATCCTGTGGCGCCACATGCGCGCCTCCCATGCCTTTCACGATACCCGGCTGGGGCACACCACCCGGCGCGGATTCCACGCGCTGGCGATGGACGAGACGCGGGTGGCCTACGCGCCGGTGCTCTGGAGCAGCCGGCCCGGCTGGCGGGGCGAGCTGGAGCAGGTCTGGTTTCGCGGCGCCCACGGCGACATCGGCGGCCAGCTGGACGGTTTCGAGGCGGCGCGCCCGCTGTCGAACATTCCCTTCGTCTGGATGATGGAAAGGCTGGAGGCATGCGGCCTGCCCCTGCCCGAGGGCTGGAAGGAGCGCTTTCCGCAGGACGTGACCGCGCCGTCGGTGGGCACCACCCGTGGCTGGGGAAAATTCTTCCTCTACCGCAGCCGGCGGGTGATCGGGCGCGACCCATCGGAAAGGATTCACCCTTCGGTCGCCGAATACGAGGCCTGGCGCGGGGCGCAGGCAAGGCAGCCGGCGCTGCGCGTGCCGCGGCCGGGGGGCAAGGGGTAGGGGCAGGGGCCCGCCGTTCAGGCCACCTTTCCCAGCGCACCCGCCGGGGCGATCCCCAGCGCATGCACCACGTCGCGGGTCAGCTGCGGCTTGTTGAGCGTGTAGAAATGCAGATCTTCCACCCCGCCCTCGATGAGATCCGTGCACAGCTCGGTGCACAGTGCTGTGGCCAGGAGATCGTGGCGGCCGTCGCGCTCGGCCTTCGCGAAGGCCTCCTCCAGCCAGGCGGGCACCCGGGCGCCGCAGCGGGCGGCGAATTTCTTCACCCCCTGCCAGTTCTCGATCGGCAGGATGCCGGGAATGATCGTCGCCTCGATCCCGGCCTTCTCGCAGCGGTCGCGGAAGCGGAAGAAGGTTTCCGCCTCGAAGAAGAACTGGGTGATCGCCGAGGAGGCGCCGGCGTCGATCTTGCGCTTGAGCCACTCCACATCGGCGTTGTCGTCGGCGGCCTCGGGGTGGCGGTCGGGGTAGGCGCCGACGCGGATGTTGAACTTGCCGGTGGCGGCCAGCGCCGCGACCAGCTCCACCGAGGAGGCAAAGCCCTCGGGGTGCGGCACGAAGCGGCCTGCGCCCGCGGGCGGGTCGCCACGCAGCGCCACGATGTCGGTGACCCCGATGGCGGCGTAGCTTTCGGCGATCTCCAGGGTTTCGGTGCGGGTGGCATCGACGCAGGTGAGATGCGCGGCAACATTCAGGCCGTAGTGGTGATGGATGGATTCCACCGCCTCGTGGGTCAGCTGGCGGGTGGTGCCCCCGGCCCCGTAGGTGACCGACACGAATTCGGGCTCCAGCGGCGCCAGGGTGCGCACGGTATCCCACAGGCGGAAGGAAGCCCGCAGCGACTTCGGCGGGAAGAATTCGAAGGAGATCCTGACCGGGGATGTCCGGGCGGGGAGCGGCTGGTCTGGCATGGATCTGGCGTGCATGTGCTGGTTCCTCCGGCGCCTCTTGTCTCACGAACGAAGCTGTGAGACAAATTCATGATTCTCATCAAGATCATGAGTCGGGCACGGGAATGCATATCGAACTGCGTCACCTGCGCACGATCCGGGCGATCCACGAAGCCGGCGGGCTGGCCCGGGCGGCGGAGATGCTGAACATCACCCAGTCGGCGTTGTCGCACCAGGTCAAGGGGCTGGAGGAACAGGTGGGAATGGAGCTGTTCGTGCGCCGGACCAAGCCGCTGAAGCTGTCGGCTGCCGGGATGCGGGTGCTGAGGCTGGCCGAGCGGGTGCTGCCCGAGGTGGAGGCCCTGCAGGAGGAATTCCGCAGCCTGCGGTCGGGAAAATCCGGCCGGCTGCACATTGCCATCGAATGCCATGCCTGTTTCGAATGGCTGCTGCCGGTGCTCGGCGCCTTCCGCCGGGCCTGGCCCGAGGTGGATGTGGACATCCGCCCCGGGCTCGCCTTCGAGGCGCTCCCCGCGCTGCGGCGCGAGGAGGTGGACCTGGTGATCTCCTCCGACCCGGAGGATCTGCCCGGCATCGATTTCAGCCCGCTGTTCGACTACGCGCCGCTGTTCGTGGCGGCCGCGGATCACCCGCTGGCGACGAAGCCCTTCGTCGAGGCCGGCGATTTTCGCGATCAGACCCTGATAACATATCCGGTGGAGCGTGCCCGCCTCGACGTGTTCAGCCAGCTTCTGCTGCCCGCGCAGGTCGAGCCTCGGGCGGTTCGCCAGGTGGAGCTGACGGCGGTGATCCTGCTTCTGGTGGCCTCCAACCGCGGGGTGGCGGTGCTGCCCGACTGGGTGCTGCGCGACATCCGCCACCAGTCCGACTACATCACCCGCCCGCTCACCGAAACCGGGCTGACGCGCCGGCTCTATGCCGCAACCCGCAGCGCGGATACGACCCGTCCCTTCATGGCGCATCTGCTCCGCCTGGCGCGCACCGAGCCGGTGAAGCTGCAGCGCGGACGGGCCGGAGAGCGACAGGCCGGAGAACGCTAGGCGCGCTCCGGGGAGAGCCCCCTCCGGAGCGGCTGCGCCTGTGCCGAAGGGGGCACACAGGCAGGTGGCCAGCCGTTCCGGCCGGCCGGCGCGATGGACATCATGCGCCCCGGGATGCCGGCGCTTTGGCCTTGGCAAGCGCGGACGCGCGCACTATACGCCGCCTCTGAGCCCAGAAACCCCGGAGAATGCGACCATGCAGGGCAGCGCCAACCTCAACATCATGATCAGGGCTGCGCGCAGGGCCGGGCGCTCTCTGGTCAGGGATTTCCGCGAGGTGGAGAACCTGCAGGTCTCGATGAAGGGTGCCGGCGATTTCGTCAGCCGCGCCGATCTGGCCGCCGAACGGATCATCCGCGAGGAGCTGACGGGCGCGCGCAAGACCTACGGCTGGCTGGGCGAGGAGAGCGCGGAGGTGGCTGGCGAGGATCCGACCCGGCGCTGGATCGTCGATCCGCTGGACGGCACCACCAACTTCCTGCACGGTCTGCCGCACTGGGCGGTGTCGATCGCGCTGGAGCACAAGGGCGAGATCGTCGCCGGCGTGATCTATGACCCGGCCAAGGACGAGCTGTTCGCCGCCGAAAAGGGGCAGGGTGCCTGGATGAACGATACCCGGATCCGGGTATCGGCGCGCAGCCGGATGATCGAATCGATCTTCGCCACGGGGTTGCCCTTCGGCGGCCGGGCCGATCTGCCGGAAACGCTCCGCGACCTGGCCCGCCTGCTGCCGGCCTGCGCCGGGGTGCGCCGCTGGGGGGCGGCGGCGCTGGACCTGGCCTATGTGGCGGCCGGCCGCTACGAGGGATTCTGGGAACGCGAGCTGCACCCCTGGGACATGGCTGCGGGCATCGTCATCCTGCGCGAGGCCGGCGGTCTGGTCGAGCCGCTGTCGGGCAGCGGCGACATCCTGCAGGGGGGGGCGATCATCGGCGCCAACCCGGAAATCTTCGCCCGCTTCGCCGGCCTTCTCCGCGACGCCTGAACCGGCTGCCCCCGCCGCGCCCCGGGCTCGCTCCCTTCCCCGGGTCCTCGCGCCGCCGAAGGCGCTCAGCGCCGGCGCCTGCGCACCCGCGGCACCCGGCTGCCGGCCCAGCGATAGCGGGTCTCGGGATGGGGGGGAAGCCCGTGGGTGTCGCGCCAGTAGCCGGCCGCCCCCCGCCGCAGCCAGACCGGCAGCACCAGCAGGAAGCCGGCGACGAAGCCTCCGGCATGGGCCCAGTAGGCCACGCCGCCGCCGGTCGGGTCGAACCCGACCCCGCTGACAAGCTGCATCAGGAACCAGATCGCGAGCATCCACCAGGCCGGCACCGAAATGACCTGGACGAAGATGACGAGGATGAACAGCACGTCCACCCGTGCCCTGGGAAACAGCAGCAGGTAGCCCCCCATCACCCCGGCGATGGCCCCCGAGGCCCCGACCGTGGGCACGGTCGAGCCCGGCGCCGCCAGGATATGGGCCAGCGCCGCGGCCACGCCGCAGGCGAGGTAGAAGAGCAGGAAGCCCAGATGCCCCAGGACATCCTCCAGGTTGTCGCCGAAGATCCACAGAAACAGCATGTTGCCGGCAAGATGCAGGAAGCCGGCATGCAGGAACATCGAGCTGAGGATCGTGTAAAGCCCGTCTCCGGCGGTGACCCGTGCCGGGATCATGGCCCAGTTCCCGAAAAAGCTGCGCAACGCGGCCTCGTCGGTGAACAGGCCCAGATAGCCGGTGAATATCAGGATGTTGATGGCAATCAGCCCGATCGTCACGATCGGGCGGGTGCGGGAGGGGTTGTGATCTCGGATCGGGAACATGGCTTGAGGCTGGCCCATGCGGCGGGCCGGGTCAAGCGGGTGCCGGCCGGAGCGAGTTCGTTGTCTTCGCCGGGTCGGGGCGCTAGAGAAGTCTGCGGGAACACGCCGTGCGGGCGTGGTGGAATGGTAGACACAGGGCACTTAAAATGCCCGGGCCGAAGGGCCATGCCGGTTCGAGCCCGGCCGCCCGCACCAGCGCCTCCCGTACCAGCACCGCCCGCACCAGCCGCCGCCCGCACCAGCCGCCTCCCGCACCAGCCGCCTCCCGCACCAGCGCCTCCCGCACCAGCGCCATCGGTGCATGTCGGCGCGCGGGCGGAGACGGAAGCGGCCGCATTCCCGCCCAGGCGGCTGCCGCTCTGCCCGTCCCGGCCGTTCCGCCCGCGGGCCGGCGGCAGAAAGGCCTTGGCCCCGCCGCCCGGCCGGGGCATTCTTGTCGCCGATCCAGCACCGGCGGGGAAAGGCGATGCGGAACAGGTTGTCTTCCATGCATTGCGGAGCGTCGCCCGCCGGACCGGAGGGCGAAAGCGCCACCGCTCCGGCGCCCGCGCCCGCGCCGGCACCGTTCCGGACCCAGCTGCTCAAGTGGGTGGGCAACAAGCAGCGGTTCGCCCACGAGATCATCGCCGCCCTGCCCGAGGACATGGGAACCTACCACGAGCCCTTCCTCGGGGCGGGCGGAGTCATGGCCACGCTTCAGCCGCGCCGCGCCGTCGGTTCCGATGTCTTTGCGCCGCTGATCGAGATATGGCAGACGCTTTCCGCGGACCCGGCGCGCCTGAAGCGGTGGTATGCGCAAAGGTGGCACTTCTGCCAGCAGGGCGACCGGGTGGCCCGGTACGAGCAGATCAGGGCCAGCTACAACGCCCGCCCGAACGGAGCCGATCTGCTGTTTCTCTGCCGGGCCTGCTATGGCGGGGTGGTACGCTTCCGCAAGTCCGACGGGCACATGTCCACCCCCTGCGGTGCCCACAGACCGATCAGCCCGCAGGCCTTCGCCCGGCGGGTGGACATCTGGCACCGCAGGATGCGGGGCGTCCGCTTCGAGCGGATGGACTACCGCGAGGCCATGGCCCGGGCGGCCCCGGGTGACGTGATCTACTGCGACCCTCCCTATTCCGATTCGCAGACGATCCTTTACGGGGCGCAGGATTTCAACCTGCAGGAACTGTTCGCCGCCATCGCGCAATGCAAGGCGCGTGGGGTGCGGGTGGCGCTCAGCATCGACGGCAGCAAGAAGTCGGGCGATGTCCGCTGCGCCATCGACATCCCCGAGGGGCTGTTCGAGCGCGAACTCGCGGTGAATGTCGGGCGCTCGATGCTGCGCCGCTTCCAGATGGGCGGGCAGACGCTGGAGCGGGAGGAAGTCCGCGACCGGCTGCTGCTCAGCTACTGAGGAAGCTGCCGGAGGAAGCCCGCAGTGCCGGAAGCTCCGCGATGACTTGGATCCCGGTGCCTCGGGCAGAAAGGACCCCGGCGCAGGCGCCCTAGCGCAGGCGCAGGCGCGGGGCGGGGCCGAGCGGTATCGGTCCGAAGCTCAGCCGGCCGTCGCGGAAGATCAGCGGAGCCTCCAGCGTGTCCGGACTGCCCGAGGCGGAAGCGAGGAATTCGAAGGCCCGCTCCAGCGTGGGCAGGAGATGCCCGGACACCAGCCCGGTATCGACGGCAAGCCGCAGGATCTCGCGCCAGCCGGTGGCCCGCACCTCGATCCGCCCGTCGGGGATGCCCCGCTCGTCCACTTCCAGCGCGCCGGCGAAGCGCAGCCGCAGCCGGCCCCAGTGCGCCGAGGCCTCCTGCAGCTGCAGCAGCCTCGGCTGCGGGCGGCGACGTTCGATCGCGAACCGGTCCCAGGGGGCGTCGAACCCGAGTCGTGCCTCGAGGCGGAAGGAATCGAAGCTGTCGGGCAGGCTGCCGGAGGGATCGAGCCAGCGCAGCACCCCGCCCGAGGGGCGCAGCCGGCTGGCCCGGAAGACCATCTCGTAGAAGTGGAGGTTGTCGGCGGTCTCGTCATCGACCCGCCGCAGCGTCAGCCGGCCCGCCTCGAGCCCGGCCGACCAGCCGAGGGAGGAATCCAGCCGCAGCCCTTCGAGCCGGGCGGTGAGCGCATCAAGCGCCAGCGCGCGGCCGGGACGGAAGCGCAGCCCGGCCTCCATCGCGTCGCTGGCGACGGCGATCTTCTGCAGCGGGGTTGCCAGAAGCTGGGTCTCGGGCCAGACGGCGGTGATCCGGTTCGGCCGGTAGCTGGGGGCGTGAAAGCGGAACCGCGGAGCCTCCCAGGCCAGGCCGGCCCGCGGGTCGGCCAGCCGCAGACCGCGCAGCCGGGTTTCGAAGCGGAGCGGGTAGCCGTCGGTCCCGATGTCCGAATATTCGGCGAGCCAGCCCTGTTCTGCCCGCTGTTCCAGCCAGGAACGCGCCCCGCCCTCGATGCCGCGGGCGGCCAGCAGCCAGTAGGCCGACCACAGCCCCGCCAGCGCCGCCGCCAGCGCCGCCGCCCGCCTGAACGACCTGCCCATGTTGCGCCCCTTTGACAGCCTCGATGCAAGCTGTTTAAAGCCCCGGATGGACAAGAGCCAGAGCCCCGGAAACCAGAGCCCCGGAAACCAGAGCCCGGAACGCCCGCCGATGTGGGTTTTCGGCTACGGATCGCTGATGTGGAATCCGGGCTTCGCCCACAGCCGGTGCGAAATCGCCCGCCTCGAAGGCTATGCGCGCAGCTTCTGCATGTGGTCGCTCCACCACCGCGGCACGGCCGAACGCCCGGGGCTGGTGCTGGCGCTGGACCGCCAGCCGGGGGCGCGCTGCGAGGGGCTTGCGCTGCAGATCGCCCCGGGGCAGGAGGCAGAGGCACTGGAGCGCCTGCGCGCGCGCGAACTGGTGTCCTCGGCCTATCTGGAGCGGCGCCTGCCGGTGCGGCTGGCCGACGGCAGCATCGTGCGGGCCGTCACCTTCGTGATCGACCGGAGCCACCCGCAGTATTGCCGGGGGATGCCGCTGGACAGGCAGGCCGAGATCATCGCCGGTGCGGTCGGCGGGCGCGGGCCGAACACGGAGTATCTGTTCAGCACGGTGGCGCGGCTGGCCGGCCTCGGGCTGCGGGATCCGGAGCTGGAATGGCTCTCGGAACGGGTGCGGGAACTGATTTCTCCCGGGGGGGAATGACGCCGGACAATCGCGGTTGGCTCTGCCCGCATATCGGCCTATCTTGGCGGGAAAACAGCCTCGGGAAGCGCCCAATGGAGCAGCCGGGTCGCCAGACCAAGCCCCATTTCACCCAGCCGGTGCGCCAGATCTCCATCATGCTGATGTGTCTGGCGCTTGTCGGCTTCGGCGCCTATGTCGCATATCCGCGGGTGGTGCCGGTCTTTCTGGCCAACCCGCTATTCAACGGCTTCATCGCCTTCGTCTTCGCGATCGGGGTGGTGGCCTGTTTCTGGCAGGTGATCGAGCTTGTCAACTCGGTCAGTTGGATCGAGGGCTTCGCCGAGGAGCGCCCGGGCCGGGCGCTCCCCCGGGCGCCACGGCTGCTGGCCCCGCTGGCGGCGCTGCTGCGCGGGCGGGGGGCGCGGATGCAGATCAGTCCGCCCTCGGCGCGTTCGATCCTCGATTCGGTCGCCACCCGGATAGACGAGGCCCGGGACATCACCCGATATATCGTCAACCTGCTGATATTCCTTGGGCTTCTTGGCACCTTCTGGGGGCTGGCCACGACCGTTCCGGCGGTGGTCGATACCATCCGCTCGCTGGCTCCGCTGAACGGCGAGGGGGCGGCCGAGGTCTTCGCCCGCCTGATGAACGGGCTCGAAGCCCAGCTTGGCGGCATGGGGGTGGCCTTTGCCTCATCGCTGCTCGGGCTGGCCGGGTCGCTCATCGTCGGGCTGCTCGAACTCTTCGCCAACAACGGGCAGAACCGCTTCTATCGGGAACTGGAGGAATGGCTGTCAACGATCACCCGGATCGGCTTTGCCGGTGCAGAGGGCGAGGGCGGCGGCGCGACGGAGGGAGCGGATGCGGGGGCGTTCGCGGCGCTGGCGGGGCGGTTCGCTGCGCATGTGGAGACACTGGAAGAGCTGGTCGGGGCGGCCACGGCGGCCCGGGAGGAGGCGGCCCGGGAGGAGAGCGCGGCGCTGGAGCGGGTCTGCGCCGGGGTCGAGGCGCTTTCCGCGGAGGTGGCCGGGCTCGTGACGGCACTCGAAGCCGAACGCGCGACGCGCGCCGAGGCCGCGCAGGCGCACGAGGCGGCGCTGCTGCAGGCGCTGCGGGGCCTGGCCGAGGGCCAGGAACGGCTGATCGAGGCGGTCGGCAGGCAGGCCGAGGGAGGGGGCGCGCATGTGGATGCGGAAAGCCGGATGCGGCTGCGCTCGATCGATGTCCAGCTGCTGCGCATCCTGGAGGAAATCGCCGCCGGCCGCCAGGAAGCCCTGGCCGACCTGCGCAACGATCTCGGCGCCCTGACGCGCGCGGTCCGCGCACTCGGCAGCGCGCCCGCCGATGGCGCCGGGCGGGGCGGGGGCTAGCCGATGGCGCTCACCCGCCGCGCCACCCATCGGGTTTCCGGCACCATCTGGCCGGGGTTCGTCGATGCGATGACGGCGCTGCTGCTGGTGCTGATGTTCGTGCTCACGATCTTCATGATCGTCCAGTTCATGCTCAGCGAGACCATCACCGGCCAGGAAAGCGAGCTGGACGAGCTTTCCGCCGAGGTGAGCGCCCTGGCCCGGGCGCTGGGGCTGGAGCAGCAGCGCTCGTTCCGGCTCGAGGAAGAAGTCGCGGCGCTGGGGGAGTCGCTGGAACGGGAGCGCGAGAAGGCCGACTCCCAGGCGGCGCTGATCGCCAGCCTCACCGTGCAGACCCGCGCCCAGGCGGAGCGGTTGCAGGAGCGCGAGGCCGAGCTGGCCTCCTTCGAGCGGCGGCTGGCCACCCTGCTGGCCGCGCGCGATGCGGCGCAGGCGCGCGAAACGGAGCTGAATGCCCGCCTCCGGGCGCTGGAGGATGAGCGCGAACGCCTGGCTTCCGACAGCGAGGCGCTGCGCCTGGCGCTGGCCGGAGCGCGCGAGGAGATCGACGCCCGGGACGAGGCCGCCCGGCTGGCCGCGGCCCGGCGCGAGGCGCTGGAGGCGCTGGTCGCCGAGCTGCGCGGGAAGCTGGGCGCGCGAGAGGTTTCGCTGGCCGAGACACTGGCCCGCCTCCAGGCCAGCGAAACCCGGCTCCGGGCTCTGGAGGTGGCCGCGGGCGGGCTGGAGGAAACCCTCGGAGAAACCCGTGCGGCCCTGGCCGCGGAGCGGCAGAAGTCGGTGGGGCTCGTGGAGGCCTCGCGGGCGTTGTCGCGGCGGTTGAGCGATCTTCTGGCGGCGCTGGATGCCGGTGCCGCCCGCTCGGCGGAGCTGCAGGCCGAGGTCGAAACCGCCCGCGCCGCGCTGGATGCGGCCGAACGGGCCCGGCTTGCCGAGGCGGCGGCGGCCGAGGCGCTGCGGGCCCGGCTGGAGGGCGCGGAAACGGCGCTGAGCGACGCCGAGAAGCGCGCGCTTGCCGAGGCGGCGGCGGCCGAGGCGCTGCGGGCCCGGCTGGGCGAGGCCGAGGCGGCTCTGGATGCGGCCGAGCAGGAGCGGCTGGCCGATGCGGCCGCGCTCGAGGCGCTGCGTCGCAAGCTGGAGAAGGCGGATGCCGAGCTGGTGGCGATGTCGCTGGCGCTGGAGGAACGGCGGCGCGAGGCCGAGGAAACGCTGACCATGCTGGCCGCCGTCCAGGCCAGCGAGCAGGAGCTGAATGCCCGCCTGGCGGCGGCGCTTCTGGCCCGGCAGGAAACCGAGGCGCGGCTCGAAGCGGCGCTGGCGGCGAATGCCGAGGCCAAGCTGCGGGAGGAGGAGATGGAAAGGGCGCTGGCCCGGGCCGAGACCGAGCGCGGCGCGCTGGCCGAACAGCTGGCGCAGGTGCGGGCGGAGGCGGATTCGCTCAGGGAATCGCGCGCCGACGAAGCGGCGCTGCGCGCGCAGCTTGCCGAGGCGCTCGCGGCCCGGCTGGCGGCCGAGCAGGCCGGCCGGGAGCAGATGAACGCAGCCGAGCGCCGGGCCGCGCTGCTGGCCGCCGCCCGCAGGGAGCTCGCCGCGGAACGCGCGAAATCGGCCGAAAGCCTGCGCCGGGTGGCGGCCCTGAACGAGCAGATCGCGGCGCTGCGCGCACAGCTGGCATCGCTTCAGGCGCTCCTGGACGAGGCCCGGGAGCGCGACCGCGAGGCGCAGGTGGAAATCACCAGCCTCGGGGCGCAGCTGAACACGGCCCTGGCGCGGGTGGCGGCGGAAAAGGACCGCCGCCTGCGGCTGGAAGAGGAAAGGCGCAGGCAGCTGGAAGCGGAAGCCGCGCGGCTGGCGCAGGAGGCGCGCGAGCTTTCGCGTTACCGTTCCGACTTCTTCGGCAAGCTGCGCGATATCCTGGGCGGGCGAGAGGGGGTCAAGACCGTCGGGGATCGCTTCGTGTTTTCTTCCGAGGTGCTGTTCGAGCCGGGGTCGGCCGAACTGGCAGAGGACGGCCGGGTCCAGATCGCGCAGGTGGCCCATACCCTGCTCGACCTGGCCGACGAGATCCCCCCCGAAATCGACTGGATCCTGCGGGTCGATGGCCATACCGACAGGACGCCGCTGGCGCCCGGTGCCCGTTATCGCGACAACTGGGAGCTGTCGTTGGCCCGCGCGCTGGCGGTGGTGCGCTACATGACCGAGGAGCTGGGCTTCCCGCCGGAGCGCCTTGCAGCAGCCGGCTTCGGCGAGTTCCGTCCGATCGTCGAGGGCGACAGCCCGGAAGCGCTGGCCCAGAACCGCCGGATCGAGCTGAAGCTGACCGAGCGCTGAAACCCGCGCCGGCGGCCCGGTTCTGCATCCGGTCCGGCTTGCGTCAGGCCGTGCCGGGTGGTGCGTGTCGGCTGTGGTCGGCTCCGACCGCCGTTCACGGCCTTGCGATGCTTCATGCCCCGGGCTGCCCTGCCGGATGCGGCGGGGGCCGCCGGAGCGGTCTCTGGCGGGCATGAGCCGGCCGGTGGTGGCAAGGTGGCGCCGCGAGATGCCGGCCCTCCGGTGGCACCGGCCGCCCCGGAGGACGCACCGGAAATGCGGAGCGGAAATGGGGGAGCAGGCGCTCCGCACGGCCGCGCGGCCGCCGCCGCGCACGACGGCCGGCGAATCCGGAAGGGCGGCGGACTTTCCGCGTGCCGTCCGTTTCCCGCCCGCTGCCGGCTGCCGGGCCCCGGTTCCGGCAGGCGGGCGGCGGGTCAGTCGGCGGTCAGCAGCGGTGGGCGCCGGCGCGAGGCAAGGCGGGGCGACTGCGGTTCTTCCAGCTGCAGGTCGATTTCGCCGTTCCTGACGCCGACCCGGATCAGCCCGCCCTTGATCAGCTTGCCGAACAGCAGTTCTTCGGCCAGCGGCTTCTTGATGTGTTCCTGGATCACCCGGCCAAGCGGGCGGGCGCCCATCTTGTCGTCATAGCCGCGCTCGGCCAGCCATTCGGCGGCCTCCCGGGTCAGTTCGATCTGCACGTTGCGGTCCATCAGCTGGGCCTCGAGCTGCAGCACGAACTTGTCCACCACCCGCAGGATCACCTCCTTGGAGAGCGGCGCGAAGCTGATCACCGCATCAAGCCGGTTGCGGAACTCGGGGCTGAAGGTGCGTTCGACGGCGGCGGTGTCCTCGCCTTCGCGCCGCTCGCGCGCGAAGCCGATCGCCGCCTTTGCCTGCTCGGTGGCGCCGGCATTCGAGGTCATGATCAGGATCACGTTGCGGAAGTCCACCTGCCGGCCGTTGTGATCGGTCAGCTTGCCGTGATCCATGACCTGCAGCAGGATGTTGTAGACATCCGGATGCGCCTTCTCGATCTCGTCCAGCAGCAGCACGCAATGCGGGTGCTGATCGATGCTGTCGGTGAGCATGCCGCCCTGGTCGAAGCCGACATAGCCCGGCGGCGCGCCGATCAGTCGCGAGACCGCGTGCTTCTCCATGTATTCCGACATGTCGAAGCGGATCAGCTCGACGCCCAGGGTTTCGGCCAGCTGGCGGGCGACCTCGGTCTTGCCGACCCCGGTGGGGCCGGTGAACAGGTAGTTGCCGATCGGCTTTTCCGGCTCGCGCAGCCCGGCCCGCGACAGCTTGATCGCCGAGGCCAGCGCCTCGATTGCCGGATCCTGGCCGAAGACCACGCGCTTGAGAGAGGCTTCCAGGTCGCGCAGCACCTCGGCGTCGCCCTTGCTGAGGTTCTTGGGCGGGATGCGGGCGATCTTGGCCACCACGGCCTCGATCTCCCGCGCGCCGATGGTCTTGCGCCGCTTGCTGCCGGGAACCAGATGCTGGGCCGCACCGGCCTCGTCGATCATGTCGATCGCCTTGTCGGGCAGCTTGCGGTCGTGGATGTAGCGCGCCGACAACTCCACCGCCGAGCGGATCGCGTCAGCGGTATAGCGGATGTCGTGGTGTTTTTCGAAATAGGGTTTCAGCCCCTTCAGGATCTTCACCGTGTCATCGACCGAGGGTTCGTTGATGTCGATCTTCTGGAACCGGCGCGACAGCGCGCGGTCCTTTTCGAAATGCTGGCGGAATTCCTTGTAGGTGGTCGAGCCCATGCAGCGCAGCTTGCCGCCCTGCAGCGCCGGCTTGAGCAGGTTCGAGGCATCCATCGCCCCGCCCGAGGTGGCGCCGGCGCCGATCACGGTGTGGATCTCGTCTATGAACAGGATCGCGTCCGGGTGTTCCTCGAGCTCCTTGACCACGGCCTTGAGCCGCTCCTCGAAATCGCCCCGGTAGCGGGTGCCGGCCAGCAGCGCGCCCATGTCGAGCGAATAGATCGTGGCGCCCGACAGCACCTCGGGCGTTTCGCCGGCGACGATCTTGCGCGCCAGCCCCTCGGCGATCGCGGTCTTGCCGACGCCGGGATCGCCCACCAGCAGCGGGTTGTTCTTGCGCCGCCGGCACAGGACCTGGATGCAGCGTTCCACCTCGTGGGCGCGGCCGATCAGCGGATCGACATCGCCATCGCGCGCCTTGGCGTTGAGATCCACGCAGTATTTGGCCAGCGCGCTTTCCTTCTTGTCGGACTCCGCATTTTCGGAGGCCTCGGCCTCCAGCTCCTCGGCGCCGGTCACCGGGCGGGGCTCGCCGAAGGAGGGATCCTTGGCCACGCCATGCGCGATGTAGTTGACGGCGTCGTAGCGGGTCATGTCCTGTTCCTGCAGGAAATAGGCGGCGTTGGATTCGCGTTCGGCGAAGATGGCCACCAGCACGTTGGCACCGGTCACTTCGGAACGGCCGGAGGACTGGACATGGATCGCCGCGCGCTGGATCACCCGCTGGAAGGCGGCGGTGGGCACGGCTTCGGAGCCCTCGACATCGGTCACCAGGGTCGAGAGATCATCGTCGATGAACTCGATCAGGGTCTGGCGGAGTTCTTCCAGGTCGACATTGCAGGCCTGCATCACCCGCGCCGCATCCGGTTCGTCGATCAGGGCAAGCAGCAGGTGTTCCAGCGTTGCCAGCTCGTGACGGCGGGCATTGGCCAGGGCCAGCGCCGAGTGGATCGCCTGTTCCAGGGTGTTCGAGAATGACGGCACGGTTCGGTGCTCCTTCGTTTCACGCCGGGGCGGTGTTCCCCCCGCCGACAGTAGTCTCACAGCCTTAAAGTTCGGTTTTATCGGCCGCGCTTCAAGAGTTTTCTCCACAAATCCGGCACACATCGGGTTTACCGCGGGTTTGCCGCGGGGGAGTGGGGGCGCCGCGGGACATCACGCGGGCTCCGCCGCGGGCGCACCCCGCAGGGCCGGGGTGCGCCCGCGGCGGAGCCTCAGAAGGCGTCCTTCCGGCGGCGAATCTCGGCAAACACCTCCACATCCGTGCACTCTGCCATGCCCAGGGCCGCTTTCACAGCGGGCAAATTGGCGCGCAGGAAGGGGTTGGTCGCAAGTTCCTCGGACAGGCGCGATGGAACGGTGGGCCGACCGGCGGCGCGGGCCTTCTCCACGGCGGCGGCACGCGTTTTCAGCGCTGCGTTGTCGGGTTCGATGGTGAGCGCGAAGCGTGCGTTGTTCGCCGTGTATTCATGCCCCGGGAACACCAGGGTTTCCGGCGGCAGCGCGGCCAGCCTGCCCAGGCTGGCCCACATCTGTTCGGCCGTGCCCTCGAACAGCCGGCCGCAGCCGAGCGCCATCAGGCTGTCGCCGGTGAAGACGGCGCGACTGCCGGGCAGGTGGAAGGCGATGTGGCCGACGGTGTGCCCGGGCACGCCGATGACCGCGACCGGAGCGCCGGCGAAGCGATGCCGCGCACCGACGGGCAGAGCGATGTCGAGTGCGGGCAGCCGGTGGGCGTCGGCGGCGGCGCCCACGACCCGGGCGCCGGTCTCCTCCCGGATCCGGGCAACGCCGCCCACATGGTCGTGGTGATGGTGGGTCAGCCAGATTTCGGCGAGCCGCCAGCCGCGTTCCTTCAGCGCGGTCAGGACGGGGGCCGCCTCGGGGGCGTCCACCAGCGCGGTTTCGCCGCTTTCCCGCGCATGGACGAGATAGGCGTAGTTGTCGCTCAGGCAGGGAATCGTCACGATGTCATGAGGCATGGTCTTTCACCACTGCTGTAGTATGCTCGCCTGCAGGATCGCCGAGAACGGGCCGGGCCGCAATGCATCTTGACGTGGTGGATCTGCGAAACTTCTACTACCGGACCAGCCTCGGCCGGGCCGCGCAGCGGGCGATCCGCGAGCAGGTTCTGGCGCTCTGGCCCGAGGCCAAGGGGCAGACGGTCCTCGGTTTCGGATTCGCGGTGCCGCTGCTGCGCCCCTATCTGGCCCAGGCGCGCCGGGTGATCGCGCTGATGCCGGGCCAGCAGGGGGTGATGCCCTGGCCGGCGGGGGCGGGGAATGTCTCGGTGCTCTGCGAGGAGGGCGCCTGGCCGCTGGAGACCGGCCACGTGGACCGGCTGCTCGTCCTGCACGGGCTGGAAACCAGCGAGACCCCGGCGGCGGTGCTGGAGGAGTGCTGGCGTGTCCTGGGCCCGGGGGGGCGGGCGATCGTGATCGTGCCGAACCGTTCGGGGCTGTGGGCGCGGCGCGACGTGACGCCCTTCGGGGTCGGCAGCCCCTACAGCCTGCCCCAGCTGGAAAGCCAGATGAAGCGGCACCTGTTCATCCCCGAACGCCACCGGGCGGCGCTGTACCAGCCGCCATCCGAGCGGCGTTTCTGGCTGAAGACCGGCCCGTTCTGGGAAAGATACGGCAGCCGGATTTCCTCCCGGATCGCGGGCGGGGTGCTGATTGCCGAGTTCTCCAAGCGTCCGCATGCGCCGACCCGGCCGGGCCTGTCCGAGACGGTGCGCAACCCGCTCCGGGCGCTGGACGGGATCGTCAAGCCGGAGGCGAAGCCGGTATGAGCGGCCCGTGATATCTGCCCGCGCCTGCGCAGGAGCCGCGCGCGGGCGCCCGGCGCCGCGGGGAGGCGGGGGCGGGCGGAGAGAGGCAGGAGAATCACCACGCCCGGGCCCTCGGACGGCGTTTCGCGCCGCCGGGTGCCGAGCATTCCGTCGCACCCGTGCGCAGGGCCTGTGGAACAAGGCCCTCGGGTGCGAAAAAAGCGCGGCAAGGCGGTTGCTAGGTGCGCGGGCCTCTGATACACCCACGCCGATTTTGATGCCCAGCCGCCGGCTGCGGCAGCCATCGCCCCCGTGTGCCGACAATGGCGGCCGGGGGCCAGCATCGGAAGGGTGGACGTGTCGGAAACAGCTTCGATCTCTACTGCCATAGCGGCGCGTTACGGCGCGGCGATCTTCGGGCTCGCGCAGGAGGAAAAGGCGGTTGCCGCGCTCGAGAAGGATCTGGATGCGCTGGAAGAGGCGCTGGGCGCCAGCGCCGATTTCAACAGCATGATCCGCTCGCCGCTGCTGACGCGCGAGGAGCAGGGGGCGGCCATCGCCTCCCTGGCGCGGGCGCTGGAGCTGTCGCCGGTGATGACCGGCGGCCTGGGGCTGATGGCGGCCAAGCGGCGGCTGTTCGTCCTGCCGCAGCTGACGGAGGTGCTGCGCCGGCTGATTGCGGCCGAAAAGGGCGAGGTGACGGCCGAGGTCGCCGCCGCGAAGGCGCTGACCAGGGCGCAGCAGGACAAGCTTGCCAGGGCGCTCAAGGCGGCGATCGGCAAGACGGTGAAGCTGGATCTTTCGGTCGATGAGGGGCTCATCGGCGGGGTGGTCGTCAAGGTGGGTTCGAAGATGATCGACAGTTCGATCGCCTCGCGGCTCGCCAACCTACGGAATGCAATGAAAGAGGTCGGATAATGGGAATCCAGGCAGCCGAAATTTCTGCGATCCTCAAGGAGCAGATCAAGAACTTTGGTCAGGACGCCGAAGTTGCCGAGGTGGGTCGCGTGTTGTCGGTGGGCGACGGGATTGCCCGGGTCTACGGGCTGGACAACGTGCAGGCCGGCGAGATGGTGGAATTCCCCGGCGGGATCGTCGGCATGGCGCTCAACCTCGAAACCGACAACGTTGGCGTGGTGATCTTCGGCTCGGACCGGGACATCAAGGAAGGCGATACCGTCAAGCGCACCAACGCGATCGTGGACGTGCCGGTTGGCGACGAGCTTCTGGGCCGCGTGGTTGACGCCCTGGGCAACCCGCTGGACGGCAAGGGCCCGATCAAGACGAAGAAGCGGGCGATCGCCGACCGGAAGGCGCCGGGGATCATCCCGCGCAAGTCGGTGCACGAGCCGATGGCCACCGGCCTGAAATCGGTGGACGCGATGATCCCGATCGGCCGCGGCCAGCGCGAGCTCATCATCGGCGACCGCCAGACCGGCAAGACGGCGGTGGCGCTGGACACGATCCTGAACCAGAAGGTCTACAACGACGCCGCCGGCGACGACGAGAGCAGGAAGCTCTACTGCGTCTATGTGGCCGTGGGGCAGAAGCGCTCCACCGTGGCCCAGCTGGTGAAGAAGCTGGAGGAAACCGGTGCGATGGAATATTCCATCGTGGTGGCCGCCACCGCCTCGGACCCGGCGCCGATGCAGTTCCTCGCCCCCTATGGCGCCACCGCCATGGCCGAATACTTCCGCGACAACGGTCGGCACGCGCTGATCGTCTATGACGACCTGTCCAAGCAGGCGGTGGCCTATCGGCAGATGTCGCTGCTGCTGCGTCGCCCGCCGGGGCGCGAGGCCTATCCGGGCGACGTGTTCTACCTGCACTCGCGCCTGCTGGAGCGCTCGGCCAAGCTGAACGAGGAATTCGGCGCCGGCTCGCTCACCGCGCTGCCGATCATCGAAACCCAGGGCGGCGACGTGTCGGCCTTCATCCCGACCAACGTGATCTCGATCACCGACGGGCAGATCTTCCTGGAAACCGAGCTGTTCTACCAGGGCATCCGCCCGGCCGTGAACACCGGGCTTTCGGTGAGCCGCGTGGGCTCCTCGGCCCAGACCAAGGCGATGAAATCGGTCGCCGGCCCGGTGAAGCTGGAACTGGCCCAGTATCGCGAAATGGCCGCCTTCGCCCAGTTCGGCTCCGACCTCGACGCCGCCACCCAGC
>JALSKC010000031.1 GCA_026989055.1 Paracoccaceae bacterium
CCGGAGTTCACGCTGGCCAACTATTACAAGGTGCTGTTCGACCCCAAGAACCGCGAGGGCATGGCCAGGGCCTTCTTCAACACCCTGACGGTGGCGATCCCGGCCACGGTGATCCCGATCCTGATCGCCGCCTTCGCGGCTTACGCGCTGGCCTGGATGGAGTTTCCGGGCCGCGCGCTCCTGATCGCGGCGGTGGTCGGGCTGCTGGTGGTGCCGCTTCAACTTGCTCTGATACCCCTGCTGAAATTTCACAATTTCATCGGCATCGGGAAGGGCTATCTCGGGGTCTGGCTGGCCCATACCGGCTTCGGCCTGCCGCTGGCGATCTACCTGTTGCGCAACTACATGGCGGGGCTGCCGCGCGACATCATCGAGAACGCCCGCGTCGACGGGGCGAGCGAGTTCCAGATCTTCGTGAAGATCATCCTGCCGCTGAGCTTCCCGGCGCTGGCGTCCTTTGCCATCTTCCAGTTCCTCTGGACCTGGAACGATCTGCTGGTGGCGCTGGTCTTCCTGATCGACAGCAGCGGCGACACCACCGTGATGACCAAGCAGATCGTCGAGCTTCTGGGCACCCGCGGCGGCAACTGGGAAATCCTCGCCACCTCGGCCTTCGTGTCGATCGCGGTGCCGCTGATGGTGTTCTTCGCGATGCAGAAATACCTGGTGCGCGGCCTGCTGGCCGGCTCGGTGAAATGAGGGGGCGGGGATGCGTGTCGCTCGGCTGAGCGGGGCGGAGGCGGCCACCGGATCCGGGCAGGAGTGGTGGCGCGGCGCGGTGATCTACCAAGTCTATCCGCGCAGCTTCCAGGACAGCAACGGCGACGGGGTGGGAGACCTGCTCGGGATCGTCCAGCGGCTGCCGCATATCGCCTCGCTGGGGGTGGATGCGGTGTGGATCTCGCCCTTCTTCACCTCGCCGATGAAGGATTTCGGCTATGACGTGGCCGATTACCGCGACGTGGATCCGATGTTCGGCACGCTGGCCGATTTCGACGCCCTGGTGGAGGCGGCCCATGCCCTGGGGCTGAGGGTGATGATCGATCTGGTGCTCTCGCACACCTCCGACCAGCACCCGTGGTTTGCCGAAAGCCGTGCCTCGCGCGACAATGCGCGCGCCAACTGGTATGTATGGGCCGATCCGAAAGCGGACGGCACGCCGCCCAACAACTGGCTGTCGATCTTCGGCGGTTCGGCCTGGCACTGGGATCCGCGCCGCTGCCAGTATTACCTGCACAATTTTCTGAGCAGTCAGCCGGATCTCAATTTCCACGAACCGGCGGTGCAGGAGGCGCTGCTGGACGTGGCCCGCTTCTGGCTGGAGCGCGGGGTTGACGGATTTCGCCTGGACACGATCAATTTCTATTTCCATGACAAGGAGTTGCGGGACAACCCTCCATTGCCGCCAGAGCGGCGCAACAGCACCATCGCCCCGCTGGTCAACCCCTACAATTTCCAGGAGCACACCTACTCGAAGAACAGGCCGGAAAACATTGAATTCCTGAAAAGACTTCGTTCCCTGATGGAGCCGTTCGGCGCCGCCGCCGTGGGCGAGGTGGGCGATGCCCAGCGCGGTCTGGAGATCCTCGGCCAGTATACCGCCGGTGATGACCTGATGCAGATGTGCTATGCCTTCGAGCTTCTTTCCGGCGCCCGGCCCACCGCGGCCCGGATTGCCGAGATCTTTTCCCGGGTCGAGGAGGTGGCGGCCGAGGGCTGGGCCTGCTGGGCCTACTCCAACCACGACGTGGAGCGCCACGCCTCGCGCTGGGCGCTGAGCGGCCCGGCCCTGCGCGCCTTCGCCACGCTGCTGATGTGCCTGCGCGGCTCGGCCTGCATCTACCAGGGCGAGGAGCTGGGCCTGCCCCAGGCCGAACTGGCGTTTTCCGATCTGCAGGATCCCTATGGCAAGGAGTTCTGGCCCGAGTACAAGGGCCGCGACGGCTGCCGCACGCCGATGGTCTGGGACGGCGCGCAGCGCAATGGCGGCTTCACCACCGCCGCCCGGCCCTGGTTGCCGGTGGCGCCCGAGCACCTGTCCCGTTCGGTGGCTGCCGCCGAGGCCGACCCGGGTGCGCTGCTGCATCACTACCGCCGGGCGATCGCCTTCCGCCGGGCCCATCCGGCGCTGCGCAGCGGCGCGCTTTCGCAGATGGCCGCCGAGGGGCCGGTGCTGCGTTTCCTGCGCGAACACCGCCAGGAGCGTCTCTTCTGCGCCTTCAACCTCGGCGAGGAGCCGGCCGACATCTCCATGCCCGCCGGACGGTGGGTGCAGATCGGGGCCGAGCTGAACAGCGCCCATGCGGGCGCGGACGGTATCGTGCGGCTGGGGCCGTGGCAGGCCTGCCTGGCGCGGGACATCGGGCACGGATGAGGGAGCTTTCGCAATGGCCGAACTGAAGCTGAGGGGTGTCGGCAAGCGCTATGGCACGGTGGAGGTGCTGAAGGACATCAACCTCGACATCGCCACCGGCGAACTGGTGGTGTTCGTCGGGCCTTCGGGCTGCGGCAAGTCCACGCTGTTGCGGATGATCGCCGGGCTGGAGAAGATCACCGCCGGCACGCTGGAGATCGACGGGCAGGTGGTCAACGACATTCCCCCCAGCCAGCGCGGCATCGCCATGGTGTTCCAGTCCTATGCGCTCTATCCGCACATGACGGTGCGCGACAACATGAGCTTCGCCCTGAAGATCGCGAAGAGGCCGAAGGACGAGATCGAGGCGGCGGTGAACCGGGCGGCCGAGGCCCTCCAGCTCACCCCCTATCTCGACCGCCTGCCGAGAGAGCTTTCCGGCGGCCAGCGTCAGCGGGTGGCGATCGGGCGTTCCATCGTGCGCGACCCGAAGGTCTATCTGTTCGACGAGCCGCTTTCCAACCTCGACGCGGCGCTGCGGGTGGCAACCCGCATCGAGATCGCCCAGCTCAAGGAAAGCATGCCGCAGAGCACGATGATCTATGTGACCCACGACCAGGTGGAAGCGATGACCCTGGCCACCCGCATCGTGGTGCTGGCCGACAAGGGGATCGCCCAGGTGGGAACGCCGCTCGACCTTTACGAACGGCCCGAAAACGAATTCGTGGCGCGGTTCATCGGGTCGCCGGCGATGAACCTGCTGGAGGGGGTCATCGTCGGGACCGGCGAACGGACAACGGTGGAACTTGCCGACGGCGGCAGGGTGGTGTCGGCGATCCCCACCGATGCGGGTCAGGGGGGGCGCCGGGTGCGCGTCGGCCTGCGGCCCGAAGACCTGCGCCGCGACGAGGCGGCTCCGCCGGTCCTTTCCGGACGGGTGAGCCATGCCGAGCTTCTGGGCGAGGTCACGCAGCTCTATTTCGAGCCGAGGGGCGGGGCGGAACCGGTGATCGCCAGGCTGCCCGGTATCGTGCACGGGCTGCGCGGCCAGGAGCTGGCGCTGAGCGTCGATCCGGCCAGGGTGCACCTGTTCGCCGAGGGCAGGAGCCTGCGCGGGAGGCAGGGCTGAGGGCGCCGCCGCCGGTGCCGGGGCGGTTGCGGTTGATCTTATTCGACAAGGTGAATATGACGCGGCGGACACTTCCGACGAGAGGCTGATGCCATGTCCGCGACCTCCGGCTTCTGGCGGCAGACCCCGCCGGCGATCTTCCCGCCGATTCTCGGGCTGTTCGGCCTGGGGCTGGCCTGGCGGCAGGCGGCCCTGGTCCTTGCGCTCCCCGGGGGGGGCGCGGAGCTGATCCTCGGGGTGGTGACGCTACTGTTCCTGTTCGCACTGCTGGCCTATCTGGCCAAGGTCGTCCGTCGCCCGGGCGCGCTTGCCGAGGATCTGCGCACCCTGCCCGGGCGGGCCGGGGTCGCCACCGCCGCGATGGCGGCGATGCTGCTGGCCGCGGCCCTTCTGCCTTACTGGCGCGCGGCGGCGGCGGCGGTGCTGGTGCTGGCGGTGGCGGCGCATTTCGCCGTCATCGTCGCGGTGATCGCGCAGCTGATGCCGCAGCCGCTGGCGGCACGGCGGATGACGCCGGTCTGGCATCTCGTCTTTGTCGGCCCGATCGTGGCCGGGGTCGCCGGGGCCGGGCTGGGCTGGCGCGCGGCGGGGGAGATCGACCTGGTCCTGTCGCTTGCCGCCGCCCTGACCATCTGGGGCGGGCATCTGCTGCTGCTGGCCCGGCAGGGGATGGCGGCGCCGCTGCGCCCGACGCTGGCGATCCACCTCTCGCCGGCGGCGCTTCTGGGCATCGTGTCGGCGCTTCTGGGCCACGATGCCCTGGCGCTGGGGTTCGGCTGGCTGTCGATCCTGATCGCCGGAAGTCTTCTGACCCGTCTGCGCTATCTGACGGAGGCCGGGTTCAGCCCCTTCTGGGGGGCCTTCACCTTTCCCCTGGCGGCCTTCGCCAACCTGATGCTTCTGCTGGCGGACGAGGGAGCGCTGTACCGGCTGCTCGGCACCCTGGCGCTGGCGGCGGCCACGATCGCGGTTCCGCTCATCGCCCTGCGGGTGCTGAAGATGTGGGTCTCGGGCGTTCTGGCCGTGAAAACCGCCGCCGCGCGGGCCTGAGCCGCGCGCGGGGCTTTTCATTTTCCGCCAGCCGTGAAATAGGGAAGCGCCAAACGAAGAACTCCAAGGAGAAGCCGGATGGAGATTCGCGAGGCCCTCACCTTCGATGACGTGCTGCTGGAACCCGCGGCCTCGGCGGTATTGCCGGCGGATGCCGATACCTCGACCTTCGTCACCCGCTCGATCGCGCTGTCGATCCCGCTGCTGAGTTCGGCCATGGACACGGTCACCGAAAGCCGCATGGCCATCGCCATGGCCCAGGCCGGCGGGCTGGGGGTGATCCACCGCAACCTCTCGGTCGAGGAACAGGCCCGCGAGGTGCGCCGGGTCAAGCGCTTTGTCTCGGGCATCGTCTACAATCCGATCACGCTGAAGCCCGATCAGACGCTGGCCGATGCCAAGGCCCTGCAGGAACGCTACCGCGTCACCGGGTTTCCGGTGGTGGACGACGAGGGCCGGGTTCTGGGCATCGTCACCAACCGCGACATGCGCTTCGCCACCGACGATGACACCCCGGTGCGGGTGATGATGACCGGCGACAACCTGGCGATGCTGCGCGAGCCGGCCGATCTCGACGAGGCGCGCAGCCTGATGAAGGCGCGGCGCATCGAGAAGCTGCTGGTGGTGGACGAGGCGGGCAAGCTGACCGGCCTGCTGACGCTGAAGGACAGCGAGCAGGCGGTGCTCAACCCGCAGGCCTGCAAGGACGAGCTGGGCCGGCTGCGGGTGGCGGCGGCATCCACCGTGGGCGATGCGGGGTTCGAACGTTCGCAGGCGCTGCTGGAGGCGGGCTGCGACCTGATCGTGATCGACACCGCGCATGGCCATTCCGAAGGGGTGGCGCGCGCGGTCGAACGCATCAAGCGGCTGTCGAACGAGGTGCAGGTGATGGCCGGCAACGTGGCGACTGCCGAGGGCACGCGGGCGCTGATAGACGCCGGGGCCGATGCGGTGAAGGTGGGGATCGGGCCGGGAAGCATCTGCACCACGCGGATGGTGGCCGGCGTCGGCGTGCCGCAGCTCACCGCGATCATGGACTGTGCGGCGGCGGCGGGCGACACGCCGATCATCGCCGATGGCGGCATCAAGTTCTCGGGGGATTTCGCCAAGGCGATCGCCGCCGGGGCCTCCTGCGCCATGGTCGGCTCGATGATCGCCGGCACCGACGAAAGCCCCGGCGAGGTGATCCTGTATCAGGGCCGCAGCTTCAAGAGCTACCGCGGGATGGGCAGCCTGGGCGCGATGGCGCGCGGCTCGGCCGACCGCTACTTCCAGAAGGATGCCGCCTCCGACAAGCTGGTGCCCGAGGGCATCGAGGGGCAGGTGCCCTACAAGGGATCGGCCAGCGCCGTGATCCACCAGCTGGTGGGAGGCCTGCGCGCGGCGATGGGCTATACGGGCAACGCCACCATCACCGAGATGCGCAGGAACTGCCGGTTCGTGAAGATCACCGGCGCCGGGCTGAAGGAAAGCCACGTCCATGACGTGCAGATCACCCGCGAAAGTCCGAACTACAGGGTAATGTAGGATGAACAGGGTGTTGTCCTGCGGACTTCATCCCTGTTGCGGGCTTCGTCCCGGTTGCGGGCCATGACCCCGGCCGCCCGTATTGCGGCGGCCATCGGGGTGCTCGAGGGCATCCTCGCCGGGGCACCTGCCGAGAAGCTCCTGACGACCTGGGCCCGGCGCAACCGCTATGCCGGATCTTCCGACCGCGCCGCGATCCGCGATCTGGTATTCGACGCGCTGCGCCGGCGGCGCTCTTTCGGCTGGCTGGGCGGGGCCGACAGCGGACGCGGGCTGATGATCGGGCTGTTGCGGGCTGCGGGAACGGACCCGGACACCCTGTTCACGGGGGAGAGATACGCTCCCCCGCCCCTGGAGGAGGTCGAGCGGGAGACACGCCCGCTCGATCGCGCGCCGCTTCCGGTGCGACTGGACTGCCCGGACTGGCTGTGGCCGCTGCTGTGGCGCGATTTCGGCGCCGATTGCGCGCCGCTCCTGCGCAGCCTGCAGAAGCGCGCCCCGGTCTTCCTGCGGGTGAACCGGCGCCGGGCAGACACGGATCGGGCACTGGCCGCGCTGGCCGCCGAGGGGATCGTCGCCCGGCCCCACTCCCTTGCCGGGACGGCTCTGGAGGTTGTCGGAAATGCGCGCAGGATCCGGCACAGCGCCGCCTACGGGCAGGGGCTGGTGGAGCTTCAGGATGCGGCCTCGCAGGCGGTTGTCGAGGCGTTGCGGCCGGAAGACGGGCAGACGGTGCTCGACTATTGCGCCGGCGGTGGCGGCAAGTCTCTGGCGCTGGGGGCGCTGGCACGGCTGAAGCTGACGGCGCATGACCGCGATCCGGGGCGGATGGCCGATCTGCCGGCCCGGGCCCGTCGTGCCGGGATTTCGGTGGAAATCGCCGATTCCGGGGCGCTTTCCGGGCGCCGGTTCGACCTCGTCCTGTGCGATGTTCCCTGTTCGGGCAGCGGCAGCTGGCGGCGGGCGCCGCAGGGCAAGTGGCTTCTGGATCCCGCGCGCCTTGCCGCGCTGGAGCAGGAACAATCGGCCATCCTGCACGCCGCCGCCGGCCATGTCCGCCCGGGGGGGCGGCTGGCCCATGTCACCTGTTCGCTGCTGCGCGGCGAAAACGAGGAGCGGGTAGAGGCATTCCTGGCCGCCAGCCCGGGCTGGGTCGAGCGCATGCGTCGCCGCTGGTCGCCCCTGCAGGGGGGGGACGGTTTCTTTCTTTCCGTGCTGGAACGGGTGCGGGGAGATTGACTCGCAACCTCTGATTGCATTTAGATACCGGGGCGCAGCGCTTAATCGGCGGTTAACCCTTTGTCCGCGAAATAGGCGCAAAGAGAATCTGGATCGGAGTCTCCGGTGTCGAACTTGGCGCTCGACCGCAGCCCGCTGACCGTGCTGGCGCTGCAGGTTGCCCCGAAATCCTGGGCGCTGCTCGCCCTCGCGCTTTCGGTGCTCGGAATGGCCTTTGCCCTGCCCGAGGCGCGCTTCGCGCTGGCGCTGCTCTATGGTGGAACGACCCTGCTGCTGATCGTTGCGATCGTCAGGTTCCTTGCCCTGCGCCACCGGCGGGCACAGGAAAGGCTCCGCCGTACGGTGGCCAGCTTTGTCGATCTCGATGCGGCTCCCAGCTTCACCACCGACGGCGAGGGGCGTATCCTGTATCGCAACAAGGCCGCCCGGGACCGTTTCGATGGTGCCGATGCCCGGACGCTGCTGGCGGCCCTGGGCGATGTCTTCGCCTCGCCGGGGGCAACCCTGCACCGCCTGCGCATCAAGGCGGCCAAGCATGGCTTCGCGCGCGAGGATGTGGTGACGCGCCGCGGCCATCTGCGCCTCTCGGTGCATCAGATCGGAGAGAGCGGCTTCCTCTGGCGGCTGGAAGACATGCTGGATCGCGGCCACGGCGGGCGCAGCGCGGACACGATCAGCCTGCCGATGCTCACGGTTTCGCGCTCCGGAACGGTCCTGTTCATGAACGAGGCCCTGCGCCGCCTGATCGGCGGGCGTCAGTCGCGCCTGGACAGGGTGTTCAACGACCTGCCGCTGAAATCCGGTTCGGTACACGAGGTTGCCGGGGCGGAAGGGCCGGTTTCGGCCCGGGTGACGGTCATAGAAAGTGCCGGGGGGCGGCAGGAGATCTTCCTGCTGCCGGTCGATGAGGATGCGGCAGCGAAAGATGCGGCCGAAAGCCGGCAGACCTGCGAGACTCTGCCGGTGCCGCTGCTGCGGGTGGACACTTCGGGCAGGATTCTCGAATGCAACCAGCTGGCGCGCCAGCTTCTGGGCATTTCCGAAACCGAGGGAGGCTTCCTGGGAGATCTGGTCGAGGGGCTGGGGCGTGCGGTCTCGGACTGGCTGTCGGAGGCCGCGCGCACGCCCGGCGAGATGCGCACGGAATTCGTGCGGGCGAAACGCCAGTCACATGATGTTTTCCTGCAGATATCGCTGACCCCGGTGCAGGAAGGCGGCGAAACCTCGCTGGTCGTCATCCTCAATGATGCAACCAGGCTGAAGACGCTGGAGGCCCAGTTCGTCCAGAGCCAGAAGATGCAGGCGATCGGCCAGCTGGCCGGTGGCGTGGCGCATGACTTCAACAACCTGCTGACCGCGATCAGCGGTCATTGCGACCTGCTTCTGCTGCGCCACAACGAGGGGGATCCGGATTATGCCGATCTCATTCAGATCAACCAGAACGCCAACCGCGCCGCCAGCCTCGTCGGCCAGCTTCTGGCGTTCTCGCGCAAGCAGACCCTGAAGCCGGAAATGGTGGACATCCGCGAAACGCTGGATGATCTGACCCATCTTCTCAGCCGCCTTGTCGGCGAGAAGATCCGGCTCAATGTCTCCCACGCCCCGGAGCTTGCTGCCATCCGTGCCGACAAGCGCCAGCTGGAGCAGGTGATCATGAACCTGGTGGTGAATGCGCGCGATGCCATGCCCGAAGGGGGAGATGTCAACATCGAGACCCGGCTGGAGACCTTCGCACAACCCTTCGAAAAGGACCGGGCAGTCATCCCGGCCGGCGACTATGTTGTGGTTTCCGTGAGCGATCAGGGTGTCGGAATCGCTCCCGAAAAGCTGCAGAAGATATTCGAACCCTTCTACACCACGAAACGCACCGGCGAGGGCACGGGGCTGGGGCTGTCGATGGCCTACGGAATCGTCAAGCAGACCGGGGGATACATATTTGCCGACAGCGTTCCCGGTGCCGGCACGACCTTCACCCTCTATTTCCCGGCCGCGGCCGGCCAGAGCGAGGAAGCCGGTCCGGAACGTTCTGCCCCTCCCCCGCCGCAGCAGGTCCGTTCTGGCGGCGTGGTTCTGCTCGTGGAAGACGAAGCGCCGGTGCGGGCCTTTGCCTCGCGCGCCCTGCGAATGCGCGGTTACACGGTTCTGGAAGCGGAAAGCGCCGAAGAAGCCCTGCGGATGCTCGAAGACAAGTCGCTTGACGTGGATGTGTTTGTCACCGATGTCATCATGCCGGGAATGGACGGGCCGAGCTGGGTCGCCCAGGCCCTGCGTGATCGGCCGGATGTGAGGGTCGTGTTCGTGTCCGGCTATGCCGAAGACAGCTTCTCGGATCAGCAGGCGCGGATTCCGAATTCCGTTTTCCTTCCCAAGCCGTTTTCGCTCAGCGAGCTGGCCGCTACCGTTCAGGAGCAGATCCGGGTTCATTGAGCCCGGCCCCGGCGGGTGGGCCCTGATGCACCGTCTCGGCGGCATCCGGCGCGTGAATCGCAGGTGTGTGAAACGCCACAGCCGTCAGGATGTCGGCCGTATGCTGCCCGCTGCCCCGGCCTGTTGCACGGGACGCTTCCCGACGCAGTGCAGGTGGTTGCCGTAAACGGTTCGTTAACCTGCCGGACCGACAATGAAACCGACAATTTTCTTGAAATGTTCTCGTTTCGGGGGCATAGCTGGAGGGGAGAACATCAAGTGAACATAAGCGGCATTGCCGCCCCGGTCCCGGTATGAAATAAGGAGCATGACAATGGCTGCGGCAGATATTCTCGAGATGACGGAAAAATCCAGAAGCGACAAGCAGAAGGCGCTCGATTCGGCGCTGGCTCAGATCGAGCGGCAGTTCGGCAAGGGCTCGATCATGAAGCTGGGGGGCGACCGCCCGGTTGCCGAGGTCGAGGCAACATCGACAGGCTCCCTCGGTCTTGACATCGCGTTGGGGATCGGCGGTATCCCCAGGGGGCGCGTGATCGAGATCTACGGCCCGGAGAGCTCGGGGAAGACCACGCTTACGCTGCACTGCATCGCCGAAGAACAGAAGAATGGCGGGGTCTGCGCCTTCGTGGATGCCGAACATGCGTTGGATCCGCATTATGCGCGCAAGCTCGGGGTCGATCTGGACGAGCTCCTGATCTCCCAGCCCGATACCGGCGAACAGGCGCTCGAGATTACCGAAACGTTGGTGCGTTCGAATGCGGTCAGCATGGTCGTGGTCGATTCGGTTGCCGCCCTTACGCCGAAATCCGAGCTCGAGGGCGATATGGGCGATGCCCAGGTCGGCGCCCAGGCCCGGCTGATGAGCCAGGCCATGCGCAAGCTGACCGCGGCAATCTCGCGCTCGAAATGCACCGTGATCTTCATCAACCAGATCCGGATGAAGATCGGGGTCATGTTCGGGAGTCCGGAAACCACCACGGGCGGCAATGCGCTGAAGTTCTATGCCTCGGTCCGGCTCGACATCCGCCGCATCGGTGCGATCAAGGACCGCGACGAGGTGGTGGGCAACACCACCCGGGTGAAGGTGGTCAAGAACAAGGTTGCGCCGCCCTTCAAGCAGGTGGAATTCGACATCATGTATGGCGAAGGCATTTCCAAGACCGGGGAACTGATCGACCTCGGGGTCCGGGCCGGCGTGGTGGAGAAGTCCGGTGCATGGTATTCCTATGGCGACGAGCGGATCGGGCAGGGGCGAGAGAACGCAAAGGCCTTTCTCAAGGCCAACCCGCGGGTGGCGCTGGAACTGGAAGACAAGATCCGGGCCGCCCACGGGCTGGAATTCGACCTGGCCGCGGAACTGGCCAAGCTCGACGACGGCGGTGCGCTTCTGGAAGAGCGGGGGTGAAGCCTGCCGGCGGCCGATGGCAGGCGGCAGTTCCGGTCGTTTCGAACGGGTGACCTGACCGTTTCGGCCAGATGACTCTCGGACAGGTGAGTTGTGCCTTCCCGCTTCGCCCGTTCCGTGCGGGCCTGAACGGGGTGCCGCAACCGCCGCGGGCCGTGACCCGAGAAGGAGGCGGCAGGCTTGTGCCGCTGCCTGCGGGGCCGGAAGGACCGGCTGCCGTGTCGCCCGCATGCGGCGCCCGCTGCCCGGGTGCGGCCGGTCCCCGGAGCAGGGGCCGAAGGGCTGGGGCCGGAGAGCGTCCGCGGGAGCGTTTCGGGAGCCGCCCCCGGGCGGTGGCCCGGAAGGCGGGAAGGCGGAGAGCAGAGGCCATGTCCGGCCACTGTCCCGGGCTCATGGGAACGCCGATTGGCGGTGCCCTTCCGGCGCGGCTTCCGGGCGGTTCAGGGTGCGAAGTCGTCGCTGGTGATCTGCCCGTCGCCGTTGCTGTCGATCAGGGCGAACCAGCGCGCGGTGCCGTCGAGAAACTCCTCCAGCGTGACCACTCCGTTCCCGTCGCCATCGTTGAATTCCAGCCCCATTCCGCGGCCCATCTGGGCGTGTTTGCGTCCGCCGCCGCCATGCTGTGCGGCATCGGCGGCGCGGTGTTCGGCAAGAACCTCGAATTCCGCGGGGTCCAGGATCCCGTCATCGTTTTCGTCGAACATGGCAAAGACATTGGCGCGCTGTTCGCGTGCATCTTCCAGCGAAACCACGCCGTCTCCGTTCAGATCCCAGGCGGTGATGAAATGCTGCCCGGGGCGATCGCCGGCAACGGATACGGCGGTGGAGACCAGCAGCAGGCCGGCGGTCAGGGCGAGTTTTCGGGACATCACATATTCCTCTTTCTGAATGTCAGGTGCGGGTAATACGGCGCGGCAACGGGTTTCCGTCGCTCCTTGCGGGTTTTCCGCATTCTTTCAGAGGCGCCTTCCGTCAAACATTCCGGAGGGTTCCGGTTCCGGAGGGCTCCGGGGCGGGATGCAGGAGGGCGGGATGCAGGGCGGTCCGGGGAAATGCGCGCGCATCCGGTTGACCGGGGAGCGCTCCGGTCGCAGTGTCGGGGCATGGATTTCGCCAGCCGGATCAGCCGCATTCCGCGCCCCTTCGATGCCGGGCGGGGAGAGGAGATCGCCTCGGCATTCGCCGATCTCGCCCCCGAACTTCGCGCGCTTCTGGTCGGGGCCGGGGGAAGCAGCCCGTATCTGCACGGGCTGATCCAGCGCGAGGGGGGGTGGCTGCGCGAGGCGCTTGCGGCGGGGGCGGAGCCCGCGTTCGAAGCGGTTCTGGATGCGGCCCGGGCCCTGCCTCCCGACGGGCTCGGAGCCGGATTGCGCCAGGCGAAGAGGCGTGTGGCGCTGCTTGTCGGGCTGGCGGATCTGGGCGGGCTCTGGTCGCTTGACGAGGTGACCGACGCGCTAACCCGCTTTGCCGATCTGGCGGTGGGGCTGGGGGTTGAGGCGCTGGTGAGGGCCGAGCTGGAGCGTGGCCGGATTCCCGGCGCCGGGCCGGAGGCGGCGGGCGATGGCGCCGGCATGGTCGTGCTGGCGATGGGAAAGATGGGCGCCTTCGAGCTGAACTATTCTTCCGATATCGACCTGATCTGCCTGTTCGACGAAAGCTGCTTCGAGCCGGATGATTATGCCGCGGCCCGTGCCGCCTTCATCCGCGTTACCCGCCGTCTCTGCGCGCTGCTGAGCGAGCCGACCGGCGAGGGTTATGTCTTTCGCACCGATCTGCGGTTGCGCCCGGATGCCGCCGTCACGCCGGTCTGCCTGTCGATGGAGGCGGCCGAGCGTTATTACGAAAGCGTCGGGCGCACCTGGGAGCGCGCGGCCTACATCAAGGCCCGCCCCTGCGCCGGAGACCTGCGCGCCGGTGCGGCCTTCCTGGAGCGGCTGAGCCCGTTCATCTGGCGCCGGCATCTCGATTTTGCGGCAATCCAGGATGCCCATGACATGCGGCTGCGGATCCGCGCTCACAAGGGGCTGCATGGCTCGGGCGACGGAACGATCGCCCTGGAAGGTCACGATCTGAAACTGGGCGCCGGCGGCATCCGCGAGATCGAGTTCTTCACCCAGACCAGGCAGATCATCGCCGGCGGGCGCGATCCGTCGCTGCGGGTGCGCGAAACGCTGCGCGGGCTGCGGCGGCTGGCGGCGCGCGGCTGGATACCGGATTCCGTGGCCGGAGATCTGTCGGCGGATTACCGTGCGCACCGTGAACTGGAGCACCGCCTGCAGATGATCAACGATGCCCAGACCCACAGCCTGCCGCGCGATGCGGCCGGGTTTGCCCGCCTGGCAGCGCTCTGCGGGCGGGAGGATGCGGCCATGCGGGACGATCTCCACCGCCGCCTGACGCGGGTCGCCCGGCTGACCGAGGGCTTCTTCGCCCGGTCGGCCCCGGCAGCCGATCTGCCCGATCTCGGCCCCGCCGCCGCCGGAATCATCGAACGCTGGCGCAGCTACCCGGCGCTGCGCTCCTCGCGGGCGGTGGAAATCTTCAACCGTCTCAAGCCGGCGCTCCTGGAGCGGATGCAGAAGGCGGCCCGCCCGGATGAAGCGCTGGT
The DNA here is from genome assembly GCA_026989055.1 of Paracoccaceae bacterium. GTDB lineage: Bacteria > Pseudomonadota > Alphaproteobacteria > Rhodobacterales > Rhodobacteraceae > JAJRUE01. Next base: position 13,739 of record JALSKC010000031.1, read on the forward strand.
GCAGTTCGACGCCTTCCTGCGCGGGCTGCCGGCCGGGGTGCAGCTGTTTTCCATGTTCGAGGCCAATCCGCAGCTGGTGGAACTGATGGTCGACATCGTGAGCACGGCGCCCAGGCTGGCCGAATATCTGGGCCGCAATGCCCGGGTCTTCGACGCGGTTCTGGATGGCGACTTCTTCGCCCCCTGGCCGGGCCGGGCGCGGCTTGCCGAGGATCTGTCGGCCAGGCTGCGGGAGCAGGAGGATTACGAGGAACAGCTGAACGCGGCGCGCCGCTGGCAGAAGGAGTGGCATTTCCGGATCGGCGTGCACCACCTGCGCGGGCTGATCGGCGCCGACGAGGCCGGCGCGCAATATGCCGGGCTGGCCGAAGCCGTCCTGCAGGCGCTGCTGCCGGTGGCGGGCCGCGAGATGGCGCGCAAGCACGGTCCGGCGCCGGGGCGCGGGGCGGCGGTGCTGGGGATGGGGTCGCTTGGAAGCGCGCGGCTCACGGCGGCCTCCGATCTCGACCTGATCGTGATCTATGACGCCGCCGGGGCCGAGGCCTCGGCGGGGCGCCGCCCGCTGGCCAGCCGCAGCTATTTCGCTCGCCTGACCCAGGCGCTGGTCACCGCGCTGAGCGCTCCGATGGCCGAGGGGCGCCTTTACGAGGTGGACATGCGGTTGCGCCCCTCGGGGCGTCAGGGGCCGGTGGCCACTTCGCTGGAGGCCTTCCGCGACTACCAGCGTCACGAAGCCTGGACCTGGGAGCATCTGGCGCTCAGTCGGGCCCGGGTGGTGGCCGGAGATGCCGCGCTTGGCCGGGAGATAGAAAGCTTCCGCGCCGAGCTCCTCGCGGCCCCGCGCGCGCGGGACAGAGTTCTTTCCGACGTTTCCGCCATGCGGGAGCGTCTGGCGGCGGAGCGCCCGACGCGCAGCGTCTGGGACGTCAGGAACGGGGCCGGGGGAATGCAGGACATAGAGCTCCTGGCCCAGGCCGCGGCCCTGCTGGGCGGAGCGTGCGCGCGGCGGGTGCCGGAGCAGCTGGCCGCCGGGCGGCGCGGGGGCTGGCTGGAGCAGGAAACGATCCACGCCCTGCAGGCGGCGCACGGCCTGTTCTGGCGGGTGCAGTCGGCTGCCCGGCTGCTCAGCGGCGCGGTGCTGGAGCCGGAGCGGATCGGGCAGGGGGGGTGCGACTTCGTGCTGCGCGAGAGCGGGGCTTCGGACATGGAGAGCCTGGCGGCGATGCTGGAAGAGGCGCGGGCGCGTTCGGCCGCCCTGATCGGCGAGGCCCTTGGCTGCTGCGGCGCGGGGAGCTAGGAAGGGGCCGGAGCCGGAGACGGTGCGCGCGTGAGCAGAGCGGAGGAATTCGACCCGAGCGGTCTGATCCGGGAAAGCTACCGGATCGAGGGCATCGGCGCGGCCGAATGCCGGACGATCCTTCTCGAGTGGCTGCTGAAGCTGCCGGAGGGAACCGATCTGCGGGTGGCGGTCCGGGCGATGCTGGAGGCCCATGCGGGGGGGGCGCCGGGGCATCCGATGAGCGCGCTTCTGCGGGCCGCGCTGCAGCCGGCATCTGCCGGGGCGGAGCGCCCGCGCCGGCGGGGCGGTGCCGCGGCCCGCCGGCGTTCTGGGGCGCCGGAACGCTGAGCCGTGGCCGGGTTGCCGGCATCTCCGGAAACGCATTCCCGAAATCGAATTTTTGAATCGGATCCGGTTTCGTGCTAGGGGGGGTCCACCAGACGGAAAATCGATACGGGGAGGATCGGCGATGTTCAGGGTCTTCGGGTGGATCGGCCTGGCCGCGCTGCTTGCCGGCGGGCCTCTCGCGGGCGCGGCCGGGGCGCAGGAGGGAACCTATCTGCGCAAGGGCAAGGAGCTGATCGAGCTCCGGGTGCAGGATGGCAGGCTGTTCTGCACCCGGCAATCGGACGGTTTCGAGATGTGCCACGGGATGATCCGGGGCGAAGACGGCAGCTGGCGCGGCCGGCAGATGCGGCACCCGGCGATGAAGTTCATGAAATTCAACGGAACGGTCACCTTCACCGGAGACGGGCTGAAGATCCAGGGCTGCGCGCTGGGGATCTGCCGGGCCGAAACCTGGGTGAAGCAGTAGGCAGCCCGCCCGGAACCTGCCCCGGAGCCGGTTTCGGAGCGTTTTCCCGCGCATGTCCCCGCGCATGGCGGCACCCCTGCGGGAAGGGGCGCTTCCGCGGGGGCTGCCCGCGGGCCATCCCGTGGCGCGGCGGCATTGCCCCGGCGCGAGCTGCCCCGGCGCGCCAGGCCGCTCAGAGGGTGCCGGCCAGGGCAGCGGCTTCCGCCGCCAGGGCGCGGATGGTTTCCCAGTCGCCGGCGGCGATCAGCTCCGGCGGGGCGACCCAGGAGCCTCCGACGCAGGGGCAGTTCCCGAGCCGCAGGTAGTCCGGAGCGCTTTCGAGCGTGATGCCGCCGGTCGGGCAGAAGGAGATTTGCGGCAACGGCCCGCCGAGCGCCCGCAGCGCCGCGGCGCCACCGGTCGCCTCGGCCGGAAAGAACTTCTGCATCGCATAGCCGCGCTCCAGCAGCGCCATCGCCTCGCTGGCGGTCGCCGCACCGGGCAGGAGCGGCAGCCCGGCGTCCTCGCAGGTGGCCAGCAGGGACGGGGTCGCCCCCGGCGAAACGCCGAACTGCGCGCCTGCCGCCCGGGCGGTCTGCACGTCGTCCGCCGTCAGCAGCGTGCCGGCCCCGACGATTCCGCCCGCAACGGCGGCCATCGCGCGGATCGCCGCCGGCGCGGCCGGGGTGCGCAGGGTCACCTCCAGCACCGGCAGGCCGCCGGCGATCAGCGCCCGGGCGAGATCGGCGGCGCTGCCGGCATCCTCGATCACGAGCACCGGGATCACCGGTGCCAGGGAACAGATCCCGGCGGTTCTGGCACTTGCCTGCTGCGGGGTCATCGGCGGGATCCTTCAGATGATGGCGGAGGCGCCGCTGCCGGCCGGGCCGGCGTTGTCGCGAAACAGTGCGAACAGCTCGCGCCCGAGCCCCTCGCCATTTCTGCGCGGGGGAGCGGGGGCCGGTTCGCGGCTGTCGAAATCCGCCTCGAGAACCTCGATCTTCCCGGCAACCGCATCCAGCCGCACGATGTCGCCGTCGCGCAGCCGGGCGATCGGACCGCCCTCGGCCGCTTCGGGGCAGAGGTGGATGGCGGCGGGAATCTTGCCCGAAGCCCCCGACATCCGCCCGTCGGTCACCAGCGCCACCTTCAGCCCGCGCCCCAGCAGCACCGAAAGCGGCGGGGTCAGCGCGTGCAGCTCGGGCATGCCGTTGGCCCGCGGCCCCTGGAAGCGCACCACGATCACCACATCCTCGGCGAAGGTCCCGGCCCTGAAGGCGTCCCTGACGGCTTCCTGGCTGTCGAACACCCTTGCCGGAGCCTCGACAACCAGATGCTCCGGCGCCACCGCCGAGATCTTCATCACCCCCTGCCCCAGGTTGCCCGAAAGCTGCCTGAGCCCGCCGGTGGGCTGGAAGGGTGCGCCGACGGTGCGCAGGATTCCGTCGTTCAGCGATCGGCGCGGCGCGTCCAGCCAGCGCAGCCTGCCGTCGATCAGCTTCGGCTCCTTCGTGTAATCGGCCATCGTGCCGCCGACCACGGTGCGCCGCTCCTCGTGCAGCAGCCCCGCATCGAGCAGTTCCCCGATCAGGAATCCGAGTCCGCCGGCGGCGTGGAAGTGGTTCACGTCCGCCAGCCCGTTCGGATAGATCCGCGCCAGCAGCGGGATCACCTCGGAAATCGCGGCGAAGTCCTCGACTTCCAGGATGATCCCGGCCGCGCGCGCCATTGCCGGCAGATGCAGCAGCAGGTTGGTCGAGCCGCCGGTGGCCATCAGCCCGACGATCCCGTTGACGAAAGCCTTCTCGTCCAGAACCTCACCCACCGGCGTGTGGGAATCACCCGGCTCGGTGATCTCCAGAACCCGGGCGACGCCGGCCCTGACCAGCGCCTCGCGCAGCGGTGTGCCCGGGTTGACGAAGGAGGCACCCGGCAGATGCAGCCCCATGAATTCCATCAGCATCTGGTTCGAGTTCGCGGTGCCGTAGAAGGTGCAGGTTCCGGGGCCGTGATAGGCGGCCATCTCGGCGCGCATCAACTCCTCGCGCCCGATCTCTCCGGCGGCGAAGCGCTGACGGACCAGCGCCTTCTCGTCGTTCGGCAGCCCGCTTGTCATCGGGCCTGCAGGCAGGAACACCGCCGGCAGATGCCCGAAACTGGCCGCAGCCATCACCAGCCCCGGAACGATCTTGTCGCAGACGCCAAGAAAGACCGCCGCATCAAAGGTATCATGCGACAGCGCCACGGCCGCCGCCAGCGCGATCACATCGCGCGAGAACAGGCTGAGCTCCATCCCCGCCGCGCCCTGGGTCACCCCGTCGCACATCGCCGGAACGCCACCGGCGACCTGGGCCGTCGCGCCCTGTGCGCGGGCGGTTTCACGGATCAGCTCGGGGTAGGTTTCATAAGGCTTGTGGGCCGAGAGCATGTCGTTGTAGGCGGTCACGATCGCCAGGTTCGGCGCCCGCCCCCGGGCCAGGCGTTCCTTGTCGGCGCCGCTCGCCGCATAGGCATGGGCCTGGCCGGAGCAGGAAAGATGCGCTCGTTTCGGCCCGTTCCCCGCGGCCGCGCGGATCTTCTCCAGATAGGCGGCGCGGGTTTCGGCACTGCGCGCCGCGATGGCTTCGGTGACTTCGCGGATGGTCCTGTTCAGCGGCATCGCATCGTCCTTTCGCCTGTGCCCTAGCAGAATCCGTTAGCGCTAACAAGCCCCGCATCCTCCCCGCGCGCCGATCCTGCCGGCGAAATTGCGGATGCTTTATTTTTTAACCATTGTCGTCCACTGTCGGAGGCGAGTCGAGCACAACATGCGGAGCGGGAGATGAAAGCGCTGGCAGGGGTCGCGATGTTCATGGTTGCCGTGCTGCTTTCTGCCTGTGCGGCGGAAGGGCCGGGCGGAAACCCGGGCGGGATCTTCGGGGCGCGACAACCGGCAAGGAGCGTTGACGTGAAGGCGCTGCCGGCGATGCGGGTCGTCGGTTTCAATGTCGAGGTGCCCGGGAGCCTGAGCGTTTCCGAGGAAAACAGCTACAAGCCGGTGGCCGATATCGTCTGGCGGGAAGATCCCCCGGGTGATCGCCACGCCCAGGTAAGGGCGATCGTCGAGGAAGCCGTTCGCCGCGGGGTGGACGGGTTGCAGGGGGATCTGCCGGTGGTGCTGCATGTGACGGTGCGCCAGTTCCATGCCCTGACCCAGCGCACCCGCTACACTATCGGCGGCACGCATGCGATAGATCTGCTGCTGTCGGTTACCAATGCGCGCAGCGGCGAGGTGATCATCCCGCCCTATCTGCTGCGCGTGCGCCTGGAGGCCTATGGCGGGCAGAAGGCCCTGGCCGCGGAAGCGGTCGGGCTGACGCAGAAGGTTCGCATCATCCGCCATCTGGCGGGGCTGATCCGGCAGGAGCTGACCGGCGTGCCGGCGCCGCCGGCCCGCGAAGTCGAGCTCGAGGCGCTGATGGCCGGCAGGAGCTGAAGCGGCGGTGTCCGTTGCGCTCTGCCTCCTGCCGGTCGCGCCGTGCGCGGCACGGTTGCGCCGGGCCGTTGCCCGGGGGCGGGAGGCATGAGCGGGATCGGGCCGGCGGGAGCGGGGCGGGCGGTGCTGCTTGATGCCTGCGTGCTCTATCCCACGGTGATGCGCGAACTGCTTCTGGGTGTCGCCGCGGCGGGGCTGTTCCGTCCGCTCTGGTCGGCCCGTATCCTCGAGGAATGGGCCCGCGCGGCCGCGCGGGCCGGCCTGCAGGATGCCGCCCGGGCCGAGATCGCGTTGTGCCGGGCCCGCTGGCCGGCGGCCGAGGTGGCTTCGGGGGCGGCGGATCCGGTGCCGGCAGGGGCGGCAGCCCTGCCTTGGCTGCCCGACCCGGACGATCGCCATGTGCTGGGCAGCGCCCTTGCAGGGCGGGCTGAGCTGATCGTCACCATGAACCTGCGCGACTTTCCGCGCCGGGTGCTCGGTGAATACGGGATTTGCGCCGAGCATCCGGATTCCTTTCTGCATGGCTGCGCCCTGCAGGCGCCGGAGCCGGTCGCCGCGGTCGCCGCGCGGGTGCGTGCCCAAGCCGAGCGGCTGTCCGGAGAAGGCTGGCGCCCGCGTCGGCTGATGAAGAAGGCGCGGCTGCCCCGTTTCGGCAGATGGCTCGAGAGCCGCGCCCCGGATCCCGGCGCCCCGGATCCTGGCGGGCAGGGGTGAAACGTAACCGGTGTTCCGATCACACCTTGCTGGCGTAGTTCCAGGGCAGGAGTTCGTTGACCCGGCTCTGCATGTGGCCATTTGCGATGGCGGTGCGGGTGGCGGCCAGCCAGGCTTGGGGATCGACGGCGTTGAGCTTGCAGGTCTCGATCAGCGAGGCGATCAGTGCCCGGTTCTCGGCGCCCGCGTCGTGGCCGGCGAAGAGAGCGTTTTTCCTGTTCAGCGCGATCGGCCGGATGGTCCGCTCGCCGGTGTTGTTGTTCAGTTCGATCTGAACCGCCCCGGGTTTGCCGGCGAGTAAAACCCTCAAAGGATGAGCCCTATGACAAAGAGACGATTCACCCCCGCCTATCCGGCTGAATTTCGCGAGCGCGGCGTTCGGTTGTTTCGAGAGGGCCGCGCCGATTACGCCAGTGATACGGCGGCTTGCCGGGCGATTGCCCCGAAGCTTGGCTGTTCACCCGACAGTCTGCGCGCCCGGTGTCAGCAGGCCGAGCGCGATTCCGGTCAGCGGGTCGGGCTGACAAGCGCGGAGAAGGACAGGATCAAGGAGTTGGCGCGCGAGGTCCGAGAACTTCGCCAGGCCAATGAGATCCTGAAGAAGGCCAGCGCATATTTCGCTCAGGCGGAGCTCGACCGCCCGTTGAAGCGATGATTGCCTTCATCGAGGACCACCGGGAAGTCTTCGGTGTCGGGCCGATCTGCCGGGTTCTGGGGATCGCGCCATCGACTTTCCATGTGCACAAAGCGGTTGAACGTGATCCCGATCTGGCATCGGCCCGCGCCAAACAGGACATCATTGATGCCGAGAAGCGAGAAGATCGAGCAGGTTTTCGATGCCAGCCGCGGCCGCTATGGTGCCCGCAAAATCTGGCACGAACTGCAGCGCAAAGGACATGGCATCGCCCGTTGCACGGTGGAACGCTCATGAAAGCAATGGGGTTACAGGGTGTTGTGCGCTCTAGAAAGCCCATCACAACCAATCCTGACACCTCTCGGCCCTGCCCGGATGACAAGGCGAACCGGGATTTCTCTGCGGTAGTGCCGAACCAGCTCTGGGTTTCGGACTTCACCTGTGTCTCAAGCTGGCAGGGCATGGTCTGCGTCGCCTTTGCAATCGACGTCTTCGCCCGCAGGATTGTCGGCTGGCGCGTTTCCACGTCGATGACCGCAGGCTTCGTTCTCGATGCCCTGAACCAGGCGATATGCCAGCGGGTGCCGCCCAAAGCTGGCCGGCTGATCCATCACAGCGACCGGGGCAGCCAGTGTCTGTCGATCAAATACACCGAACGTCTGGCAGAGGTCGGCATCGACACCTCGGTCGGCAGCGTCGGTGACAGCTATGACAACGCCCTGGCCGAGAGCATCATCGGCCTGTTCAAGGCCGAGGCAATCAACTTCCTCGGCCCTTGGAAGTCGGTGAGCCAGATCGAATGGGAAACCCTGAAATGGGTCGATTGGTGCAGCACCGAACGCCTGCACAGTGCCATCGGATATGTCACGCCACAAGAAGCAGAGGAGAATTTCCGCCAGAACTTGGAGGCCGACGAAAAAGCGGCATAACTGTCGAACCAGAATCTCTCCGGTAAACCCGGGGAGTTCACCCTTACGAGCTCTACCTCGAGCAGGGCGACATCGAGCACAGGCGCACCAGGGGCAGATCGCCCGGGACCAGCGGTTTCGTCGAGCGCTTCAACCGAACGGTGCTGGACGGGTTCTTCCGCGTCAAGATGCCCGAGACCTGTCTCGCGAAACCGCCGAGCGCTTCCGGCCGATCTGGACGCGTGGCTGGTGCGCGTCAACACCGAACGGTTGCATCCGGGCTACAGAAACACGGGCCGCAGACCAATCGAAACCGTCATGTCTTTCGTCCGGCAGGAAGGTTAAGAATGCGGTGGCGGAGAGACAGGGATTCGAACCCTGGGACCCCTTGCAGGGTCAACGGTTTTCGAGACCGCCCCGTTCGACCACTCCGGCACCTCTCCGCAGCCGCGCATGGCGGACGCAGGACTATTTAGGTAATGCGCCGTTGCGATACAACAGGAAAATGCACGGAAACCGGAACCGGCACATGGGAATGCGGATGGGAGGAATGCGGATGGGAAAGGCACGCGGACGCCGCCGCGGCGGCAGGTGGTTGCCGGTATGTTCGTGGCGATTCCCTGTCGCCGGGGCGGCGGGATGTCCGGGGCGGGGGCCCGGAGGCGCGCGGCGGCATTTTCGGGCTTGACACGGCAGCCCGATGCCGGGATAAGCCGCCAGTCCTGACGGGCATCCGTCAGGTTGCGGAAACGACGCCCGCAAGGGCGCGCTGTCCGAGGCATCCCGGCCGCGCGGGCCGGGGCGGGAACGTCGGGAAAACCGGGGCCGAAGGGCGCGAGGAAATGAAGGAAGTGCACATGTTTGCGGTCCTCAAGACCGGCGGCAAGCAGTATCGGGTTCGCAGCGGAGACGTGTTGCGCGTCGAGAAGCTCGCGGCGGCCGCCGGCGACAAGATCCAGTTCAACGAGATCCTGATGGTGGGCAGCACGGTCGGCACCCCCCTGGTGGAAGGAGCGGCGGTTCAGGCCGAGGTGATCGATCAGATCAGGGGCGAGAAGCTGATCCATTTCGTCAAGCGCCGCCGCAAGCACAGCTCGCAGCGCAAGAAGGGCCACCGCCAGCAGCTGACGATGGTGCGGATCACCGATATCATCGAGACGGGAGCGGACAGGACCGGCGTGAAGCCCGCGGTGGGCGCAGGTTCTGTGTCGGGCGCGGCCGCTGCCGCGCCGGCCGCGAAGAAGGCCGGCGCGAAGAAGACCGCCGCGAAGAAGGCGCAGGCCGAGGCCCCGGAGAAGGCGGCGGCAAAGGCGGCAGCCGACGATCTGAAGAAGCTTTCGGGGGTCGGCCCGGTGCTGGAGAAGAAGCTGCACGAGGCCGGCGTCACCAGCTTTGCCCAGATCGCCGCCTGGACCGAGGAAGACGTGGCGGCCATGGACGAGAAGCTTTCGTTCAAGGGCCGGATCGAACGCGAAGGCTGGATCGAACAGGCCAGGAAGCTGGCCGCCGAGAAGGAGTAACCGACCATGGCACACAAGAAGGCAGGCGGCTCGTCCCGCAACGGGCGCGACAGCATCGGGCGCCGCCTCGGAGTCAAGCTGTTCGGCGGCCAGACCGCCGTTCCGGGCAATATCATCATCCGCCAGCGCGGCACCAGGTGGTGGCCGGGCGAGGGGGTCGGCATGGGCCGCGATCACACCATCTTCGCCACTGTCGAAGGCACCGTGACCTTCCACAGGGGCTTCCGCGGGCGCACCTTCGTTTCGGTGCTTCCGGTATCGGAGGCAGCAGAATAGGCGCCGGACGGGGCATTGATGCAAATCGATGGGGATCGGCGCAACCGGCCGGTCCCTTTTCTTTTCATCCTTGACGGTCGGCGCCGGCTCTGCCGGGCCGAAGGGCGGGGGACATGGGACAGGCGGCAGCAGCGGCAATGAGCGCGTGGCGGCGCGCGGCACGCGCCGGCGGAGCGGCCGGAGATGCTGCCCGGAGAGATGCTGCCCGGAGAGATGCTGCCCGGAATGGGCGGCAATGCGGGCGGCAATCGCGTGCCCGACGCCGGAATTGTCGCGCCGGGGGCGACAGGCGCAAAAACGCCTTTGCCGCCCTTGCCTCGATGGGGGACAATCTCCATCTCGTTGGCAGCGCGTCCCCGGGCGGGGAAGCCCTTTCGCCGGGCGCCGCCTTCCTCGGCGCGTCCCTCGCGGGTGCCGAGCGTTTCTTTCCGGGAGGACAGGCATGATCATCGACCAGATCACCAACCAGCCCGTCATCGAGGCCGAAAGGTTCATCCTGCGCCCGGTGCGCAAGTCGGATACCGGGCTGCTGGAGCTGCACATGGGGGATGAGCGGGTGGCGCGTGCTACCGGTACCATTCCGCATCCGCTGCCCCCGGGGGCCACCGAGGCCTATGTGGCCCGGGCGCTTTCTCCCGACCGGCAGGAGGATGTCTGGGTGATGGACGGGGTGCGCAGCGGGCTGGCCGAGGTGCTCGGGGTGGTCCTGCTCCGGCCGATGGACCGCAGCCAGTCCGAGATCAGCTTCTGGGTGGCGCCGGCCTTCTGGAATGCCGGGATCGCTTCGGAGGCGGTGCGCAGCATGGTGGCGGCCAATCCGCAGAAGGCCCGGACCTTCTTTGCCGAGATCTTCCAGGACAACCCGGCCTCGGCCCGGGTGGTGACCAACGCCGGCTTCGAATATCTTGGCGATGCCGAGTCCTATTCGCTGGCCCGTGGCGCGACCGTGCCGACCTGGACCTATGTGAAACGGCTGTAGCGCACGCCCACCCGGGGCGACGGGTGGGGCGGCATCGACGGCGGGGCGGGAGCGTGCCCAAAGAGCGTGCCCGAGGGCGGGGGGTCACCCGGCGGCCAGCCAGGCGCCGAGAAGGGTTGCCGGCAAGGTGGAGAGGGTCCCTGCCACGAGCAGCCCGCGCGGCATCCGCGACGGGGCGCGGGCCGAAAGCAGCCCCACCGCCGTGCCGACGGTCCCGACAACGGCGGCGTTGAGAAGCGGCGCCGCCGGGGCGAGCCAGCCGGTCACCCCGCCTGATATCAGCGAAGTCGCGAGGGACAATACCAGCATCTGCAGGACGAAGCCGCGTTCCTGACTGGCTGCCTCGAAGGCTTCGTCGAACAGGCGATTAGCCTCCTCGTCCATCGGGTCCATTCCCTGCCGTTCGGCCTCGCGGCTGACATCGACAGCGAAGCCCAGCCCCAGGATCGCGCCGGCGCCGCCGCCGATCGCCACGGCGCTGACAATTCCGGCGCAGATCGCGAGAAAGGACAACTGTTCCATGATCGCCGCCGTCAGTCGCGGCCGCGCGAGAGCGCCGCCACGCCCGTGCGGGCGACCTCGACCAGCCCGAGCGGACGCATCAGATCGGCGAAGGCGTCGATCTTTTCCGGCGTGCCGGTGATCTCGAAGGTGAAGCTTTCCAGGGTGCTGTCCACCACGTTGGCGCGGAAGATGTCGGCCAGCCGCAGCGCCTCGACCCGCTTTTCGCCCTTGCCGGCGACCTTGAACAGCGCCAGTTCGCGCTCGACCGAGGGGCCTTCGTCGGTCAGGTCGTGCACCTCGTGCACCGGCACGATGCGGCCGAGTTGCGCCTGGATCTGGTCGATCACCGAGGGCGTTCCCGTGGTGACGATGGTGATGCGGGACTGGTGGCCGGTGTGATCGACCTCGGCCACGGTCAGGCTTTCGATATTGTAGCCGCGCCCGGAAAACAGGCCGATGACGCGGGCCAGCACGCCGGCCTCGTTGTCCACCACCACGGCCAGCGTATGGCGCTCCACCGCTTCGGCATGCGGATCGCGCAGCGGATAGGCCGAATGGCTGGTGGAACCCTTCTTTATTTTCAGAGCAGACATTTGCGAGCCTTTCTCAAACCAGAACCGCGCCACCGCTTTCGATCGCCCCTTCGGTGGGAGCATCGCCCAGAAGCATCTCGTTGTGCGGCTTGCCCGAGGGGATCATCGGGAAGCAGTTCTCGTGCTTTTCCACCAGGCAGTCGAAGATCACCGGCCCGTCGTGCCGGATCATTTCCATGATCGCCTCATCCAGATCGGCCGGATCGGTGCAGGCGATCCCCTTCGCCCCGAAGGCCTCGGCCAGCTTGACGAAATCTGGCAGCGCCTCGGACCAGCTTTGCGAATAGCGCTCGCCGTGCAGAAGCTGCTGCCACTGGCGCACCATCCCGAGGCGTTCGTTGTTGAGGATGAACTGCTTGACCGGCAGCCGGTACTGCACCGCAGTGCCCATCTCCTGCATGTTCATCAGCCAGGAGGCCTCGCCCGCGACATTGATCACCAGCGCCTCGGGGTGGGCCAGCTGCACACCGATCGAGGCGGGGAAGCCGTAGCCCATGGTGCCCAGCCCGCCGGAAGTCATGAAGCGGTTGGGGGCATCGAAGCGCATGTATTGCGCCGCCCACATCTGGTGCTGGCCGACCTCGGTGGTGACGTAGCGTTCGCGCCCGGCGGTCAGCGCCTCGAGCCGCTCGATCGCATATTGCGGCTTGATCACCTCCTTCGAGCCGGCATAGGCAAGGCAGTCGGTCTTGCGCCAGCCCTCGATCCGGGCCCACCATTCCTTCAGCGCCGCGCGCTCGGTCTTGCGCCCGCGCGACTTCCAGATCCGCAGCAGGTCTTCCAGCACATGGGCCACATCGCCCACGATCGGGAAATCGACCCGGATGACCTTGTTGATCGAGCTCGGGTCTATGTCCACATGGGCCTTTTTCGAGCCCGGCGAAAAGGCCGAGATCAGCCCGGTGATCCGGTCGTCGAAGCGGGCGCCGACGGCGATCATCAGGTCGCAGTCGTGCATTGCCATGTTGGCCTCATAAAGCCCGTGCATCCCCAGCATGCCGATCCAGTTCCTGCCCGAACCGGGATAGGCGCCCAGCCCCATGAGCGTCGAGGTGATCGGGAAGCCGGTGGCATCGACCAGCTCGCGCAGGAGCTGGCTGGCGGCAGGGCCCGAGTTGATGACGCCGCCGCCGGTGTAGAAGATCGGGCGCTTCGCGCTTTCCATCGCCTCGACAAGCGCCTTTATCTGCTCCAGGTCGCCCTTGAGGCGGGGGGCGTAGCGGCGGGTGTCGGCCTGCTTTGGGGTCACGTAGCCGCCCGAGGCGAACTGCACGTCCTTCGGGATGTCCACCAGAACCGGCCCCGGTCGGCCGCTGGTCGCCACGTGAAAGGCCTGGTGCAGCACCTCGGCGAGCTTCTCGGTATCCTTCACCAGCCAGTTGTGCTTGGTGCAGGGGCGGGTGATGCCCACGGTGTCGGCTTCCTGGAAGCCGTCGGTGCCGATCATGAAGGTGGGCACCTGGCCGGTGATGACCACCAGGGGAATCGAATCCATCAGCGCGTCGGTCAGCCCGGTGACGGCATTGGTGGCGCCGGGGCCGGAGGTGACCAGCACCACCCCCGGCTTGCCGGTGGAGCGCGCATAGCCCTCGGCGGCATGCACCGCGCCCTGTTCGTGGCGCACCAGGATATGGCGGATGTCGTTCTGCAGGAAGAGTTCGTCATAGATCGGGAGCACGGCGCCGCCCGGGTAGCCGAATACCGTGTCCACGCCCTGATCCTTCAGCGCCTGAACCACCATTTTCGCACCAGTCATCTGACGTGCCATCTTGCTCTCCGTTTCGCTCCACGCTCATGCGCCATCCATGAAAGGGCGCCAGCCATGAACCAGCCATGAAAAAGCCCCCGGAATTTTCGGGGGCGCATGGAAAACCGTTATGGTCGCCGCTACCGGCCCATGCGCCAATTTCCTACAATCACCACGAGGCATCCCATGACAAGGCTCCTGAAGCTGTGCGCGCGACATTAAGATCCGGGTTCCGGAGCGTCAACCGGCAAATGCGCGACTCCGGAGCGCCGGCGCAGAGGGGCGGACGAAAATTGCGCCGACCCGGCGGAAACGGACAGGATCGTCCTGCGGCACCGTCTGCCGCTTTCCGGTCGTTTCGCGCCGCTCCGCGCTCCGGGCGGGCACCGCTCCCGCCGGATCTGTGCGCGTGCCGCTTCGCCGCCCGGAGCGCCGGGACCCGGCGCGGGGCTCTTCAGTAGCGGCTCCCCGTTCCCTGCAGAACGCCGTGCTCGAGCGCGTAGCGGGTCAGCCCGGCGGTGGAGGAAATCCCCAGCTTGGCCCTGATGTTCTTGCGGTGGGTTTCCACCGTGCGCACGGAAATGCCCAGCTCGACGGCCACTTCCTTGTTCGACTTGCCCTGGGCCAGCTGCAGGAGGATGGTCTGCTCGCGCGATGTCAGAGGCTCGCGGTTGTCGATGATGCGCGGCTTCAGCGCCACCTGGGCGCCGGTGCACAGATATTCCCGGTCTGCCATGACCGCATCTATCGCCTGGCGGATCTCCTCGGTCGGCACGTCCTTGAGCACATAGCCGCGCGCGCCGTGGCTGAGCGCCGTCGAGATGTATTCGGGGTTGTCGTGCATCGACAGGATCAGCACTCTGGTTTCGGGGCGTTTTTCCAGGATCAGCTCGATCGCCGGCAGGCCGCCGATTCCGGGCATGTTGAGGTCGAGCAGAACCACGTCGGGGGCGAGCGCGTCGATCTGTTCGACCGCGCTCTGCCCGTCGTGGAGCGTGCCGACCACCTCGATGTCGTCATAGCTTTCCAGGATCGCCCGGATTCCCTCGGCCACCATCGGGTGGTCATCGACGATCAGGATCCGGGTCGGCCCGCCTTGCTGCCGGTCGTTCATGCGCTCGCTCTTGTCTGCTGTTCCGGTGGAAGCATGTGGGAAAGCGGAATCTCCGCCTCGATCACGGTTCCGCGGCTCTTTCCCGAGCGCGAGGACAGGATGCGCAGGTGCCCGTCGAGCTGCTCGATCCGTTCCTGCATGTTGCGCAGCCCGAGGCCGGTCCTGCCGCCGCTGCGCACCCCGGGCGGAAGGCCGTGGCCGTTGTCGGCGATGCGCAGGGTCACCCCCCTGCGGTGGCCCTTGAGCGTCAGCTGGACCCGGGTGGCGCCCGAGTGGCGCTCGATGTTGGTCAGCGCCTCCTGGGCGACGCGATAGAGCGCGATCTTGGCGTCCTGATCCAGCCGGTTGCGGAACACCACGGTTTCGAGCTCGGTCCCGATCCCGGTGCGGGCGGAAAAATCGTCGGTCAGCGATTTCAGCGCCGGGCCGAGGCCGAGGTCGTCCAGGACGCCGGGGCGCAGGTCGCGGCTGATCCGGCGCACCTCCTGGACCGCGCCGGCCAGCGCCGCGATGCCGTGCCCCAGGTTTTCGCCGGCAGCGCGGGCATCGCCCGAGCGGAGGTGACGCCGGGCCAGCTCCAGCCGGTAGCGGGCGCCCACCAGGATCTGGCTGATGCTGTCGTGCAGCTCGCGCGCGACCCGGCCGCGCTCCTCTTCCTGGGTGTCGAGCACCCGCTGGGCGAGCTTCTTCAGCTTGGCATCGGCCAGCCGGCGCTCGCGGATGTTGATGAACATGCCGGAGGTGAACACCAGCAGCAGCGCCGCAAACGTGATCGCGCCGATGGTCAGGAAGGTCTGGCGCACGCGTTCTTCCACTTCGGCGCGCTCGGCGGCGACGGTGGCCAGCACGTCGTCGATGAAGATCCCGGTGCCGACCACCCAGCGCCAGTCCTGCAGGCCGACCACGTAGGAAACCATCCGCTCGGTCTTGCCGGTCGAGGGCTTGGGCCAGTCGTAGCTCAGGTAGCCGCCGCCCCGGCGGGCGATCTCGATCATCCGCTGCACCACCCTTTCGCCCCGGGAGTCGGTCAGCTCCATCTGGTTCCTGCCGATCAGCTCGGTGCGGCGGGGGCTGACCAGATTGGTGCCGTCGTAGTCATAGACGAAGAAGTAGCCGTCGCGCCCGTAAAGCATCGCCGCCAGGATGCGGCTGACCTCGAGCTTCGCCTTTTCGTCGTCGGGCAGCGCGCGGCCGTAGATGTTGATGAAGGCGGTCTTGGCCAGCGACAGGTAGTTCCTGAGTTCGGCCTTCTTGGCGGCGATCAGCTCCTCCTCGAGGAAGGCGATCTCGGTTTCCGCCGCCTGGCGGGACTGGTTTGCGACCAGCAGCGCGATCGCGCTGACCGCCAGCACCAGCGGCAGCGATGCCATCAGGAAGACCTTCTGTCCGTAGGTCGGGCGCATTCTCCGCCACAGGCGCGACAGCGCTTCCTTCATGCTGCATCCCCGGTCTGGCCGCTCCGGTAGCCTAGGATGACGGGATGCCTGGCCTGCGTCAATTCGCCATTTCGCCAGGTCGCACGGGCGGGGGCGACATGTCGTTCGCCTCCGGTGCGGGGTTCTACGCAGAATTTGGTATTTTCCCGGGGCGGCTGTTCGGTCTAATGTGCCGATCACTGCACATATCCGGCCTGCCAGCTGTGGCGGGCGCATTCCAGTGGGAGGAAACCAGATGGATCGTCGTTCATTCCTGAGAACGTCCGCACTTGGCGGCGGGGCCGCGGCGGCAACCGCCCTGGCCACGCCGGCGATTGCCCAGGGCAAGCGCAAGCTGACCATGGTCACGTCCTGGGGCCGTGGCCTTGCCGGCGTGTTCGATGCCGCCCAGCATGTGGCGGACACGATCAATACCATGTCCGACGGCACGCTCGAGGTGGAAATCAAGGCCGCGGGCGAGCTCGTGGGTGCCTTCGAGGTGTTCGATGCCGTGACCTCGGGGCAGGCCGACATGTATCATGCCGCCGACTACTACTTCATCAGCCAGCATCCGGGCTTCGCCTTCTTCACCTCGGTGCCGATGGGGATGACGGCGCAGGAACTGTTCAACTGGTATTACCACGGCAACGGCCGCAAGTATCACGACGCCCTGGGCGAGATCTTCGGCCTCAAGTCCTTCCTGGCGGGCAACACCGGCGCCCAGGCCGGCGGCTGGTTCCGCAAGGAGATCAAGGGGCCGGAAGACTTCAACGGCCTCAAGTTCCGCATGCCCGGCCTCGGCGGCAAGGCGCTCGGCTACCTGGGCGCCAGCGTGCAGAACCTGCCCGGCGCGGAAGTGTATCAGGCGCTGGCCTCGGGTGCCATCGACGGCACCGAGTGGATCGGCCCCTGGGCCGACGAGAAGGCCGGCTTCCAGGAGATCACCAAGTTCTTCTACACCGCCGGCTTCCATGAGCCGGGCGCCGGCCTTTCGCTGGCGACCAACCTCGATGTGTGGAACGAGCTGAGCCCGGCGCATCAGAAGATCATCGAGGCGGCTTCCGGCTACTCCAACAGCTGGTCGCTGGCGCAGTTCCTGATGAACAACGGTTCGGCGCTGGAGCGGCTGAAGGCCGGCGGCGTCAAGGTGCTCGAATTCCCCGACAGCGTCTGGGATGCCTTCGGCGAGGGCACGCGCAAGGTGTATGAGGAATTCATGGGCGACGATCTCTTCAAGGAGATCTTCGACGACTATTCCGCCTCGATGCGCGCCTCTTCGGGCTGGCTGAGCGTGGGCGAAGGCGCCTATCGCATCCAGCGCGACCGGGTCATGGGCTGAGCCGGCCGGCGACAGCCTGAAAGACGGCCGGACCCCGCCCCGGCGGGGTCCGGCAGCCGCGTTGCATGTCCCGCGCGAATGCGCGGCCCGCATCTGCCCATGCAACGCTCTGCCCATGCAACGGACGGGGGTCGGGGATGCTGGACGGTCTGCTCTGGTTCCTTCAAAACATCGCGCTGGCATTCTACAACCTGGGCCAGGCCCTGCTGAACCCGGCATCCTGGCTGGGCTGGGTCGGCGGGCTGGACAGCCTCGAGGCCAAGCAGGCGCTGATGCGGTTCATCTACTATGGCGGGTCGCAGGAGTTCTTCTTCGTGTGCTTCGCTGCCTTCCTCGTCCTGACCGGGCTGGGGATGTGGCGCAACCGGATCATGTGGGGGGCGGTGCGCGTCCTGGAGGGGCTTGCCAACGGGGTCGGCCGGGCCTTTGCCTGGGCCGGGCTGCTGATGGTGCTGCAGCAGATCGTGATCGTCTTCATGCAGCGGATCTTCGTGTCCGTGGACATCGGGATCGGCCTCGGCGCGGTCTTTCGCAAGGATATCAGCTGGTGGGCCGAGGAACTGAAGTTCTACAACGCGCTGATCGTCACGCTCTGCGTCACCTACACCTTCGTCCAGGGGGGGCATGTGCGGGTGGACCTGATCTATTCCAAGGTGCGATACCGCACCAGGAAGATGATCGACATGTTCGGCGCGCTGGTCTTCATGATGCCGGTGGCGGTGGTGACCTGGATGTACGGCTGGTATTTCCTGTGGCGGCATCTGGTGGTGCCCAAGCCTTCGGCCTCGGACGCGCTGGAGCGGCTGCTGCTGAAGGCGCGCGCGCTGCGCTGGAACGTGGAGACCATCGGCTTCTCTCCCAACGGGTTCAACGCCTACTTCCTGTTCAAGCTGCTTCTCGTGCTCTACGCCGGGCTGGTCTTCCTGCATGCGATCGCCTTTTTCTACCGCTCCTGGCTCGAGTGGAAGGAAGGTCCGGAAAGCGAGGGCAGATACCTTGACCGCGATACCCTGGGCGAGGGCGAGGAAGCCTTCGAAGGCACCCACTGAACCAGAGGCGGAACCGCAATGATTTTCGGACTTGATGGCGTCGAGATCGGCCTGATCATCGTCTTTCTCTGTCTCTTCGGGGGCATTCTTTCCGGCTTTCCGGTGGCCTTCGCCATCGGCGGGGCCGCGGTGGTCTCCTTCGCGATCATCGCCGCGCTGGACAGCGCCGGGCTGCTGATCCACCAGGCGATCGATACCGGATCGCAGGCCTACAAGGATCTGATCGCCACCGGCGTTCACCCGGACCGGATCTCGATCTTCCGGAACCCCGATCTGCCACGGGTCGCCCAGGCGGTGTTCGAGAACGGCTGGGAAAAGGCGCTCGACCAGAAGATCTCCTTCCTCGTGAACCGGATGAACGAGCGGGTTCTGGCCGGCCAGTCGATCGAGACCCTGCTGGCGGTGCTGATGTTCGTGCTGATGGGGATCACGCTGGAGCGCTCGAAGATCGCCAACGACCTGCTGACAACCATGGCGCGGGTCTTCGGTCCGCTGCCGGGCGGGCTGGCCGTTTCGGTGGTTGTCGTGGGGGCGTTCCTGGCCGCCTCGACGGGCATCGTCGGCGCCACGGTGGTGACCATGGGGCTGCTGAGCCTGCCGACCATGCTGCGCCACAACTATTCGCCGGAACTGGCGACCGGCGTGATCGCGGCCTCGGGAACGCTGGGGCAGATCATTCCGCCCTCGATCGTGATCGTGCTGCTGGGCACGCTGGCCGGCGACCTCTATTCGGCGGCCCAGGAGCAGCGCGCCCAGCTGGCGGGCTGCTCGGACGCGCTGACCTACCTGGGCCAGGCTGCCGTGGTCTCGGTGGGCACGCTGTTCCAGGCGGCGATCCTGCCGGGCATCATGCTGGCCTTCTTCTATGGCGCCTATGCCTTCGGCTATGCGCTGGTGCGCCCGCACAAGGCACCGCCGGTGCCCTCGATGGGGACGATCGGCGAGCGGGTGCGGATTCTGTGGCTGCTGTGGATCCCGGCCGGGCTGATCGCGGCGCTGCTGCTGGCGCTGAAGATCGGCTGGGTCGGTTCGCAGGACACGGTGGTGGACAGCTACACCGATGTCGGCGAGGCGGCGGTGCTGCGCACCAATGTGAGCGAACAGTGCAAGGCCTCGATGATCGCGCTGCACGGCCAGGAAAAATGGGATGCGGCGGTGGCAGAGCAGGAGCGTATCGACGCGGCCGGCGGGCTGAGCCAGAGCGTGCAGCTGAGCGAGGAGGAAATGGCCGAGGCGCTGGCGGCCAAGGTCGCCGCGGCGGCGCCGATCGGCACCGGCGTGGCGGTGGCCTGTCTGCTGCTGGCGCTGATCCTGGCGATGGGGCGGGGAATCGCGCCGTCGGCCGATCCGCGCCCGATCATGATCGGGCTTGCCGGGGTCGTGCTGGCGCTGATCGCGGATGTGGTGCTGATCTCGCCGCTCACCACACCGGGGGTGACGGCCCTGTATCTGGCGGTTCCCACCGTGATTGCGCTTTACGGCACCGCCCGCGCGGTGCGGCTTCTGGCCCGCAACGAGTTGCTGGCGGTGGTCTTCCCGCCGCTGATCCTGATCGTGGCGGTCCTGGGGTCGATCCTCGGCGGCATCACCAACCCGACGCCGGCCGCGGCGCTGGGGGCGGGCGGGGCGATCCTGCTGGCCGCCTATCGCAAGCTGAAGGACGAGCAGCGCTCGGGCAAGGTGATCCTGCGGGCGAGCTTCGCCATCGTGATCATGATCCTGATCGGGGTCAACTTCGACCTGCGGATCAACCGCGACGTGGTGCCGCTGGAGGACTGGCTGGCCTTCCTCGTGGCCAAGGCGGCCTATCTCTATGCGATCTTCGGGCTGGGCTATGCGCTGGTGGTGCTCTATTCGGGCGCGGTGCTGACCCCGATCGTGCGCGAGACCGCCAAGGTGACCTCGATGGTCTTTACCATCCTGATCGGCTCGCAGCTGCTGAACCTCGTGGTGATCTCCTTCGGCGGCGAGGATTACATCCAGGACTTCCTCAAGAGCTTCGACAACGAATACACCGTCTTCCTGATCGTGATGCTGGTGCTGTTCCTGCTCGGCTTCGTGCTCGATTTCCTGGAGATCATCTACATCGTGATCCCGATCGTCGGCCCGGTGATCTACGGCGGCACCTTCGATCCGAAATGGGTGACGATCATGATCGCGGTGAACCTGCAGACCAGCTTCCTGACACCGCCCTTCGGATTCGCGCTCTTCTACCTGCGCGGGGTGGCGCCAAAGAGCGTGACCACCGGGCATATCTACCGCGGGATCATTCCCTTCGTGCTGATCCAGGTGCTCGGGCTGGCAACGCTGTGGGCCTTCCCGCAGGTGGTGACGATCGTGCCGGCGCTGCTCGGAGGCTAGAGCGCGCCGCGCCGGATCGCCCTGCTGCGCCGGAGCAGGCCAGCGACCCGCATGTGCCCGCCCCCCGGGCCGCCGCCTGCCGTCCGTCGGGTGCCGGCCCGTCCTGCAGCCCGGGCCGGGGCCGGGCCGGTCATCGGCGGCACGCTCCGGGATCGGGGGGATCCGGGGCAGGGCGCGACGCCGGCCGGTGGCCTGCGCAGGGAGCACGGGCCTCCTCGCACGCGGGTGCGTGCCGGCCGGTGGTCAGGTGGTGGCCGGTGGTGGTGTGCGCGACGCCGGCCGCCCGGTCGCCTGCGCTCAGTCGCCCGCGGAACGGATGTCGGGCAGGGTGATCCGGGCCACCTGCTCGGCGATCGGAGGGGTCGAGAGCGGATGGCTCTCGGCCGACCAGGCTTCTGGGTCGCCGAGCTCCTCCCAGGCCCCGTTGTGATAGATCTCCAGGGCCGGGAAGCGTGCCTTGTAGTGCATCTTCGGCGAGCCCGGCACCCAGTAGCCGAGATAGACATGGGGCAGGCCCGCCTCGCGTGCGATCTCGACATGATCGAGGATCACGTAGGTGCCCAGGCTGCTGGCAGCGCGTTCCGGGTCGAAGAAGGAATAGACCATCGACAGCCCGTCTTCGAGAACGTCGGTCAGGCAGACGGCGACCAGGGCAGAGCCGGCCTCCGGGTCGCTGTATTCGATCACCCGCGAGCGAACCGGCGTTTCCTCGATCATCGCGGCGAATTCGAAGATGTCCATGTCGGCCATGCCGCCATCTGCATGCCGGCTTTCCAGGTAGCGCCGGAACAGCGCGTATTGCGCTTCGCTGGCCCAGGGGGAGAGCGCCCTGCGTCGGAGGTGGCGGTTGCGCCGCAGGGTGCGCCGGTGGCTCCGGCGGGGCCTGAAGTCGGCCACCCGGATCCTGGCCGACATGCAGGCCGCGCAATCGGCGCAGCTGGGGCGGTAAAGCACGTTCTGCGAGCGCCGGAAGCCCTGATGCGACAGCGCGTCGTTCAGCTTCGCGGCATGTTCGCCCTGCAGGGCGGTGAACAGCTTGCGCTCCATCCGCCCTTCCAGATAGGGGCAGGGCTGCGGCGCGGTCACGTAGAACTGCGGAGTGAGTGGCAGGCTGTGGCGCATGATCCGTCCGGCTCGACTTGTGCCGACAGGTTAGCAACAGGGTGTGTCCAGGCCAAGCCCCGCCTTGCGGGCCGGCCGATGCCTTCAGCCCCCGGCCGGACGGTTGATGACGACGCAGCCCAGCGCCAGGTCGTGCAGCGCCTGGCCGCGGGCGCCGGTCAGCATCGTGACTGCGGAAACCAGCTGAGGGAAGAGCAGCGACAGCCCCGCCATCAGCAGAAAGGCATGGGCGAAGGCGGTGGCCGGGTCGGCCCGGCTGCCGTCGGCCCGGCGCAGCTCGATCCCCATCAGTCGCATCCCCGGCGTGGCCGAATGCCGGGCCAGGGCCAGCGCGCGATAGATCAGCGCCACCACCCAGCCGAGGGCCCCCAGGTAGAACAGGGCGGTGAAGGCCGTCAGCGGCACCAGGAGCAGGGTGAGCGCGACGATCAGGACGGTATCGATGACGAAGGCGAAGAGCCGCTTCATCATCACGTCCTGATAGAATTCGGGCTGTTCCTGCGGGTCGGGCAGCATTCCGGAAAGGCTCCCTTGCGCCAGCTGGCCTGCGTCATCTTCGGTTGCGGTGCATCCGCGAGGTTTCGGTTGTCCCCGGTGCTGTGTCCCCGGTTGCTGTGTCCCGGTTCTGTGTCCCCGGTTGCTGTGTCCGCGCGCGCCGATCGCCCCCGGTCACCCGGTCCCCGGACGCGCCCGGGGGCGTCGGTGCCCCGGCTCCCGGCTCAGACCTGCCCCCCGGCGATCTCGATGCACTGCCCGTTCACGCTCCCGGCGCGCGGGTCGCACAGCCAGAGCGCGGCGGCGGCCACCTCTTCGGGGGCGATCAGCCGCTTGTGCCGGTTGGAGTTGATCATCAGCCGCAGCGCCTCTTCCTCGCTGATTCCGGCGCGGGAGCTGATCGACTTGCGGTTTCGGGTCACGATCTCGGTATCGACATAGCCCGGGCAGAGCGCGTTGAAGGTGATGCCGCTGCCCATGTAGTCTTCGCTCAGGGCGCGCACCAGCCCGACCATCCCGTGCTTGGAGGCGGTATAGGCCGATGCGCCCCTCAGCCCGCGCAGCCCGGCGATCGAGGCTACCGCGATCATCCGCCCCCACTCCAGCCGGTGCATGCTGCGCAGCGCCTCGCGCATGGTCAGGAAGGCACCGTCCAGGTTGGTGGCCATCGTCCTGCGCCAGAAGGCGAGGTCGGAATCATGCAGCGCCCGGCCCTCGGCAATGCCGGCATTGGCAACGCAGACGGCAACCGGCCCGCGTTCCTCCACCGCGCGCGCGAAGCCGGCGCTGACGCTTTCCTCCTCGGCGACATCCATCACGAGGGGGTGCAGCCCGGGGTATTCGTCCGCCGCCGCAGACAGGATCCCGGCCCGCCGCCCGGTGATGGTGACCTGCGCCCCGGCCCCGGCCAGCGCGCGGGCGATGGCAAGCCCGATGCCGGTGCCGCCTCCGGTGACCAGCGCGTGTTTTCCCTCGAGCATGGCGTTTTCTCCGATCCGCTGTGTTCGTTCCGCCCGGCGCACAGTAACCGGCCGCGCGGCGAAGGCAATGGGATGCGCGCCGGCCCCGGTGCGTTGGCCCGGAGCGTCGGCCCCGGGATGGAGCTTTTCAGGAGAGCGGACCGCGAACACGGACCGGCCCTGCGGGCAGGGCGCCGGGCCGGCGGGGGAGGCGGAGTCAGCCCTCTGCCGGACCGCCGGAAAGGGCCGCCGGCTTTCCGGTTGCGGCGCGTTCCGGTGCGGCGCGAAACGCTGGACAACTCTCCTCTCCGCCCCGATCATGTGCCCGTGCCTTCCCTCTCCGCTCCCCGCGCGCGTGAGGGCTCCCCAGACGGAGGCAGGCGAGAAGGTGGGCGATGCCCCGTCCCCGCGCGCATGAGGGCTCCGGAGCGGGAAAAACCTCCGGGCAGCCAGGAGAGGGCAGGGCAGGAAAGGGTGGAAGGAAAGGCGGAAAGGAACGCCAGATGCCGAAATTTCTGGACTGGCCGCCGGTCTGGCTGCTGATCTGCATGTTCGTTGCCTGGGGCGCGGCGCGCTACCTGCCCTGGGCGGTGGTCGAATTCCCGGGGCAGCGGGCGATCGGGGGCGGGCTGATCCTGCTCGGCCTGCTGCTGAGCCTGCTGGCGGCATGGGAAATGCACCGGGCGCGCACCACCATCGTGCCGCATCGCGCGCCGGAGGCGCTGGTGACGCGTGGCGTTTTCCGGTTCAGCCGCAACCCGATCTATCTGAGCGACTGGATCATGCTGCTCGGCTGGATCATCCTCTGGGGCGCGCTGGCGGCACTGCCGCTGCTGTGGGTGTTCGCGAAGATCATCGAGAAGCGCTTCATCCGCGGCGAGGAGGAAAGGCTGCGTGCCCGCTTCGGAGAGCGGTTCGAGGACTGGTCCCGCCGCACCCGCCGCTGGATCTGACCCCGGAATCTGTCCCGGATGGATCCGGGCACCGGATCCGGGCCGGTGGTTCCGGCCGTTCCCGGTGCTGCTCCGTGCGGGCCCCGTGCGGGCCTTCGTGCAGGCAGCGAAGGGCGTGCAGGCAGCGAAGGGGGCTCCGGGGGAGCCTCCGCGGCAGTTCCGCTCCCCCCGCGGGCCGCGCCGCGCTCAGCCGCCGAAGACCTCTTCCAGCCGCGGCGCGATTTCCTCGGGCGTTCCGGGATAGACCGGCAGGCCGCGCTTCAGCCAGCCGGGGCCGTTCGGCCCGCCGGCCATGCCCTCGGCCACGTCGAGCAGCCCGGGAAAGCCCTGCTCGGTGAGGGTGTTCACCACATAGCCCGAGCGGTTGCCGGTGCGGCAGATCAGGGCGATCTTCCGGTCGGGATAGGCGTTGCGCAGATCCACCAGGCGCCGGACGAAATCCGGTGCCCGCATGTCCAGCGCGATCGCGCCTTCGCCGATCCCGGTCTGCCGCCATTCCTGCGGAGTGCGGATGTCCACCAGGATGATCTCGCCGTTCCCGGCCGCCTCGTGGGCGCTTTGCGCATCCATGATCCCGGCTCCCTGCGGTTTTCCGGCCTGTGCCAGCGCCCGGGGCAGGGCGAAGGCGAGCGCGCCGGACACGGCCAGCCCTCCGGCTGCAAGAAGAACCCGCCGGGTCGGGCCGGAAGTGGTGACTTGTGGTCGCATCTGCGCTACTCCGATCCGAAGCTTCGTTGAATTTGCATCGGCGGACAAGTAAGTAACGCTGGCCCTCGGGAAAAGGGGGCGGGTATTGACAAATGGTCACACCGGCGCGTTCGCACGGGCGCGCGCAGGACAGGAGGGACGGGTCTTGAAGATCGGGGCACCGAAGGAGATCATCGAGGGCGAGGCGCGCGTGGCGATGACGCCCGACAGCGCGCGGGCCTTGCGGAAACTCGGCCACGAATGTCTGATCGAGGCCGGCGCCGGCAGGGAGGCCGGCTTTTCCGATGCCGCCTACAGGGAGGCCGGCGTGACCGTGATCAGGGGCGCTGCCGCCCTGTGGAAGGCGGCGGATGTGGTGCTCAAGGTGCGCCCGCCGGAGCCGGTCGAGATGAAGCGCCTGCAGAAGGGGCAGACGCTGATCAGCTTCTTCAACCCCGGCGAGAACGAGGACGGCATGAAGAAGGCCGCCGAGAGGGAGGCCACCGTCATCGCCATGGAAATGGTGCCGCGCATCAGCCGGGCGCAGAAGATGGACGCGCTCAGCTCGATGGCCAACATCGCCGGCTACCGTTCGGTGATCGAGGCGGCCGAGAACTTTCCGCGCTTCCTGAACGGCCAGGTGACGGCCGCGGGCAAGGTGCCGCCGGCCAAGGTTCTGGTGGTCGGCGCAGGGGTTGCCGGTCTGGCGGCGATCGGCACCGCGGTTTCGCTTGGCGCCATCGTCCATGCCTTCGACGTGCGCCCCGAGGTGGCCGAACAGATCGAGAGCATGGGCGCGGAATTCGTCTTTCTCGAATTCGAGGACGATCAGGACGGCGCCGAGACCGGCGGCTATGCCAAGCCTTCCAGCCCGGAATTCCTGGCCAAGCAGCTGGAGAAGTTCCGCGAACTCGCTCCCGAGATGGACATCGTGATCACCACCGCGCTGATCCCCGGCCGCCCGGCACCCAGGCTGTGGACAAAGGACATGGTGGAGGCGATGAAGCCGGGTTCGGTCATCGTGGATCTTGCCGCCGAGCGGGGCGGCAACTGCGAGCTGACGAAACCCGACGAACGGATCGTCACGAAGAACGGTGTCACCATCATCGGTTACACCGATTTCCCCTCGCGCATGGCAAGCCAGGCCAGCACGCTTTATGCGAACAACCTGCGCCACATGATTGCAGATCTGACGCCCGGAAAGGACGGCAGGATCGTGCATGACATGGAGGACGACGTGATCCGCTCGGCCACTGTCGTCCACAAGGGCAAGATCACCTGGCCGCCGCCGCCGCTGAAGGTGCAGGCGATTGCGTCGAAGAAACCGGCCGCCGCGGCGCCGGCGGAACTGACGGCGGAAGAAAGACGCGCGCAGGAACTGGCGGCCTTCAGGAAGGCCACGCGCGACCAGGTGGCGATGCTGGTGGCCGGCGGCGCGCTGATGCTGCTGATCGGCGCTTACGCCCCGGCAAGCTTCATGCAGCATTTCATCGTGTTTGCTCTGGCCGTCTTTGTCGGCTTCCAGGTGATCTGGAACGTTTCCCACGCGCTGCACACGCCCCTGATGGCGGTGACCAACGCCATTTCCGGCATCATCATCCTGGGCGCGCTGCTGCAGATCGGCTCCGGCTCGTGGCTGGTGATGGCGCTTGCCTTCGTGTCGGTCCTGATCGCCACGATCAACATCGTCGGCGGGTTCCTGGTGACCCGGCGGATGTTGGCCATGTTCCGGAAATCCTGAGGAGGGCGGGCTCATGAGCATCGGACTGGTCTCGGCCGCCTATATCGCGGCATCGGTTCTTTTCATCCTTTCCCTTGGCGGGCTGTCAAATCAGGAAAGCGCCAAGCGTGCCGTCTGGTATGGCATCGTCGGCATGGCCATCGCCGTGGCCGCCACGATCCTCGGTCCCGACAGCGGCAATTACCTGCTGCTGCTGGTCGCGGTGGCCGCTGGCGGCTATGCCGGCTGGCATGTGGCCGGCAGGGTCCAGATGACCGAGATGCCGCAGCTGGTGGCCGCCTTGCACAGTTTCGTCGGTCTGGCGGCGGTGTTCATCGGGCTGAATGCTCAGCTTGAACTGAGCGCGGTCCAGGGCATGGACGAAGCGGCACGCGAAGCATTGACCGGCTTTGCCGCCAGGCTGGCGCACAAGGATGCGGTCGAAATCGCCATCCTGAAGGTCGAGGTCTTCCTTGGCATCTTCATCGGCGCCGTAACCTTCACCGGCTCGGTCGTCGCCTTCGGCAAGCTGGCCGGAAAGATTGATGGCAAGCCGAGCAAGCTGCCGGGCGGCCACATGCTGAACCTGGGCGCGCTGATCCTTTCGGTGATCCTGGGGGTCATGTTCTTCAACGGCGCGGGCATCTGGACGATGGTGCTGGTCACGCTGATCGCCGGTTTCATCGGCTGGCACCTGATCATGGGGATCGGCGGCGCCGACATGCCGGTGGTGGTCTCGATGCTCAACAGCTACTCGGGCTGGGCGGCGGCGGCCATCGGCTTCACGCTCGGCAATGATCTGCTGATCGTCACCGGCGCGCTGGTCGGCTCTTCCGGTGCGATCCTCAGCTACATCATGTGCAAGGCGATGAACCGCGCCTTCGTCTCGGTGATCCTCGGCGGCTTTGGCGGGCCGAGCGGACCGCAGATGGAGGTCGAGGGCGAAATGATCGCCATCGACGCCGACGGCGTGGCATCCGCGCTCAAGGATGCCGACAGCATCATCATCGTGCCGGGCTACGGCATGGCGGTGGCGCAGGCCCAGCAGGCGGTGGCCGAGGTCACGCGCCGGCTGCGCGAGGCGGGCAAGACCGTGCGCTTCGGCATTCACCCGGTGGCGGGCCGCCTGCCGGGGCACATGAACGTGCTGCTGGCCGAGGCCAAGGTGCCCTACGACATCGTGCTGGAGATGGACGAGATCAACGACGATTTCCCGGAAACCGACGTGGTGATCGTGATCGGCGCCAATGACATCGTGAACCCGGCCGCCCAGGAAGACCCGAACTCGCCCATCGCCGGCATGCCGGTGCTGGAAGTGTGGAAGGCGAAACAGGTGTTCGTCTCCAAGCGCGGCCAGGGCACCGGCTATTCGGGCATCGAGAACCCGCTGTTCTACAAGGAGAACACGCGCATGTTCTACGGCGATGCCAAGGAGAGCATGAACGAGGTGCTCAAGCGCCTCGACTGAGGCGCGAGGAGAGGGCAGGCAGAATGGCGGGCGGGGCGCGCGCCTGATCCGCCAGCCCCGGCCGGAAGAAAAGCCGGAAGGAGAACTGTGCGCGATGGACCCGGATGACAACGACGGCAGTGCCCGCAACGGCCTGCAGGACCACCCGCTGCGCTACGCGCTGGTGAACGAGCTGCACGCCCGCCCCTTCGCGGCACTGAACGTGCCGAGCCATGCGGTGTTCCTGGCGATCAAGCTGCCGAAAAATGCCAAGATGCGTGACCGCGCGCGCGACCGGGCCCATCTGATCGCGCTGCTCGACCGCTTCGGCGCGCCGCATCCCCAGCCCGGCGCAACCCATTATTTCGGCGATCTCGGGCGCTACCGCCTGAAGTGGGAGCAGCACTCCGAATTCGTCACCTACACGCTGTTTGCCGAAGGGGTCTATGAAAACCCTTTCGATACCTCCGCCTTCACCGCCTTCCCGCCCGACTGGCTGGCCGAGGCGCCGGGCGCACGGATCAGCTCGGCCCTGATCCGGGTCGAGCCGATGCCCGAAACGGAAGCCGGAATCGACGAACGCCTGTCCGCATGGTTCGTCTCGGAAAGCCTCGCTGTCTCGCGCGTGGCCGACGGCTGCGCGGTGATCGCCGGAGATTTCCGCATCGATCCGGGCGGGCACATGCGCTTTGCCGTCTTCGTGCGTGCGGGCACCACGGCCCGGCGGATCGGGCGCATCGTGCAGCGGTTGTGCGAACTGGAAGTCTACAAGACGATGTCGCTGCTGGCGCTGCCGATGGCCCGGGGCGTGTCCCGGCGGATGGTCGAATTCGATGCCGAGGTCTCGGCCCTGGTCCGTCAGGTGCAGGGGGAGGACCAGCCGGCGCGGGCCACGCTCGACAAGCTGCTGGCGCTCTCGACCGAGCTGGAGGCGCTGATGGCCAGCCATGCCTACCGGTTCAGCGCCACCGGCGCCTATGCCGCGCTGGTCGAGGAGCGGATCCAGGTGATGCAGGAGCAGCGCTTCCAGGGGCGCCAGACCTTTCGCGAATTCATGATGCGGCGCTTCGACCCGGCGATACGCACCATCCGCGCCGCCGAGCGGCAGCTGGAGCAGATGGCCACCCGGACCAAGCGCGCCGGCGACCTGTTGCGCACCCGGGTCGAAGTGGCGCGTTCGGAGCAGAACCAGAAGCTGCTGGCCAGCATGGACCGGCGGGCGGACCTGCAGCTGCGCCTGCAGAAGACGGTGGAAGGGCTCTCCGTGGTCGCCATCGGCTATTACTCGGTCAACCTCGCGGCCTATTTCTTGGCGCCTTTTGCAAAAGGTCACGGGGTCGAGAAGCCCTGGCTGATGGCGGGGCTGACCCCGGTCGTGCTGCTGGTGCTCTGGATCGTGATCCACCGGATACGCAAGCGCCTCGAATGACGGCGGGCGGGGGGCTTCCGCTCCCGGCCCCTCCCGCTGTCCCGTTCCCTTCCCGGGGGCTGGTCACTGGCGCGACCGCCCGTCCCCGAAGCCGTCTGACGACGGGAGAAGAGGCCGGGGGAGAAGAGGCCGGCGGGCTCTGCCTTGCCCGTTCCTTCTTGCCTGCGGGGTCCTTCTGCGGGCGCCTTTCCTGCGCCCGGGAACATCTCCGCCGGCTGCAACGCGGCACAGCCGCGGCGCAGGCCATTGCCCTCAGCGGCCGCGGATCCGCGGATCCAGCGCGTCGCGCAGCCCGTCTCCGATGTAGTTGACCGAAAGCACCGTGAGCGAGATCGCCAGCCCCGGCCAGATCACCCGTTCGGGGAACAGCTGCATCCGGTCCACCGCATCATTCAGCAGCCGCCCCCAGGTGGGAAAATCGGGGGGGAAGCCGAAGCCGAGAAAGGAAAGCGCGCTTTCGGTGATGATGGCGCTGGCGATTCCGAGGGTCGCCGAAACCATGATCGGGCTGAGCACATTGGGCAGGATATGGCGGGGGATCATCCGCCGCGGCGGGGTGCCGATGGAGCGTGCCGCGAGCACGAATTCGCGCTCCTTGAGCGCCAGGACGTCGCCACGCACGATCCGCGCGGTCTGCATCCAGCTGGTCAGCCCCACCAGGGTGACGATCAGCACGAAGATCCCGCCCTCGACTCCGAACGCCGCCTTCAGCGGCTCCCGGAACAGCAGCACCGCCACCAGAAGCAGCGGCAGCAGCGGCAGCGCCAGGAACAGGTCGGTCAGCCGCATCAGCGGCCCGTCGAGCCGGCGGAAGAATCCGGCGAGCACTCCGATGGCGGTGCCAAGCACCACCGAAAGCGCCATCGCCGCCAGCCCGACGGCGATCGAGACCTGCCCGCCCAGCATCATCCGGGCCAGCAGGTCGCGGCCGATGTTGTCGGTTCCCAGCGGGTGGGCCCAGTCCACCTTGGCACCGCTGTCCCAGAGCAGCACGTAGATCGGCCGCATGTCGCGCAGCCGGATGAAGTCGCGCCCGGTGGGCACCAGCCTGGCGTCCTGGGGGTAGATCAGCGGCCCGAGGAAGACCCCGAGCAGGATGGACAGGAAGATCAGCGCGCCTATCAGCGCGCCGCGGTGCTTCTTGAACTGGTCCCACACGTCCCGCCACTGGCTGCGCGGCGGGCGGGGCAGGGCGGGGCTGTCGCCGGTGGGGGCTGCCTTGTTCTCACTCATAGCGGATCCGCGGGTCGAGAATGCCGTAGATGATGTCGGCGATCAGGTTGAACAGCACGATCAGCACGGCGAAGATGAAGGTGAGGGTCTGCACCATCGGCAGGTCGTTGGCCTCGATCGAGCCGATCAGGAGCTGGCCGATCCCGTTCACCTTGAACACCTGTTCGGTGATGATCGCCCCGCCGAAGATCGAGGGGATCCCCAGCGCGATCACGGTTGCCACCGGGATCATGGAGTTGCGCAGCACGTGCACGAGGATCACCGTCGGTTCGCTCACCCCCTTGGCGCGGGCGGTGCGCACGTAGTCGAGGTTGAGGTTGTCCAGCATGGAGGCACGCATGAAGCGGCTGATCTGGCTGGTGATCTGCAACGCCAGCACCATCACCGGCATCACCATCTGGCGCAGCTGGGCGAGGAAGCTGTCCCAGTCCGTCACCCTGAGCGTGGTATCGTAGATCGAGGGAAACCAGCCCAGCCAGACCGAGAAGATGACGATCACCAGGACACCGGAAAAGAACGGCGGCACCGAAAAGCCGATCATGGTGACGAAGGTGCCCACATTGTCGAACAGCGAATACTGCCGGTAGGCGGAATAGACCCCCACCGGGATCGCGATCACGATCGCCACCACATAGGCCACCCCGACCACCCAGAGCGTCTGGGGGATGCGCTGGGCGATGATGTCGAAGATCGGGCTGCGGGTCTGCCAGGAGATGGCGCGCTGGTAACCGTCGGAAAAATTCGTTCCGAACAGGCTGTCGAACAGGTGGAGCGGCTCCACCCAGAAGATCTGGGTCAGCCATTTCCAGTAGCGGATCGGCGCCGGCTCGCCCAGCCCGAGCGCCTCGCGCATCTTCTGCTTCACCTCGGCCGGCACCGTCAGCGGCACCTGGGCCATCGGATCGCCTGGCGCGAGTTCCAGCAGCAGGAAGATGACGATGCTGATGAAGATCAGCGTCGGCACCGCCATGAACAGCCTTCTGATGGTGTAGTTGAGCATTGCGCCTCGAACCGCCAGTTTCAGCACTCCGGTGCGGCCCCGCCTTGCGCAGGGCCGCACCTGTTTCAGAAACGGATCACTTGATCCGATACCAGTCGGCGACGTTCCACAGCTCGCTGTCCCAGACGTTCAGCACGACGCCTCCCAGCGTGTTGGAATGGGCCGACAGCCGGCCGCGGTGCACCAGCGGGATCATCATGCCGCGCTCCACCGCCATGTCGTTGAGCGCCCGACCGATGCGGCCGCGCTCCTCGATGTCGGCGGTCTTGGTGAGCTTCTCGTAGAGCGCGTCATACTCCGGATCGCAGAAGCGCGAGATGTTCTCGCCCTGCCACTGGGTTGCCGGGGTCGGCGCCTTGTCGCACAGCCCGTTGCCCAGATAGGCCTGCGGATCGGTGCCGTTGAAGGTGTTGGCATACATTTCCACGTCCGCATAGAACTTCTGGAAGGTGTCCGGGCTGCCCGGGTCGCCGCCGAAGAAGACCGAGGCGTTGATGTTGCGCAGCTCGGTCTCGATGCCGATCTCGCTCCACCACTGCTTGATCAGCGCCTGGAAGTCCTGGCGCACCGCATTGGTCGAGGTCTGATACAGGATCTTCAGCGGCACGCCGTCCTTCTCGCGGATGCCGTCGCCGTCGGTATCGACGATGCCGGCCTCATCCAGCAGCTTCTTGGCGCCCTCGATGTCCTGCTTGTCGCAGGTGAAGGTGTCCGAGTTGTAGAGATCGGGCGCCGGCACCCAGTTGCAGGTCACCTTGCCGGCCTGGCCGTAGCCGATTTCCACCAGCAGCGGCCGGTCGATGGCCAGCGACATCGCCTTGTAGACGGCCGGGTCGCGCAGGAAGGGGTGCGGGTTCTTCTGCACCCCGTTCTCGATGACCGAGACCGAGCGCATGTCCGGCCCCAGCGCCGGGTCGGGGTTGGTGTTGTTGAGCATCAGCCGCTCCACCAGCGGGCCGAAGCCGGCGATCGGGGTGCCCTTGCCGCCCTTCTGCATCTCGGCGATCACGTCGGGGGCCAGCTGCAGGTTCCAGGCGTAGTCGAACTCGCCCGTCTCCATCACCGCGCGCCCGGCCGCGGTGGCATCGCCGCCGCCCTTGAACACCACCCGCGCGAAGGCCGGCTTGTCCGGGTCGCGATAGTTCTCGTTGGCCTCCATGATGATCACGTCATTGGGCTTGAACTCGACCACCTTGAACGGGCCGGTGCCGATCGGGCCGAAGTTCGCCTCGGTGCATTCCGGAGCCTTTGCGCCCATGCAGTTCTCGAACTGGGCCTTCTGGATGATCGGGCTCTCACCGCCGACAAACGGGCCGTAGGGGTTCGGGGTCGGGCCCTCGAAGGTCACCACCACGGTCAGATCGTCGGGGGTTTCCACCGACTTGACGCCCTCGAACTTGGTCAGCTGCGCGCAGCCGCCCTCGGGGTCGGTGCAGTATTCGTAGGTGAACTTCACGTCGGCCGAGGTGAAGGGCGTGCCGTCGGACCACAGGATTCCCGGCCTGATCTTCCAGGTGATGGAGGTCAGATCCGCGCTCACCCCGCCGTTGGCGACGGTGGGGATCTCCTCCACCAGCCAGGGAGTCAGGTTGCCCTTCTCGTCGTAGCGGGCCAGCGGCTCGATGATCATCGAGGCGCTTTCCACGTCCTTGGTGCCGCCGGAAAGGAACGGGTTGAGGATCGACGGCGCCTGCCAGTAGATGATCCTGACCTCGCCATCCTCGCCGCGTCCGGCCCAGGCCGCAGGCGACAGCGCCAGCGCCGCGGCGGCGCCCAGCAGTGCGTGCTTGAGTTTCATGTCAGTCTTCTCCTTGTTGGTTGCGCTCTCTTGCCTCATGTGTCGCCATTGCGCTGGCGAACTCGTCTTCTGCTTCGTTGTAGCGGTGGCAGGCCACGTGGTGGCCGTGTGCCACTTCGCGGAATTCGGGATCTTCGCGGTGGCAGATTTCCATCGCCTGCGGGCAGCGGGTGCAGAAGTTGCACCCGGCCGGCGGGTTGGCGGGCGAGGGCACGTCTCCTTCGAGGATGATGCGCTCGGTCACCGCCTCGGCGGCCGGGTCCGGGTCGGGGACCGCCGAGAGCAGCGCCTGGGTATAGGGGTGCAGCGGTGCGTTGTAGAGCGCATCGCGCGGCGCCAGCTCCACCACCTTTCCCAGATACATCACCGCCACCCGGTCGGCGATGTGGCGGACCATCGAAAGATCGTGGCTGATGAACAGGTAGGTCAGGCCGAACCGCTCCTGCAGGTCTTCGAGCAGGTTCACCACCTGGGCCTGGATCGAGACGTCGAGCGCGGCGATCGGCTCGTCGCAGACGATGAACTTCGGATTCAGCGCCAGCGCGCGGGCAATGCCGATTCGCTGGCGCTGGCCGCCGGAAAACTCGTGCGGGTAGCGGTTGGCGAAGTCGCGGCTGAGCCCGACCGCGTCCATCAGCTCGTAGACCCGTGCCAGCTTGTCCGCCTTCGACAGCGCCGTGTGTTCGTCCAGCGGTTCGGCGATGATCGCCGCCACCGTCATGCGCGGGTTCAGGCTGGCCTGCGGGTCCTGGAACACCATCTGCATCGCCGGGCGCATGGCGCGCAGCTCGCGGGGGCCGAGCCGGGCGATGTCCTGCCCGTCGAACAGGATCCGGCCGCCGGTCACCTCGTAAAGCCGCAGCAGCGCGCGCCCGCAGGTGGACTTGCCGCAGCCGCTTTCGCCGACCAGGCCCAGGGTCTCGCCCTCGTGGATGTCGAAGCTCACCCCGTCCACGGCCTTCACCGCGCCCACGCGCCGGCGCAGGATGCCGGCGTGGATCGGGAAGTGCATCTGCAACTCGCGCACCTCGACCAGCACCCGGCGCGGCGGCGGATCGTCACGCATGGCGCTCCCCCCCGCTGGCCGGATCCCAGAAACAGGCCACCTCATGGCCCGGGCGCACCGCCAGGCGGCGCGGGTTCTCGCGCCCGCAGCGCTCCAGCGCATGGCCGCAGCGCGGCCGGAACGGGCAGGCGGCAGGCGGCGCGCCGAGCACCGGCGGCTGACCTTCGATCACCCGCAGCCGTTCGGCCCGCTTGCCGCGCAGGCTGGGCACCGTCTGCAGCAGGGCGCGGGTATAGGGGTGCTGCGGGTCGGAAAACAGCTCGCGCACCGGGGCCTGTTCCACCACCTGGCCGCCATACATCACCATCACCCGGTCGGCGATGCCGGCGATCACGCCGAGATCGTGGGTGATCCAGACGATCGCCATGCCCAGCTTCCGGCGCAGATCCTTCACCAGTTCGATGATCTGGGCCTGGATGGTGACATCGAGCGCGGTGGTGGGTTCGTCGGCGATCAGCACCTGCGGGTCGCAGGCCAGCGCGATCGCGATCATCACCCGCTGGCGCATGCCGCCCGAGAACTGGTGCGGGTAGTCCTTCAGCCGCGCCGCCGCATCGGGAATGCCCACCAGATCGAGCAGCTCCGCGGCGCGCGCGCGCGCCTGTGCCTTCGACATCCCCATGTGCTTGCGCAGCGGCTCCATCAGCTGGAAGCCGACGGTGAACACCGGATTGAGCGAGGTCATCGGATCCTGGAACACGAAGCCGATTCGCGCCCCGCGGATCGCGCGCAGCGTGTCGTCGTCGGCCTGCAGCAGGTCGAGCCCGTCGAAGATCGCCCGACCGCTCCGGATCTCGGCCGGCGGCATCGGCAGCAGCCCGATCAGCGACATCATCGTGACCGACTTGCCCGAACCCGATTCGCCGACCACGCCCAGAAGCTCGCCGGGGCGCAGGTCGAAGCTCACGTCGTTCACGGCGTGCACCTCGCCGCCCCGGGTCAGAAAAACCGTCTTCAGATCCCTGACATCAAGGATCGGCTGGGCCCCGTCGGGCATGAATCCCCCCCTGTGGCGCCCTGCCGGCGAGGCACGGGCGGCTGTCCTTCCTGCCGCCGCCGCCCGGTGCCGAATGACCCCGCCCCGGCATTTCCGGCTGCAGTTCCAGAAAAGCTAGCAGCAAATTCGCGTTCGGCAACAGGAATTTCTCCGGGGCTGCCGATTTTCCGGTTTTCGCGCGGGGCATCTTTCGCGCGGGCATGTTGCTCGGGTCTTGACCATCGCCACGGCGCGCCGCAGGGTTGCCGGGTTCGAACGGAGGGAAAGATGGCAGGCGGGTTGTCGAGGTGCGCGTTTCCGGAACGGCTGGCGGTCTTTCCGGCAGTCAGGGAAAACGGCCGCCTTGCGCCGCCTGCGCCGATCGACCGGGTGGCAGAGCATCTTGCCGGCTGCGGGATGAAGGCGCGCCGGGTCCGGAACGGGGCGCGCACCGGGGTGCGCCCCCATCCCGCGCTTTCCGCCGGTGCCGGTTCCAGAGACGCCGCCCGGCCCGTCGGGGCGACGAATGTATCGCCGTCGAACAACCGCAGGCCGGCGGGGCGTTCCTCCGCCGCCTGGTCGAACATCTGACAAAGGAGTAGCTCATGCCCATCAGGAACCGCTTTGCCGAGCTTCTGCCCGAGATCACCGCCTGGCGGCGCGATTTCCACGAACATCCGGAACTGCTGTTCGAGGTGCATCGCACTGCCGGGATCGTCGCCGAACGCCTGCGCGAATTCGGCTGCGACGAAGTGGTGGAAGGCATCGGGCGCACCGGCGTCGTCGGCGTGATCAGGGGCAGGAGCGACACGTCGGGCAAGGTCATCGGCCTGCGCGCCGACATGGACGCGCTGCCGATCGAGGAGGCGACCGGGCTCGACTATGCCTCGAAGACCCCCGGCCTGATGCACGCCTGCGGCCATGACGGGCACACCGCGATGCTGCTGGGGGCGGCGAAATACCTGGCCGAAACCCGCAACTTCGACGGCACCGTGGTGGTGATCTTCCAGCCTGCCGAAGAGGGCGGCGGCGGTGGCAAGGTGATGGTGGACGACGGCATGATGGAGCGCTTCGACATCCAGGAAGTCTACGGCATGCACAACATGCCCGGCCTGCCGGCGGGCCAGTTCGCGATCCGCCCGGGGCCGTTCTTTGCCAGCGCCGATCAGTTCGAGATCGAGGTCGAGGGCAAGGGGGGGCATGCCGCCATGCCGCATGACGCCATCGATACCACCGTGGTGGCCAGCCATATCGTGATCGCGCTGCAGACCATCGTCAGCCGCAACCTCGACCCGGTGAAACAGCTGGTGGTCTCGGTCACCTCGTTCGAGACCGACAGCAAGGCCCACAACGTGATCCCGCAGCGGGTGACGCTGCGCGGCACCGTGCGCACGCTGGATCCGACCGTGCAGGACATGGCCGAAAGGCGCCTGGTCGAGATTGCCGGGAAAACCGCCGAGACCTTCGGTGCCGTGGCGCGGGTCAACTACGAGCGCGGCTACCCGATCATGGAAAATTCCGGGGAACAGACGGAATTCGCCGCCGAGGTGGCGCGTGCGGTCGCCGGAACCTGCCACCCGGCGCCGCTGATCATGGGGGGAGAGGACTTCGCCTTCATGCTGAACGCGCGCCCGGGCGCCTACATCCTTTTGGGCAACGGGGATACGGCGATGGTGCATCACCCGGAATATGATTTCGATGACAGCATCATCCCCGCCGGCTGTTCCTGGTTCGCCGAGCTGGTCGAGCGCAGGATGCCGGCCGCCCGAGGATGAAGCCCTTCCTGATCCTGCAGCTGCGCCCGGAAACCGAGGCGGCGGACGACGAGTTCGCCGCCATTCTGCGCAAGGGCGGCTTGGGCGCCGAAGAGGTGCGCCGCATCCGGCTGGACCGTGAAGACATCCCCGCCGATCTGCGGCTGGACGATCATTCGGGGGTGATCGTGGGCGGCGGGCCGGGCTGCGTTTCGGACCCGCCCGAGGCCAAGAGCCCCGCCGAGGCGCGCATCGAGGCGGCGGTGCTGGGGCTGATGGCGGAAATCACCGCGCGCGATTTCCCCTATCTCGGCTGCTGCTACGGGATCGGGATTCTGGCCCATCACCTCGGCGCGCCGGTCGGCAAGGAACGATATGGCGAAGAGGTGGGCACCAGCACCTGCATCCTGACCGAGGCCGGCAGGGCGGATCCGCTCTTGTCCGGCATGCCCGGGCGCTTCGACGCCTTTGTCGGCCACAAGGAAGCGGTTCAGGAGCTGCCCGGGGGCTGCGTGCACCTGCTGCGCTCGAAGAGCTGCCCCTACCAGATGATCCGCTACGGACGCAATGTCTATGCCACCCAGTTTCACCCGGAAGCGGACAGCGAAGGTTTTGCCCTGCGCATCCGGATCTACAAGGATCGCGGCTATTTCGCACCGGCCGATGCCGAGAGGCTGACCGACATGTGCCATGCGGCGGATGTGCGCCAGCCGGAGCGCATCCTGAGCAACTTCGTGGCCCGCTACCGTCGCGTGTGAGGCCCCCGGCAGCCGCGCGCCCGGTGCTGACGCCGGCGGCGGGAGAGGGAGATCAGCTTCGGGGCCCTGCTTTGGGCGAGGCATCGCGCCGCCCCCGCCGCCCGCCGCGGCGTTTCTTCAGCAGGGCGGCGCGAGCGGGGAGTTCGGCCATCAGCCGCCTGCGCTCCTGCGGCTCCAGTTCCGCCCAGCGGGCGATTTCCGCACCGGTGCGAAAACAGCCGACGCAGATCTTCGCCTGCGGATGGATCACGCAGATATCGATGCAGGGGCTGTCGTCCCCGCGGCGGCGGTTCGGCGTGCTCATGGCGCGCGCTCCAGCCCGGCCAGCCTGTCCAGCGCGCCCTGAAGGATGTAGCCGGCGGCCACCTGGTCGATCACCTCGGCCCGGCGCGCCCGCGACGTGTCGGCTTCCAGCAGCGCGCGTTCGGCGGCAACGGTGGAAAGGCGCTCGTCCCAGTAGGCGATCGGCAGCGCGCTCAGGCGGGAGAGGTTGCGGGCGAAGGCCCGGGTGGACTGGCAGCGGGGCCCTTCGCTGCCATCCATGTTGAAGGGAAGCCCGAGCACGAAGCCGACGATCTGTCGCCCTTCGGCGATGTCCAGCAGCCGGGCGGCATCGCGGCCGAAGCCGCGCCGGCGGATGGTTTCAAGCGGGGTGGCGACCGTGCGCGTCCGGTCGGAAACCGCGACCCCGATGGTCTTCGCGCCGAGGTCGAGCCCCGCCAGCGCCCCGGCGCGCGGCAGGGCGGCGGCGAAGGCGGGGAGCTCCTCGAAGATCACCGCGCGTTCCCCGGCCCGGTGCGCCCGGTGCCCGTGCCTTCGGCATTCATCGTGCTCCCTGCGTTCATGGCGTCAGCCCGGCGCCTTCGGCGGCCTGGCGCAGCCGGGCCAGCGCCTCGGGGGAGGCGGCGAAGACCTGCTGCGCCTCGCTCCAGATCCCGGCCGCGCGTTCGGTTTCGCCGAGCACGCCCAGGGCGGTGATGAGGCGGGCCCAGTCGCTGGCGGGGCCGCCCTCGGTGGCCAGCCGTTCGGCCAGCCCCTCGACCATCGAGCGGATCATCGCCCGGCGCTCCTCCGCGCTCATGTCCTGGGCGGCGGCGATATCGGCCTGCGAGGGCCCGCGCATCGGCGCGCCGGCTCCCGGCAGCGGAGGCAGGCTGTAGCGGATGCCGGCCTCGCGCGCGAGGGGTTCGATCCGGGCGCGTACCGGGGCGACCCAGGGGGCATCGGGGGCGCTGTCCTCGAGCAGGGCCTGCCAGGTCCGGAAGGCGAGGTCGGGGCGTCCGGTCTGGGCCAGCATCAGCCCGAGATAGTAGCGTGCGACGCCGTTGCGCGGATCCAGTTCCAGGGCGCGTCCGATGGCGCTTTCGGCCTCGGGCGAGACATAGCCGCCGGCGGCAAGCACCAGGATGTCGGCGAGGTCGGCCCAGTCTTCGGCTCCGGCGCTGTCGCCCATGATGGCGAGCACCCTTTCCTGGGCCCGGGCCGCGGCGACGAAATTGCCGATCGCCGCCTCGTTGCGGGCCAGCAGGACATGCCCCTGCAGGTCGTCGGGGCGGCTTTCCAGGGCCTTGCGCAGCCGCTCCAGAAGCTCCAGGTGCTCGGGTGCGGCCCCCGGGGCCGGGACGCTGACCGGCAGCCTGGCTTCGGCCTCGGCCTGCGAGATCCGGTTCTTGCGCAGCTCTTCGGCTTCGGCCAGGCGCTGGTGCAGGGGGAGGTCGGGGTATCCGGGGGCGCCGATCATGCGGTAGAGCGCAAGGCTGCCGGCGACGAGCGTCAGCGCCACGGCACCGGCCAGAAGCGGGCTGGCGCGGGCGCTGTCCTGCCCGGCGGCGCGGGCCTTGCGCCCGGCATCGAGCAGGCGGCGCGATATTTCGGTCCGCAGGCGCTCGGCTTCCCGCGGCTCGAGGATTCCGCGGGCCAGGTCGCGCTCGATGTCGGCCAGCTGGTCGCGGTAGATCGCCATGTCGCTGGCGGCGGCCTGCTGGCTGCGTCGGCGCAGCAGGGCGAATGCCAGCGGCGCGGCGACGATGGCGGCCATCAGAACGGCAATGGTCCAGAACAGCATCGGCAAGCCTCCCGGATGCCGGTCTAGCCGCTTGCGAAGCGGACGGAAAGCCCTCTCGGGAGGGGCTGTGGCAATCTCGCGCAACGGTGATCGGCGGGGCGGGCCGCGCCGATGCCCCCGCGCCGATGCCCGCCCGCAGGCGCCGGTCCGCGACGACGGTCCGCGACGACGGTCCGCGAAGACGGCACCGGCCGCCGCTGCCGGGGGGCGGCGGGGCGGAGCCTCGGGAACCGAGACCGTCAGGCCTTGGGGCCGGCGGAGGAAGGACGGCAGAAGGCGGGCGGCAATGTCGCGAATTTCCGGTCAAGTGCCGCTTCGAGCCTTGGCAAGCGGGGCGCGGCGCTTCATGTATCATCTGTCATCGTGATCCTTTCCGGGGCCGCGCGGGTTTCCCGCCCCCCCTGCCGGAGTGTCGTCGAGGCCATGAAACGCTACTCGGCCCTTGCCATCGCCCGCGAGGCGGCCCGCTACCACCGGGGCTGGGAGCGGGCCTGGGCCTCGCCCGAGCCGAAGGGCGATTACGAAATTGTGATCGTCGGGGCCGGCGGGCACGGGCTGGCCACCGCCTATTACCTGGGGCGCAACTTCGGAATCACCGACGTTGCGGTGCTCGAAAAGGGATGGCTGGGCGGCGGCAATACCGGGCGCAACACCACCATCATCCGCTCCAACTACCTGCAGGATCCTTCGGCCGCGATCTACGAGAAGGCCCGCGCCCTCTACGAGACCATGAGCCGCGATCTGAACTTCAACGTGATGTTCAGCCCCCGCGGCGTGATGATGCTGGCTCAGACCGAGCATGAAAGGCGCGGCTATCTGCGCACGGTCCATGCCAATGCGCTGCAGGGGGTGAAGACCGAGTTCATCACCCCCGAACGGGTGAAGGAGCTGGTGCCGATCATCCGCATCGAGGGGCCGCGCTACCCGGTGCTGGGGGCGCTGTGGCAGCCGCGCGGCGGCACCGCGCGCCACGATGCGGTGGCCTGGGGCTATGCGCGGGCCTGCTCGGCCATGGGCATGCACATCATCCAGAACTGCGAGGTGACGGGGATCGTCTCCGAAGGCGGGCGGGTCAGCGGGGTGGAAACCGTCCGCGGGCGCATCGGCTGCCGCAAGCTGGCGATCGTGGTGGCGGGCCATTCGGGGCGGCTGGCGGAGATGGCCGGCTTCCGCCTGCCGATCGAGAGCGTGGCGCTGCAGGCACTGGTGAGCGAGCCGGTCAGGCCGGTGCTCGACGTGGTGGTGATGGCCAACACGGTGCATGGCTACATCAGCCAGTCCGACAAGGGCGAACTGGTGATCGGCGGCGGAACGGACGGGTTCAACAACTACACCCAGCGCGGTTCCTTCCACCATGTGGAGGAAACCGTGCGCGCCCTGGTCGAGACCTTCCCGATCATCAGCCGGCTGCGGATGATGCGCCAGTGGGGCGGCATCGTGGACATGACCGGCGACCGCTCGCCGATCATCTCGAAAACCCCGCTGGAGGGCTGCTTCATCAACTGCGGCTGGGGAACGGGGGGGTTCAAGGCGATTCCCGGCTCGGGCTGGGCGATGGCCGAACTGGTGGCGCGCGGCACGCCGGGGCCGCTGGCCGCTCCCTTCGGGCTGGAGCGATTCCGCGAGGGGCGCTTCATCGACGAGAGCGTGGCGGCGGGAGTGGCGCATTGATGCAACGGTCGAGAGGTTTCGCGCCAGCCGTGCCCGGCCTGCGGGCTTTCGCCGGGCGGCTGCGCGGGAGCGGGGGCGGCATGGCGCAAAACGCTGATCCGCGGGCGTTTCCGCGGCATGCGGGCGGCTTCCGCGGCGGGGCCGATTCGGCGACAATCCCCACTTCATGCGCGAATTGTCGCCGCATGAGGGGCAACAGGTTGTGGCGAATTGTATCGAATCCGCGAGATCCGGTAGGGTTCCGGCGGATTTTCGTGGGGTGTA
Source organism: Paracoccaceae bacterium (assembly GCA_026989055.1). Lineage (GTDB taxonomy): Bacteria > Pseudomonadota > Alphaproteobacteria > Rhodobacterales > Rhodobacteraceae > JAJRUE01. The sequence goes on from JALSKC010000031.1 coordinate 55,836, forward strand.
TCTGGTGTATTTCGTCTTTGCAGATTGGATCATCTTGCTTGCGCTTGTGGTGCTCGGGGTGGTCGTGGTCCTCCTGTTCCGCACGCTTGCGTCCGATTCCGGACCGGATGCGCCGCGCCGTCGGCGCACGGCATCCCGGGGCGGAGGAAGGCCGGCCGGCTCCTGAGAGCGCCGTTGCGCCGTTGCGGCGGGGGGCGGCATGATCCGCCGCCTGCGCGAACTGCTCCCCCGCGCCTTCGCCCGGGCGGTTCCGGTCGTCGGTCTTGCCGCCTATGCGTCCGGGACGCTGAGCGCCCTGCTGGCCGGCGCTCCCGAGCTGTTTCAGCGTTTCGGTGCGATCGGCGTTGCCGCCGCGATCCTGTTCTTTGACGACCGCCTGGCACGGGTGGAGCTCCTGCGCCAGCAGAGCATGGAGCGGCTCCTGCATGAATACGGCCTGGAACTGGAAGCGCTGAAGGAGGGCATCGCCCCCACAAGCATGCCCGAACGGGGCTATCTGATCGACTACCTGCAGGAAGAGGCGCGGCTTGAGCGGCTGCGCCGGCAGGCGGCCTGGATCGGCACGGCGAACATCCTGCTGCTGGTCGTGGCGACCCTGCAGTGGGGCTTTGGCGACATCTTTCTCGAATGGGTGCACGCATGATCCTGTCGTTTCCGCGCGTTGAGGCGCTGCCGGCCCGCCGGGGCGGGGGGAGGGGCGGATGCTGATCCTCGAATGCCCCTTCTGCGGCATCATGGCCGACGAAACCGAGCTCGCTCCGGGCGGCGAGGCGCATGTCCGCCGCGTGGGGCCGGAGGGGAGCGACGAGGCGTTCGAGGCCTATCTGTTCATGCGCAGGAACCCCTGCGGCGTGCATTTCGAGCTCTGGCGCCATGCTCACGGTTGCGGCAGGTGGTTCATTGCCGCGCGCAACACGCTGACGCTGGAGGTCTACGGCACCTATCCGGCGCAGACGGATCGCCCGCCCGCCGCCATCGTGCGGGCCATCCGCAGACGGGTCCCCGGATGGGAGTGGCAGCCATGAGCCTCAGGCTCTCTTCGGGCGGGCGGCTGATCGAGCGCGACCGGCCGCTCGATTTCACCTTCAACGGCCGGCGTCTGCGCGGTCTGGCCGGCGACAGCCTGGCCTCGGCGCTGCTGGCCAACGGGCAGATGCTGGTCGGGCGCTCCTTCAAGTATCACCGCCCGCGCGGGGTGGTGGCCAGCGGTGTCGAGGAGCCCAATGCGCTGGTCGGGCTCGGCCGCGGCGGGCGCTTCGAGCCGAACCGGCGCGCCACCACCGTCGAGCTGTTCGACGGGCTGGAGGCGGTCAGCCAGAACCACTGGCCGGGGCTCGGATTCGACCTCGGTGCGCTCAACGACCTCGCCGCGCGCTTCCTGCCGGCCGGTTTCTACTACAAGACATTCATGGCCCCGCGCGGGGCCTGGGAGAAGCTGTTCGAACCGCTGATCCGCCGCGCCGCCGGGCTGGGGCGCGCACCGGAGGAGCCCGACCCGGACGGTTACGAGCATTTTCACGTTCACGTGGACGTGCTGGTAATCGGCGGCGGCATCTCCGGGTTGCAGGCGGCGCTGACGGCGGGACGGACCGGGGCGCGGGTGATGCTGGTGGAACAGGGGCCGCACTGGGGCGGGCGCGCCCCGGTGGAGGGGGTGCGCCTCGACGGCCGGCCGGCGGCAGAATGGGTCGATGCGGCGCTGGGGGAACTGGAGCGCATGGGCAATGTCCATCTCCGCCGCCGCGCCATGGCGGTGGGTGTTTATGACCACGGATATGCCCTGCTGCATGAACGTGTGGCCGCTCATACCCCCGGTGACGGCCGCCCGCGTCACCGGTTGTGGAAGGTTCGTGCCCGGCGCATCATCACCGCCACCGGCGCGCTGGAGCGCCCGCTGGCCTTTGTCGGCAACGACGTTCCGGGCGTGATGCTGGCCTCGGCGGTGCGCGACTATGTGGTCAACTGGGCGGTCGCCCCGGGCCGGCGCACGGTGGTCGTCACCAATAACGATGATGCCTACCGCAGCGCGCTCGTGCTGCGCGAGGCGGGGTTGGAGGTGCCGGCCATCGTCGATGCCCGCCCGCAGGCCGACGGGCCGCTGGTGCAGCGGGCGCGCGAGATGGGTATCCGCGTGGTCTCGGGGAGTGCCATCGCCGGGGTGAAGGGGCGCCGCCGGGTGCGGGGCGTGCGGCTGTGCGCCCATGAGGGCGAGGGCGCGGTGCTGGAGGAGATCGCCTGCGATGCGGTGGCCATGTCGGGGGGCTGGTCGCCGGTGGTGCATCTGTGGTCGCACTGCGGCGGCAAGCTGCTGTGGGAGGAGGGGCAGGCCCATTTCCGCCCCGACCCGCAGCGTCCGCCCACCGGCGCCGACGGGGCGCCTCTCGTCTTCGCTGCCGGCAATGCCAATGGCAGGATGGAGACTGCCGCCGCGCTGGCCGACGGGCAGGTGGCGGCCGAAGCCGCGCTGAAAGCCCTGGGGACGGGGCGGGAGCGGGGGGGCGCGCGGGCGCCGCTGCCCGCGGTGGCGCCCGAAGAGGTCGCGCCGATGCTGCCGGTGTGGCTCATGCCGCGCAAGGCCGGGGCGAAGGCGCGGATGAAGATGTGGCTCGACTTCCAGAACGACGTGAAGGTTTCCGACGTCGAGCTGGCCGCCCGGGAGGGATACGAAAGCGTCGAGCACACCAAGCGCTACACCACGCTCGGCATGGCAACAGATCAGGGAAAGCTCAGCAACATAAACGGCCTGGCCGTCCTTTCGGAAGCGCTCGGACAGCCGGTTCCCCAAACCGGGACCACCACCTTCCGCCCGCCCTGGGCTCCGGTCAGCTTTGGTGCCATCGCCGGGGAGGCGCGCGGAGATCTGTTTCAGCCGGTGCGCGAAACCCCGATTCACCGCTGGCACGAGACCCACGGCGCCCATTGGGAGCCCGTGGGCCAGTGGCGGCGCCCCTACGCCTATCCGCGCGATGGCGAGAGCCTCCATGATGCGGTGATTAGAGAGGTGAGGAACGCGAGGCAGGCCGTTGGATTGCTTGATGCATCTACCCTCGGCAAGATCCTTGTCAGGGGGCCGGATGCCGGGCGTTTCCTGGACATGATCTACACCAACATGATGAGCACGCTGAAGCCGGGGCGCTGCCGCTACGGGCTGATATGCAACGAGAACGGCTTTCTGATCGACGATGGCGTGGTGGTGCGGCTCGACAAGGAAACCTTCCTGTGTCACACCACCACCGGCGGCGCCGAACGCATCCACGAGCACATGGAGCGCTGGCTGCAGACGGAGTGGTGGGACTGGCGGGTGTTCACCGCCGACCTGACCGAGCAGTATGCCCAGATCGCCGTGGTCGGGCCGAAGGCGCGGGCGCTGCTGGAAAGGCTCGGCGGGATGGATGTATCGCGCGAATCCCTGCCGTTCATGGAATGGCGGGCGGGCGAGCTGGCGGGCTTTGCGGTCCGCGTCTTCCGCATCTCGTTCTCGGGTGAACTCAGCTATGAAATCGCCGTGCCCGCCGGGCAGGGGCTGGCCCTGTGGGAGCGGCTGGTGGAGGAGGGGGCCGCATTCGGCATCATGCCCTACGGCACCGAGGCGCTGCATGTGATGCGGGCCGAGAAGGGCTTCATCATGATCGGGGATGAAACCGACGGCACGGTGATCCCGCAGGATCTGGGGCTGGGCTGGGCGATCTCGAAGAAGAAGGCCGACTACCTGGGCAAGCGTGCCCATCAGCGCCCGCACATGACCGACCCGAACCGCTGGAAGCTGGTGGGGCTGGAGACGCTCGACGGCTCGGTGCTGCCCGACGGCGCCTACGCCGCGGCCGAAGGGGTGAACGAGAACGGCCAGCGCAAGGTGCAGGGGCGGGTGACCTCCAGCTATTTCTCGCCCACGCTGGGGCGTGGCATCGCCCTGGGGCTGGTCGAGCACGGTCCCGAGCGCATGGGCGAGGTGCTGGCGTTTCCTGCAACCGGCGGCCGCATCATCAGGGCCCGGATCGTCAGCCCGGTCTTCTACGACAAGGACGGGGAGAAGCAGAATGTCTGAGCGGGAGGCTGCGCGGTTGCGCCTGCGCCGGGGGCCCGGTCTGGGGATGATCGCGCTGCGCTGCGCGCCCCATGTTCCGGGGCTGGGGGAGGCGCTGGGCGGGGCGCTGGGCGGCATGCGCGGCGCCGCGCTGCCGGAGCGGGGGCGGATCGTGAGCGCAAACGGGGGGGCGGTTGCCTGGATGTCGCCCGACGAATGGCTGCTCCTGTGTCCGCGGGAGCGGACGGCCGGGTTGCTGGAGCGGCTGTCGCGGGAACTGGCCGGCGAACATCACCTGCTGGCCGATGTGTCCGATGCGCGTGCGGTATTCACCCTGTCGGGGCCGGGCTGGCGCGAGGCCCTGGCCCGGCTGGGGCCGGCCGATGTGTCGCCGGCGGGTTTCGGCGCAGGGATGTTCCGCCGGAGCCGCCTCGGGCAGGTTGCCGCCGCCTTCTGGATTTCCGGGCCGGACGAGCTGCGCCTGTTCTGCCGGTCCTCGGTTGCCGGCTACATGGAGGCGCTTCTGGAAGGCGCGGCGCGGGGGGAGGGGCCGGGAATCTTCGACGCTCCCGGAGCCTGACGCTCCCGGAGTCCGGGGCCCGGGCCGCGTGCGCCCCGCTTTGCGCCCCTCGCGCCCCTCGCGCCCCGTCCGGTGCGTTCAGCGGGGCGGGGGCTTCTTGCCCAGGTGCTTGCGCAGCTTCGATGGTCCGGCCTTCCTGCGGCCGCTGAAGGGGTTCCTTTCCGACTGGCTGCGGAAGGTCAGGCGGATCGGTGCGCCGGGCAGGTCGAAATCTTCCCGGAGCCCGTTCACGAGGTAGCGCGCATAGCTTTCCGGCAGCCTGTCGGGGAAGGAGGCCATCACCACGAAGCCGGGCGGGCGGGTTCTGACCTGGGTCATGTAGCGCAGCCTGATCCGTCGCCCGGAGGGTGCCGGCGGGGGATGGGCAGCGATCATGCCGGCCAGCCAGCGGTTCAGCCGCGCCGTCGGGATCCGGCGGTTCCAGGTTTCGTAGGCCCGCAGGACGGCCCGGCGCAGCTGCTCGATCCCGCTGCCGGTCCGGGCAGAGACGGTGACCAGCGGCGCGCCGCGCAGCTGTGGCAGGAGGCGCTCGAATCTCTCGCGCAGTTCTCCGATCCTGCGGCTGCGGTTGCCTTCCAGGTCCCACTTGTTCACCGCCAGCACGACCGCGCGGCCCTCGCGTTCGGCCAGGTCGGCGATCCGGAGGTCCTGCTGCTCGAAGGGCTTTTCCACGTCCAGAAGCACCACGACCACCTCGGCAAAGCGCACCGCGCGCAGCCCGTCGGCGACCGACAGCCTTTCCAGCCTGTCCTGGACCCGGGCCTTTCTGCGCATGCCGGCGGTATCGAAGATGCGCACCGCCAGGCCGTTCCATTCGGTGGCCACCGAGACCGCATCGCGGGTGATGCCGGCTTCGGGGCCGGTCAGCAGGCGGTCTTCGCCGAGGATCCGGTTGATCAGGGTGGACTTGCCGGCGTTGGGGCGCCCGACCACGGCGATCCGCAGCGGCCTGTCGCGGCTCGGCCGGTGCCGGGCGGCGGTATCTTGCCCGCCGTCGCCGCCGATTTCCACATCCACCTCGGGGGCGTCCTCCTCCGCAGCCTCCGCAGCGGGGGTGTCGTCGGCCGCAGCGGGGGTGTCGTCGCTCGCCTGCCGGGCGAAAGCTTCCGCCAGGGGGCGCAGGGCGGCATGGAGCTCGGCCATCCCCTCGCCATGTTCGGCAGACAGGCGGATCGGTTCGCCGAGCCCGAGCGCCCAGGCCTCGATCAGCCCGCCTTCGGCGGCTGCGCCCTCGGCCTTGTTGGCGGCGAGCAGGACATGGGCATTGCGCCGGCGCAGGAGGCGGGCGAAGCTTTCGTCGGCCGGGGTCACGCCGGCGCGGGCGTCGATCAGGAACAGGCAGGCATCGGCCATCTCGACCGCGCGTTCGGTCAGGGCGCGCATCCGGCCCTGGAGAGACTGATCGGTGGCCTCTTCCAGCCCTGCCGTATCGATCACCCTGAAGCGCAGATCGCCCAGCTTCGCCGTTCCCTCGCGCAGGTCACGGGTGACTCCGGGGCGGTCATCGACCAGCGCCAGCCGCTTGCCGACCAGGCGGTTGAACAGGGTCGATTTCCCGACATTGGGACGGCCGACTATGGCAAGGGTGAAGTTCATCGCAGCTGTGCTCCGGTTTCAGGGCAGGGGCTGCCCTTACACCAGCGCCGCGTCAACGGAAAGCCAGAAGCTGCCCCGCGGCATTCAGAAGATACATCGTCTCGCCGGCGACGATCGGCCGGCTCGCCGCGCCGCCGGGCAGCGCGACCCGGTATTGCAGGGCGCCGTCGGCCGGGTCGAAGCCGCGCAGCCAGCCGTCGCCCGAGGCGACCCAGAGCCGCCCGCCGGCGAGCACCGGCCCGAAATGGGCATAGACGTCGCGCCGTCGCCGGTCGTTGCGCGCGGGCTGGAATTCGGGCAGGGGCACCGCCCAGATCCGCCTGCCGCTGCGCCGCTCCAGCCGGACCAGCTGCGCCCGGTCCGAGACGAGGAACAGGCTGTCGTCCTCGACCCAGACCGGCCCGGTCGCGCCTTCGGGGGCGTTCCACAGCCGCGTTCCGTCCTGCAGACGAAGCGCCACCGTCCGCCCGGCTGCATTGCCGGCATAGACGGTGCCGCGGTCGATCACCGGATCTGCGGTCACATCCGCGAGCCGGGCATAGGCCTGCCCGGGCCGACCGCCGGCAAGCGAGGCGCGCCAGATCCGCAGCCCGCCGCGCGGAAAGGCCGCGGCCAGCTGCGCCGAGCTGTAGGGGAAGACCACCCGCCCCCCGCCCACTGCCGGTGCGGCGCCGCCGGAGATTCCGGCAACCGAAGGCGTTCCGCTCAGCTGCCAGCGCACCCGCCCGGTTTCGGCGTCGATCGCCAGCCCCCGGCTGTCGCGGGTGCTGACATAGACCAGCCCGCCGGCAACCGTCGGAGCGCCGGCGGCGGGAGCCTCCAGCCGCTGCCGCCAGAGCGGCGCGCCGCTGTCGGGGGCCAGCGCGTAGAGGTCTCCGAAACCGGTCGTCACGAACAGCCTGCCGCCGCTGACGGCGAGTCCGCCGCCGGAGGCGTCGTCGGGGTCTTCTCCGGGCGGGGTCAGATCACGCTGCCAGAGCAGCTGCCCGTCGGGGCCGAGCGCCGAGACGCGGGCCCGGCTGTCCAGGGCGAAGATGCGCCCCCCGGCGGCAACCGGATCGGCGGTGATCCGGTGCCGGCGGTCGTTGCCGGCGCCGATCCCGACCGACCAGAGCAGGGCGGGGGCGGTGCCCAGGGCCGGGTGGCGGATCCGGTTGCGCGCGTTGCCGGCCCGTTGCGGCCAGTCTGCATTGGCGCGCGGGGCCGGCAGGCGCAGCGGCTGGGCGCGGTTCCGGGTTTCGGCCTCTTCGCGTTCCGGGCGCAGGGGCTCGCGCGGGCCGGGCAGGGTGACGTCGGGCGGGGCGCAGGCGGTCAGCAGCATCAGCCCCGCGGCGGCGAGCAGCCCGAAGGGGCGCCCGGGCCGGGTGTCGGCGGGTGCCGGTGCCGCCTTCGGCCCGGGTGCTGCCGGATGGTCCCGTCCCATGTGCCTGCCCCCTTCCCCTGTCATTCGTCCTTCCGCACCCGTCTTCCGATCCGGCATCCGCCTGTCTTCCGCCCGTTGCCCCATTCCGCGCCCCGTTCCGCGCCCCGTTCCGCAGCCGCCGTTTTCGCGCCGTCGCTCCGTTTCGTCTCCCGGGCCGTTTCACCTCCTGACCGGCTTGCCTCCCGGGCCGTGCAGCCACCCGTTCCGGTGCCGGCGCCGATCAGGCGGCCTGCGGATCTCCTCCCAGTGCCACAATCAGCTGCGTCGCCCGCCGGCGCAAGCCCGCGGTGGCCGCCTCGTCGGCCAGGATCGCGCGCAGGCGTTCCAGCGCCGCCGCCCGCCGGTCGCTCTCTATCTCCGCCAGCGCCATCTGCTCTTCGGCGAGCAGGCGATAGGGCGCCCCCGGGGCCGCCAGGGGTGCGAGCCGCTCCAGGCGGGTTTCCGGCGGCAGTTCCTCTGCCGCGATCATGATCTCCTTCAGCGCGGCAAGGTCGCGCCAGACCGGCGGCAGGGAGGAATCGGCCGACAGGTCGGCCAGGAACCGGCCGGCCAGCGCCCTGTCGCCGGCCTCCAGCGCCTCGGCGGCGGCGAGCAGCAGCACCGGCGCCCGTGCCGCGCCGCCGGTTTCGAGCGCGGCCAGCGCCCGGGCGCGTTCGGCAGGGTCTTCCGGGCGCGTCGCCTCCAGGATCGCATCGCCCAGCGCCTGCGCGGCGGCGGTGTCGCGCGCCTTGCGCCACTCGTTGTAGGCGGCCCCTCCCACCAGCAGGAGCACCAGCAGGATCGCGATCCAGCCGTATCGGCGCATCAGCCGGAACAGCTGGTCGCGCCGGAGCTCCTCGGTGACCTCCTCGATGAAACTGTCGGTGTCGCTCACGCCATGCCTCCTGCCCGGATCGCCCCCTCTTAGCGCAACCGTCATGCCGATGCCAAGAGCGTGCCGGGCGCGCGCGGGACAAGAGCGCGCCGGGAGCGTGCGGGGGTGGCGCGGCAGTGGGCGGCAGGAGCGTGCCGGGGGCGGCGCGGCAGCGGTCTTCCAGCGGCGACCGGCTGTCGGCGCCGGCGGCGCGGGGGCGGAAGAAGGCGCCGGATCCGGGCCGGAGCGGGCGGGAAAATGCGTAGAATTTTGCGCAACCTGCCGATTTCTCCGCCGCCGCTTCGCTCCCGGTTTCCTTCCCGTTTCCCTTCCCGTCTCGCGCCGCGGCCCTGGCGGGCCTGACATTTCGGGCTGTTGCGGATCCGCCGGCAGAGGCGCCGCCGGCCCCTGCAGGCCGATGCGCGCGAGGCGCGATAATTGGCCTGCTGCCTTTCGCATTGCGGGAAGGGGGTTGAGGTGATGGCCGAAAAGCCCTATGTCGGGCGCTGTTGGACCGGCTGGTCCGGTAATGGTCGGGACCGGAGATGCGCGTTTTCTCGTTGCTCACCGCCTTGGTGGTGATGATTGCACTCTACATGCTGGTGTTCGAGCGGGAGCGCCTGATCGAGTTCGCGGCTTCAGGGAGCATGGCCGGCGGGCAGGAGGCTGGCGCGGCGGCCGATCCTTCCTCGGCGGTTCCATCCGGGGCGTCCACCGCGGCGGGCGCCGCGGGGAACGGAGAGGCGGGAAGCGGGGCGGGCGCCGCGCCGGCGGGCGGGCGGCTGCCCGCGGTGGTGGTGCGGCGTTACGTGGCCGGGGAATTTCCCGATGCGCTCCTGTTGCGCGGAAGCACGGAGGCGAGTCGCCGGGTCCAGCTGCGGGCCGAGACCGCCGGCAGGGTGATCTCGGAGCCCCGGCGCAAGGGCAGCCGGGTGGCCGCCGGCGAGGTGCTCTGCCGGCTGGACCCGGGCACGCGGCAGCAGGCCCTGCGCGAGGCGCAGGCGCGGCTGGCGCAGGCCGAGCTGGACCTGGAAGCGGCGCGCGGGCTGGTGCGGGACGGCTTTGCTTCGGCAGCACGGCTGAACGCGGCCCAGGCCGCCTATGACGGCGCCCGGGCGGCGGTGGCGGCGGCCGAGCGCGAGATTTCCCGCCTCGAGATAACGGCCCCCTTCGGCGGCATCCTGGAAAGCGACTCGGCCGAGCTCGGCAGCCTGCTGCAGCCGGGCATGCCCTGCGCGACGGTGATCCGGCTGGATCCGATCCGGCTGGTGGGCTTCGTGCCCGAGGGAGATCTGGGGCGGGTGCGTGTGGGGGCGCCGGCCGTGGCGCGGCTGGTTTCGGGCCGGGAGCTGCGCGGGCAGGTGAGCTTCCTGGGGCGGGCGGCCGATCCGCTGACCCGAACCTTCCGGCTGGAGGTCGATCTGCCCAACCCGGACGGGGCGGTGCGGGCCGGGCAGACCGTCGAGATCGTCGTCGTGGCCGACAGCATGGCGGCGCATCTTCTGCCGCAGTCGGCGCTGACCCTGGACGATGACGGCACGCTGGGAGTGCGCACGGTGACGGAGGATGCGCGGGTGCGCTTTCTGCCGGTGCGGGTGCTGCGCGACACCCCCGAGGGGATCTGGGTCGCCGGGTTGCCGGAGGTGGTCGAGGTGATCGTCGTCGGGCAGGAATACGTGACCGACGGGGTCGAGGTGATCCCGGTGCGCGGGGAGCCGGGGCAATGAAGGGCATCGTCGACTGGGCCGGCGCGCGGGCGCGGATGGTTCTTGCCTTCATCGCGATGTCGGTGCTGGCGGGGGGCTATGCCTATACCACCCTGCCCAAGGAGGGCGAACCCGACATCGAGATTCCGGCGCTGTTCGTTTCGGTGCCGTTTCCGGGGATATCGGCCGAGGACAGCGAGAGCCTGCTCGTCCGGCCGATGGAGGCCGCGCTTGCGGATCTGGACGGGCTGAAGCGGATGAGCGCGACGGCGGCGGAAAGCTACGCCGGGGTGGTGCTCGAATTCGAATACGGCTGGGACCGTACCCGCACCCTGGCCGATGTGCGCGACCGGATGAACACGGTCGAGGCGGAATTCCCCGACGGGGCCGACAAGTATTCGATCAGCGAGATCAACTTTTCCGAATTTCCGATCATCATCGTCAACCTGACCGGGAAGCTGCCCGAGCGCACGCTCCTGCGGGTCGCCCGGAATCTTCAGGAGCGCCTGGAGGGGCTGGAGCCGGTGCTGGAGGTGGTGCTTGCCGGCCAGCGCGACGAGATGGTCGAGGTGATCATCGATCCGTTGCGGCTGGAGGCCTACAATGTCACCGCGGCCGAGCTGATAGGCGTGGTGCGCAACAACAACCGGCTGATCGCCGCAGGCGAGATCGAGACCGGGCAGGGGGCGTTCTCGGTGAAGATCCCGTCATCCTTCGACGGGCCGGAAGATGTCCGCTCCCTGCCGGTCAAGGTCAACGGGGACCGGGTGGTGACGCTGGGCGATCTGGCCGACATCCGCCTCACCTTCGAGGACCGCGCCGGCACCGCGCGCTACAACGGCGAGACCACGGTGGCGCTGCAGGTGGTCAAGCGCAAGGGCTACAACCTGCTGGAGACCGCGCGCCTCGTGCGGGCGACGGTCGAGGAGGAGCGCGCGGGCTGGCCCGAGGAGCTGCGGGCCGTGCTGCATGCGGGCATTTCCAACGACCAGTCGGTGATCGTCGATTCCATGGTCCGCCAGCTCGAAGGGTCGGTGCTGACGGCGATCGCGCTGGTGATGATCGTGGTGCTGGCCAGCCTCGGCACCCGCTCGGCGCTGCTGGTCGGCTTTGCCATTCCCACCTCCTTCCTGCTCACCTTCGCGCTGCTGGCGGCGATGGGGATCACCATTTCCAACATCGTGATGTTCGGGCTGATCCTGGCGGTGGGGATGCTGGTGGATGGCGCCATCGTGGTGGTCGAATACGCCGACCGGCGGATCGGCGAGGGCAGCGGGCCGATGCGCGCCTATGTGGAAGCGGCGAAACGCATGTTCTGGCCGATCGTCAGCTCTACCGCCACCACGCTGTGCGCGTTCCTGCCGATGCTGTTCTGGCCCGGGATTCCGGGGCAGTTCATGGGGATGCTGCCGGTAACGCTGATCTTCGTGCTGTCGGCCTCGCTGGTGGTGGCGCTGATCTATCTGCCGGTGATGGGCGGGGTGGCGGGGCGGATGTCGCGCGCTCTCGGAGAGGCCTCGGACCTGCTGCGGCGGCTGCCCTGGATCCTGCGGCTGGCCCTGGTGCCGCCGGCGCTGTATCTGCTGTTTCTCGCCGCGATGCAGAGCCTGAACCCGGGCTACCTGTTCGACGGCAGCGCGCCGCTGCAGGGGTGGGCGGCGATGCTGCCGGGGGCGGGGCTGTTCGTTGTCGGGGCGCTCGCCAGCTCGGTCGCCATCGGCGCGCTGAAGGGGGAGCCCGGGCCCGAGCGCATCCGGACCGGCCGGCAGCAGAATGCCTTCGGCCGCTTCACCCGGCTGATCGTCTGCAACCCGCTGACGCCGCTTCTCACCATCGCGGCGGTGGTGGCCTTCGTGGTAGCGGTATTCGGCCATTACGCGCAGAACAACCGCGGGGTCGAGTTCTTCGTCGAGAGCGAACCGGAGCAGGCGATCATCTTCGTGCGTGCCCGCGGCAATCTCTCGCTGTCCGAGAAGGATGCGCTGGTGCGCCAGGTCGAGCAGGTGGTGCTGGAGACCGACGGTATCGAGAGCGTCTTCGCCTTTGCCGGAGCCGGGGGGCTGAACCAGAACACCGGCGGGGCCAACGCCCCGCGCGATACCATCGGCCAGATCCAGATCGAACTCGTCCCCTGGGAGCTGCGCAAGGACGACCCGGAGCTTGACGGCAATCGGGTGATCGCCGGGCTGGAGCGCCGGCTGGCCGAGATCCCCGGCATCTTCACGGAGATCCTCAGCCTGTCGATGGGGCCGGCCTCGGGCAAGCCGGTGCAGCTGCGCCTGAAGGGCGAGGACTGGGCCACGCTGCGGCGCGCCGTCGAGGTGGTGCGTGCGAAGTTCGAGAGCACCGAGGGGCTGAAGGACATCGAGGATACCCTGCCGCTGCCGGGCATCGACTGGCAGCTGGAGGTGGATGTGGAGCGGGCCGGCCGCTTCGGGGCGGATGTGGCCACCATCGGCGGCATGGTCCAGCTGGTCACCCGCGGGCTGCTGCTCGACACGATGCGCCTGCAGAGCTCGGATGAGGAGGTCGAGATCCGGGTGCGTCTGCCCGAAGAGGACCGGGTGCTTTCCACGCTGGACACGCTGCGCCTGCGCACCCGCGACGGGCTGGTGCCGCTGTCCTATTTCATCACCCGCCGCCCGGTGGAGAAACGGGCCCAGATCCACCGGGTCGATCAGGAACGCTACTACGATGTCAAGGCGGCGGTAGCCGAGGGGCTGAGCCGCCCGGTGCTGGACGAAAACGGTCGCCCGGTGCTGAACGCCGACGGCACGGCGAAGACCGTGCCGATCACCGCCGTGGAGCGGCGCGCGCTGCTCGACGGCTGGCTGTCCGGGGAAAACCCCCTGCCTGCCGGGGTCAGCTACGAATGGACCGGAGACGCGGTGGATCAGAAGGAAAGCGAGGCCTTCCTGCAGAAGGCGTTCCTTGGCGCTCTGGGGCTGATGTTCGTGATCCTGCTGGCCCAGTTCAACAGCTTCTACAACGCGACCCTGGTGCTGACGGCGGTGGTGCTTTCGACCACCGGGGTGCTGATCGGCATGCTGGTGATGGACCAGGCCTTCTCGATCATCATGACCGGCACCGGGATCGTGGCGCTGGCCGGGATCGTCGTGAACAACAACATCGTGCTGATCGATACCTATCAGGAATATGCCCGCTACATGCCGAGGCTCGAGGCGATCGTGCGCACCGCACAGGTCCGGATCCGCCCGGTCCTGCTGACCACCGTCACCACCATGGCCGGGCTGACTCCGATGATGCTCGGCCTCTCGCTCGACTTCATCAACGGCGGCTATTCGATCGACAGCCCCACCGCGCTGTGGTGGAAGCAGCTTGCCACCGCGGTCGTGTTCGGGCTCGGAATCGCCACCGTGCTGACCCTGGTCTTCACCCCGGCCATGCTGGCGCTCAGGGTCTGGCTGGAGGCCGGCGCCTACCGCTCGCTGGCCCGGCTGAAGGCGCTCTCCCTCGGCCGCGACAGCGCGGTGGCCCGCGACCTGGCGCTCGCCCTGGCCGCGCGGCGGGTGAAGGCGCCCACGATCCTGTGGGAGGACGAGGATGCGTCGGCGACAGCCGGCGCAGCCGCCCGGGAGCCGGAAGGCGGCCGGCCCCGGGAAGGCGGCGCGCGTGCGCGCGGGCCGCGGCCCGTTCCCTCGCCTTCGCCCCGCCAGGGGGCGCCGGCGGTGGCGCCGGTGTTTCTGGATACCGGTGCCGAGGCGCTGGACTCCTTCCAGGAGCAGGCCGACCTGCCCGAGATGGACAGGCCGGGGGTCGCGCTGATCGAGCGTGCCCGCGCCGCCGCCTCTGCCGCCTCAGAGCCCGTGACGGGCGAAGAACCCGGGGATGCCGAGCAGCCCGGGGATGCCGGGGCCGATGGCGACAGCGACGGCCCCGGGAAGCCGCCGCTGCGCGCCGCCGAATAGCGCGCATGGCAGCCGCCCGGCCCTCCGGCGGTTGCCGGCTGGTGCCGCGGCCCGGCCGGCCCTTGCGCTCACCTCTTCCCGAGCCCGCTGTCAGGCGCGCGCCCGGTAGTGCTCACTCGGCATAGAAAGCCCCGTATTCGACGCTGCTCGGGGGATTGAGCAAGACAGCGTGCTGGAAGGTCAGCATCCCGACCGCTCCCTGGCTGCCGTTGCCGAGCACGAAACCTGCATAGTTGCCGTCAAGCGCGGTGTAGAACGGATTGTCGTTGCGCCTGCCGCCGCTGGTGATGCCGGCGAAGCTTCCGTCGGTGTTCAGAGTGGCTGGCAGCAGCGTGATATCGTCATAAAGGTTGAATCCGGTGCGGTTGGTGATCGTGCCGCTGAGCGAGGTTCCGGCGAAGTCGATGTTCAGCGTGGCAGCACCGCTGATCGTTTCGCGCAGATCATGGGACCCTATCCCGACCCTCAGCCCTGTGTATTTTCCGCTGAAGGTGGCATTGCCCGTCGCCGGCATCGGGCCGGGCGCCGTGGTGGTGACGAAGCTGCCCGCCAGCTTGCCGTTGCTGTTGTCGCTCCAGAAGACGGCGCTTGCGCCAAGGCCGGAAGACGGAATGGCGCGCACCATGATCCGGCTGAAGTCCAACGGTGCCGCGCCGCCGTAGTCAAAGTAGGCTTCTATGGTCCCGCTCGACGCCTGGTAGGTGATGGTCACGGTGTTGCCGTTGGCGGTGAGCGTTGCGTCATTCGTGAGCGGGTCGTAGCTTTCGGAGACCGCGCTGCCGTATTCCAGTCGATTGACCGGGGGCGGTGCGTTCGTTCCCGTAGTCGCTGCGCAGCCGGCCAGCAGCAGAGCCGACGCCACCCAGCCGGCGATGCCGATACCACGTCTGTGCATGATTTCCTCCTACTGTTTACCGATAACATGTTGCGATATCCGGCGGACCCCGCCGGGCATGCGTGCCCGCCGGCAGGGCGATGATATCATGGGAGCGTCTCTGCCACCAGTTCCTGTCGCCTCGGTCGGGACGACCCCGGCGGGCAGGACAGTCGGGCGGGGGGGGAAGGATCGTTCTTCCCCGGGGCGATCGGGCAGCGGCATCCGTTGCCTGCCCGCCCCGGGCCGCCCTCAGGCGGCGGCGCCGTCTTCCTCCTCCGCTTCCGCGGCCTGGCGGTGCCACATGGCGGCGTAGCGGCCGGCGCGCGCCAGCAATTCGTCGTGCCGGCCCTGTTCGACGATCACCCCGCCGTCGAGCACGACGATCTCGTCGGCGTCGGCGATGGTGGAGAGCCGGTGGGCAATGGTGATCGTGGTCCGGCCGTGGCTGATTTCGCGCAAGCTCTCCTGGATTTCCTGCTCGGTCTGGCTGTCGAGCGCGCTCGTGGCCTCGTCCAGCAGCAGGATCGGCGGGTTCTTGAGGATGGTGCGGGCGATGCCCACGCGCTGCTTCTCGCCGCCCGAAAGCTTCAGCCCGCGTTCGCCCACCTGGGTGTCGTAGCCTTCCGGCAGGCTCAGCACGAAGTCGTGGATCCGGGCGGCCTTCGCCGCGGCGATCACCTCTTCGCGCGAGGCGTCGGGGCGCCCGTAGGCGATGTTGTAGTAGATCGTGTCGTTGAACAGCACCGTATCCTGAGGCACGACCCCGATCGCGGCATGCAGGCTGCGCTGGGTGACCTCGCGGATGTCCTGCCCGTCGATCCGGATCGCGCCGCCGGTCACGTCGTAGAAGCGGAACAGGAGACGTCCGATCGTGGACTTTCCCGAGCCCGACGGGCCGACGATGGCCAGCGTCTTCCCCGGGGCGGCGCGCAGGCTGATTCCCTTCAGGATCTCGCGCGCGGGATCGTAGCCGAAATGCACCCCGTCGAACTCGACCAGCCCCCTGCCCACCCGCAGCGCGGGCGCGCCGGGACGGTCGGCCACCTCGGGGGGCTGTTCGAGCAGGTCGAACATCTCGCCCATGTCCACCAGCGCCTGGCGGATCTCGCGGTAGACCGAGCCGAGAAAGTTCAGCGGCATGGTGATCTGGATCATGTAGGCGTTGACCATCACGAAGTCGCCTACCGTGAGCTGCCCGTTGCGCACCCCGATGGCGGCCATCACCATCACCGCCACGAGCCCCAGGGTGATCAGGAGGGCCTGCCCGAAGTTGAGAAAGGCCAGCGAATAGCTGGTCTTGAGCGCGGCGGAGACGTAGCGCTCCATCGAGGCATCGTAGCGTGCCGCCTCGCGCTCCTCGGCGCCGAAATACTTGACGGTCTCGAAATTGAGCAGGCTGTCGATCGCCTTCTGGTTGGCCGCGGTATCCTGGTCGTTCATTTCCTTGCGGATCCTGACCCGCCATTCCGTCACCTTGAAGGTGAACCAGATGTAGGCGGCGAGCGTCAGCAGGACCACCGCCAGGTAGCGGATGTCGAACAGCCAGAAGAACACCGCCGCCACCATCAGGAGTTCCAGCATCAGCGGCCCGATGTTGAGCAGCAGGAAGCGCAGCAGGAACTCGACCCCCTTCACCCCGCGCTCGATGATCCGCGACAGCCCCCCCGTCTTGCGGGTGATGTGGTAGCGCATGGAAAGCGCGTGGATGTGGCGGAAGGTCTCCAGCGCCAGCTGGCGCACGGCGCGCTGGCCGACGCGGGCGAAGATCACGTCGCGCAGCTGCTGGAACCCCACCGCCATCAGCCGCGACATGCCGTAGGCCAGAGTCAGCCCGATGGCCCCGAGGCCGAGCATCTCGGGCCCCGATGGGGAGGCGCCTCCGAGCGCGTCCACCGCCGCCTTGTAGAAGAGCGGCGTGATCACGGCAACCAGCTTGGAGAGGATCAGGATCGCCAGCGCCAGCACCACCCGGCGGCGCACCCAGGGCAGGTTCCGGGGCCAGAGGTAGGGCGCCACCCGACGAATGGTGCGCCAGCCGCGGCGGCGGTCTTCGGCGGTGAATTCGGCCTTGGTCACGGAATGGCGCATCATGCCTGTCCCTGCCTTCTTTCGTGCTTCTTTCGTGGCGCTGCCGGTGCGTGTCCGCACCGCAGGGCGGCCGCCCGGTGCGGGACCGTTTCCTGCCGCCCGGCCCATGTGTCCTTGCCGGGGGCGGCGGCGCATGCTAGTTTGTTTCAACAGTTCATGAACAGTTGAACTCATGAATAGTTGAGCCATGGAGAAGTGTCTAGCCCTGAATGCGCTTTCGGCCCTGGCCAACGGGATCCGGCTTGACATCCTGCGCCTGCTGGTGGCCGAGGGTCCGGCCGGCATGCCGGCCGGACGGATCGCGCGCCGGGTCGGGGTGTCGGCCTCGGGGCTGTCCTTTCATCTGACGGTGATGGAGCAGGCCGGGCTGATCGCCTCCTGCCGCGAAGGGCGCTACCTGCGCTACCGGGTCAACCATGCCCGGCTGGGTGCGCTCATGAGCTATCTCCTGAACGACTGCTGCATGGGGCATCCCGAAATCTGCGCCCGCAGCGGGGCGGAGGCGGCGCGGCCCGTCGCCGCTCACTCGGCCGCCGGTTCCCCTTCGGGCACCACGAAGACCTGACCGGGGTAGATCAGGTCCGGGTCGCGGATGCGCTCCCGGTTGGCCTCGAAGATTCGCAGATACAGGATCCCTCTGCCATAGGCCCTGCTGGAAATCCCCCACAGCGTGTTGCCGGGCTGGACCGTGACCCGGGTCAGCCGGAAGCTGCCGTCGGGGGAAGGATCGGCGTTCAGCGCGGCAAGCTCTGCCGGGTCTTCGCGACGGAAGGGCGTTTCCAGGCGCGAAAGCACCGCGCCGCTGTCGTCCAGGGCGTCTATCCGCAGCGTGTAGATGCCGGAATCCGTTTCCGGCAGGGACGCCTGCCAGGTGCCGTCGGGCGCGATCCGCTCGGTGCGGAGCGGCCGGTTGTCGAGGTAGAGGCGCACGAAACCGGCCGCGCCATGCGCCCGCCCGGCAATGGTGACCGTGCCGGCCGGATCGTAGCTGATCGCATCCAGAGCGATCCCTTCGGCAAGCGTTGCGGCGGGACCACCGGGCTGCAGCAGCCGGATTCCCTCTTCCGAAGCCAGCATGAGCAGCGGTGCGCCGGCAGGAGAGGGCGGGGCTTGCGGTGCGGCGGGCGATTCCGTCGGGACGTTCTGCGCCGGTTCCGGGGGGCGGGCAATGGCAGGTGCGGCGGCAGGTGCGGTGGCGGTGCGCCGTGTGGGCTCTCCGTCGGCGGCGGGGGGGGAGGGAGCGGTTTCCGGCCCGCCTTCCTGTGTGCCTTCCCGCCCGGATGCGGAGGCGGGCGCGTCCGCCTGTGCGTGCCCTGCGTCAGGGGAGGGAAGGGACGCGTTCGGAGCGACGATCACCCCCTGCGCCGAAACCAGTTCTTCCCCGTCGGCGGTGCGTTCGCGCAACGACAGGGCGCGGGCTGCGGTCGAAGGCTCCAGAGTGAAGAGAAGCGCGAAGTTCCCGTCCGCCCCTACTGGCGTTTCGGCGACGGTTTCGCCATCCAGGAGCAGGCTGACCCGCCCGCCCGGACGGGCGCGCCCGGCAACCAGGGCATTGCCCTGCGGGTCGATCCGCACGATGTCGAAGCGCGGCCCCGGGAGCCGCCGCTGCGGGGGGGCGGCATCCGGCGCAGTGCCCGGCGGCGGGGCGGCGCCCGGTCCTGCCGCCCGGGGTTCTGCCGGCTCCGGCGTGGCGGAGGAGGGGAGGGGCCGAGCGGCGCCGGTTTCCGGCGCGGGGGGGGCGGGAGCCTGCCGGGCCGGCGTGTCCGGCGTGTCCAGGGCGGCATCGGGGCGCGCTGCGGCTTTCGCCGTTTCCGGGGGGGAAGCGGCAGTGCCAGGGAACGGCGTGCCTTCGGGAGGAGGCGCGTCGGCTTCCGGGCCGGGGCGCGCTTCCGGGGCGGGGCGTGCTTCCGGTGCGGGAGCGCTGCCGGAGCGCCCGCTTTCCGCAGCCGGTGGGGGCGCGGGGCTTTCCGGAGCGGCGCCGGCGGGGGGGGCTTGTGCCGTCTCGGCCGCGGAGGCGGGCGGCGGGGCGGCGGTTCCGGAGCCGGCCCGGGGCATGCTCCCGGAAGGGCCGTCGGCACGGGATGGCCCGGCGGGGGGCGGCCCGGCGGGGGCGGGACGCTCGCGCAGCGCGTATCCGCTGCCGAGCAGCACCAGAAGCCCCGCCGCGAAAAGGGCGGCCAGGGCCTTGCGCCCGCTGCCCGTTTCTGCCCTGTTTGCCATCCGTATGTTCCCCTTTGCCGGCATGCCGGCATCCGGGCGAGGATAGCAACAGCGCCCGGCGCGGTCAAAACCGAAACCGGCGATGGCGAGGTATCGATGGCAGGATCTTCATTTTCGGTTTGCGTCTTCTGCGGCGCCCGGAGCGGCGCCGATCCGGCCCATGACGCGGCGGCGCGCGCTGTCGGCCGCCTGATCGCGCGCAACGGCTGGCGCCTGGTCTATGGCGCGGGCGAGATCGGGCTGATGGGCGCGGTGGCCCAGGCCGCGCGGGGGGCCGGGGCCGAAACCCTCGGGGTGATCCCGCTCCATTTGCTGGAAAGGGAGAGAGGGAGCCGCGCGCCGGGGCGTTTCATCGTCACCGGAGACATGCACGAGCGCAAGAAGGTGATGTTCATGAACTCCGACGCCATCGTGGTGCTGCCCGGCGGCGCGGGCTCGCTGGACGAATTCTTCGAGGTGCTCACCTGGCGCCAGCTGGGGCTGCACCGCAAGCCGATCCTGCTGCTGAACAGCCGGAACTACTGGCGGCCGCTGATGGCCCTCCTCGATCATGTGATCGAGGAGGGTTTCGCCGAGGCCGGCCTGCGCGACTACGTCACGCTGTCGAAGGATGCCGAATCCCTCGACAGCGCCCTGCGCGCGGCCCTTTCCAGCCGGAACGCATCGGCGGAATAGACGGCCAGCGCCGCCCAGATCAGGGCGAAGGCCAGCCCGTGCCAGCCGGTGAAGGGCTCGCCGAAGATCGCCACGGCGCACAGGAACTGCAGCGTGGGGTTGAGATACTGCACCAGCCCCAGCGTCGCCATGGTGATCCGCCGCGACGCATAGGAGAACAGGATCAGCGGCCCGGCCGTCACCGGGCCGGAAAGGGCCAGCAGCAGGCTGTCGGCCGTATCGCGCAGGAATACCGCCCCTTGGCCCGCGCGCCCGGCCATGCCCGTCCAGCCGGCCGTGTGCACCCCCCACAGCCATGCCGCCGCCAGCGGCGCCAGCACCAGCACCTCGGCGGTGACCGAAACCACCGGCCCGG
This sequence comes from Paracoccaceae bacterium, assembly GCA_026989055.1. Taxonomy (GTDB): domain Bacteria; phylum Pseudomonadota; class Alphaproteobacteria; order Rhodobacterales; family Rhodobacteraceae; genus JAJRUE01. The sequence continues at coordinate 76,162 of JALSKC010000031.1, forward strand.
CGCCGCTCTGCTTCTTGAGCAGGCCGTAGAGGCCGAAGCTGCCGGCCAGGACCAGCGAGACCCACGGCGCCGCGCCCAGCCCCCAGGTCAGCAGCACCACCGCCAGCGCGGCCAGCGCCACGGCCATCCTGCGCCAGGGCGAGAGCCGCTCGGAGAAGGCCAGCACCCCCAGCAGCACCGCCACCAGCGGAAACATGTAATAGCCCAGGCTGGCTTCGACGGTGCGCCCGACCTGGATCGCCCAGATGTAGAAGAACCAGTTGGTCGAGATCATCAGCGCCGCCAGCGTCACCAGGACCAGCCCCCTGGCCCGGCGCAGCAGCGCGAAAACCTCGCCCAGCCTGCGCCGGATCAGCAGCACCAGCCCGAAGAATGCCAGCGACCACAGGGTGCGGTGCCCGAGCACCTCCAGCGGCGGCACATCGGCCAGCAGCTTGTAGTAAAGCGGAGACAGCCCCCAGATCACGCAGGCCGCGATCATGGCCAGAACGCCTTTCCTCGATTCGTGCATGTCTGCTCTGCCAGCCGCCTCCGGGTGCAGGCTGGCCGGGATCGTCGGCAGTTGCAAGGCCGTCCGCCCCCTGCTGGCCAGCCCCTTCACCTTGCCGCGGACATGTGCCGCGCGGGTTTCGTGGCCGGCCCCGGACAGCGAGACCGGGATAGCGAGACCCGGGCAACGAGGGCTTCATGTCCGGGCGGGGATCCGGCAGGCAAAGGCCCGCCCGGCGCCGGCCGGACGGGCCCGTTTGGCCCGGGGACGCGATCCGGGAACGTGCCCCGGGAACGCGACCCGGGAAACGGACCTTCGGATCTGCTCTACAGGCGCGAGGCCACGTTTTCCCAGTTCACCAGCCGGTCGAGGAAGTTCTGCAGATAGGCCGGGCGCTTGTTGCGGTAGTCGATGTAATAGCTGTGCTCCCACACGTCGCAGCCCAGGAGAGCCGTCTGGCCGAAGCACAGCGGGTTGACGCCGTTTTCCGTCTTGGTGACCTTGAGCGCGCCGTCCTTGTCCTTCACCAGCCAGGCCCAGCCGGAGCCGAACTGGCCGATGCCGGCGGCGGTGAACT